>CAZWJE010000153.1:0-2528 GCA_964634395.1 uncultured Gemmatimonas sp. | reverse complement strand
AGCGCAATGATCTTGCGGCTGTGCGGGGAAGAGTCCTTCCCGTGTGAAAAGACAACAGTGCGACGCATCGTGGGGATTGTAACCCGTTATCAGCTTCCCCAGAGCCAGGCGTCGAGATCGGACGCGCGATGGCTGCGCGCGACGGCGAGCACGCGGTTGCCGCGTACTGCGCGACCCTCGGCCCGCAGCCGCCGGGCCTGTTCGCGCTGCCGCCGGGAGCCGGCCGGAAAGAGGATCCGCCCGCCCGCCCCGATCACGCGATGCCAGGGCAGGCGCATGTTGGCCGGCGCCGCCTTGAGCGCGAAGGCGACCCAGCGCGCGCGTCGCGGCAGTCCGGCCTGGCGGGCAACCTCGCCATAGCTCAGCGTCGCGCCGCGCGGGATCGCGCGCACCACGCGCCACACGCTCGCCAGCGCCTGCTGCGGGTCATTCATAATGATTGCCTCGCATGCGGACATTGTAGGGGCTCGTGGGCCACTGGGAATTCTGGATCGATCGGGGCGGAACGTTCACCGACGTGATCGGCCGCTCGCCGGGAGGGCGCCTGCATGTGCGCAAGGTGCTCTCGCAGCCCCCGGGCGACGCCGATCCGGGGCTCGTCGCCGCGCGCGCGATCCTCGACGCGCAGCGCGATGCTGCGCCGGCCGGCGCGGCACGCATTTCAGCGTTCAGGATCGGCACCACCGTGGCCACCAACGCGCTGCTCGAACGTCGCGGCGAGCCGGTAGTGCTCGTCACGACGCGCGGCTTTCGCGATGCGCTGCGCATCGGCTACCAGAGCCGGCCCGATGTATTCGCGCGGCGGATCGTGTTGCCCGAGCCGCTGTACGCCGAAGTCATCGAGGCCGGCGAGCGCATCGGCGCCGCGGGCGAGGTACTCGAGCCCCTCGACGAGTCCACGCTGGCCGCCGCGCTCGCGCAAGCGCGCCGGCGCGGCCGCCGTTCGGTCGCCATCGTGTTCATGCACGGCTACCAGTATCCGCAGCACGAAGCGCAGGCGGCCGCCCTCGCGCGCGCCACCGGCTTCGAGACGGTGGTCACCTCGCATGCCGCCTCGCCGCTGGTGCGTTTCGTTACGCGCGGTGACACCACGGTGTTCGACGCGTATCTCGCCGCGCCGCTCGAAGCGTACGTCGGGCGTGTCGCCGCCGCGGCGCACCGGCTCGACCCGGACGCACAACTGCTGCTGATGCAGAGTTCGGGCGGCCTGGTCGACGCGCGGCGGGCGCGCCCGGTCGCCTGCGTGCTGTCGGGACCGGCGGGCGGCCTCACCGGCATGGCCCGGATCGGCGCGCGCCTCGGCCTCGATGCGCTGGTCGGCTTCGACATGGGCGGCACTTCGACCGACGTCTCGATCTACGCGGGCCGGCTCGCGCAACGTTTCGAGCACGAGATCGCCGGCACGCGCCTGCAGGCGCCGATGCTCGATATCCATACGATCGCCGCGGGCGGCGGGTCGGTGCTCGCCTTCGACGACGGGCGCATGCAGGTGGGCCCTGCCTCGGCAGGGTCGCATCCGGGTCCGGCGTGCTACGGCCGTGGCGGGCCACTGACGGTGACCGACCTGCAGGTCGCACTCGGGCGCCTGCAGCCGGCCTTCCTGCCCGCCGTGTTCGGCGCGGACGGCGCGGCAACGATCGACCCGGCCATCGTGCAGGCCACGCTGCAGCGACACGCGCAGGCGATCAACGCAGCGCTCGGCAGCGACCGGCCCGCCGATGACATCGCCGCCGCATGGCTCGAGGTCGCCGTCGAGTCGATGGCAAACGCCGTGCGCCAGGTATGCGCGGCGCAGGGTGAAGATCCGGCGCGCTTTGCGCTCTTCTGCTTCGGCGGCGCCGCGCCCCAGCACGCCTGCGCGGTGGCTGCGGCCTGCGACATGCAGCGCGTCGTCGTCCATCCGCTCGCGAGCGTGCTGTCCGCCTTCGGCATTGGCCTCGCCGATTGGCTCGAGACACGACGGCGCAGCCTGCGCCTGCCGCTCGATGCGGCGGGGATCGCGGCGGCGCGCACCGCACTCGATGCGCTGGCCGGCTCCGCGGTCGAACTGCTCCCGCCGCAGTATCCGCACGAGGTGCTGCGGCTGCTGGAAGTGCGCGCCGGCGACAGCGAAGTCAGCTTCGATGTGCCGCTCGATGCGCCGTCGCCGGCAGAGGCGTTCTACGCGGCACAGCAGGCCCGCTATGGCTTTGCGGAACGTGACGCCGCGCTGGTGATCGAATCGGTACGGGTCGAGGCACGCGCCTCGCCGCCCTTTCCCGCGCTGCAGGACGTGGAGGCCGCACCCGTGGCGTCGCTGCCGGGAAGCGTGCGCGCGCGCTTCGGCAACGCCTGGCACGACACGCCGGTGCGCGCATGGGGGGATTTCACCTCGGCCGCCGGACCGGCGCTCATCGTCGATGCGAGCTTCACGGTGGTCGTCGAGCCGGGCTGGCACGCACAGCGTGCGACCGGTGGCGAACTGCTGATCGAGCGCCGGGCGGCCGGCCGCGCCGCGCCGCGCGCCGCCGCCGCCACCGCCACCGCCG
>CAZWJE010000152.1:0-2748 GCA_964634395.1 uncultured Gemmatimonas sp. | reverse complement strand
CCTTTCTGCACTGCGACCGGTCACATCGACCGCGCTTGCCCGGGAGAGGAGCAAGGCTTGTGCCATGCTTCACGATTCCGGGATTATGTCGGGTGGCCGGGCGCAAACCGGTGCGAAGATGTGATCGGGCACGCACTTTGTGGCCACCCCGGACCGCTCCGGCTCGCGCGGGCCGCGCGTGGCGCGCCAGGCGCTGGTGGGACTGTCAATTATCTCGACACTGAGGTGGGCATGGATCGGATGAAGAGAGCGGCGATGGCGCTGCTGATGTGCGTGGCGAGCGCTGTCGTGACTGGCGTTGTACATGCGCAGTCCGCCGCCGACGTCATTCCGCGGCCGGCGGAGCTGCAGGCCGACGTCGACTTCTGGATCCGCGTCTATTCGCAGATCACGACCAACGACGGCTTCCTGCACGACGAGCGCGATCTCTCCATTGTCTACGAGACACTGCGCTTTGCGCCGAACACCCAGCCGAAGCAGCGCTCGGCGGTCGTCGACGAGGCGCGCAAGGGATACCAGCAGATCATCGACCGGCTGCTGACCAACCCGCCGGCGAACGAGCTGACGGCGGAGGAGAAGCGTGTGCGCGAGCTGTGGGGCAAGGCCGGCAACGAGCGGCTCAAGACCGCGCGCGAAGGCATCCGCTTCCAGCTCGGCCAGGCCGATCGCTTCCATGCGGGCCTGGTGCGCGCCGGCACCTGGGAAGGACACATCGCGCAGACCCTCGCGAACCTCGGCCTGCCGCCGGAGATCGCGGCGCTGCCGCACGTCGAGTCCTCGTTCAATCCGGCGGTGTACTCGAAAGTGGGCGCGGCGGGGCTGTGGCAATTCATGCGCTCGACCGGACGACGCTACATGCGCATCGACAGTGCGGTCGACGAGCGCATGGACCCGTTCCGCTCAACCGAGGCGGCCGCGCAGCTGCTCGCCTACAACTACCGCCTGCTCGGCACCTGGCCGCTCGCCCTCACGGCCTACAACCACGGCGCGGCGGGCATGCGCCGCGCGGCCACGGCCACCGGCACCACCGATTTCGTGCACATCAACCGCACCTATCGCAGCAAGAGCTTCGGCTTCGCGTCGCGGAATTTCTATCCGTCATTCCTCGCGGCGCTCACCATCGACCAGAACCCGGAAAAATACTTCGGGCCGATCGAACGCGCGCCGGAACTCAAGTTCACCGAGGTCGAGCTGTCGTCCTACGTGCCGGTGCGGGCGATCGAACGCGCGCTGTCGGTCGATCGCGCCACACTGCGCGAGTTCAATCCGGCTTTGCTGCCCACGGTGTGGAACGGCGAGCGGCTCGTGCCGCGCGGCTATCGGCTGCGCCTGCCGGGCAACGGCAAGGCGCTGACCAGCGAGGAACTCGCGAAGCGGCTGCCCGACACCGAGCAGTACGTGGCGCAGATCGAGTCGCGCTCGCATCGGGTGAAGTCGGGCGAGTCGCTCGCGAGTGTCGCGAAGCGCTACGGCATCTCGACGCAGCGGCTCGCCTCGCTGAACGGCCTTTCCGCCGACGCGGGCCTCAAGCGGGGCCGCACCCTGCGACTGCCGGAGCGCATGCCGGCACTGGTGTCGGGGGCCGCGGTGGCCGTGGCGGGCGCGGGCGCAGGCGCTGACGCAAGCGCAACCGCAAGCGCGGGCGCAGGCGCCATCGAGCCAGGCCGCGTGCACGTGGTGAGACGCGGCGATTCGCTGTCCGCCATTGCGGCGCGCAACCGGGTCAGCGAGCGCGAGCTGATGCGCATCAACGGGCTGCGCAATCCGAACTACATCTTCGAGGGCCAGCGCCTGTTGCTTGCCATGGACGCCGATGAGGCGCCCGCTGCCGTGGTCGCGGCCGCCGAACCGGCGCCCGCATCGGCGCCTGCGCGCGCACCCGCCGCGGCGGTCCCCGATACCACAGCGGTGCGCGAGAGCAGGGAGGACGAGGCCGCGGTCGTCGCGAGCGCGCAGCGCGCAAGTCGCGCCGAGCCGGTCTCGGCCCGCGAAGCCGAAGCGCTCGGCCCCGCGCTGGTCACGGGCGGCGAAAGCGTGCCCTCATCGGTCGACGCCGTGGACTACAGCGTCGCGAGCGACGACACGATCCGCGTGGTCGCCGCCGAAACCCTCGGCCACTACGCCGACTGGCTCGGCGTCAGCGCCGCGCGCCTGCGCCAGATCAACAAACTGCGCGGCGGCCAGCCGGTGTTGCTCGGCAACAAGCTGAAACTCGACCTCGGCAAGACGACCGCCGCGGAGTTCGAGCAAAAGCGGCGCGACTACCACTATGCGCTGCAGGCCAACTTCTTCGGCGCGCACCGCATCCTCGGCACCGAGATCTACGTGGTGCGCCGTGGCGACTCGATGTGGAGCATCACGCAGCGCTACGCGCGCGTGCCGGCCTGGCTGCTGCAGCAATACAACCCGGACATGAACCTCGGCGAACTGCGCCCGGGCGCCCAGATCGTCGTGCCGCGGGTCGAGGTCGTGGCGGAGGCCAGCGGCTGATCGCTGGCGGCTCGCGGCTGGCGGCCCGGCCGGCGGCCGGCGGCGGGGTTGGCAGCAGGCGCCGCGCGCGCGCAGCCGGCACGCCCCGCGAAATGTTGTGTCCCGCCGCCGCGCTGTAAACATGCGGACAAAGATCGCGAATTTGACCGGTCGTTGACAGCGCCGCGCCGGGAAGGTGAAAACCTCCGGCGTGCCGCGATGTGGCCGAGCCGCGCCGCTACTCCCGCACCCTTTCCGCGAACTCCGCGAGATCGCGCC
>CAZWJE010000151.1:0-2753 GCA_964634395.1 uncultured Gemmatimonas sp. | reverse complement strand
GGTCATCGAGATCCCGAGTTGAAGTGAACGCGGCCCCATCTCACGTCACGGCAGTCGATCCAGGCACGCGCCCGATACTCCCTCGACGGGCGTGAACGCCGGGTTGTTCCCCTCCACGAAAGGGATGGGGAAGTTCACGTCCGCGCCGTACGGAACGTTCCTCACCGAGACTCCGGTCGGGAAGACCTCGCCCTCGGCGAACCCATAGAGCCGAATCATCCGTCTCAGATCGGCGAGCCGTTGCCCCGTCAGATGCAGCCAGAACGCCCGCTCATCGAAGAGCTGTCGGACGCGTTCGGCGGGTGTGCCCGGATCGACAAGCGGCGGGAGCGTGACCGAACCGCCCATGGCCATCCCGAACGCGATCAGGTGCGCCGCGACGTTCGACCTCAGATCATTGAGGACCGCGAGATACGCGTCACTGGTTCCGTTCGCGAGCAGGCTTTCGGCGATGATCAGCTGGGCTTCCACGAAGGAGGCGAGTGGGACACTCGCGCCGCGGGTTCCGGTACGGCCGGGCCGGAAGACGGGGATCGAGGTACCCGAACCGACGTCGCGGCTGAGCACGGGGACCCTCGGGTCGATCGTCATCGACGCGGCGTCGGTCCCTCCCGGGTTGAAATACCGAAGCCCCGTGTTCGTCGTACCCTCCTCGCTCGCGATCGAGGCTCTGCGCGAGGAGTTGATCTGTGCCCAGATCCCGTTCGACTGACCCGAGGCGGATTCGCTGTATTCGACCGAGTAGACGAAGCCGGGCGTCACCATCGCCGCGATCGTCGCGGCCTCCGTAAGCCTGCCGAGCGCGACGAGCGCGCGAGCCTGTCCCACGCGCGCGAGGTCGAGTTGCGCGCGGCTGTTCGCGGATTGCGCGATGCCCGCCCCCTCCGTGAACCGCGCGAACGCCAGCTCGACGATCTCCGTCGTGGTGCGCGCCGGACCGAACTCGAGAGCCCCTTCGATCGAGGTCCGGCTCAGCGGGACCCCCGAGCAGAAGTTGTCGGAGAGGAAGAGGTGCGCGTATCCGCCGAGGTTCACGACCAGGGCGTGGTCGGTGGAGTTCGCGAGTTCCGACGCGGCGAACCGCTCGGCCGTGACATCGGCCCAGTTCCGCGCCCGGTGCGCGTATCCGAAGACCGTGGTGAGTGACCCGTTCTCACGGGAAATGGCTCGGCGGTCGATCTCCTGCATGTCGACGAAGGTGCTGGAGTACCACTGCTCGTCGGTGAAGATCCCAGAGAGGCCGATGATGCCGGGCGCCGCGTTCGAGCCCGAAGGCCCGGTGAACGCACGGGCGAACTCGAAGAGCACCCCGTTGCGAAGCGATTCCAGGTTGTCGGTCCGCGACGCGACATCCCCCGGCACCAGGTCCGGGGTGGACACCTCGAGAACGGAGTCGAGATCGCACCCCGCGACGAACGCCACGACGGATCCCGCGAGGAGGCACCGGACGATTCTTTCGGCGCGACCCGCGCGCCGGATACAGTCGTTCTTCATTGCGCGGTACCCGGTTAGAAGTTCGCGTCGATCCGGAGCGTCATGAGACGGCTCGGCGGCAGCGTCGCGAAGTCGGCGGAGGTGAAGTTGGCCTGCCCCGCGTAGTTCAGCTCGGGATCGAGTCCCGAATAATCCGTCCAGGTCGCGAGATTCCGGCCGGCGAGGGTCAGGCTCAGCCCCCGTGCGCGGACTCGCCGCGCGAACCTCTCGGGTAACGAGACGGTGATCGCCGCCTCTCGCCATTTCACGAAACCAGCGTCCTCGATGTAGGCGGCGTACGTCCGGTTCTCGCTGTCCAGGAGGGCGACCTGCCCCGCCTGTTCGGCCGGTGTCGCCTCGTAGGTTCGCTGGTCGTTCTCCTCGAACGTCTCCCGCCAGGCGCGTGAGAGGTTGAGGAGCTTGTGGCCGCCGCGATGTTCGAAGAGGGTCGACAGCCGAACCACGCCGAACACCGTCGCGTTCACGCCGAGGCTGAACTCGCGAGTCGGCATCGAGTTCCCGAAGAAGACCTCTTCCTCGCCGATCCGCGCGTCACCCAGCCGCACGCCGCCGTTCGTCTCCGTCCATCCGGTGATCGGCTTCATCCAGTAGCCGCCCAGAGGGTACCCCCGCGCGTGCCGCTGCTCGCCCAGGACGATGGGCTCCAGACTCTCACCGGAACCATCACTCCCGAGTTCGACCAGGCGATTCCTCAGAAAGGAACCGCTCAGATTCAGGGTGAGGTCCACCGGCCGGGTCCGGAGGGCCGTTCCCTCCAGCATCAACTCGAGACCGTCATTGCGAACCTCCGCGAGATTCTCCCACCGCCTCGTGGTCCCTCCCGCCGAGGGCGCGATCGGCACGGACACGAGCGCGTCCGTCGAGGTCTTCGAATAGTAGGTCACGGTGAGACCTACCCGCTCGCGGAACCCCGCCTCGAAGCCGAACTCGACCTCCGACGACCGCTCCGGCCTCAGCTCGGGATTGCCCATCCCGCCGATCGTGAACGCCGGCACGTCCGAGGCGGCGAACGTCGTGATCGTCGGGCTGAAGTAGAGCAGCGCGGTCGTCGTCCCCGGCCTCAGGCCGGATTGACCATACGCCGCGCGAAGGCGGAAACTGTCGAGCATCCCATCGAGGAATCCGAACCGCTGAACGAATCGTTCGACGATCGGTTCCTCGGTGATCACCCACGACGCGCTCACCGACGGGTACCAGGCCCAGCCATAGTCCGTGCCGAAAGTGGAGCTCCGGTCACCGCGCAGGGAGATGTTCACGAA
>CAZWJE010000150.1:0-2761 GCA_964634395.1 uncultured Gemmatimonas sp. | reverse complement strand
CGCGCGCGGTCCTCCCGGCGAAACCGCGAAGTGAGGAGAACCTTGTGGTCGATCGTCGAGAGCGCGCCAAATACGGCGCGCGCCATGTCCACGGTGTTGCAGATGACGAGCGAGAGCGTGCCGGCCGCGTGCTTCGCCTTGACGGAGGCGGCGATGGCATCGGGCGTGACTGCCGTCGCTGCAGCGGACTTCGCCGCGCTTCGCTTCTGGCCTCCGCCGGTCGTCGGTTGCGCCGCTGCCTCTGGCTGCCACCACGCCAGAGGGCGCTTCGCCGCGCGCCACCAATTGAGTCCTGCGTCACCATCAAGCGCGGTCTTGAGCTTGTCTTCGAATGCGATCTGCTCGGTCGATGGCTCGGCGAGTCCGTCACGCACTCTATCCGTGGTGCTGAGGAACGACGTGCCTACGGTGGCGCTCATCCATGTGGTCAAGCATGGCTTCAGCGACTCGAATCGCTTGCGCCGCATCCAGTCGAGCTGCGACGTGGTCCAAAGCCCCGGCCCCATGAGTTGGACCTCGTCGATGAGCCACCGGCAGTCGTTGTTGAGCAGCCCGAAGTGAACCGGCCACTCGAAGCGGCTCATGGAGTAGCCGCGGTTCAGAGCGCGCGAGAGAAGTTGATCCTGCGTGCCGACGAGCACCCATGGTTTATCAGGGTGGCCGACCCATTCGTCATCGATGGCTCCACCCATGAGCTGATGAACGGCGACGTCGATCTCGGGCTTCTTCGCCTTGAGGGCGTCGAAGTAGGTCTTCAATCGCTGCACGGTCTGAGTGACCAGGCTGCGCATCGGCAGGCAGACCACGAGGTGTGGCGGCTCCGGCTTCTTGTCGACGAGCAGGCGCCACGCCCACGCGAGCGCACCCTCGGTCTTGCCGAGTCCTGTCGGCACTGAGAGCACATCCGGCAAACCAGCCAGCGCCATATGAACTTGCCATTCGTAAGGCTCGAACCCTCCAGTTGCTGCCGTGAAGAACTCGCTGAAAGATGCCCTCCGTGTCTGATCCAACATTCGTCCCCCCTCCCCGCGCCGTTCACTGGGCACACGTTGCTCGCTCGCCGACGGGCGCAAGCAGCCACATGGCCTCCCGCGGCTTCAAGACATGCCCCTCACCCCACCGACACTTGCTTCCTGACATGGCTCGACTATGAACCAGGAAAAGCTCATGACGTGAGCCCAGCATGTCAGATTCACTGTTCATTCATCCAACTGTCCGATCCGGCGCACCCCTTCCCGCAAACGCCGGAGCACTTCGTCGCGCAGTTCATCCGGGGCAAGCACCTGCACCTCCGGTACATGACGCAGGATGTCCATCACCAGTTCACGCGGGTCGGCGTAGGGCACGGTGAGCAGCCAGCGGCCTTCGTGGTCCCAGCGGCCGATCTGGTTGGGGTGCCAGCGCTCGGCTGCCACCCAGCGCGCACGCTCGGGGCTGAAACGAAGCTGCGCATGCTGCACGTCCTTGCCGCTGAAGATGCCGTACCCAGCGCCCAGTTCGTCGTCGAGCCGATGTTCGGGCACATCGACGGCCGGCTGGCCGGTGACACGGACCGCCTCGATGGCATCTATGCTGAAGCTGCGCAGGGCCTCGCGCTGGTGGCACCAAGCATCAAGGTACCAGTTGTCACGGTAGTGAACCATTCGTTGCGGCGAGACCTGGCGTTCGCTGCGGCGGCCGCTGCCGCGCGCGAGGTAGGTAATGTGAAGTTGCTGGCGGCGCAGCAGCGCCGAGCCGACAGTCTGGAAGTGCGGCCAGTCGATGCGCCGCGTGCCGATACCAGGCACACGGATGCGGCGTGCAATTTCGGCCTCGGCGCCGGCGCCGCTTTCCAGAAGTTGCGCCAGACGCCGGCGCAGTGGCGCGATGTGCGCACTCAGGAGGCCGACGGGATCGAGGCTGGCGAGCAAGTGCTGCATGGTGAGCAGTGCAAGGATCTCATCGGCGCTGAACCACAGACCGGGGATTTCCCGAACGCCGTCTGGAGCCCGCGGATCGAGTCGCCAGCCACAAAGCTCGCGATCCCATGCGATGGGCATGTTGTGGCGATCGCGCAGGAAGGCGATGTCTCGCTTGAGAGTCGAGGCGGACACTTCAAGCTCGCGCAGGATGCGCTCGCGAGGGACACAGCGCCCAAGAGCAAGCCACTGGTGCAGTCTTTGCAGTCGTTCGATTTGCGCCACGTGATATTCCACAGTTGCCGTGATCCACATTTCTCTGCATCACCGCGATGCGTTGTTCGTGAAATGGAATCAGCGTCCAACTCTGTCGACTGTAACTCCCGTTGCGACCTCAATCAGCGTTCGTCGCACGCTGTCAATTGCAAAGAGGCAAACTAAGCACAAAGCGCTCGGAATGACGAGAGCAGAAGGAGATGGTGGTGTCATTCAAGATTGGTGACCACGTCAGCTGGAACTCCGAAGCCGGCCGCGTGAGCGGCCGCATCATCCGTGTGCACCGCCAGGCCTTCGACTGGAAGGGCTACACGCACCACGCGAGCGAGGCCGAGCCGCAGTACGAAATCCAGAGCAACAAGACCGAGCACGTGGCGGTGCACAAGGGCTCGGCGCTGCGGCGCATCGCCGACTGACGGGTCATGGCCGAGCGCCTGCCCTACTTCACCATCGGTCACTCGACGCTGACGGTGGACGAGTTGGCTGCGCGCCTGCACGCCGCAGGCGTGACGCGGCTGATCGACGTGCGCACCATCCGCCGCTCGCGCACCAACCCGCAGTTCAACCAGGACGCGCTGGCACCGGCG
>CAZWJE010000149.1:0-2854 GCA_964634395.1 uncultured Gemmatimonas sp. | reverse complement strand
CCGATGTGTCCGCTTTCTGTCCGTTATTCTACTCTGTCCGCTTTCTCATTGCAATGGCTAGGAAAACGGACAAATGCGGAGTGTCCGCTAAACGACCGTTTGACGGACAGCCCCGAAGCGGGTAGTATTTGGATTGTGCAATCCAATTTGAGGGGAATCGCCTTGGCCGCCGAAACCATCGTCATCACCAGCCCGACCGCTCAAGCCTATGCCGAACTGCAAGCCGCGTTCGATCACTACAACCGGGAGCTATTCGGCGGGGAGCTTCCCCCCTGCCTCATCACCATGCAGCGCGAAAAGCGGACCTATGGCTATTTCTCATCGGAGCGGTTCGTGCATCGCCACGACCGGAGCAAGACCGACGAAATCGCCATTAACCCGTCCTATTTCGCTGTCGTGCCCCTGCTCGAAGTCCTGCAAACTTTGGTGCATGAGATGGTCCACGCTTGGCAATTCCACTTCGGCAAGCCGGGCCGTCGCGGCTATCACAACAAGGAATGGGCCGACAAAATGGAGGCCATCGGCCTGATGCCGTCCAGCACCGGCAAGCCCGGCGGCGCGCGCACGGGCGAGAAAATGGCCGACTATGCCATACCGGGCGGCCTGTTCATGCAGGCGACCGACAAGCTGCTGACGCAGGATTTCAAAATCTCATGGCTCGATCGCTTCCCGCCCATGACGACGATCGCCGCGCCGATCGCCGACACGGGCGACGATGACGGCGAGGGCGGCGACGATCTCGGCGACCTGATTTCACCACTGCCCGGCAACCGCTCGAACCGCGTCAAGTATCGCTGCCCGTCATGCGGTGCGCAGGCTTGGGGCAAGCCGTCGCTGCGGCTCCTGTGCGGCAATGAGGATTGCAAGGCCGTGCCGCTCGATCCCGTCGAGTGAGGCCGGACGATGCCCCAGCTTCCTTTTGGTGCCGGACATAAAAAAAGGCGGGGTCTGTGCCCCGCCTCTGTTTGACCTGGCTGTCGGCTATTCCTGCCGCCGATACTCCATCCTTCCATCGGTCAGGGTGCCCCATGTGCCGTCGATGGCGAGCGATAGAGCGCCGAATCCGACCGACACCTGTAGAACATCATCCTGCAAGGTGGCCGGTATGTTCGTGGTCCGCGTCTTGCCCGTGAACGGGCTAGGCTCGGTGTTCCGCACCATGTAGCTGTCGCCGTTTCGCTCGATCTCTAGCACGTGCTTGTCGTTCTTGACGCCGACCCATTTCCCTAGGAGTCTGTCCAAGTAACCCGCTTAGACTCAGCTCCTGAGTGCTCGAGCGGGTGGGGATGGGTGGCGGACGTGTGGCGATTTCAAGTTTGCCATGGACTCCCTCGTGAGGCTATCTGGGTCGTTTCGGGCCCGAATCGGGTCGATGCTCCGCCGTTGTCCAATCGGGTTTTCGTTCGCACGTGAACGCGTGCAGTTTGAGCAGATTATGGACGGTGCACACGAGTTTCCATTCCCCGCTCACCTTCCTCTTGCCGCGGAGAAGGAACTGCCGGAAGCCGCGGGCCTGCTTGATCTGGCCGAAGACAGGCTCCACCGTGCACATGCGTTTGCGATACTCGGCCCGGCCCGACTCGGTCTTCAGCAGGTGCCGCATGCTGTCCTTGCGAGAGAGCCCCTCTGGCGGCGGACCCGTAAGGAGTTCTTGCTCTCGCCACTCGCGGTGCTTGATCTTCTCCGGGGCGACGACCGCGCTGATCTCGTAGTCCTCGAGCGTGCCCAGCGCCTCGTCCGCCCAGTATCCCGCGTCCGCGCTGAAGATCTCCGGCGTCTCCTCCAGATTCTCGCAGACCCGCACCACCATCGGAACCAGCTGCTGCTTGTCGTTGCTCGCCTGCGTCACTTCCGCCGCCACGATCACCTGGCTCGCATGGTCCACCGCGGCCTGCGCATTATACGCCTGCACGAAGCTCTTCCCGCCCGCCTCCGGCATGATCCGGCTCTCGGGGTCGGTAAAGTTCCGCTGCGCCTTCTCGCCCGGAACCACCTTCGCCAGTTCGTCGCCTTCCACCCCGGTCGCTTGCGCCGCCGCACGGGCCTCGGCCTCCAGCGCCGCTTTCGCTTCCCGGATCTTCCGCAGCCGACCCTCCCGGTGCGCCAGCTCCTCCGGCAACTCATCGCCGCGCTTCCGCGGGCCGTACAGCCGGTCCTCCGATCGGTCCGTGATCTCCGACTCGCGCAGCAGTTTCGCGATCTCCTTCTTCAGGCGCGCCTCCTCTTCCCGCATGCGCCCGTAGCTCATCGCCTTGTGCTTGCTCGCGTTCGCCTTCACCTTCGTGCCGTCGATCGCCACGTGCCCGAGCTTCACCATCCCCGCGCGCTGGCAGAGCTGCAGCACCTGGAGGAAGAGGTCCGACAACGCGGCCAAGTGCCGCTTCCGGAACTCCGAGATCGTCCGGAAATCCGGCTGGTTCGCTCCGCACAATACCCGGAACGCGACATCCTCTTGACACGCTCGCGCCAGCTTTCGCGAGCTGTAGATGCCCCGGGCGTACCCGTACAGGAGAATCTTCACCATCAGCAGCGGATGGTACGGCGGATACCCCCGCTCTTCCATGTAGTCCGCGTGGATCACCGACAGATCCAGCGAATCGACCACGTCGCTCAGGAAAAACACCAGATGATCGTCCGGCAGCCACTCCCGCGGCGACGGCGGAAACAGGTAGATCTGGTCCGGTTCGTACGGCCGGAACATCTTGCTCATCGGGCTCGGGCAAAGAGGGGGACCGAGAAAAGTCGTTCCCGAAAATTAACCCCTCGCCCCGCCATCCGCGAGATTAGTCGGACAGACTCCTAGGCGGCACCGGTCGCTCCTCTACGGGAAAGAGCGGTTCACCCGTTTCGCCGT
>CAZWJE010000148.1:0-2968 GCA_964634395.1 uncultured Gemmatimonas sp. | reverse complement strand
TGCCGTCTCCGAGGGCCACGATGTCGTCCAGCCTGAGCTCGCCCACGCGCCGGCCGGCATCATCGACGACGGTCAGGCGCGAGGCGCCGAGCTGCAGCATCTCGGCCAGCGCCGTGCGCAGGTCGGCTCTCAGACCGACCGTGCCCGCAGGGCCGGACGCGGCGCCGAACGCGGCGCCGGGCGCGGTGCCGGCTGCCGAGCCGACCGTGCCGACGGAGCCAACGGCGGAGCCGGCCCGCGCGCCCGCGTCCGGCCCAGCGTCCCGCCTCACCAGCTCGCCGACCGTCAGCCGCCCCAGCCGTTTCAGGGCACGTTGTGGCCCCACGAACCTCTCCACGAACTCGGTGGCCGGCCGGCTCAGCAACGCCTGCGGCGGCGCGAACTGCTCGACGGCGCCGTCCTTCATGAGGCAGATGCGGTCGGCGAGACGTATAGCCTCGTCGATGTCGTGGGTGACGAACACTACGGTCTTGCCCAGCCTGCGCTGGAGCTCCTGGAACTCGCCCTGCAGCCTGTCGCGCGTAAGGGGGTCGACGGCGCCGAACGGCTCGTCCATCAGGAGGATGGGCGGGTCGGCGGCCAGGGCGCGCGCCACGCCCACGCGCTGCTGCTCGCCGCCGGAGAGGTCGTGGGGGAAGCGCTCGGCGTACGTGTCCGGCTCGAGCCCGACCAGCGCGAGGAGCTCGCGGGCGCGCGCTCGGCGCCTGGCGCGGGGCCAGCCGAGGAGGCGCGGCACCACCTCCACGTTCTGCCCCACCGTCAGGTGCGGGAAGAGGCCGGTGGCCTGGATCACGTAGCCGATGCCGCGCCTGAGGCTCTGCAGGTCCTGCCGGGCAACGTCGCTGCCGTTCACGTAGACGGCGCCCGAGGTGGGCTCCACGAGGCGGTTGATCATGCGCAGCGTGGTGGTCTTGCCGCAGCCCGACGGACCGAGGAGCACCACGAACTCACCGCGCCCAACGCTGATGTTCAGGTCGTCAACGGCCTCGTCGGCGTCGTAGCGCTTGCTCACGTGCTCGAAGCGGATGGCGGGGCCGGCGTCGGGCGGTGGGGTGTCAGCGGGCACGTCGCTCCTCCTGGCGCAGCGGCCTGGCCGTGATGAGGGTGCCGACGGCGCGCAGTGCGCCGTCGGCCAGGAGGGCCAGGAAGATGACCGGCAGCGCGCCGAGCAGCACGAGGTCGGGGACCACCTGGTCGATGCCGCGCTGGATGAACACGCCCAGGCCGCCGGCGCCGATGAGGAAGGCAACCGTGGTGATGCCCACCACGAGCACGGCGGCGGCCCGCACGCCCGCCACCATGACGGGCAGCGCCAGCGGAAGCTCCACGCCCGTCAACAGCTGCCGGCGGCTCATCCCCATGCCGCGGCCCGCCTGCACGGCGGCGGCCGGCACGCCCTGCAGGCCCTCGTAGGCGTTGCGCACGATGGGCAGGAGCGAGTAGAGGATGAGCGCTATAAGGGCCGGCGCGGCGCCTATGCCCCTCACCCCCAGGGTGGCAAGGGGCGCCTCGAGACTCGGTGCCGCGGTGAAGGCCGGGGTCCCGGAGAAGAGGCCGGCCAGTAGCGCTGAGACCACGGTGGCCAGGACCGTCACCCACAGCAGCGCGGGCACGGCAGCGAGGATGGTGGCGGGCACCCTGAACCAAGGCGTGCGAACCCGGCCGAGCAGCGCCAGCGGCAGCAACAGCAGGCCGAGCAGGAGCGTGACCCCCAGGCTGAGCCCCTGCCCGAGCCTGGCGAGGAGGGGCAGCATCAGCCCGAACAGCGCCAGCGACGGCACGGTCTGGAAGAACGCCACGGTGGGCAGGAGCCAGGCCGCCACGCCCGGTCGACGGTGCGCGGCCACCGCGGCGGGCAGGCCGATGGCGAGCCCGAAGAGGAGGCTCGTGCCGCTGAGGGCGAGGTGGCGCCCCAGCTCGGCCCGGAAGTCTGCGCCCTGGGCGGCCAGCTCGCGGACCAGGCCCAGGTCGGCGAAGCTGCCCGTCGCCGCAAGGTAGAGCACGAACGCGGCGGTGGCCACGGCGGCGCCCGCCACGTACCTCGGCCTGGCGGCTAGGCGCGTGGCCGCGAACCACGCCACGTAACACGCCACCAGTGCCAGCCAGAAGCCCAGGCTGAGCGACACGCGGGCGCTGGCCGGCTGCCCGGCCGCCAGGAGCCGCGCTCCCGCGGCCGCGGCGTTGAGCGTCAGGCAGGTGGTCACCGCCGCCACGACGGGTGCGACGACGGGCAGGAGCCGCGGCCGCAACGCGCTCGCGGCCGCCGCCAGCCACACGAGCGCGAGCAACCACCAGAGGCTCCCGGCAAGGCCGTGGAGTGCGAACGCCTGACCGTTCACGAGCCGGTTCGGCTTGAGCAAGAACCAAGCGGGCAGCTGCGCCGCGAGGCCGAGGCCCGCGGCCAGCAGGAGCACGCTGCGGCCGGGGACGCGCCCGGCGGCGCGCCGGAGCGCCGCGCCGGGCCGCCTCCCGGGCGAGCCGTGCCGCTGCGTGACTGCCGGCGCGGCGCTCATGCCCGTCCGTTCACGCGGCCGTCAGTCGCCGGTCACTTCAGGAAGCCGGCGCGCACGAGGTAGTCACGCGCCACGTCTGCCGGGTTCTCGCCGTTCACGGCCACGCGTCCGTTGAGGTCCTGCAGGACGCTCTCGTCTAAGGTGGCGAACACCGGGTCGAGGATGGCACCCAGGTTCGGGTAGGCGCGCGCCACCTCGCCGCGCACGGTGGGGGCCGGCTGGTAGATGGCCACGGCGCCTTTCGGGTCGGTCAGGGTCACGAGGCCCAGGGCGCTGATGGCGCCGTCGGTGCCGTAGGCCATGGCGGCGTTCACGCCGTCCGTGCCGTTGGCGGCGGCCGTCTCGGTCTGGGTGGTGTTACCGCCCGCCAGCACCACCAGCTGGTCGCCCTTCACCTCGAAGCCGTAGGTCTTCTCGAAGGCGGGCAGCGCGTCGTCTCTATCCACGAACTCCTG
>CAZWJE010000147.1:0-3041 GCA_964634395.1 uncultured Gemmatimonas sp. | reverse complement strand
GCGCGTGAGCACCCCGCGGGAGATTATCGAGGCGATGGGCCGCTCGATGGAGATCACGGCGCGATTTCCCGATGCCGCCCACAAAATCGAGCAACTCACGCCGGCACCAGCGCGCTGACCCTGGCTCAGGCGCGGGCGAGAGCGAGCAGTTCTTCGAGATCGACTCCCCGCCACAGCCGTTCGCGGATCGCGCGGGTGTCGGCCAGCGCCTGCGCGCCCTTCGGGCTCAAGTCGAACAGCCGCCGCGACGAGCCATCGGCCGCGCTCCGGGTGGAGGTCAGCAATCCCTTGGCTTCGAGCCGGTCGAGCGTGGAATACACGGCACCAATCGCGATCTCGCGGCCGGTCGCACGCTCGATCTCGCGGCGTACCCGCATGCCGTACGACTCGCCGCGCGTGCGCAGTACGGCGACCACGACCTGCTCCTCGAGCACACCCAGCGGAGCGAAGGGTGTATCGGTCATCGATGCCCCAATGATGGATGGTTCCACATCGGCATGCGTGGATTCGTCCCTCTCTTCCGCTTACGGCTTGCGGAGGGTGAGGGCCGGGTCCACCGCTCCCGCTCGCCACGCCGGGAAGAGTGCCGCGACCGTGCCGATCGAGAGCACCGTGATACTCGCCGCCGCGAGAGCGGGGATATCCAGGAAACTCACGCCAAACAGGAACGATCCGAGCAATCGAGCCGTCACCAGCGCGCCCATCGCCGCCAGCACGATTCCCGCGCAAACCAGCGCCGCCCCCTGACCCACAATGGTGGTGACCACCCGCGATCCGGGCAAGCCGAGCGCCACGCGAATTGCCCAGTCGCGTTGGCGGCTCGTCGCGAAGTGGGAGATCACTCCATAGATCCCCACGGCTCCCAACACCAGCGCGAGCGCGGAGAGCATGCCGAGGAGGGACATGAGTTGCCGCGCCGGACCGACGGCGATGTCGAGTACTCGGGCCGCGGTCGTGGATCCCCGTACGGGGACTCCGGGTGAAATCTGCTGCACCGTTCGACGCGCCGCGTCGAGGATCGCCGCCGCCTCCTGTCCCCCCGTGCGAATGACGAGCGTCTGCGCTTCGGGGAAGTAGGGTGCCCGCGAGAACAGACTGTATCGCGCCGGATGGTGGTCGTCGGTCAGCGCCTCCTCCGCTACGTCGCCCACGATGCCGACAACCTCCGCCCAGCCGCCGAATCCGCTCGCCACGTACTGGCCGATCGGATCCTCTCCGTCGAAGTATTCCCTCGCGAGTGCCTCGTTGATAACCACGACCTGCGCGCCGCCTTCCGACGCCAGGTCAGCCTGAGTGAACACCCGTCCGTCGCGGAGGGGGATTCCCATAGCCTCGAAGTACCCCGGTGTCACCAGGCGAAAGGAAGTCGTCGTCTCGGCCTGATCCTCACGCCCCCGCACCGCCATGCTGGTGCTCGAGCCCGGGCCGCGCAACGGCAGCTTGTGCGTGGCTCCGACCATTTCCACTCCCGGCAATTCCCCGAGCGCGCTCGTCAGTTCAGCGAGCGTCCGCGCTCGGCGCGCGTTCGGAAGATCGGCGGGGATGACGACATCGAGCACCGCCACGCCTTCGATGGAGAAGCCCGGGTGAATCGCATAAAGATTGGCGACGCTGCGCACGAGAAGCGCCGTGCCCGAGACGATGAGCATGGTCAGCGTGACTTCCGCCACCACGAGCCCGCGCTCGATTCGACCACCACGCCCCCGAATTCCACCGGTGCGGTGGCCGCTCAGCGCATCGCGCGGACCGCCACGCCGGAGCGCAGCCGATGGCGCGAGCACCACCAGCAGCGCCGCGGTGAGCGCGATCCCGAGGGCCACGCCAAACACTCCCCAGTCGAGTGCCGCACCCTCTCCCCAGGAACCGAGGGGAAGGGTCCGCGCGAGCGACCGGAAGGCTATCGCCGCGAAAGCCGCTCCGGCGAGCGCTGCGGCCAGGCCGATGAGAAGTGCTTCCACGACGACCTGCTGAATGAGGCGAACGTTGTTCGCTCCCAGGGCCGAGCGCACCGCGAGTTCTGACGTACGCCCTTCCACCTGTCCGAGCATGAGCGCGGTCACGTTCGCGCACGCGATGAGCAGGACCAGTCCCATCGCCGCGAGTGTCGCGAGCAGCGGGGCGCGCATCGAGCCAACGAGGTACTCACGCACGGGAGTGATCGTGGGGTTTCTGGTCTTGTCCCACTGCGCCGGATACTCGAATCGCTCGCCAAGCGTCGTTGCGAGCTGGTCGAGCGGCGTTTCCATCGCCTCGAGCCGTTGCTCGGACGCGACACGTCCCACGAGTGCGTACCTGCCGACCTGTTGCTCGGGGCTCAGCGCCACCGGCATCCACACGCGCACGTCGGGGCTCGGAAACCAGAAGCCGCGCGGCATCACGCCGACCACGGTGCGCGGGATGCCGTCGAGCATCAGCGACTGGCCGACGATCGACGGCTGGCCGCCGAGTTCCCGCCATAGCCCATTCGACAGCACTACAACCGGCTCGGCTCCCGGAAAGCCATCCTCCTCCTGAAAACCTCGTCCGAGCATGGGCTGGACACCCAACACGTCGAACAGCTCGACCGACGACGCGATGCCGGGGAGGAGCCGTGCGGGAAGCTCACCCTCGCGGAACGTGGTATCGCCGGCGCGGTACGCGGCGACCGCGCGGAAGCCCGGGACGCGCCCTCGCAGAAAGAGGAACTCTTCCTCTGTCCAATCAAACGGCATCCAGAAGGCGCCGATCTCGTGCTCCGCGGCGTAGGGAAGGGGCTCGAACAGCAGGGGCCGCGCAATGCCCCAGGCCGCGGCGGTCCCCCCGATCCCGAGACCCAGGGTGAGGACCGCCATGGATGTATAGACCAGACGCGCGCGGAGGCGACGCCCCGCGTAGCGCGTATCCGCGAACAAGGCGCTCAGCATGGATCCCCCCGGCCGATAGGCATTCGCTCGCGGCTCGAACCCCGTCCAGCCGCGCCACCAACTCCATCCGAGCAACGCGGGCGTCGATCGAAACGCCTGTCGCCACAACCATCGCCCCGCCGCGGCTCGCCCGCGGGA
>CAZWJE010000146.1:0-3269 GCA_964634395.1 uncultured Gemmatimonas sp. | reverse complement strand
GCATCTTCCCGCTGTCGGGCGGCCTGCCGTTGCCGCAGCGCGCGCCGCAGCGCCAGGCCTATCGTCTGCTGGAACTCAGGCGCTTTGCGGACCACCTGGGGATCGCGCTGAACGTGCAGCCGCGCTTCTTCCCCGTCGACGGGCAGGCGGCCGCGCGGCTGATCACCGCCGTGGCCGAGGCCGACGGTCAGGACGCAGCGCTGCTGCTGGCGGGTGCGGTGATGGCCGCCTGCTGGAGCGAGCAGCGCGACATCGCCAGCGAAGGCACGCTGGCCGAACTGCTGGCCGAGACCGACTTGCCCGCCGAGCGCCTGCACCAGGCGCGCCTGCCCGCCGTACAGGCGCGCTACGATGCCCACACGCAGGCAGCGATCGATGTGGGCGTGTTTGGCGCGCCGAGTTACCTGGTCGATGGCGTGCTGTTCTGGGGGCAGGATCGGCTCGATTTCGTGCGCCGCGCGCTCGGGGTCTGAAGCTTTTTTGGCTGTTGGCGTTTGCCACTCTTGCCAAGAAGACTATTGTTTTAGGAGCAATCATGGGACAGTGGATCGAACTGCAGGCGCCCGATGGGCTGACTGTCAGCGCCTGGCAGGCCGCGCCGGCCGGCCGTGCGCGTGGCGCGGTGGTGGTGCTGCAGGAAATTTTTGGCGTCAACGCTCACATCCGTGCCGTCACCGAGGGCTATGCGGCCGAGGGTTGGTTGGCGCTCGCACCATCGACCTTCCAGCGCGTGCGGCCCGGCGTGGAGCTGGGTTACACGCAGAGCGACATTCAGGTGGGCATCGGCCTGAAGGCGGCGGCCGAGGCGCTGCCCGCGCCCGGCGTGCTGCAGGACGTTCAGGCCGCCATCGACCATGCCGCGCAGGCCGGCGGCGGCAAGGTGGGCGTCGTCGGGTTTTGCTGGGGCGGCCTGCTCACGTGGCGTGCGGCGTGCCTGCTCGAGCGGCTGGCGGCGGCGGTGCCGTACTACGGCGGCGGCATGACGCAGCCCCAGGAACTCGCGCGCCAGCCGTGCGTGCCCGTGCTTGCGCACCTGTCCGATCGCGACCAGTCGGTGCCGATGGAGGGCGTGCAGCGATTGCGCGAGGCACACCCCGAGGTCGAGGTGCACGTCTATCCGGCGCAGCACGGCTTCAACTGCGACCAGCGGCCCGCCTGGGACGAGCCCGCGGCCACGCTGGCGCGCGAGCGCACGCTCGACTTCTTCGCGCGTCACCTCGGTTGATCGGCTGCCCCGCCGAGCGCGCGTCGACGGCGCGTCGCCCGGGCCTGGGCAGCCGCGTGCGGCATGGCCGATGAAACGGCGCGGCCGCGACTTGCATCCAATGCAGCAGAGCAGGCCAGTGGGCCCGTTCATCGAATCGGTTGCACAGGCAGCCGATGCAATCTGGATTTAAGGAGAAACGTCATGACCAGATTCAACATGCTCAGCATCATCGCGGCTTCCGCGCTGATGATTTCCAGTGGCGCGTTTGCCGCCACGAGCCAACCGGCCGCGGGTCAGCAGCCCGACGGCATCCCGGCGAGCACGCAGCAGAGCACGTTGACGCGCTCGGCCGCGGAGGCAGCCGCCGCCAAGCACGCGCCGGCCGACGGTGTCAACAACACGCAGGGCGCCGCGCCCAGCGGCAAGGCGCTGAGCCGCGATCAGGTGCGGGCGCAGACCAAGGCGGCCGAGAAAAGTGCGCGTGGTTTTCCGGATCAAAGCGGCAACGCCAAGTGAGCGCACCCGCGATTGACGCCCGACGAAGGTCGGGCGCGTGACCACGCGAGCACCCCGGTCGATGCAAATCGGCCGGGGTGTTCGGTCTCAGGGCCAGCACTCAGAGCGCGTCTTCGTCACGCGGGACCGTACCCAGGTAGCGACGACGCCAGAACAACAGCACGATGACCACCGCGAGCACGATGAGGCCCACCAACGAGACCCACATGCCGACGGCGCTGTGGATCAGCGGCAGGTGGTCGAAGTTCATGCCGAAGAATCCGGTGAACAGGTTGAGTGGCAGGAACACCGCCGTGATGGCGGTGAGCGTGCGCATGATGTCGTTGGTGCGCTGGCCCTGCGCGCTGAAGTGCAGCTGCACGGCGATCTCGGCCGATTGCTCCAGTCTGCGCGCGTGGTGCAGCACCCGCTCAATGTGTTCGATCACATCACGTGCGCGCGCCATCAGTTGGTCGTGGCGTCGCTGCGCGAGGCTGGCCTCGGCCGCATACGCTGTGAGCGGCATCTGGCGCAGTTCATCGAGCCATTCCTGCATCGCGTCTTGTTGCTCTTCGCACAACGCCTGCAGCAGGTGCAGGCGCTGGCGTGCGCGCATCAGCGCGGCCCAGGTGCCGCGCCGCGGCTTGGGGCGCAACAGCGCGCCTTGAGCCAGTTCGAGTGCGCGCGTGAGCTCCTTGCGCAACTCCAGGTAGCGATCGACCATGCTGTTGATCATCTGCAGCGCCAGTTCGGCCGGGCTTTGCGGCAGGCGCGGGCGTGCGATCTGCGCATCGACCGCCAGGCGCGCGTCCGCGGCCACGCGCTCCAGCAGGTCGTGCGCCACCGGGCAGCCCCGCGGGTGCACGCTGACGAGCAGGCGATCGAACAGCGCGAAACCCACCGCGCGCGATTCGATGCGGGCAAACGCGCCTGGCCCGGCGCCCGTGCTGCCGTCGGGCTGCATCTCGGCCTCGGTGGCGAGCCGGCGAAAGATCACCAGGTCATAGACCGAGGTGGCGTCGAAGTTGGACGGGTGCGCTTCGTTGGCCAGGTCCTTGGCGTGCACGTCCAGCAGCGGCGAGCCGCCCAGGCGCTCGGCCAACGCCTGTTGCGTGGTCAGCGTGGCGGTGAACTCGGCGCGCTCGAGAAACACCCAGACGAAGCCGTCTTCGGGCGGCTGCGCCGGCGCTTCATCGACGAAACGCAGACTGCCGGCGGTGAATTCGACGATCTGCACGGTGTACGGGTTGATGAATCAAATTGGTCTGAACGATCGGTTGGTCCTGCCAAGCAAACTATTGATTTCGCAGCAAACGAGCGGCGTCACGTGCGAAATAGGTCAGCACCCCGTCGGCGCCCGCGCGCTTGAAGGCCAGCAGTGCCTCCATCATCACCTGATCGTGGTCGAGCCAGCCGTTTTGCGCCGCGGCCTTGAGCATGGCGTATTCGCCGCTCACCTGGTAGGCGAAGGTCGGCACACGGAACGCGTCCTTCACGCGCCGCAGGATGTCAAGGTACGGCATGCCGGGCTTGACCATCACCATGTCGGCGCCCTCCTGCAGATCGA
>CAZWJE010000145.1:0-3277 GCA_964634395.1 uncultured Gemmatimonas sp. | reverse complement strand
GCTCAAGCGCAGCGGCAATGTCGACTAGTACCTCCAGCAGGTCGCAGACCTGAGTAGGAATCTGCATATGTCCTCGCTTTGTTGATGACTTGCCACTGACTCCATGTCTAGTCACCAACCTGAAAGTGCCTTGGCAGGCCGGTTTCCCAGCGTTGGAGAGGGCCCAGAACCCACTCAAGTTCTCGGGCTCCAGCTGAAGGTGAGCGGACGTTGTTGACAAGACATCCGCCGCACCTGGCGTCGTCCATGACCTACCCCTTCGGGTGGCACCGGAGCGGCTGACGTTGCCCGACGCTCAGAGGCGGTAGCGCGGTGTGGCAACTGTGCGAACCGTCTGTGACGGCAAGGCAAAGACACCCGGCCGCGAGCCGATAGATGCTCGGACTCCGCTGCCCGCCGCGGCGTCACCGCCGCCCGACCTCCTACTGCTGCAGTTTTGAGCGAATCGACCGCCAGCAGTTAGCGGGGCCGCCGCGCGGCCAGCCCTGCCCCGCCATGGGTACAGCCGATTTGTTCACGGCAAGTCATCCGAGCAAGGCTGATGAACACGTCCTCGGCGTGCAAGCGCCTCGGGGCGCTCTTCAAATTCAGACCTCCCGTCACCGGACAGCCGCCGTCCATCCGCCACGCGACGCCGGTGCGGCAAATCGGAAGGTTCGGATAAACCGCCTCTCTAAACACATCAGCCAGTCGCTTGTCGACGGCCTTCATCCACCGACA
Organism: uncultured Gemmatimonas sp.; assembly: GCA_964634395.1. Lineage (GTDB taxonomy): Bacteria > Gemmatimonadota > Gemmatimonadetes > Longimicrobiales > Longimicrobiaceae > WHSP01. The sequence goes on along the minus strand of CAZWJE010000145.1, from coordinate 2,557 downwards.
AATGAGGGAAAGCTGATGTCAACCGAAAGTCTCAAGAGCACGCAGAACAACCCGGCGGACACCGTCGCCACTCGCCGGCGTTCGCCACCGGCGCCGGGCCACATCGTCCGGAGGATTGCCGCGAGCCTCAAGTCCGATACGAAGACCGACGCCCGCGCAGGTCTGCGGCAAGCTGGCTACGCCGGCAGCGAAAAGTACGTCGACCAGGTGCTGGCCGCCCGCGACCAGATTCAATCGCGGCGCAGTAGCCGCAGGCTCGAAGACGCTCGTAGGCGACTCGGGCACACCCCCGTCCGACCTCGGTCCGCTCAGGGTCGCGCGCCGGTCGTGCTGCCACGCGGCACTCCTTCGCAACGACTGACCGCTGTCCGCAAAGCCGCAGTTCGTGAGGCCGCATATGAACTGCTGCGTCATCGGGCGGCAGGCGGTCATAGCTTCCGAGTGGATTTCGCCCTTGATGCTAGCCACGTCGGATATTGCGTCACCATGGCATCGAACCGTCAGACGTACGCCGGACGATTCAAAGGCTGGCTTGCCGCGGAAGACCACCACCACGTCTGCGTCCCCGCGGACTGGCGCGTGCGGGTTCTTGGGCGCGGCCTTGCGCATCTGGGCGGGATGCTGACGCTCGATGCGCATCGCTTGCAAGCCCCCGACGACGTCCAGTTGTACGCCGCGACTTGGGCTCGTCAAGGCCGCGGATACGACGTCGTCGTAGAGCGCGGGTATGTCGGAATCGTGGAGGACGAGCACTTCCACGCCGAGACGCCTGAACGGGCGGTCGAGGGAGCGCGGCGAAAAGCCCGAGCCGCAGGCAGAGAGCGCAAAGCGCCGTTTCGGCCACTCTCGGTCACCGTGGACGAGTTCATCAAGCGCTATCGCAAGGTTCCGGCCACGGTTCGAGTATCGGACGCAGAGGAGACTGGCTCATGCGACTACGGAATCCGCTCCTGGTGCGCTGCGGTTGGGCTCGACTACGCTGTGGGCGAAGCGCCCCTGTCCGAAGTACTCGATGGATTCAAGCTTCGCCCGCAAGTTGAAGTTCGCCGCGCGGTCCTCTTTGCCGTTCGGCGATACTCGGCAGAGAAGAGAACAGAGCGTCGTCGCTCGGCCGAATCGTCAAGTACACCGGCCTTTCAGAATGTGTAAGCCGTGAAGGGACTCTCGTCGCAGGGAAGCGGCGACTGGCCAACCCGTCTGTCAATTCGACCAGACGGACGATTGCGCTTAGTCGCCCGTCGCACGATAGTGCGGCGATGAAACCAGGACGGGTCCGCCTGCTCACTCAGCACCTTGCGGCGCTCGTGTGCGCGTTGTTGGGCTGGGTGCTGACGTGGCTCGGCTCGCGATGCCTGTCCGCAGCGGCGCGGGTTGCACGCAACCTGCCGCCAAGGTGAGCTCGACTTCTATGCGCTCTGTGTAATCGGGCCGGCCCGCTGCACGCCGGGGTCGGCGGCGGCCTAGCCGCCCCTTCCAGCGCCCAGCGGGTGGGCATATGGGCCACCTTTAATTCCCTGTCAATGGCCGTTTGGCGGCCGATGTTGCTTGCTAGTCAAGAACTAAGACTTTTGGCCTATTTGACACGTTTCATTCTGTGAGACATAAGATATATCGTCAATGCAGATAGGCACTCTCGGTATACCCGACGGCCACGCCACGTCCAGCGTGCTGGGAGACCGGATGCCCGCACGCCGTCCAGCATCACCGCCTCGCGTCTGTACATAAGAGAGGAGAAACGGGCTGTCCGCCAGGTGCCAAGACGAAATGCATCCGCTTGCCCTCAATGCCCACACGCTGCTGTTCTCGGCGTCGCTCCTCGGATTCCTCGCGGCGGCACTGACCTTCACCCTCGCCCGCACCAGCGGCCGCGCGCGTCAGGCGGTCATCGCGTGGGGCCAGGGCATGCTCTGCGTCGGCATCACGCTGTTGTCCGCCTTCTTGCGAGGTCACCTTCCCGACTACTCCTTTCTCGTCTTCGGCAACGCGTCGATAATGGCATTCGGATTGCTTGCCCTACATGCATACGCGCGCCTGTTCGGCCTGAGGTACCCGGCGAGGGCAATCCTGTCTCTGTACCTCGTTCAATGCTGCAGCATCATTGCGTTCTACGTGACAGGGGTATCACGCGACTATGCGGTGGTGACGCTTTGTTCTCTCCTGACGGTCGAGCTCCTCTTGGCAGCGGCGCTCATCCTTCGACACGGCGTCCGGGTCGCAAACCCGGCCCGCTGGGTCGCAGCCGCAATGATGGCCCTTCTTGCCACTTTGTTCGCGGTACGCGCCGCCTTGGCGTTCTCCGGCGAGGCTCCCATCATCGACGCCGCTGCGCAAAGCCGCGTCCAGATTGTGACACTCATCGCCACAAGCATCGGCATCATCGGTTCGACCATCGCCTTTGTGATGATGGTTCAGGATTGCAGTCACCGGGACGCACTGGAAGGTGTCCGTCGCGACACGCTGACGGGTGTGCTGACCCGTCGCGCATTCTTCGAAGAGCTCTCGACGCTCGAGCAACAGCGGGGCGAAGCGTACGCGCTGGTCATGCTCGACGTGGACC
>CAZWJE010000144.1:0-3283 GCA_964634395.1 uncultured Gemmatimonas sp. | reverse complement strand
AGATCGGCTCGCGCCTGGTCGGCGTCCTCTACATCCTCGACGAGCCCTCGATCGGGCTGCACCAGCGCGACAACCGGCGGCTTCTCGGCACGTTGGAACAGCTGCGCGACCTGGGTAATACGATCATCGTCGTGGAGCACGACGAGGAAACGATCCGGTCCGCCGATCACATTCTGGACCTCGGTCCGCGGGCGGGCCGGCACGGTGGAGAGATCGTCGCGGAGGGCGCGGTGGACGACATCATGGCCGTTCCCGAATCGCTGACGGGAGCCTATCTCCGCGGTGAGATGGAGATCGCGATACCGGTCGAACGCCGGGCTCCCGTCCCCGAACATGAGCTGGTGATCGTCGGCGCGCGAGAGCACAACCTGAGGAAAGTCACCGCCCGCATCCCCCTGGGCTGTTTCGTCGCCGTCACCGGGGTTTCCGGTTCGGGGAAGTCGACGCTCATCAACGACATCCTCTGGAAGTCGCTCTCCCGACGGTTCTATCGCGCCCGCCTCGTACCGGGCGTGCACGACCGGATCGTCGGCCTCGACAGGGTCGACAAGGTGGTGGACATCGACCAGTCGCCGATCGGGCGTACGCCCCGGTCGAATCCCGCGACCTATACGGGCCTCTTCACCATCATCCGGGATCTCTTCGCGGAACTGCCGGAGAGTCGGATGCGGGGATACGCGCCCGGCCGGTTCTCGTTCAACGTCAAGGGTGGACGGTGCGAGGCGTGCCAGGGCGAGGGCCTGGTGAAGATCGAGATGCACTTCCTGCCCGACGTCTACGTGCCCTGCGATGTCTGCAAGGGGAAGCGGTACAATCGCGAGACGCTGGAGGTCTTCTACAAGGGCCACTCGATCGCGGACGTGCTGGACCTCACGGTGGATGAGGGGCTGGAACTGTTCGAAGCGTTACCACGGCTCGCGCGGCACCTGCGGACTTTGTCCGACGTGGGTCTCGGCTACATCCGCCTCGGCCAACCCGCGACCACGCTCTCCGGCGGGGAAGCGCAACGGGTCAAGCTCGCCACCGAACTCGCGCGTCAGGCGACGGGCAGTACCCTCTACATCCTCGACGAGCCGACGACGGGCCTGCATTTCGAGGACGTGCGCATGCTGCTCGATGTACTCCATCGGCTGGTCGACAAGGGGAACACGGTCCTCGTGATCGAACATAACCTCGACGTGATCAAGACGGCCGACTGGGTGATCGATCTGGGCCCGGAAGGCGGAGACAAGGGGGGGAGGATCATCGCCGAGGGGACGCCCGAGGAAGTGGCCGAGGTCGCCGGGTCTCATACCGGAGAGTTTCTCTGGCCGGTACTGGAGAGCCGACTGTCGTCGAGTGCGCCGGCCGGCATTTCCCATGGTCGTCCCGAGTGAAAGTGTCATTCCGAGTGAAGCGAGGGAAGACACTCGGCGGCTCATGGATGACGGACGGGTCAGGGCTCGCGTTTGACCATCCGCCCGCCGAAGTACTATCCTCACCGAAACTGACCGCGTGCCGGTCCGTAGGGTAGGGACATGATCAGCATCCTGATTGTCTTCGGTACCATCTTCGTGCTGGCGCCGATCGCGAAGGCCTACGCGGATCGGATCGGGCGTCAGATGCCGCTCGAGGAGGGCGCTCGCGCGGAGATCGGGCGGTTGCGAGACGAGGTCGATCGACTCTCGGGGCAGGTCTCGCGGCTCGAGGAGGAGCATTCCTTCATGGTGAAGCTGCTCGACGAAGGTGGTCGCAAGCGGTTGGCGGAGGGTGAGAGGGATGGATGACGCGCGGCGCTCCGGCGCCTCACCTCGTTCGAAGCGGAGATTTCCATGGTGACACGTGATGATGTCGAGAGCTTCCTGTTCCGCATCGAGGAAGGCATCGAGGAGGTCGAGCCGGGGATGTGGGTGCTCGACGCGGATTCCGGGAATGTGGTCGTCAGCTATTCGCCGCCCCTCCTCATCCTGCGCTCGAAGGTGATGGAGCTGCCGGAGGACGGCGAACGATGCGCGAAGCTCTACCGGAAGCTGCTCGAGTTGAACGCGGGCGACCTCGTCCACGGCGCGTACGCGATCGAGGGTAACGACGTGATCCTCACGGATACGCTGCCGCTGGAGAACCTCGAGTTCACGACTCTCCAGTCGAGCGTCGATTCGATCGAGCTGGCGCTCGTCTCGCACCTCGATTCGCTCGCGACCTTTCGGGATTGCTGACGTTCCGGGTCTGATAGGGACCCGTCTCGCGGGATGCCGATCCATCGGTCCCCGCGGGCCCTGAAATCGACCGCGGATTCACACTTCAGAACCGTTGCCCCATGGGTATCTTCGACAAGCTCTCCACCGTGATCCGGTCCAACCTGAACGACCTGATCGCCCGGGCCGAAAACCCGGAAAAGATGCTGAACCAGATCATTCTGGACATGCGCGATCAGCTCGCCAAGGCGAAGCAGGAGGTCGCGGTGGCGATCGCGGACGAGCGGAAGCTGAAGGCGCAGGCCGAGGAAGAAGGCAAGCAGGCGGCGGACTGGGAGAAGCGGGCGATGCTCGCCGTCCGGGAAGGACGCGACGATCTCGCGCGGTTGGCGCTGCAGCGCCAGCAGGAATACGGAGACCGCGCCCAGCAGCTCTTCGAGACCTGGCGGCGCCAGGCGGAGGAGACGGAACGTCTCAAGGATTCACTCCGCCAGCTCAACTCCAAGATCGAGGAGGCCCGGCGCAAGAAGAACCTGCTCATCGCGAAGCAGAAACGCGCGGAGGCCCAGAAGCGGATCCATGAGACGATGACGGGGCTCTCCGACAGCTCGGCCTTCGAGGCGTTCGACCGGATGACCCGCAGGATCGAAGAGACCGAGCGGCTCGCGCTGGCGTCCGCCGAGGTGACCGAAGAGCTGGGGTCGGACCACCTCGAACGTCAGTTCAAGCAGCTCGAGGTGGTCGACAGCGCGGATGCCCGGCTCATCGAGCTGAAGCGCCAGATGGGGATCCTGCCGCCCGCGCCGTCGAGGCCGAACGGCGAACTTCCCGCGGGGAGCGAATCCTCGAGTCCGCGCCTGGGTTCGGGATCTGGACCGGTGCAGGACGCGGAACTGCTCCATGAGTTCGAGGAACTCGAGAAGGAATCCGGCGCGTAGTCCGTCAACGCGAAGTCGCCAAGGGGTACGGAAAGACGCGAAGAAACCACGAACCGATCAGTGGTTTCTTCGCGTCTTTCCGTTTCTCCTTCGCAGCTTCCGTTGAAAAGGGGGCGCCGCTACCAGCTGATCGTCCCCTGTTTCGAGGTATCCACTTCCTCGGCGCCGTCA
>CAZWJE010000143.1:0-3330 GCA_964634395.1 uncultured Gemmatimonas sp. | reverse complement strand
TACCCATCGACACCGTCAAGATCGACCGCAGCTTCATCAAGGACCTCGGCTCACCACTACAAGCGCCGCAGTTCGCACTGGCCCTGGTCGAGGCGATAACTCACGTCGCCAAACACCTGGACCTCCAGATCGTGGCGGAGGGCATAGAGACCGAAGCGCAGCACCAAGTGCTGCGCGACCTCGGCTGCCACCTCGGGCAGGGTTACCTCTTCTCAAGACCAGAGAAGGCGCCCGACGTGCGCCCGTTCCTCCAGCTAGCTCCGAGCCAGACGCACGCCGTGACCAAGACCTTAGTCAACTGATTCGAGCCACAAAGACATGGCCGCCACCGACCGCTCACCGGCCCACGCCTCACAGCGGTAACGCGCCGAGCCAAGCGTCTCCTGGGTAGCGCCGTCACCGTCACGCGCTACCCGGAACACCGCCCGTTCACCGGCCCAGACGAGGTCACTAGCCTCCACCTCGCCGCGCACCACGCGGTAGGGCACTCCGTGAAGGCAGCCCGCCAGGTACGAGAGCTGCCCCATGAGCACGGCAACGGGCAACGCGGGGTACCCGTCGAAATGACCCACGCAAGCGCCGACCGGCAGCGACTCAACGACTTGCTCGGCCATGTCTAGGGTGCCGTGCCAGCTAGCCGTGAGCAGCGAGCCGTATGGGCTTGGGGCGCTGGGCGTGGGCTTGCCCCTGGTGCGGAAGAGCCGCTCGAACGCCGAGTCGGTAAGCACCGTGTAGTCGATCTCGAACGAGGCGAGCGGCACACCGTTGGCAGTGGCGGTTATCGCCGCTCTGGCGCCGCGCTTATCGAGGTCGCGGATGCGTCCGCTGAACCGAACCTGCGCACCGTAAGGCGCGTCGTTAGGTACGTAACGACACTCTGCCCGGCGCGCCAAGTAGTAACGGCGGCGATCGTCACCTTGCCGAGCGGCCGCGGCTAGCAGGCCGACGATGGCGGCGTGCCTGCCAAGCTCAGCCGCAGGCATGGGACCGAGCTCTGCGTAGGCCGGCGATTCGGCCACGGCGGTAGCCTGCAGCCCGAGGCCGACCATGTCGATGTCGGTCAATGCCAGATAGGGCGGCCTGACCCCAACCCGCTCCAGCAGGTTCGGGGCGACGACGCTCGGCGTTTGACTCTCTACATACTGCGTGCGCGGGATCATCGTGCAATCCCCACAACGCGCTCCAGATCGGCGTGCACCAGATCCTGCGGTCGGCAAGCAACCAACTGCCCCCAAGAACGGTTGTCCATCATCCCAGACCTCTCCCCTACGACCACCACTGGAGAAGCTACCACCTCCTAGAGGATGCGGGCCGCGGCCCGCGACCGCCCTGCAGCGGCGACGGACGGGGTGATCGATCCGGAGTGGCGGTACGCCCTGTCTCTTCGAGGGACACTCGGAAGCCGATAGCCTGATCTGCGAATCCTTTACTAACGACCCGCGTTAGTAAAGTCTGCCGAGATTCGGCTACCGGCCTCCAACCCAACCACGAAGGGTATGGGAGCGCCGAGCGCTCGCCTGCCTCACCAACTGTACGTGCCGGAGATCGTCCCGCTCCCCTGAAGACCTCGTCCGTCGAATACTCGAACGCAAGCCCACCGCCCGCGCTCCTCGACGCGGAAGGAGAACGAGAGGCCGCCCTCGGGCACGCTGGTGGCGAAGTCCGTGGCCAGGGAAGCCGAGGCCGACGTTGTAGATGCGGATGGTGCCGACGTGCGGTGAGAAGGCAAGAAGCTGGTCGCTACCCTCGTGCCTTCGGGGACCACCACCTCGCTCGAGCGCATGATCAGTTCCGTGGGCTCGCTCGCCTCCAGGCGGACGCGCGTGGTCACCTTACTGGCGAACTCCAACTTGGAGCCGGATAGCGGACCGATGATGACGAAGATGCCCGGGGCGACCTCGGTGACGATACCGACCTGACTGAGCGTGATGGGCGCAGGCCCTTCCTGCACGCCAGGGCGGCTCCCCTACTTCGCGCTAGAGATCGACGGCAACCACTGCACGATCCCGGGGAAAGCCACGAGCACCAGCAGCGCCACGACTTGTATGAGCACGAACGGGATGATGCCGCGGTAGATGTGCTCCGTCTCGATCTGCGGCGGCGCCACCCCCTTCAGGTAGAAGAGCGCGAAGCCGAACGGCGGCGTGAGGAAGGAGCTCTGCAGGTTCATGGCGATCACGACCCCGAACCAGAGCATCATGTCCTGCCCGAAGAAGTGCGCGGCGATGGGCGTGATGAACGGCACCACGATGAAGGTGATCTCGATGAAGTCGATGAAGAAGCCCAGGATGAAGATGGTCAGCATCGTGAAGAACAGGAAGCCCCACTTGCCGCCCGGGAGGTTGACGAGGAACTGGTCGACGAGCGTGTCGCCGCGCAGGGCCGTGAACACCATGCTGAACGCCGTGGCGCCCACAAGGATGATGAAGACCATGCTCGTCAGCTGCGTGGTCTGGCGCATGGTGTCCATCAGGTTCTTGAGGTTCAGGCGCTTGTTCACCAGGGCGAGGAGCATGGCGCCGATGGCGCCCGCGGCGCCAGCCTCGGTGGGGGTGGCGATGCCGAAGAAGATGGAACCGAGCACCAGCAGGATCAGGAACAGCGGCGGGATGAGGCTCCGCACGATCTTGATGGCGAGCACGCGGCGTGGCATCTGCCGAGCCTCGAGGGGCAGTGCCGGCGCCTCCTTCGGCCGTACGAACGCGATGAACGCCACCCACAGCACGAACAGCCCGGCCAGCATGAAGCCGGGGATGAACGAGCCGAGGAAGAGCTGCCCCACGCTGATGCCCATCTGGTCGCCCAAGATGACGAGGACGATGGAGGGCGGGATTATCTGGCCGAGCGTGCCCGACGCGGCGATCACCCCCGCCGAGAGGGGTTTGCTGTAGTTGTACTTGAGCATGACGGGCAGCGCGAGGATCCCCATGGTGACCACCGAGGCGCCGACCACGCCGGTGGAGGCAGCCAGCAGCGCGCCCACGACCACCACGGAGATGGCCAGGCCGCCGCGCAGCCGGCCGAAGAGGATGCCCATCGTCTCGAGCAGTTCCTCAGCCAGCCCGGATCGTTCCAGCATGACGCCCATGAACACGAAGAACGGCACCGCCACGAGCGTGTAGTTCTCCATGATGGTGCCGTAGATGCGCTGCGGCATGATGTTGAGCCGCGCCACGCGGAAGATGGGTTCCCAGGGTAGGTCGAGGCCCAGGCCGGGCAGGAAGTCGGAGCCGATGAGCGTGAACAGCACGGCCGTGCCGCCCAGGCTGAACGCGACCGGGTAGCCGATGAGGAGCAGCACCACGGCCGCGCCGAACATGTAGAAGGCGA
>CAZWJE010000142.1:0-3561 GCA_964634395.1 uncultured Gemmatimonas sp. | reverse complement strand
ATTCGCCGCTTCCCAGGCGCGAACCCGGGTACGCGCGGCGTCGAACAGCCGCTCGTAGTTCTCGATCTTGACCATTCGGTTCGCCTCGGGCGTGAGCGCTGCCCACAGCGGCGCGTAGGCCTCGTAGACCGACAAGGGAGCGTCGAGGTTCTTCGGCGCGACCTCGTCACTCCCGAAGAGGAAGCGATCCGGATACCGGTTGATCAGCTCTGCCGTCGCCTTGACGGATTCGGGCGTCTCGGTGATGTACTTGGCCGTCTCTGACCACGAGAGATCGAAATGGACGTGCCGGAGCTCGGGGCTGATGAGCGCGCGCTCGATCATCTCGAGCTGGCCCTCGACGGGTCGGACGACGCGGCCCAGCCCGAGGTGCGCCCAGATGATCGTGGTGTTCGGATGGGCGGCGAACAGATCCCGCAGCTGTTCGACCATGTACGGATCCTGGTTCGGCCGGGGGAAGGGAACATCCACATCGTTGTGAATGAGCACCACCAACCCGGTTTCCCCCGCGAAGTCGAGGATCCGGTGGAGCGCGGGGTCGCCCAGTGTGGCCGGCCCGCCCGCGGTCTTGGCGGAGACGAACTCCTTGTGGATGGTGAACTCGCCGATGCCCGAGAAGACATCCGGGAAGGTCAGCAAGACCCGCCGAATATGGTCGGTCGCGTACATGTCGGCGGGGTTGAACCCGGTGATCATCGGGTCCAGTCTCGCGCGCTGTTCGGGGGGCAGCGACAGATACGCGGACGCGATCGCCGCATCCGTGAACGAGTAGTAGTACAGGGGGGCGTCGGTCTGCAGGTAGTATTCGGGCGCGTACTCGCCCGTATTGCCCCACTGCCACATCTGCTGGAGCGGGATCCCGAACAGGGTTGAACGCCTGACCGTATTCCCCATCATCCGCACGTAGTCGGGCAGGGGAGTCCCTTCCTGGATGTAGTTCGTCAGATGAAAATGCGCGTCACTGTACAGCGGGTTCCCGGATGAACCGGACTGGGCTTCGGCCCCCAAGGGGGGAACAACGGTGACGAGCGCGACGAGCGTGAACCCAAGTAGCCGCGGCGATCGAGACGATTTCATGCTGCCTCCCACTGTACGGCATCAAAAGTAGAACGAGGAACCGAGAGAGAAGGTGGTTCCGGTTTGCCCACCGACGTAGTAGCCGAACAGACTGTTGACCGGAGATCGCGTGACGTCGATCAGTTGCAGGTTGATCCGTATGTTGCGCGTGTCATACGGATAGTAGTTCATGCCGGCGATGTACTCGTGGCTGGTGGGGAATCCCGCCGCTTTGTCGCCGAATACCCACGAGGTGTTTCCGTAGAGTTCCAGGGTCCGCTTGATCGGATAGAAGGCGGCCTGGACGTAGAAGCCGTCGTCGACGATCCGGTCCACCGGGAGATCACCGTCCGCGACGAAATGGTCGAGCAACCGCCAGAAGTAGTGACCCTGCAGGAAGAATCCCTTGTACTTGAAGCCGGCGTCGGCGGAGTAGAGCGTGAAGTCGGCCCTGCGCACCGTCACGTTCGGCGCGAGAGCCCCGGTTTCCCAGATGAGCACGGCGTCGGCCAGCCGCATCTGCGTGTTCTGCGTCGGCTGATCGACGTCCGCGAGGCGATCCTCCCGGCTCCAGACGGCCGATCCTCCGAAGCGGGTCGCCAGCTCTTCGTGCCAGTCCCAGTCGCCGAACGATCCGTTAGGTCCGAACTCGCGCGTGGTCGGCATCCACCAGGCGCTCACTCCGGTGGCGATGTCCCGGGTATCCTCGGCGGCCGTCGTGCCCAGAATGCTCAGGTTGTCACCGACCGCCGCGTGATACCAGAGGCCGGGCAAGGCTTCGCCGTTGATCCAGACCGCGCCGGTGAACTGTGGCCGGAAGAACTCGTCCGCCATCACCCGGTCATGGCCTAACCAGAACGGGTGGGAGCCGAACATCGACCGTGATCCGCCGACGGAATTGATTCCGCCCCAAATATTGAAGTACTTCGCCGCCTGGTATCCGATATAGCCGTAGATGACGTCCTGGTCGGTGGAAAGGAGCGACCATACGGTCATCTGGTAGCGGAACTTCTCCGAGCCGACCCAGCCCTTGAAGTGGACCATGGCGCGGTGCCACTGAATGTCCCGCCGGTAGTCGATGGGGTGTTCGTTACCGAGGTGGTCGAGGAAGAAATCGGACTCGCCGCTCTGGTCCATGTACCGGACGAGCGCGTACGCGCTGATCGCCAGCTCCCCGCGGTCGCCTCGGCCGACGAGGAACCCGCCCGCGCTCGCGTCGAGCTCGCCCCAGCTGCTGTAGGGTTCGTACGAGACCGTGTCGAGCCGCGCGGACGGGACGGAGTCCGGCGGCGCGGCGGGGATCGTGTCGCGACCCGGCGGAGAGAGCGTATCCCCGGCCGCGGGTCGTTGTGAGAAGAGTGGCGTGACGGCCATGAGGACCAGGGCCACCGCGATTTCAACCGACCTTGCCCATCCGCAATGCATACCGCGATCCCGCGCTGGACGTGTCCATGGAACCTGTTTCGTGGCGGCGACCTGTCCGCCGACTCCGTTCGCCCATCCGGTCGGGAGACGCGGGTGATACGATGCGGCGGCGGAGTGCCAAATTCGTGCCTAGCGGAGGGCGGGGGGAGGGGGATTGGCGCTACGCCGCGGTTTCATGCGGACTACAGGTGCCCGACCCGGTCAGGTGGTGGGACCAGCAGCCCGACGGTTCAGCTTCCCGACGTTACAGTGTTACCGGCCGGATCGCTGAGCCAAAGGGCGGAGTGCGCCGTTCCCCCGCCGTTTCGAGCCAGTAGCCGCCGAAGCGACCATTCTCAAGACTTACAATATGGGTGGATCCGGGATCCCGCGCAGCCGATCGGCCTCGTCTCTGACGATGACGATATGCCTCTGGATAACATCCCAGACAACGTCATCCTCGACCTCAAAATAGGCATGCGCCAAACGGTCCCGAAATCCGGCGATCTGGCGCCAGGGCACCGTGGGTGCGTGCTCGCGAATCTCGGCAGGCACCTTTTTCGCCGCCTCGCCGAGGATCTCGAGGTTGCGCAGGACGGCGTGGTACGTCCTGCGGTCCTCCAGAAAGCGCGCCTGAGTCATGCCGGCGGTGAACTGCAGAACCAGATCCGCCGCTTCGACGATGTCGTCGAGATAGAGACGCCAGTTACGCGACACGGATCAGATCCCGCTCCACGAAGGGGCGGACGCGAGGCTTGAGTTTCTCCCGTGTCGCCACATCGACGTGAGTGCCCAGCAACTCCTCGAGAAACTCGATGAGTCCCATATAGCCGAGGAAGGTTGGCGGGGATTCGAACTCGACGAGCAGGTCCACATCGCTGTCGGGCCGAGCCTCGTCCCGGGCGTAGGAGCCGTAGAGCGAGATGGATCCCACGCCGAACCGGGTGCGAAGCTCCTCGCGGCTTTTTCCCAGAAGATTCAGGACGCGATCTCGATTCATCCCGGATTGGGAACGTGGAGTTTCATTTTCCTGAGGCCGGATGGCCGGGCATTTAAGTTCCAGCTTATCGCGGAGGTCCGCAAGCCCGGGCCAGGTCAGGT
>CAZWJE010000141.1:0-3645 GCA_964634395.1 uncultured Gemmatimonas sp. | reverse complement strand
CGTGAAATAGCGCGCGCTGACGGGGTCTCCACCGCCGACCGCCGCACCGCCACCGCCCGGCGCGGGAACCGGAGCCGCACCCGTGAGCATGGTGGCGTTCCGCGTCGAGAACTGTTCCAGCGCGGACTCGGCGGCGCGCAGGTTCGTCTCGGCCGCGACACGCTGGTCCGAGAGCGCGTCGGTCAACTGGTCGAGCTGCGCGCGCTTCATCTCCGCCGCCACCTCCACGAGCCGGTCGGCGACCGCGTTCAGTCGCAGCGCCGTGGCCTGCGGGTCGCTTCCGCTCAGCGTGAGCCGCATGAGATTGCTCTCCCACGCGATCACGGGCTGGATCCCCATGATGAGACCCGTCGCGGCGTCGCGCGGGTTGTTCACAGAGAACTCCATGACCCGGCCCGGCGTGAGATGGATCGGCCCCGGCCGCCAGTTCCAGCCCAGCCCGGCGCCGACCGGCCCCGACACGTTCCCCGTCTCGACCACCTCGCGATCATCACGCGTCAGCAGCGTATACGTCCCGCCGTCCGCCGAAACCTCCAGCATGTACCGGCCCGGCGTGGAGGTCGATTGCAGGGTGAAGTCCGCGAACGCGGGACGGAGTTCCGAGGTTACGCCCAGGTAGAGCTTGAGGTCATGGACGACCTCGTCCATCACCGCGTACGAGCGAAGCAGGTCGATCCACCCGGAGGAGCCAAGCAGCTCCTGCGCCCGGATCGGCCCTTCCGTGCGCGGCGTATTCTCGATCCACAGCACCGCGTGGACGTCGTACGACGGTGGGACCAGCCGGGACACGACCCAGCCGGCCGTGGAGCCGACCAGAGTGATCGCGATCACCGCCCATTTGTATCGCCGGAGCGCTCCCACGAAGCGCGAGACCAGCGAGGTGGCCGGCTGCTCGGGCTGGTAGGGATCCTGAACCCAATCCAGGGGAGGTCCAACCTCACCGACTGATCCTGGCCGCTCCCAGGGTCCGGGTAGTTTGCTCGACATCTCTTGCCTGTGCTGTATGAGCTACGTGTCAGACCTCTGCCGGAAGTCATTCGAGGACGCCGCCGGAAACCCCCGGCCAGCATCCGATCGCCCAAGTTTCGACCTCCCGGTGTCGGAGCGACACGGGATCCGGACGAAGGCCCCGCTTCATCTCATGAAATGCCGTTCCGCCACCGCTCGACGACGCCGTCCGGGTACCCTCGACGTTCCCGAGTGTTTCTCCCCGAACGCCCGTCTTCGCGTGTCGGCGAGCGCGGGTGTTCCCGGCCTCAGTTCTCCTGGCCACTCCTGGCGCCGCGGGCGACCCGGATCGTCGTGTCGCGGTGCAGGCCGTGCTTTTCCATCAATCGATAGAGCGTGGTACGATCGAATCCGGCGAGTTTCGCGGCCCTCGACATATTCGCCCCCGAACGTTCGATCAAAAGGCTCAGATACTGCATCTCGAACTCGGCGACGAGTCGGTCCCGGAGTTCGTGGAACTCTCCGTTCAGGTAGCCGGTGAGCGCCCGCCGCAGATCGCCCTCGCCCGGACGATACGCGTTCTCGACCCGCGGAAGATCGTCCGGCGTCACTCGCTGGCCCGGGTCGAGCAGGACCACGGCGTGCTCCATGACGTTCTGGAGCTCCCGCACATTCCCGTTCCATGAACGCCGCGCGAGCGAACGCAGCGCCTCGTCCGTCAGCACGGGAGGCGGCGATCCGCTCTCCCTGTGTCGGGCCCAGTAGTGCTGGAGGAAGTGCTCGGCCATCAACGGGATATCCTCGACCCGGTCACGGAGCGGCGGCACGTGGATCGGAACGACCGAAAGGCGATAGTACAGATCCTTGCGCAGGATCCCTTCTTCCACCGCCTCGGCGGGATCGCGGTTGGTGGCCGCGATGAAACGCACGTTCACCCGCCCGTCCACGGTCTCGCTCCCCACCCGCCGGACGATGCCGTCCTGGATCACACGCAAGAGCTTGGCCTGAATCGCCTGGCTCATCTCCGTCAGTTCGTCGAGAAAGAACGTACCCCCGTCGGCGGATTTCAGGAGGCCCCCCCGATCGCGGATCGCGCCCGTGAACGCACCCTTCACATGCCCGAACATCTCCGACTCGAGGAGCGTCTCCGGGAGCGCCGCGCAGTTCACCGCGACGAGCGGCCGCTGATGCCGATAACTGTTACGGTGAATGAAGTTGGCGAAGACTTCCTTACCGGAACCGCTCTCGCCGGTGAGGAAGACCGACGCATCCGTGCGCGCAACCTTCCCGGCGAGTTCCATCGCCTTGCGGAACGCCGGAGATTCGCCGATGAGGGTCGCGTCCAGATCCCGGGGAGAATCGTCGCGCTCCGCGTCACCGGACCTGCGACGGTTGGACGCCAGCGTATGACGCGCCCGCCCCAGGAGGATCTGTAGATGCGTGGCGGTAAACGGCTTGGGCAGGTAGTCCCAGGCCCCCAGCGACATCGCTTCCACGCTCGACTGCACGTCGGGACTCCCCGTCATCACGACCACCAGCGTGCCCGGGCTCGCCTTCAGCGTCCGACGCAGCACTTCGGTGCCGGAGATCCGCGGAATGTTGAGATCGAGAAGGACGATGTCGTACCGGTTCCGCTGGATCATCTCCACCGCGTCATCCCCCCGCGACACCACCGCGACCTCGTAGCCATCCTGCCGGAGAACGGCGGCACAGCTCTCACGCAACGAGATCTCATCCTCCACGATGAGGACGGTACTGCCGTGGCCTTCAGGTTGGGTCGACATCAGAAGCTGTCGGGAGCATGCGACAAACGCGGCGTTTCCGGTACTCGTTGCCGGAGAGGCGTCGGTCCAATATAGATAGAGTCCGCGGCTCCGCATAGACGAAGAGCCGCTCCGCGCCAGTGGCCTCCCGAGCTTCGGCATCGCGAACACCGGGGATGAGTGGTACGGCCACGACATCTGTAGCGAGAGCGACAACCTTGGGTCTTCTTCGCTGGCTGAAACACCTGCCGGACCGACTGCTCCACCCGTTGCGACGGGGATCGGCGACGGTCACGACGAGAGGGATCGGGCTGCCGCCCACCGTGCTCTTCGTCTGCCACGGAAACATCTACCGGAGCCCGTACGCGGCGTACCGGTTCCTGGCGATGCTTCCCGACGCGTTGCGGGCGCACGTGGAGGTAACCTCGGGTGGTTTCGTCGGACCGGGGCGACACTCACCCCCGAACGCGATCGCCTGCGCGGCGGGTCGCGGGATCGATCTGACCCCCCACGAGTCGTCCCTGCTCTCGCCCGAACGGGTGCGCGCCACCGCGCTCCTCGTGGTGATGGAGGCCGGGCAGAAGGCGGCGATCCAGCGCCGGTTCGGAACTCCGCCCGAGCGGGTGCTCGTGCTCGGCGACCTGGACCCGAAGCCGATTCAGACCCGCACGATCCGCGATCCGTGGAACCAGCCGGACGCGGTGCTCGACGCCAGCTACGAGCGAATCGACCGCTGTGTCGCGGTGCTGATCAGGGAGTTGCCCGGCGCGCGCGAGTAGCGCCGGTGTTTTCCTGAGCCGCCACGCGCGCTGGCGCCTTTGTCATCCCGCCGTTCCGGGTCAGACCAGCAGGCCCGCCGCGCGCAGTTGGAACCCATGAAGTGAGAGGCCCGCCGGCACATTGTAGCGGGGAAGCCTGAAGTGATTCATCCCGA
>CAZWJE010000140.1:0-3762 GCA_964634395.1 uncultured Gemmatimonas sp. | reverse complement strand
TACATCCCGACCAACGTGATCTCGATCACCGACGGCCAGATCTTCCTCGAGGCGAACCTCTTCTACTCGGGGGTGCGGCCGGCGGTGAACGTGGGCATTTCGGTGTCGCGCGTCGGCGGCGCGGCGCAGATCAAGGCGATGAAGCAGGTCGCCGGCAAGCTGAAGGGTGAGCTGGCGCAGTACCGGGAGCTCGAGGCGTTCGCCGCGTTCGGCTCGGAACTGGACGCCGTGACCCAGCGGCAGCTGGCGCGCGGTCAGCGTTCCGTCGAGGTGCTCAAGCAGCCCCAGTACTCGCCGGTCCCGGTCGAGAACCAGGTGGCGATCATCTACGCGCTCACGAACGGGTACCTGGACGATCTCGAGGTTTCGCAGATCCCTTCGTGGGAACGCGATTATCACATCTACCTTCGCGCCAACCGGCCCGAGATCCTCGCGGACATCGCGGAGAAGCGGCAGCTGACGAAGGAGAACGAGCAGGCGCTCGTGGCCGCGATCAAGCACTACAAGGAGCTTTTCGCGGATCCCGAATCGCCGGTCGGAACGGAGAACTACGCGGAGTCGGCCATTCTCCAGGAAACGGAGAGCGACCGGCGCATGTCCGAGGATCAGCTGCGGCTCGCGCAGCGGCCTGAAGCCGGCGCGTCGCAGGCGCGTCAGAGCTACTGATCGAAAATGTCTCGCGCCAGAGAACTGAAGGGCCGGATCCGCGGGGTCCAGAACACGCGCAAGATCACTCGGACGATGGAGATGGTCGCCACGTCCAAGTTGAAGCGCGCCCAGGACCGACTCGGCTCCGCCCGCCCCTATTCGCGACGGCTGAGAGAAGTGATCGGCCGCCTGCTCACGCCGGAGCTGGCGGCTCGCTACGCGCTGCTCAGGCAGCCGGAAACGGTGCGGAGCGCGGCGGTGCTGCTGATCACCTCGAATCGCGGCCTCGCGGGTGCTTTCAACGCCAACCTCATCCGTATGGCTCGGCAGCTGCTCGCCAGCCTGCGCGCGGAGGGCACGAAGGCGGAACTCCATGTGGTCGGCAAGAAGGGTCTTTCCTTCTTCCGGTTCCTCGGCGAGGAGATCGCCTCCGGCCGGACCGACATCGGCGACCGGCCGGGCGCGGAAGAGGCTTCGGAACTCGTCGATGACCTGATTCGGCGCTTCGAGTCCGGCGATCTGGACGCGGTGTACATCGTACACGCCCAGTTCAGGTCGGCACTCTCCACGCCCCCGCATTCGCTCCGGATCCTCCCCGTGGAGCCTCCGGAGGGCGCCGGCGAAGGGAGCGGAGGTGATTACATTCTGTCGCCTTCCGGTGATGAGATCCTCGAGCGGATCCTGCCGCTCTACGTTCGCAACTCGGTCTACACCGCGCTCCTCGAGTCCGCCGCGGCGGAGCAGGGAGCGCGCCGGACCGCGATGAAGAGCGCCACCGACAACGCGGGCGATATCCTCCAGACGCTGACCCGGCGCTACAACCGCGCCCGCCAGGCGGCGATCACGCGCGAGATCGCGGAGATCGTCGGCGGCGCGGCCGCGCTCGAGTAGCCAGTGGATAGCGAAGCAAACACCAGCCGGATATACAAGGAGACGCGAATCATGGCAGCCACCGCCCCCGAAAGGGCTACCGTACCGACCACCAACATCGGCAAGGTGGTCCAGGTCATCGGCCCCGTGCTCGATATCGAGTTCGCGGACGGAAGCATCCCGGACATCTACAACGCCGTGCGGGTGACCCAGCCGGCGATGGACGGCCGGCCGGCGCTCGACCTCACGCTCGAGGTCCAGCAGCATATCGGCCGCAACATGGTCCGCGCGGTCGCCATGTCCTCGACGGACGGGGTCGTCCGCGGAATGGACGTCGCGGACCTCGGCGGCCCGATCTCGGTGCCGGTCGGCAAGGCCGCGCTCGGCCGGATCCTCAACGTGACGGGCACACCGGTGGACGAGCGGGGTGAGATCCCCGAGTCGACGGAGCGCTGGCCGATTCACCGCCCCGCGCCGGCGTTCGTCGACCTCGAGCCGAAGACGGAAATCCTCGAGACCGGCATCAAGGTGCTCGACCTGCTCACCCCGTACGTGAAGGGCGGCAAGATCGGCCTCTTCGGCGGCGCGGGCGTGGGCAAGACGGTCGTCATCCAGGAGCTCATCCACAACATCGCGATGGGTCACGGCGGCCGGTCGGTCTTCGCGGGGGTGGGCGAGCGGACCCGTGAGGGTACGGACCTCTGGCTCGAGTTCAAGGAGGCCAAGCTCATCAACGACGAGAACCTCGAGGAGTCGTCGGTGGCGCTCGTGTATGGCCAGATGAACGAGCCGCCGGGCGCGCGGCTGCGCATCGGCCTCACGGGGTTGACGGTCGCCGAGTATTTCCGCGACGTCGAGAAGCAGGACGTGCTCTTCTTCGTCGACAACATCTTCCGGTTCACGCAGGCGGGTTCGGAGGTGTCGGCGCTTCTCGGTCGTATGCCGTCGGCGGTGGGGTATCAGCCGACGCTGGCGACCGAGATGGGCGCGCTCCAGGAGCGCATCACCTCGACCCGCGAGGGCTCGATCACCTCGGTGCAGGCGATCTACGTCCCGGCGGACGACCTGACCGACCCGGCGCCGGCGACGGCGTTCGCCCACCTCGACGCGACGACGGTTCTCTCCCGCGCGATCTCCGAGCTGGGCATCTACCCCGCCGTGGACCCGCTCGACTCGTCCTCGCGTATCATGGACGCCCAGTACGTCGGCGAGCGTCACTATCGCGTCGCGACGTCGGTGCAGCGGATCCTGCAGCGCTACAAGGAACTCCAGGACATCATCGCGATTCTCGGCATGGACGAACTCACCGAGGAAGACAAGGTGATCGTCGGCCGGGCGCGGCGCCTCCAGCGGTTCCTCTCGCAGCCGTTCCACGTCGCCGAACAGTTCACCGGCACGCCGGGCCGCTACGTCAAGATCGAAGAGACGATCGAGTCGTTCGAACGGGTCGTCGCCGGCGAGTTCGATCACCTGCCCGAGCAGGCGTTCTACATGGTGGGCGGGATCGAAGGCGCGATCGAGCGGGCGAAGCAGCTCGAGAAGGGTTCCTGATGGCCGCTCCAGGTACCGCCGCGGGCGCGGGACGGGGTGATGACGGGCTGCACGTGCTCGTCATCTCGCCGGAGAAGACGGTGCTGGACGGTGACGCGCAGTCGGTCGTGGTGCCCGCCTGGGACGGGGAGGTCGGCATACTTCGCGGTCACGCCCCGTTCATGGCCGTCCTCGGCGCCGGTGAGATGCGCGTCACGCGGGGCGGCACGACGGAACGGTTTCGTGTCGAAGGCGGGTTCGTCCAGGTGGCCGATGACGTCGTGACCGTGCTCAGCGAAACGGCCGAAGTCGTGGTCTGAATGCGGATCGGCAACTGAATGACGGCGCCCCCGGATCGGAGTTTCTCCGGTTCGGGGGCGTTGGCGTCTTCGGGGTGATTTTGGTGTCTTCTTTTTTTACCGCCAAGATCGCCAAGATCGCCAAGACCGCCAGAATTCAAAATGGGGAAGTGGATCTTCCGCGCCAGTGCGTATTCTACTTTCAGTTTCTTTATCTGATTCCGGTTTGAATTGCCTTTCCCGGCCCGTCTCCGAGTCGGTCAAATGGATCCGGTACCGTGAGAATCCTGGCGGTCTTGGCGGTCTTGGCGTTCTTGGCGGTAAAAGAGCGGTTTCAGACTGTGGTCCTTTCATTCGCATGTAATTAGAAGGTGGTTCGGATGCGGGTCGATCTTCATCTCCACACATGGGTCTC
>CAZWJE010000139.1:0-4181 GCA_964634395.1 uncultured Gemmatimonas sp. | reverse complement strand
GGTGTTCTCGGCGTACCTGTTGGGGGTCACCCCGACCGCCTTCGTCCTGGGGAAGTACGCGGTCGCGCACCGGGTATCGACGGGGTTCACCAGCGGTGGTGACTTCGACGACTTCCTGGTCCGGTCGGCGACCAGGCATCGCGTGCTCACGCGGATGGCGGACGCCTACGCACGCGCTTTCGTGCCGCGATCTCTCCTCCGCCGGAAGCTGGTCCTCCTGCTGGCGATCCTGGAAACCTGCCCGCGGACGGGGCCGATGATCGACACCGCCCCCGGCGCCACCGTGCCGGGGATCGCGGCACGGCTCGGCGTCTCCGTGCTCGCGTCGGCGTCCAGCCTGGCGGCCGGGGTGATCCTCTTCCATCCGGTTCGTCTCTGGATGGCGGCGCGAGAGCGGGCGGCGGCGGGTCTTCGGGCCGCGCGAGCCGCGGATCGGACGGTCGCCGGAGGCTCCGAACTCGCCTCATGAAGGCACGCGTTCTCGTGGTCGGTTCGGGCGCGAGCGGCGTTCATTTCGCCCTCTCCCTCCTGCGGCGTGGTCAGCGGGTGACGATGGTGGATGTCGGCGGGCCGGGACCCGGGCCCGTCGCGCCTCATCTCGATTTCACGGGCCTGCGCGAGCGACTCGACGACGCTTCCGGCTATTTCCTGGGCTCCCGGTTCGAGGGCGTGTCGCTGCCCGGTGAGGATGATGGAGCGTCCGCGATCCCTCCGTCGAAAGGTCACGTTCTGGCGTCACATCGGGATCTCCCGTACGAGGCGATCGGGTTTGCTCCACGCACCTCGTTCGCGCGGGGCGGCCTCGGCGAAGCGTGGTCCGCGGGGTGCCATCCCTTCAACCCCGAGGAACTCGCGGACTTCCCGATCCCCTATGCGGATCTGGCGGCCGGATATGACGAGGTCGCGCGACGAATCGGCGTTTCCGGCGAGATCGACGACCTCGCGGAGTTCATCCCGCTCCACGGCCACCTGCAACCACCGCTGGAACTCGACGCGCACTCGCGCTTGCTGTTGGAGAGCTACGGAACGAAGCGCGAGGCGTTGCGGGACGGCCCCGGCGCGTATCTCGGCCGGAGCCGTATCGCGGTACTCACCCGTCCGATCGGGTCACGGTCGGCGTGCGGCTATACCGGGCGGTGCCTCTGGGGTTGTCCGAGCGGCGCGCTCTACACGCCGTCGACGACGTTGCGGGAATGCCTGACTTACGAGACCTTCACCTACCTGCCCGATCTGCGGGTCGACTACTTCCGCCCGGGCCCGGCGGGCAGCCGGGTGGTGGTCGTCCGACCGGCCGACGGCGGCGGCACGGAGACGCAGATCACCGCCGATCGCCTGGTCCTCGCGGCGGGCACGCTCAACACGTCCAGAATCGTCCTGCGTTCGATCCTGCGCGCTTCGGGTGAACGGGCCACGCTGTCGGGCCTGATGGACAACCGATGCGTCGAGATCCCCTTCCTGAACCTCGCCATGCTCGGGCGCGACTTCTCCCCCAACGGCTTTCCCCTTCACTTGCTGGGGATGGGGCTCCCCGGCGCGACCGGGCGCGACTATGTCCACGGACGGATCACCACGCTCACGGCCGCGCTCATCCACTCGATCGCTCGGAAACTGCCGTTCGACCTGCGGACCTCGACGCTCGCCACCCGCGCGCTGCATTCGGCGCTCGGCCTGGTCACGCTGACCCTGCCCGACACGCGCCGCGAGGGGAACTTCGTCACGCTCCCCCCCGCGTCGGGAACGGGAGAGGCGCCGATCGGGATCCGCTACGCGGCGGACGACGCCGAGCCCGGAAGGATCCGTGAGGTGGTCAGCCGGGTGCGCGGGGCCCTGGGGAAACTCGGCTGTTTCGTCCCTCCCGGCGTGACTCGGGTGCGGCCGATGGGGACGAGCGCCAGTTACGCGGGGACGCTGCCGATGTCCAGGAACGGCGGGGATCTCACCACGAACGAGTTCGGCGAGAGCCGCGACTTCGCGAACGTGTTCGTGGTCGATGGATCGACATTCCCGTTTCTGCCCGCGAAAGGAGCGGCCTTCACCCTGATGGCGAACGCGGTGCGGGTGGCCGACGCGGCGTTCTGACGACGACGGCGTGGTGATCGACAGGACGGCGAGGCGTCGCGCGGGCGAGGGGAATGAAGCGTCGATCGAAGGTCGTGGAGGGCGGCCACGAAGGTTACGGCAGCAAACGCACGGTGGTAGATTGGGCGGTGGATCGGGCGTCCACCCTGAGCGCTCCTCCGGGTGACAAGCCGAATCTCTTATCCCGACCGATCATCACGCGCGACGACCATGCCGAACCGCGTAGGCAAACCCCTGGATACTTCCGCGGAAGCGTGGGAAGCACAGCGAGCCGCATGGCGCCGCATGGGGCCGGAGGGCCGGCTCAGGGTGGCACTCGACCTGAGCGATCAGCTGCGGGAGATCCATCTGGCGGGAATCATCGCCCGTAACCCGGGCTGGGATAGGAGACGCGCGGTACAGTATCTGATCGAGCGTAACTACAGCGTTCGTCCGGAGCCCCGGTGAGCATTGTCGTTTTCCTGAAAAACATCCTGCGCGCGCTGCACGATTCCCGGGTGCCCTATATGCTTACCGGATCTCTCGCCTCGACCTTCTACTTCGAACCACGCGCCACACAGGACATCGACATCGTTGTCGAGTTGAATCCGGAGAATCTTGATTTATTGGTGAATCGATTGCTTCTCGATGATTTGTACATCAGTCGGGACGCCGCTCGTGAGGCATTCGCCATAAGGAGTCAGTTCAACGCGATCGACCCGGAGACTGGTTGGAAAGTCGACCTGATCGTTCGTAAGGACCGACGATTCAGCGAGGAGGAGTTCAATCGGAGGCAACGTGTCTCCCTGTTCGGCATGGACGTAATGCTGGCGAGTCGCGAGGATCTGATCCTCGCCAAACTCGAGTGGGCTCGAATGGGTGATTCCGCGCGCCAACGCACGGACGCGGCCCGACTCATCAGCTCGGCGGGGGAGTCGCTCGACAGGGGTCACATCGAAAAATGGCTGGATCCGCTCGGGATTCGAGGAGAGTGGGAGGCCGTGATCGCGGGTACGCCTTGAGGCTCGACCGGCGCCGAACCAGTCCGCTCACGCTCACCCCCCGCCCTCCAGCATTTCCGGCGTCGAATCCGGCATCCGATAGAATGAACTCGCGCGCAGATTCGAGCTGACCGTCGCGAGCGCTTCGTCGAGCATCTCCTCGACGAGCCGTCGGTAATATCGGACGGAGCCGTTCCAGGCCGCCGTGGTGATCCCGGCGGCCACGGCGAATCCGGCAAGCACCGGCAGCGAGAGGAGCGCGCCCCCGACGGCGAGCCCCGCGCCCGCGGCGGCACCGATTCCGCCGCCCCCGAGGCCGATCGCCGCCGACGTGGCCGCGCCCATTCTCCACCGACCACGCGCCTGGCCCCGCAGGTCGCCCGTGAGCAGGACCTCGCACCGACCGGCCTCACCCGGCAGTGGCCGGATCGTCGCGCGGACACGTCTGAGTCCGATCATGTACGCATTGGTGACGAACGTGGCGTTCGACATGTTGCTCCAGTCGTAGCGCGGCACACCGAAAACGAGAACACGCCCCGCGCCGGAGGGAAGGTCGATCACGTCCCGGGGCATGAGGGTGTAGGGCAGCGCCTGGAAAACCCGCAGCAACGTGGCGGAGACTTCGTCCACGGAACCGGAGAGGAGCCGTGTGAGCTGGACATCGTCGAGGCCGCCGAGCATCAGCCGGGCTCCGCGTTCCTCCCAGCCCGTGAGCGGTTCGCCGCCTGGCTCGGTGACGGACATCTCGGCGAGCGCGATATGGACGAACTCGGGCGAGATCCCCGCTTCGATGGCCGCGCAGCCGCCGGCCCAAGGCGCCGTGAGGCCGGGGAGCTGGAGCTGTTCTGACGACCGGCATCCTGCCGACGCAGGAGGATGCCTCGACGCACTTTGGCCGCCCTGCGCATCGCGCCGCCGGCCTGGCGTCCAGGGCAACTGCGCTGGTGTGGCCCGTGTCGCCTCTCGGAGGCAGGTGCCCCCGCGTGGCCCGTGCCGCCTCCAGGGCGCGCTCGGCCAGGAGCGCGGAGGTCCGCGCCCGCTCGATGGTCTCGCGGCTGAAGGCCCCCAGATCCTCGAGCGCGGCCCTGCGGTCGGCTTCGCGTGCCGCCTGGTCGTGGGCCT
>CAZWJE010000138.1:0-4204 GCA_964634395.1 uncultured Gemmatimonas sp. | reverse complement strand
CGGACCTGGCCGGGCTCTTCGCCGAGCTGCCGGAGGGCAGCTTCAGGCGGGACGTGAGCAGTACCGAGATCAGGGCGGGGTGGCGAGGCTAGGGTCCTAGCGCTCTTCAAGACCGAGGGGAACCCGGCCGGGTATCGGCCCGCGTGGCCACCCGCAGTACAACCAGGCGGATGCCAGCGAGGGCCACCACAACCCTAGCCCATAGCTATATAAGGTACGCTATATTATATTGACTCAGAACCCACGGAGGAGGTCGAGCTGTAGCCGCAGGAACCCGGTCAGGTCGCCCTATCGCCTGAAGCGGCGGGGCAACGTCGAGCAAGGGAGACGATGGTGATGGATGGCATGAAGAAGCTCCGGTTGATCCTCACGACGCTGCTGATCGCAGGCTTGAGCACCGCGTTGGCTCAGGAACCGAAGTACGGGGGGATTCTCAGGGTAGGTACCGGCTCCGACCCAGCAACGCTGAACCCCTACGTGTTCGGTAACGAGTTCGATCGCAACGCATTCCGTCCCGTTTACGATCCCCTTTTCGAGTACAACCTCACGACCTACGAGCCCGAGCCGGCGCTCATCGAGTCGTATGAGACTTCGTCAGATGGACTCGACTGGACGCTACATGTTCGACCGGGTGTGCTCTTCCATGACGGGTCGGCCATGACCGCGGAGGACGTCGTGTGGTCGTTCGAGCAGGCCCTGAAGCCCGAGGCAACCAGAACGGCGCCACTTCTCAGCTTCGTCGAGACGGTGGAAGCTCTCGACGATCACACTGTCGGCGTCACGCTGTCGCAGCCGGACCAGCTTCTGATCCACACCATGGTCGACATCCGCGTTACCCCGAAGGGCTACACCGACTACAGCAACCCTATCGGCACGGGTCCGTTCGAGCTCGTTTCGTGGGATCCCAACCGCCAACTCGTTTACGAGCGGAACGACCATTACTGGGACCAGGGGTTGCCGTACCTCGACGGTATCGTCTTCAATACGATCCCAGAGCAGAGCGTTCAGGTCATCCAGTTGTTAAGTGGCGACATCGATTTCATCACGTCGGCTCCGTTCGGGCAGATCGCCCAGATCGTCAATGCCGGCATGCAGACCGCGGTTCCACCTGGCGACCGAGCGATGGGGCTCTACGACATCATCCTCAATACTCAACGAGCACCCTTCAACGATGAACGCGTTCGTCAGGCTCTAAGCTACTCGCTCAACCGGGAAGCGCTGGTCCGGTCGCTTTTCGGCTACGCCACGGTTCAATCGAACCCCGTCCCCCGGTCCAGCCCCGCGTTCGCCGACGATGCTCTGAATTATGATGAACGTGACGTTGAGAGGGCGAAGGAACTCTTGGCGGAGGCCGGGTACGCCGACGGCGTTTCGTTCGAGATGTTCGTTCACCGCACCGGCCTCGAATACGACATCGCTTCTCAGATCATCCAACAGAGTGCTGCAGAGGCTGGTTTCACCGTGGAGATTCGCGGAGTGGACATCGGGACCTGGGTGGATTTCATCTTCGGCCAGAAGGATTTCCAAGCTGGCCTCTCGGCCAAGCTGCCAAAGCCGGTGGAGTACGACTTGATCGCCCATATGTTCGCCAAGACGGTGGGCGACGCGAGCGGCTACGTCACCGAGAACCCGGCCTTCTACGAGGCGCTTGCGGAAGCTCGCTCCATCACCGATCCAGATGAGTACAAGGCGGCGCTTCAGGAGCTTCAACGCATGGCGATGGCAGGGCTCCCTGATATCACGATGGCGGGGCGCATCACTCCTGTGGCGCACACTCCTCGCGTCAAGGGGTTCGTCCACCAGGTCCAGGGATCCACCATCTTCAACCGCGTCTGGCTTGACAACTGAATTCGCTGTGCTCGGGACGGGAGCAAGCTCCCGTCCCGAGCCCCCGCGTCGACCGGCATGAGGTGGGCCCTTGCTAATCAAGTTCGTTGCCGAGCGGCTGGCTCAAATGATCCTGGTCATGTTGCTAGTTGCTACCCTTGTCTTCTTCATCTTCCGGGTCCTGCCGGGAGACCCAGCCCAGCTGGTCCTGGGGCTCGAGCCGAGTCGTGCTTCGCTGGAGACGCTAAGGGAGCAGATGGGCCTCAACCGGCCCGTCTTCGTTCAATATATCGAGTGGCTCTGGCGAGCCGCGCAGGGGGATCTCGGACAGTCCTTGAGTCAGGGTAACAAACCCGTGGCAGCATTGATCTTCCCTGCGATGTGGCGGACGCTCGAGCTAGCCTGCATCGGGTTGGTCGCCGGACTTATCGTCTCTATCCCGGCCGGGGTGACTGCGGCACGCCAGGCTGGGGGTTGGGTAGACCAGGTCGTCCGCCTCTTGGCGCTTGCCGGTTTCAGCCTACCCAGTTACTGGCTGGCCGTGCTGCTCATGCTGGCCTTCTCCTATCACTGGCCGCTGTTCCCAGCCGGCGGGTATGTCGCGCCCGGGGAGGACTGGGTCAGACACCTGCGCCACTTGGTGCTCCCGTCGATCACTGTCGGGGTCGTGATGTCAGCGATTCTCACCCGGTTCATGCGCTCGGGGATGCTCGAGGTGCTCAAGCTCGATTACGTGCGAACCGCCCGCGCCAAGGGCCTCAGGCCCGTGGTTGTGAATTACTCTCACGCCTTGAGAAACGCGCTCTTACCGTTCGTGACAGTGGTCGGCATAAACTTCGGTGCCTTGATCGGCGGGATGGTGGTCACGGAGCAGGTGTTCGCGTGGCCGGGGCTCGGTTGGTTGATCATCCAGTCGATCACCGTCAGGTCCTACGGTGTCGTGCAAGGTGCCGTGCTGATCACGGCAGCTCTCTTCGTGACGATCAACCTCATCGTCGATATCCTCTATGCGTTCATAGATCCTCGGGTGAGCTATGCCTGAGGCCTGCGTCAGCGCCCCCGGTCGCGTGAGCGTGCTCACGCTGGCCGGTCAGAGGGGGCCAACCACATGAAGATCCTCTTGAGGCGGCTGTCGCGGGACTGGGCGGCTGTGATCGGGGCCGCGGTGTTGGTGTCGCTGACCGCGGCCACCCTGCTGGCGCCGTGGATCCTGCCCTACGATTATGTCCAGTCGGTCGGTTTCCCTTTCGAGCCTCCGTCCCGTGCGTATTGGTTGGGAACGGATGAGATCGGAAGGGACATTTTCACTCGCATCATCTATGGGGCGCGGGTATCGCTTGCCGTCGGGTTCGTGTCGACCGCCATAGCAGTCCTCGGGGGCATTCCCCTTGGCCTCATCAGCGGCTACTACGGCGGGTCCATCGACACGGTGCTGATGCGACTGATGGACACGATGTTCGCTTTCCCCGCCATAATCCTCGCCCTCGCGATCATCGCGGTTCTGGGGCCAAGTCTATTCAACGCCATGATCGCCATCGGCGTCATGCAGATTCCGTTGTTCGCGCGGCTCGTGCGCGCTGAGACCCTATCCCTTAAGGCGCAGGACTTTGTCCACGCCGCCATCGCGGCTGGTGCCAGACGCGGTCGGATACTGTGGCGGCACATCCTCCCTAACAGTCTCTCCGCTATCACCGTGCAGTTCACGCTCACGTTCGCGAGTGCTGTCCTCGTTGAGGCGGCGTTGAGTTTCCTTGGACTCGGTGTGGCGCCGCCTCAACCTTCGTGGGGTGCGATGCTCGACACGGGCCGGAAGCTTGTCTCGATTAGTCCGCTCTACTCGGTCTCTGCGGGTGCTGCCATCTTCGTGACCGTCCTCGGCCTGAACCTCATCGGTGACGCCTTGCGAGATGTCCTCGACCCCCGCCTGGTAGACGGGTGAGTCGCGGCCCACGTCCACGGTCCGCTCGCGCCTAGCTAGCCTAGGGCCTTGGCGTCTTGACTGCAGCCCTGGTTGCCCGAGCCGGGGGCGTCGACAGGCACGCAAGCCGAGCGCCCCACCGCCACAGGCACCGGGCTTGCTGCTCCTCTGAAGTCGGAGACCGCAGGAGCTATGCGGTGGGGTCGCCCCACCTGAAGTCTCAGCCCCCCTCTTGCTCCACCCGGTTCGTCAGCTCGCCGATCCCGTCGATGGCCACGGTGACCACGTCGCCGTCCACGAGCCAGCGCCTGGGCGTGCGCCCCATGCCGACGCCGTGGGGGGTGCCGGTCAGGATCACGGTGCCGGGCAGCAGCGTGGTGCCCGCGCTCAGGAACGCGATGAGTTCGGGGACGTCGAAGATCATGTCGTCGGCCCGCCAGTCCTGCAGCACCTCGCCGT
>CAZWJE010000137.1:0-4265 GCA_964634395.1 uncultured Gemmatimonas sp. | reverse complement strand
AGGCCGCCGCCGGCATCCGCACCGTTGCGCACGTGCTCAGGATAGACTGGGTCGCAGAGGCACTCGAAGCGCCGGCGCAGATCATCTGTCCGCGCAGCGCGGCGTGCCCGCGGGGGCGCCGTTGTGAGCTCAGAACCACGGACTGAACATGTATCGTCGGCGATGATTCGCGGTGGCGGGTCACTGGCGCTGCTCGTCGCGCCGTTCGTTTTGATCGTTGCCACCATGACCGCACAGCCTTCCGCTGCGCAGGAGCTCCCGGATCCTGCTGCCGCGATCGATTCGTTGCAGGGCTGGGATCAGGCGATCGAAGGCCTGCAGCGGACGGCCGAGGCTCTCCAGTCGTCCCGCAGCTACTTCGGCGAGGACATCCGTGGCTTGCACATCGACGAAGACTGGAGCGCGCGGATACTGACGCCGCAGACGCAGGCTACCCTAAAGGCCTTGCGCGCGACGGCGGAGACACAGGCCGGGGCCGGCGATCAGCGGGGTCTGCGGGCCACGATCACCACCGCCGCGCCACTGATCCGTGCCGAGGCGCGCAAAGCGCTCCTGCTGAGCGCCTACTGGCGCGATTCGGCTGCAGTACGGCTGCATCGCGATCTGCTGATGCCTTGGCTCGAGGGTGAGTCCGACTACGTGCGCGAGACGATGTTGCGCCACATTGCAACGACCCAACAGAGCCTGCTCGACGAGATGGAGCGGGCATTCGCCTCGCCACGTGACAAGGACAGTGCCAAGGCCGTGGAGCAGATGCAGCGGATCCGGCAAAATGCTGCCGTTCATTACAACGTGAATCGCATGGAGTTCGCGCACCGGCAGGCCGGCTCGGCGACGACACCACCGCTGCTGTCGCGGGCGCGCACGAGCCCGTGCGGGCCGCCGGTGTCTCCGGTAGCGGGCATCAAGGCACCCCGCTTCGTTACCAACACGGTGGACCCGGAAGAGTGGTATCCACCGCTCGCAAAGCTCAACCATGTCGGCGGCATCGTCCTGGTCGAGGTCGAGGTGTCCGACACCGGCTGCGCACAGCGCGCGACGGTCATTCGCACATCCGGCGCGACGATCCTGGACGAGGCGGCACTGCTCATGGCGCAAGCCGCGAAATATCAACCGCCGATGAGCGACGGCAAGGCCGTCGCAGCGACGCTGAGATTCAACGTGAGATTCCGTTGATGCCAAAACTGAGTGGACTGCTGATTGCCCTGGGCTTCTGCCTGCCCGCGTACCCGGCCCAGGTCACGCCGGAGATCCAGCGGCAGGTCCGCGCCGCCACGTTCGAAGTGGTGATACGCAAGCCGGACCAGGATCTGCTCGAGTACGAAAAACCACTGCCGCTCGAGTTGCTGCCGTTCACCGAACGCAACGACAAATACTGGTCCGTGGGCACTGCGTTCGCGATCGGCCCGGGCACCTTCGTTTCCGCGGGCCACGTGATGACCACGGGCCTCGGCAGCCAGTTCGGGCCACCGGCTCTGCGCGACTCGGCCGGCAAGACCTACGTGGTCGATCGCGTCCTGAAGTATTCGCTGCGCGAGGACTTCATGGTCTTCACGGTCACCGGTGCCGCACCGGTGACCGCGCTCGAGCTGCATTCCGGCGCCGCGCTCGACGATCCGGTGTTCGCCGTCGGCAATGCGCTCGGCGACGGCGTCGTGATCCGTGACGGCCTGCTGACGTCGATGACTCCCGAGAACCAGGACGGGCAGTGGCAGTGGATGCGCTTCTCGGCGGCGACGTCGCCGGGCAACAGCGGCGGCCCCCTGCTCGATGCCGAGGGGCGCGCGATTGGCGTCGTGATTGCACGATCTCCCGGCGAGAACCTCAACTACGCCTTGCCGATCGAACGCGTGCTCGCAGCGGGCGATGCGGCCGCGCGCTTCGACCTGCGCGAATCCTTCCGCCTGCCGGTGCTGCAGCGGACGCGGGTCGCGCACTACCGTGACCAGTTCGCGCTGCCGCTGGAATACGGCGAATTTGCGCGCCGCGCACTCGCGTCGCGCCTCGCCTGGTACCGCGAGCAGCGCGCGGCCCTGCTCGCCGAGCAGGCCGATGAGCTCTTCCCGCTCGGCCATTCCGCGAAGTTGCTCGCGACCGACAAATTGCCGGACCGGCCGGCATTGATCATCCAGGACAAGGATCGCCAGTGGGAGGCCAACACCGGCCTCAACGGCGAACGGCGCGAGCTGCCCGGTGAAGGCGAAGTCGTGATCCGCCATCTCGACGATGCCGGCCTGTTCGATCTGCGCCGCCCCGCCGCCGCGCAGGACGACGGCTTCTATTCGGACCCGCGTGCGTTCATCGACATGCTGCTGAAGGGCCTGGTGGTCGCGCGGCCGATCGGCAGCGAAGCAGTCCGCGTCACGTCGCTGGGTCCGGCGTCGCGCGATACACGCATCACCGATCGTTTCGGACGCATCTGGCGGCTGCGGGTCTGGCCGCTCGGCTTCGCCGACCTCGATCTGGTCGTGCTCGCGCTGCCGACGCCGGATGGTTATGCCGGCCTGATCCGCTACGCCACCAGCTACATCAGGGAGCCCGTCATCGAGGAGCTGCAACTGCTCGCCGATTTCTTCCAGGCCCCCTACCGGGGCACGCTGGGGCAATGGCAGGCGTTTCTCGGCCGGCGGGCGTTGCGGCCCGCGCTGTTCGAGCACGTCACGATCACGACCGGCGGCACGCAGGGTCTGCGCTATGAATCGCCGCGACTGAAAGCCGTCGTGTCCCCTGAAGTCATGCCGACCTCGGGCGACAGCACGCTGACGCTGGACGTGGTGCCGCTGGTCGACGGCGGCAAGCTCGTGTGCGACGTCGCCGGCCTGCTCCTGCGCAAGGAAGTCGGCAGTGCGACCTACGTGGACATCCAGCGGCAGGCCCGGCCGGTACCCGCGGCGGGTCGCGAGCTGATGACCCGCTGGGATCAAATGCTGCGCCAGGAGAAGGATTTCGATGGCAGCCTGGGCTACAACCAGGACATGAGCCGGTTCTGGTTCCGCCTGGCCGTTGGCCGCGCGCGCGACGCGGCCGGCATCGATCCGCAGGCCGCGACGCTCTACAGCGTGGTCTACGAAACCGAAGATCGCCTGCTGCCGCGCGACCTGCAGCTGCGCCGCACGGGCCTCGCGCTCGGCGTCCAGGTGCTGGAGCCCTGACGGTGGCCCGCACCAGGCTCGCGGCATTTCGCCTCGGGGTCGCCGTGGCGGCCCTGGCTCTGTGCGCGCCGCTGCTGCCGGCCGCGGCGCAGGATCCACCCGCATCGGGCGATGGCGACGACGCGGACGCACCGATCGCATCGCTGCAGCAGTGGGACGAAGCGCTGGATGAGCTGCGGCGCAGTGCGTGGGACGTCTACGACTCCAGCGACGAAGCCGGAAAGGACATTCGCGGGCACACGAAGGACTCCGACTGGAACCAGTGGGTCCTCCGGCCGGAGACCATCGCCAGGCTGGATGCGCTGCGCGAGCAGGCTCTCGCCGAGGCCCTGGCGGGAGACGAGCGAGGTTTGCGTGACAGCATCGCAGCGGCCGCGCCGCTGATCGCAAGCGAAATGCGCAAGGTCGCCTTGCTGTCAGCCTACTGGTGGGGCGCCAACGCGGTGGCCTATCACCGCGAGCTGCTGCGCCCGTGGCTCGCGCGGTCGACGGATGCGCAGAGCGGGCCGGTGCTGGATCACCTCGCCGCGACCGAACGGCGCCTGGCCGGCATGCTGGAAGCCGCGCTCGCCGACGGCAGTATTGACGTCGCATTGCAGACGGTCGATGAACTGACCGAGGCCCGCCACGCGGCGCTCGTCCATTACAACGAGCAGCGCCTGGAACTCGTGGAGCAGCTGGAAGACATCCCGAACCGGCCACCGTTGCCGACGCGGGCACGCGCCGCGCCCTGCCCGCCTCCGGTGCCTCCCCAGTCCGAGTACCCGGAGCCGCGTCTCGTCCGCAGCGAGAAGTCACTGCAGGAGGTCTATCCGCCGCTGGCCCGCAGCTACGAGGTGGAGGGCATCGTCACACTGCGAACGACAGTCTCCGACGCCGGTTGCGTGCTGCAGGTGGAGGTGATCGGCACGTCCGGCGCGCCCGCGCTCGATGAAGCCGCGCTGCTGTGGGCGGAAAGCGTGGGCTTTGCACCGGCATTGAAGCAGGGCAAGCCGGCCGGCGGCCGCGTGTCGTTCCGCGTGAGCTTCCGGCTGACGGACTGAGGTCAGCCGCGCCGCGCGTGCGCGCGCTCGGCGATCAGCAGCGCGAGTTCGAGCGACTGCTCGTAATTGA
>CAZWJE010000136.1:0-4370 GCA_964634395.1 uncultured Gemmatimonas sp. | reverse complement strand
GTCACGGACAGCCGCGAGCGGCGCCGCTAGAGTGCCTGGCGACCGGACATCGTTCCGAACGCGCGCCTCACCTGCTGCGTCGTCGCTCCGCCTTCTCACCACCCCGCGCCCACCAGCGTCCCGGATCGCCGTGGCCGGATCAACGGGCCGGTCGGGGGCGCCGGTGAATGGGCAGGGTTGCCGCCGGCTCGTGACCGAGGTCGCGGCCCTACGCACCCGCCGCAGGGGACGTCGCGTTGGGAAGGACGCCATGAAGCAGCGATGGTTAGCAGCAGTCGTAGCAGGAGTCATACTCGTCTTGGTCGCAGCTTGCGGCGGACCCAAGGGCGCTGGCCCCGCCATCACGTCGTTCGCGGCCGATCCCGCCACCATCGACAGCGGTGGCCAGAGCACCTTGTCGTGGGTGGTCAGCGGCGCCACCAGCCTCGAGCTCGAACCGGGCGGCGTGGACGTCACCGGCAAGACGAGCCAGGTAGTCGCGCCCGTCGTCACGACCAGCTACACGTTGACGGCGACGGGCGCGGGCGGCTCGAGCAAGGCGAGCACCACGGTCACGGTGGGCGGAGGCGGGTCGACCGCGTCCGCCACGGTGCGTGCGGCGCAAGGAGGCTCAGTCGAGTTGGCCGGGGCGCGCCTCGACATCCCGTCGGGGGCGCTCGACCAGGACACGGTCGTCACGCTGGTCATCAGCGACGCTCCCGCCGCGCAGGAGTCGAACCCCCTGAAGCCCGTGGGGCCGCGCGTGGGCGTCGATCTAGGCGGCGCGGCGCTCGTCGAGCCGGCCGCCCTCACGCTTCCCTACACCCCCGGCACCGACGTCCTATACGTAGTCACCGAGAGCGGTAGGTTACCAGCGGCCGACGAGATGCCGGGCACGCGCGTCCACGCGGCCACGCTCGCCGGCGAGGGTGCCGTTGCCAACGTCACGGGCCCCGCGACCTACGAGGTGCAGGCCATAGCCAACGCACCGGCACCGCAGGGGCTCGCCCCCACGGCGGAGGGGCTTGGCGACGTCTCGCTGCAGGTGCCGTTCTACTGGCAGGCCGGCTACCCGTGGTGCAGCCCGACGTCCACCGCCATGTACCTCAACTACTTCCAGGTCCTGCCGGGCCTCGCCGGGACGGCGGTGGCGCCGGGCGGGTTCGTGAGCAACTACGCGCTCGCCGGCTCCGTTGGGCAGGACGCCAACAGCGGCTCCTGGCCCGTGTCGTTCCTGCAGGCCGCGACCGTGCCCACCGACCTCTATAGCTGGCTGGTTTGGGACGCCGACCTGATCCCGAGCGCGCCCTTCACGAGTTACGTGGTGCTCGCGACCACCGGGGTCTTCGGTCTTGCGCCCATGCGGCCCGTGCTCACGACCTCCGACAAGATCAACCACGCCTTCGTCATCACCGGCCTCAGCGCCAACGGCATCTACATCAACGACGGCAACGCTCGCTGGGCGGGCGCGCACCCGTCCATGACGTGGGATCAGTTCAGGGTCCAGAACGAGGTGGGGACGAAGGTGAACGAGCTCGGCACGCTACTCGTGCTGGGCGACCCGCGCCCCGAGAACGCGCGGCGCGGCTCGCTGGAACTGGGGCCGCGCACGGCGGAAGACCCCGCCCGCACCGTGCGCTTCGAGAACCCGAGCGACGCTCTCATCGCCGACTGGGCGTGGGACGGCGTGCCCTACAGGAGCGGCTACTACTTCCTCGACGAGACCAACCCTACGACGTGGCCGCTGGACGCCGAGTACGGGCGCGTGCTGCCGCGCTCCAGCCGGTTGCAGGTCAGGTTCAACGTCGTCAACGTCACAGAGAACCTCTACGACTACGACGTGGTGGCTCGCCTTTACGTGGACGACGCGTTCAAGCTCCAACGCCAGGACACGGTGAACGTGGGCGAGTACAGCCGCGCCGAGGTTGACCTCGACTTCGGGAACCTGGCGGCGACGGTGGGCGCCATCAGCGCACCCGTGACAGGGCGCCTCGAGCTCGACCTCAGTCAGGGCGGGGTCCTCCAGGACGTGAAACACGTCTCCTTCCGCCTCGGGCCGGACCCCACGGGCGGGATCACGGTCGACGTGCCGCAACCCTCGATCCTGGTGGACGGTCAGCGCGTCGGCTTCGTGACCCTCCGAGGCGTGCCCATCACCTTGCAGAGCCGCACCTACGACCGCTACGTCCAACCGGACGGGCCCGTCCCACCCGAGCGGCTGAGCTGGAGCGAGGGCGGGACCTTCATCGCCACCGGCGCCACGTTGACGCGGGCCTTCGACACGACGGGCGATCACGTCATCACCCTGACGGGCACGGGCGAGTACGGGGCCACGGCCAGCGCCGGCGCGACCGTGAGGGTCATAGACCCCGTGCGGGTGAACGGCGAGGTCGTCATCGATTACCCCGCGGACGGCACGGGCATCGGGGTCACGACCTTCGGGCCCATCACGGTGAACCTGGTGGGGCACGCGACCTACTCGGACGGCACGCCGGTCCCCGGCGACCGCCTCCACTGGACGGGACCAGGCGGCGAGGACCTGGGCACCGGCTCGGGCACGGTCACGACGGTGCCTGGGTTCTGCAGCACGCACAGCTACACCTTCGGCCTGACCGCCCGGACCGTGGACGGTAGCCCCATAGGCACCGATTCCACGACGATCCAGGTCTTCGGCCCGCCATGTTGATCCGACCGGAGGGCTCGCGGCCGCGGCGCGAGCCGAGCCGGCCGTGGCGCCTGTTGGGCGTGTGCGCGCTGGTCGGGTTCGTGGCCGCAGCCTGCGGCCCCAGCGGTCCGACCAAGGCGACGGTGAGGATCGAGCCGGCCAGCCTGACCATCGCGGCGGGCTCCGTGGAGCAGACGTTCACGGCCACCGTCACGGGTGGGGACGCCGTGACGTGGACGTTGGCGGGGGTCGGGCGCATCTCGCCCGTCACCGGGTCCAAGACGAGTTACGAGCCGCCCGCCAGCGTGCCCGCTCCCCAGACGGCGACCCTCACGGCGACGACCGGCGGCGCGAGCGCGAGCGCGACCGTGACCGTGACGCCGGTATCGGCCACGGCCGGGAACCTGAGCGTCTACCTCGACGGACTCGTGGAGCCGGGCGCGCGGGGCGCCGTGACCGTCGACGGCCCGGACGGCTTCACGGCCTCGTTGAGTTCGTCCCGCACGCTCCTGGACCTGGCACCCGGCAGCTACGTGGTGACGGGCACAGCGGTGCGTGTGCGCCGCGGGAACCTCGACGCCGTCAGCCGACCCAGCGTGATCTGCTCGCCCCCGGCGGCGGTGGCGAGCGCCTGCCCCGTGACCGTGGTGGCCGGCGAGACCGCCCGCGTGCACGCCGTCTACGAGGTCGACGAGACGACCGGCCGGCTCTACGTGCCGGGCTACGACCAGGGCGCCGTGGCAGCGTACGCGGCCGATCGGCTCGGGGCT
Source organism: uncultured Gemmatimonas sp. (assembly GCA_964634395.1). Taxonomy (GTDB): domain Bacteria; phylum Gemmatimonadota; class Gemmatimonadetes; order Longimicrobiales; family Longimicrobiaceae; genus WHSP01. Next base: position 956 of record CAZWJE010000136.1, on the reverse strand, counting down.
ACGAACAGCGAACCGCCGACGCTGCTGTTGGGCGGAACGCCCTCGGCGCAGGGCGTCGCCTTCGACGCGAGCGGCGACCTGTGGGTGACGGACTGGGACCACAACGCCATCCGCGAGTACGCCGCGTCGCAGCTCGCGGCGTCCGGCAGCCCCGAGCCGAGGGTGACGCTCACGTTCGGCGGCCTGGCAAACCCCACCGCGCTCGCCTTCGACTCCTCAGGCGCCCTGTGGGTGTCCAACCGGGGCAACGCGACGATAGTGCGCTTCGACGCCGCTCAGCTGGGGGCGAGCGGCTCGCCAACGCCCGCCGCCGTCATCGCCGACGACGGCGGCGGACTCCTCAACGGGCCCACCGGCATCGCCTTCGACGCGGCCGGCCGGCTGTGGGTCGCCAACGCCTTCAGTCGCACGCTGTTCCGCTACGACGACCCGTCCGGCCTGACGGGCACCGTGACGGACCCGCCCGACGCCGTGGTGGCGTCTTCCGGGTTCGTCGGGCCGCAGGGCCCTGCCTTCGCCGCGGACGGCGCCCTGTGGGTCGGCGACGAGACGACCATCGTTAAGTTCGCGCCCGAGCAACTTCAGGCGTCCGGCACCGTGACGCCCGCGGTGATCCTCGCCGGGCAGGGTGGTGTCGGCGGAGTCGCCTTCGACGCGGCGGGGGACCTCTGGGCCACCGACGCGGGCGGCCGCCTGTTCGCCCTCACCCCTGATCAGCTGGCCGAGTCGGGAAGCCCAGCGCCCACCGTGGTGCTCACCGGCTTCCCGGGCGTGAACCTGGGGCTGTTGGCGTTCTACCCGCCGCCGGCGGGCTCCCCGTTGGCGCAACCGGCACTGGGCCCGTTCCCATGAGCCCGACCTGCGGTGGCCGCCCGCTCCAAACCAGGGAGGTCGGCGTCAGGCGGTCGGCCGGAGCCACCGCAGCGTCATGGCGTTCACGGCCACGACGATGGTGG
>CAZWJE010000135.1:0-4995 GCA_964634395.1 uncultured Gemmatimonas sp. | reverse complement strand
GCCGCTTCGTCAGCTCCACCACCTCGAGGTCCACCTTCACCCGCGTCGGATAATCCCGCGTGATCGCGGGCGGCACGTGCGGCGGCGCCGTCAGAATCGCCAGCTCCGCACCCCGGATCTCCTCCGCCGCCGGCGGCGTCCGATACGGGATCGGGTGGTCGAACATCCCCCCCGTCTCCGCCCCGCCCGTCAATGGGTTCGACCGCGCGGCCAGCGTGCCGGTGACAACCACCGCCATCAGGGCCACGCTCACTCCCAGGCTTTTCCAGGTGGGTTTCGTCTTCTTTATCGGGGCGCTCATCGTCCGCTCCTCATCTCTCGGCACATGGAATTCAACCCTCACCAACAATTTCACATACGAGTATGATGTATTGGCCGGCGGACGTCAGTCTGGGAAACGACGGATCCTTCGTCAGGCTGAGGTCGACGACGAAACGAGGGGATTCCCCGGCCGGAGGTGGGGGGGTCCATACCGACTCTCCCGGGCATGGTCAGGCGAACGCCCACGCGGGGAATCCCCCGCTCGAAAGACGGGAAATCCCCGACGGCTGGCGCGGCGCTATAGTATTTTTTATCATATACATATGATCTTTAGGGGAATACATATGTCGCGCACTTTGGAGGCCCGTGTTCACTCAGGTTCGCCGGTTCATCAAGACAGGGATCGGGTTCCTGGCGGCCGGCCTGGCGATCGGGCTGCACATGATCGCGGGGCGGGAGCTGTTCGGGCGCTGGCCCAGTCCGTACCTGAGTTCGGCGCACGCGCACGCGGTGTTCTTCGGGTTCGTGATCTTCCTGATCCTGGGAGTGGCGTTGTGGCTCTTCCCGAGGGCGGAGAAGGGGGATACGCGGTACCGGCCGGAGCGGATCGCGGTGTCCTATTGGATCCTGACGGTGTCGACGGCCGCGCGACTGGTTGGCGAGACGGCGCGGGCGTGGTTCACGACGGAGTGGATCGGGTGGATGATTCTGGCGGCGGGGTTCGGGCAGGCGCTGGGGCTGGGGATCTACTTCTACACGATGTGGTCGCGGATCCGGTCGGTTGGGAGTCATCTGCGGGAGCGTCAGGGAGAGCGGTTTTGAGCGCGCCGGGGTCCACGCATCATGAAGCGGGACCGAGATGAGTCTCTACACGCTCAACGTGACCGTACACGTGCTGGCGGCGATGCTCTGGCTGGGAGGAATGTTCTTCCTGGGGATCGTGGGCGCGCCGGTCCTGCGGAAAGTGGAACCTCCGGCGCTGCGGGCCGATCTCTTCGCCCGGTTGGGTGAGCGTTTTCGATCGATCGGCTGGGTTTCGATCGGGGTGCTGCTGGTGACGGGTGTATTGAACCTGCACTTCCGCGGGCTGCTGAGCGTGGCGGTGCTGACGGATGGGGCGTTCTGGAGCAGCCGGTACGGGGTCACGCTGGCATGGAAGCTCACCGCGGTTCTGGTGATGCTGATCTCGAGCGGGATACACGATTTCGTGCTGGGGCCCGCCGCCGCCCGGGAGCAGCCGGGTTCGCCCGCCGCGGCCGCGATGCGGCGGAAGGCGGCGCTGTTGGCGAGAGTGAATGCGTTGGTGGGTATCGTGCTGGTGATGGCGGCGGTCCGACTCGCGCGAGGAGGTTGAAATGAACGAGGATACTATTCAGATCCTTCGCCGTGTAACGCTCTTTTCACGGCTCGGCGACGAGGCGTTGGGGGCGGTGGCGGAGCGTGTGGTCTTTCGCAACATAACGAAGGACACCGTGCTCTTTCGCATGGGGGATCCGTGTCGCGGGCTTTATGTGGTGGTGTCCGGGCAGATGCGCGTCTACCGGGCGACGGCGGGTGGGCGTGAGCAGGTACTGCATACCGTGGAAGCGGGGCAGCCGCTGGCCGAGGTACCGCTTTTCGATGGCGGTCCCTACCCGGCCTCCGCGCGGGCGATGGAGGATGGGCGGCTGCTCTTCCTTTCGTGCGGCGCCTTCGAGTGGCTCTACAGGAACCACGCGGAGATCGCCGAATCCACCATCCGGGAGCTCGGTCGACGGCTCCGACGCATGGTCGGGCTCGTGGAGAAGATCTCCCTGCGCGACGTGTCCGCCCGGGTGGCGATGACGTTGCTCGAGTACGCCGGCGCGGAAGGTGGGGTCGCGGGGACCGAGACGTTCGAGTTGCCCCGCACGCAGGAGCAGCTCGCGGCGGAGCTGGCGACCACGCGCGAGAGCGTCGCGCGCGCCCTGGGCCGGTTACGCCGGGAAGGGTTGATCGCGCAGCGCGGCACACGGGTTCGCATCCTGAACCATGCCCGGCTCGAGCTCGTCGCGTCCTCCGGATAGAGAGGGAAGAGAACGATGGACCGTTTCGTCGTTCGGTTCGTGCGCTCGAGCCTCGTGTGGCTCGGGGTGGGGGTGATGATCGGTGTGTGGATGGCCTTCCAGCCGGAGGACGTCTACCTCTACAGGCCCGCGCATATGCACGCGAACCTGCTCGGGTTCGTGAGCATGATGATCTTCGGTGTCGCGTATCACGTGATCCCCCGATTTTCGGGAGCCCCGCTGTACGATCGCCGTCTGGCGGCCGGGCATGTGGTGATCGCCAACATGGGCCTTGCGCTGATGGTGGGAGCCTGGATGGTGAGGGGAGTGTTTCCGATGGCGTCGGCCTATCCGCTCCGCCTGGGCGCCGCCCTGAGCGCGGTGGGTGCCGGACTCTTCATCTACAACCTCTGGCGGACGCTGAACGCGGGAGAACTTCCCGCGACCGAACGGGCCGCCGCCTGGTCCCGCGCCAGGTCGGGTTGATCCGGTCTCGCACATCACCATCCACCGTGGCGGGGCGCCGGAACGCATACACCCTGGACGGAGAGGAGATGATGGACATCCCGAACGCCATCACACCGGACATGAGGGTCACCGACGTGCGGCGCGAGTTTCCGGACGTCGCGGGCGTCTTCCACCGGCCGGGGCCGGACTCTAGTCGCGGGGTTGGCAAGGCTCTCGCCGACGCATCCGCCGCGCATGGACTGAAGCTGGACCCCGCCCTGGCGGAACACCGGGAGCGGGCGACGGCGAGCGGCGGCGCGTCATGACTCATCAGGGAGCCGATCCCCTCACGGAGATCGCGATACGGCGGGGACATCGTGAGCTGCTGGACACCCTGCGCGAACTGGTCGCCGACGCGGTCACCGCCGCCGAGGGACCGACCGCGGGGGCGCGCGTGGTCCTCGCGTTCCTGCGTCAGTCGGTGATGACTTTCGCCGCCTGGGAAGAACGTTCCCGCGGTGGAGCCGATCCGGTCGCCGAGGACACGGCGTTCGAACACGCCTTCCTCGCGGTCGAGATCGAGGCGCTCGCCCGGGCCATCCACGCGCTGGATATGCTCGATGCCACACCCGCATCGGTCGCGGCGCGCGAACGGGTCGCGGCGGAAGAGCGAATCGTCCGTCAGATGCACCGGATCGAGGCGGTGCTGGAGATCCATACGGAGAAGGTGGAAGATCGGGAGGTGGTGAGCCCCGCGTAGCCGGACCCTATCGGTCATCATGTCCGACCGTCGCCGTCCCGGTTCCGCCAGGCGGACGACGCTGGCCCGACCGATCATACCGCCGTGTATCCGCCATCCACCAGGTAGTACCCGCCGGTGATGAAGGAGGCCTCTTCGGACAGCAGGAAACACACGAGAGAGGCGACTTCCTCCACCCGCCCCAGGCGTCCCAGGGGATGACGAGCGGCCAACGCTCTCAGCGTCTCCTCCGGGATACCCGCGAGGAGCGGCGTATCGATATAGCCGGGTCCGACGCAGTTGATCCGCAGCCCCCGGGACCCGTATTCAGCCGCCGCGTTCCGGGTCAGCCCCACGATCCCGTGTTTTGAGGTCGTATACGCCGCGTTCCCGATCGCGGCGACCGAACCGTGCACGGAGGACATGTTGACGATCGCGCATCCGGGGACGTCGGTCGCCAGCATCGCGGGGATCTGATAACGCATCCCGTACAAGACCCCGTTCAGATTCACGTCGATGACCCGCCTCCACTCCGCGAGATCGGTCTCTCCCGTGAGCGCGTTCGCTCCACCGATTCCGGCGTTGTTCACGGCGTAGTGCAGGCCGCCGAAGGTCCGGACCGCGTGCTGGACGACGGCCTCGGCGTCTTCCGGGTTCGCGGCATCCTGACGCACGGCGCTCGCGGTTCCTCCCGACTCCCCGATCTCCGCCGCGACGCGGCGAGCACCCTCCAGGTCGATATCGGAAAGAACGACCTTCGCTCCACGATCGGCGAGTGCCCTCCCGATGGCCGCTCCCAGACCGGACGCGCCTCCCGTCACGATCGCGACCCTGTCCTCGAATTCCGCGATGTTCATCGAATGTGTTCCCCCGTGGCTGGAAGCGGTCAATCAGCGTGTCCCGTGTGTGTCGTCACACCGGATGTCATCCAGTCTCGTGCCTGAAATCCGATCGACGGAACGGGAACGACCGAGAGGTGATGACGAGAAACGGCGACACCGCTCAGAGATGTCGCCGTCTCCCTCGTTCCGGCGCCGGCGCCCGCCCTGGCCGACCCGGTCTCACGCCGGAAAACTAGCGCGCGGGGGCCTGATACATCCCGGTCAGGACCGTTTCGGCGAGGATACTTCCCTGCATCGCGTCCCGCAGGGCCGCCGCGTTGAGGCCGCTGTCCAGATTCGGCGGCAGGCTGAGCGCATAGAGACGGAACTGATATCGGTGCGCGGGATCTCCCCGACGCGGCTCAGGACCGTAGTAGGTGGAGTTGCGCCGATTGTTGAAGCCGATCGTCGTCCCGGCCAGCGACGCGGGCGTCGTCAGGACCGAGAGGTCCGGGAGACCTTCGGGCAGCCCGCTCGCCGCGCCCGGAATATTGTAGACGACCCAGTGGACATAGGGCTGAGCACCGTCGTCCGGATCCTCCAGGATCAGCGCGAAACCGCGCGTGCCTTCGGGAACGTTCCGCCAGCTGAGCGGTGGCGTGATCTCATCGCCGTAGGCGGCGTGACGTTCGGGGACCATGGC
>CAZWJE010000134.1:0-5036 GCA_964634395.1 uncultured Gemmatimonas sp. | reverse complement strand
AGACGAGCGCTCGTGCCCGTGCCTGAGCCGAGCCGAACCGAGCCGAGCCGGAAACGGCACCGTTCTGGGCCGCCCGGCGGGATCGCGGGAGTTGACGTGGCGCGTACGCTCCGGATCGCCGAACGAACGATGGCCGGCTGATCGAGGATCGGCCGGCCATCGTGCATTCGGGTGGAGCCCGTGCGACTCGCCTTCGGTCGCCAACGAAAGTGGGCCGACGGATCGGCCCACTTTCTCCTTCGGGGAGCGCGTTACGGAATCTGGCCCAGTCGCGACGCGGACCGGTACTCGCTCCCGTCCGTGAACGGCGGGTGATCAATCCCGCCCGGAGTATCCCAGCCGACCGCCGAGAGCGACCAGGTGATCAGTTCGGAGGGCCGCAGGCCCCAGGTCGACGACCACCCCGCGACGCCGTCGAGTTCGGGAATCTCGAGCGTCACCGACCCCGACCCCGAGCCATGGTAGCCGCGCGAGACCTGCACGGTCGTGGAGCGGTTTCCGTTCGTCGCTCCCTGGTTGAACGTGGCCACCCAATACCGCTCATACTGCGGCTGGATCGGGTAGACCATCTTCGCCAGTCGCTGTCCCGCGCCCGCTGACGCGGTGACCGTGGGCGCGGTGAGCGCCGGACCCAGGTTGATCGTCAGGTTGCCCGGCTGGGCGATCATGCGGACCGTGGTCCGCGACGGAGACAGCTCCTGCAATCCCGCGGCGGTCGCCGTCATGATATGCAGGTCTCCCGTTTCGATTCGGTTCGCCGGAAGGCTGTACCACGAGGTCGCGGAGGTCGACAGCCCCAGCGTCGGCAGGATCCCGTGCTCGGTCCGCAGCATGGTGGCGACGAAAACCTCCTCGCCGCCGGCACCGTTCAGGGTCAGCGAGTGCCGCGCCGGCGCGAAGCTGTTGGCGCCCGCGAAGTCGATCGGCAGGGTGCTTCCGGCCGCCGGGTTCAGCCCGCGCTGAGCGAAGATGCGGGTCGGCGCCATCTCGAAGGTACCGAGGTCGAACGTCGAGATCGACCCCAGGAGGTCAGCGGGCCCGTCGGGCACGCCATCGAAGGTGACGGCCCTATTGCCCATCGTGGGTGCCTGGCTGGACATCACGCCGCCGAGAGCGACGACGACGGCGTCCGTCGGCCCGGTGAATCCGGTCACCGTGCCGTTCACCGTCCTGCCGGGACCTTCCACATCTTCGCAGAGGCTCTCGCCATACGCGCTGATCTCCGCCTTCGTGCCGTAGAAGACGTCGAGGTCGATCAGACCGCCGTTCTGTTCGATCACGTGCGCCACGCCGCCACGGCTCGCGTTGAGATCGAACTCGAACCTGCCGTTGGACCCGGTCACGCGTGACCAGGCACCATTCCCGTCCTGGACGGCCAGCCAGACCGGGAGGCCGGTGATGCCGCAGAACGACCAGACGATGTCACCCCCTGAGGGCGAGCCGCCGGTGACCTGTAGCGCGAGCACCGCCGTTCGCTCTCCCGTGACGCCCGCCGCGGTGCCGCGAACCGTCACCGTGCTGGTCGCCACGGCGGCGCCCGCGCTGGCGGTGAGCGTCAGCGTCGAAGTCGCGGACCCCGTCGGGATCGTCGCCGGGTTGAATGTCGCCGTTACCCCGGCCGGCACGCCGGCGGTCGTGAGTTCCACCGGTCCGTTGAATCCACCCGTTCGCGACAGGCTCACCTGGAGCTGGGTCGAAGATCCCGCCTGGACGCTTTTGTTCGAGGCGTCGAGCGAGATCGCGAAGTCAGGTGTATCGGCTGAATTGATGGTTAGCGAGAGTGTCGCCGTTCGTGCGTCGACGCCGGTACCGGTGGCGCGCACGGTGAGGCTGGAGGTTCCTGTCGCCGCCCCGGCCGCCGCGTTCAGCTGCAGCATCCCCGAGGTCGCGCCGGCGGCGATCGTCAGGGCGGGCGTCGTCACCCCCTGGGGAAGGCCTTCGACGGCGACGGCCACCGCGCCCTCGAACCCACCCGACCGTACGACGTTCACCGTCACGGAAGCGCTGGCGCCGGCGGTCACGGTGGCCGTGCTGGCGGAAAGGGAGAGCGTGAAGGCCGGTGTGCCCTCCGGCGGTGTGGGGCCGCCCGAATCACCGCAGGCGGCGAGCAGCGCGGCCATGAACAGGGGAATCGACGTCGCGAATCGTCCGCGGCGCCAGCTGGTTTCACTCTTCATATCGTCGTGGATTGATCCCTACGGAGGGTAACGAAGTGGGCCGAACGGAAATCGGAGCCTTCATGATCGGGCCCGCGGTTTCCAGCGCGGCCAGAAGATAGAGGTGACTCCGTCAGCGCGGAAGGTATCGCGTTCGTTCCGCCGCGAGCGCGGCCGGCGGCCAGTGTTGTCCTCACGGCATAACGGGCGTGCTCGGACCGGTGGATTCGGAGTCGCTCGGGGAAGGATCGACGGAAACCGGCTTGAGGTTGACTCGCGAGAAACCCGGCCCGGTGATCCCGGCGCTCGGCGGGTGCGGGGGACCGAAAGCCCGGCTATCTTCTCGCTTCACGACGTACGCGCCCGACGAACCTGGCCTCGGAGCTGACCGATGGAGCGAACGCGATCCCGGCTGAACGCCTTCCTTCAGCTTCTCTTCTCTCGTGGCGCGGCGGATCGCGATGTCGCGGACACGCGCTACTATCTGCGGGTCACGGCGATCGTCCTGGTCGCGCTCATGGCCGGAGCGGTCCTCGAGCTGGTCCCCGTCCAGCCCTCGGCGTGGCGGTGGCTGCCCCTCGGCGTGGCGTACCTGGTCGGCGGTGGACGGATCGCGCGGGACAGCTGGACGACGTTGCGCGACGAGGGGAAGCTCTCGATCGATTTCCTCATGGGCGCCGCCGCCCTCGGCGCGGCGATCGTCGGTCAGCCGCTGGAAGGCGTGATCCTCATCTTTCTCTTCAGTCTCTCCAATACCCTCGAGCACTTCGCGATGGGGCGGACCCGCAACGAGCTGGCGAAGCTGCTCGACCTGCGCCCCCAGGAGGCGACACTCGTCGGGCCGGGCGGGGAAGAACTGGGGCGGGTCGCCGTCGAGTCGCTCACGCCGGGGCAGCGGATCCTCGTCCGACCCGGCGAGCGGATCGCCGCGGACGGCGAAGTCGAATCGGGCCGGAGCGGCGTCGACCAGTCGGCGATCACCGGCGAGTCGGTGCCGGTCACGAAGGAGGAGGGCGATTCGGTCTTCGCGGGGACGATCAACCAGGGCGGGGCGCTCGTCATCGCCGTCACCCGCGACGCGGGGGAGACGATGCTCGCGAAGATCATCCGACTCGTGGAGGAAGCCCGCGAGCAGCGCGCTCCCGCGCAGCACTTCGTCGACAGGTTCGCCCATCCTTACACCCTCGGCGTGCTCGGCGCGACGATCCTGGTGGCGGTCGTTCCCCCCATCGTCCTCGACCGTTCCTGGGTCGACGCGTTCTATCAGGCGATGACGTTGCTGGTCGTCGCGAGCCCGTGCGCGCTCGTCATCTCGACTCCGTCCGCGATCCTCTCGGCGATCGCCAACGGCGCGCGTCACGGGATCCTCTTCAAGGGCGGCGCTCATCTGGATCTGGCCGGGACGATCGACACGGTCGCGTTCGACAAGACGGGCACGCTCACCGTCGGAAGTCCGACACTTCTCGAGGTCGTGAGTCGGGCCGAAACGATCGCGGAGATGCGGGGCGGGCCGCCGGAGAAGGGCCAGCTCCCTTCGAGCGCCGCCAGCGGATCGAGCCGGGACGCGAATGCCAGGAGCGAGACATTCGCGGGGCACGCCGAGGTCCTGGCGATCGCGGCGGCGATCGAGAGCACGTCCGAGCACCACATCGCGCGCGCGGTGCTCGCCGCCGCTCGCGAACGTGGCATCCCGATCGAGCGCGCCACGAATTTCGAGGCGATCGCCGGGCAAGGCGTTATCGCCCGCGTCCGGGGTGAGGTCGCCTGGGTCGGCAACGCGGTGATGGCGGAACGGATGGGGACGAGAATCTCGCCGATCATCCGGGGATGGATCTCGGCCCAGGCCTCACTGGGTCGATCGGTCGTCCACGTCGGCCATGGTGGCGAAGTGATCGGTGCCCTCGCCTTTGGCGACTCCCTGAAGCCGAACGCCGCCGCCACGATTCGCCACCTCAAGTACGAAGGGATCCGCTGGATCACGATCCTCTCGGGCGATCACCCGCAAGCGGTCGCCGCGATCGCCGCCGGGCTCGCCGCCGACGAAGTCCGGGCGGGTCTCCTGCCGGATCAGAAGGTCGACGTGATCCGCGAACTGGAACGGAGCAACCGCGCGGGCGGGGTCGCGATGATCGGCGACGGCGTCAACGACGCGCCCGCGATGGCCGCCGCCACACTCGGCGTCGCGATGGGCGCGATCGGTACGGACGTGGCCATCGAAACGGCCGATGTGGTGCTGATGAGCGACGATATCGAGAAGGTCGATTACCTTATCCATCTCGGCCGCCGCGCCCGCCGCGTGGTACGACAGAACGTCTGGTTCAGTGTGAGCTGGATGTTCTTCCTGGTGATCCTCTCGTTGACCGTGGGGATCCCGCTCACCCTGGCGGTCGTCGCGCACGAGGGAAGTACCCTGCTCGTCGCCCTGAACGGATTGAGGTTGCTGCGCGGCGGGCCCCACCCGCCGGAAGTGCCGGCGGACTGGGAGGAGAAGGGGCGGATGCGGGAGGCGCGGGTGCCGCGGAAGGCGGCATAGATTGCGGCCAGCGAGGAACCCCTCATGGATGTGATGAAATGGTTGGGTCGGATCGGTCGGAGAACGCCGCGCCTGAGCGTTTCGTTTCTGGCGGGGATGTCGGTCTTCGTGTTCCCGGCCGACGCCGAAGGTCAGACGCGCACGCCAGCGGAGTTTCCGTACATCGCGCCGGCGCGGGCGCTCGAACTCGTCCTGGCGCTCGATTCACGCGGGCTACAGGCGATCCATGGCGCTTTCATCGAATCCGGGACGAGGCTCGCTGGAGTCGAACTGCCGGGGAATCATCACGGATACACCAACGACGAGCGTCAGCGACTTCTGGATGGCCTGGAGAGAATCGCCAGGAG
>CAZWJE010000133.1:0-5110 GCA_964634395.1 uncultured Gemmatimonas sp. | reverse complement strand
AGGCGAACATGCCGGGCTCGCGCCGCGACTACAAGAACAGCATCGAGGAGGGCGTAGAGTTCCTGTTCAACCGCCAGCCGATCGAGATCGTCGGCGGCGATCGCGTCGAGGGCGTGAAGCTGGTCGAGACGCGGCTCGGGCCGCCGGGCCCGCGCGGGCGGCGCCTGCCGGAAACCGTGCCGGGCAGCGAGGAGATCATCCCGGCCGACGCGGTCGTGATCGCGTTCGGCTTCCAGCCGAGCCCGGCGCCATGGTTCGCGCCGCACGGCATCGCGCTGCATCCGAACGGCCGCGTGCGCGTCTCGGCAGGCAGGACGACGCCGTTCCAGACGACGAACCCGAAGGTGTTCGCCGGCGGGGACATGGTGCGCGGTGCCGATCTCGTCGTCACTGCGGTGTTCGAGGGGCGTGAGGCGGCGCAGGGGATACTGGGCTATCTTGGGATCACGTGAGTTCCGGCGCCATGTCGCGGGCGAATATCACGTGCGGTCTCTGCACGCATTCGGGGCTCGCGATGGCTTGTGGACGGCGCCGCCGGCATTGAGGCGCACGCGCCGGGTGATCATCGCCGGAGGTAGTCGATCACGGCCTGCGTGGTCTGCTCCGGATGGGTAATCATGCAGTACGTGCTGCCGGTGCCCGGAACAGCACAGACTTCCGCGTCCGGCTTCAGGCTCAGAAAGTCGCCGGTCAGCGTGTCGAAGCTCGCGCTCGACATCGAGCGCTCTTCGTTCAGGGGGCTCTCATTGCCCATGAGCAACAGAGTACGGCAGGTCAGTCGCTGCACGTCCCCCGAGAGATCCACGTTCATGAATGCTTCCATTTGATTCTTGAGCGTGGAGATGTTGATGTTCTTCCGGAAGCACTCGGCCTCGAATTCCTCGAAATCGATACCCACCTTGGCGTGCAGCAATTCGCGAGGCAGGATCGCGCCGGAAAAGACCCGCGCCAGCGTGAAGAGCCCGAAGGTGCGGGCCACTCGCCACGTGACATCGAAGATCTGTCGCCAGGTGTCGTCGCACCGGAACCACGGATAGGTGATCAGCGCATCGACCCGCTCCGGATACTTGGCTGCGAATCGAATGCCGATCGGGGCGCCCGTCGAAGTTCCCCAGATGCTGGTTCGCTCGATACCCGCGGCATCCATCACCGCCCGCAGGTCTTCCACCCAGTGCTCGAGGGTGTAGGGCTCCGTCATGGTCCAGTCCGATAGCCCCTGTCCCCGCCCGCACCAGTTCACAACGCGAAAGTGCGGGGTGAGATATGGCATGGCGAAGTCGAACTGGTTCTGGGCAATGCCAAACCCGCCGATCACCACCAGCGGCGCCCCGTTGCCCTGCACGTCGTACCAGAGCCGGGTTCCGTTTGCGGTCACAATGCTCATGCCGATATTTCCTCCAGCTCCAGCCCGGAGCGAATGTTGTCGACGCAAACTGCAGCAAGCGCCGCGGCGGCCAGGGATGGAACCACTGTCAGGGTGAGGGCCCACGACCAGCCCAGCTCATTGACGAGCCATGGCACGACGAGCGGATACGTGGCAAATCCGACCAGCATTGCGGCGAGCATCAACGAGGTGCCGGTCGCACGGGCGCGCGTGGGAAACAGCTCCGCGGCGAATGCCCACAGTACCGCTGACACGCCATAGAAGAATGCCGCGACGACGCCGAACCAGAGTATCTGCCCGGCCTGCCCTCCGGCCTGCCATATGAGTCCGAGGAATGCGCAGGCACCGACGAGCAACCAGATCGCGATCGTATTGCGCCGGGTCAACACATACTCGCCGGTCACCGAGGCGGCGAGGTAGCCGATGAGACCAATGCCATACGAGAGCCCGACGACACGGGCCGCGCCGGCTTCCGTGTATCCGAGGTGCTCCTGGAAGTACGTTGGAAAGTAGAAGGCGGTACCCGCATAGGCACCGCCATAGAACAGGAATAGCAGGAAGCCGCCGATCGTCCGGCGCCGCAGCCCCGGCGTGAACAGCTCCGCGAGGCTGCGGCTCCAGACTGATTGGGCGGCGCGCGTACCCACCGCCTGGGTGCTGGCCTCGAATTTCGCACTCTCGGGCAACAGCCAAAGGAAAATGAGCGCCAGAGGCACGAACAAGGCTGCCGGCAGGAACGTGTAGCGCCAGCCATAGGTTTCAAGAATCGGCGCGGCGATCAGCGATGCCAGGAACCAGCCAAGTGGATATGCAACCTGGAGAAGCCCGGTCACGACGCCGCGCTGGCGTGCGGACACCGCTTCCGCGGTATAGGTTGTCCCGAGCGCTCCGAGCGGAGCCGCAATGCTGAAAGCCAGCGTTCGCAGCACCGTGAGCGAGACTGCGTCCTGGACGACGCAGTGCAGTGCTACGAGCAATGACGACGCGGCCAGGCAGGACACGAAGACGATGCGCCGCCCGAAGCGATCTGCCGCCACTCCGGCGAGCACCGACACTATTGATGCGCATGCGAACGATATCGCGAGTATGGCGCCGATAGCCTGCAGGCTCAGCTCGAATTCGGTACGAATTCCGGGTATTGCGTAGCCGAACAAGGATTGATCGACGTGCGAGAGCACGAGCCCGAGAAGCGATACACCGAATACGTACGCTGCGTAATGACGTTTCAAACTACGTCTTCGTCCAGTGTGCCGGGCTCGATGTAGCGAGCCGATTCATCCAGCGCGCCGAGTCCGAGCATGAAACCTTCATAGATTGCGTGGCCGATCGTCCGTGGCGCGACGCAGTCCCCGATCTCGTAAACGCCCGTACGCATGTGATGCAGTCGCTCGTACAGTGACCGGTCGGCACAACTGCCGGTTGCCAGTACGACCGTGTCTGCAGGAACTCGCAAGCGCCTCTTCGGTGCGTACAGGTTGAAGATCTCGACGCCATGCGCATCGATCAACTCGACCCAGGCATTGAGATCATAGGTGGCCCCGCGCGACAGGACCTCGCGATATGCGAAGGCCATGTCCAGCGTGGCGGCCATTTTCGGGAACAACGCCGGCAACGGGGATACGAGGTGGACGCCATGTCCGGCGGCAAGCAGCAGTTCGGCGAGACCGGCCACCTGGCGGCTTCCCTGATCCTCGATGAGGACGACGTTGCGGCCAATCGACTCGGGACGGGCAAGTGCCTCCCAGGCTGTGCGTACGTGCGGCAGATCCGCTCCCGGGATGCCCGGTCGGGTCGGTAGTGCCGACGAGTAGCCGCTCCGATCCGCCGTTGCGCCCGTCGCCACGACGATGCCGTCCGCGCTGGCGTCGCGCAGGGCTTCAATGGTCACGTTCGTGTTCAGTTTCACGTCTACGCGAAGCGCCTGGAGTCTGGCGGCCAGGTCGTCGACGAGCCAGGAGAAGGTTGCGCGCCGCGGCAGCCGCGTGAGGTGCCTTACCTGGCCGCCGAGACTGGTCGCGCGCTCGAACAGCGTAACGCGGCTTCCGCGAAGCGCGAGCGACTCGGCTGCCTTCATTCCCGCCGGGCCTCCGCCTACCACGACCCAGTGTTCGCCCGGGTTGCGGTGCGGCCGGACCAGGAGACGTTCGATGAACTGCTCGCGACCGGCTGCCGGATTCAGAATGCACGTCATCGGCCGACCGGTCGCGCTGCGCGACACGCAACCCTGGTTGCAGCGGATGCATCGCGTAATGCCCCGGCCTGCTGAATCGCGGAGTTTGCGCGGGAGATCCGGGTCCGCAATCAGGGCGCGCGTCATCGCCACCATGTCCGCCACACCGCGGCGCAGGGCTTGCTCTGCCTCCTCCGGGTCGCTCATGCCGCCGCTCAGCAGAACCGGTATCCCGGGAATCGCGCTGCGAAGCGCCGCCGTACGTTCCATCAGCCACCCAGCGGGCACGTCGCTGGGGGGGATGATGTGCGCGGCGTCGTAATGCGTTCCGGCACTGACGGTGACGAAGTCGACGAGGGCCTCACGCTCGATCGCACGGGCGATCTCGATCCATCCGCCGGCGTCCAGGCCACCCGGCATCATGTCATCGAGCGGCAGCCGGACTCCCAGCGGGAAACTCCGGCCAACGGCTTCACGGACGGCACGCAGCACCGAAAGCGGAAAACGCAGGCGGCCGCTCAGGTCTCCACCATAATCATCGCTGCGCCGGTTGAACAACGGCGAAAGGAACTGGTGCAGCAAATAGCCATTCGCCAGGTGGATTTCGACGCCGTCGAAGCCGCCCTCCTGGACCAGCTGCGCCGTTCTCACCCATCCGTCGCGAACGGCCAGCATGTCGCGTTCATCCATGGGCTTTGGTATTTCGCCAAAACCCGCCGGCTTCAGGGCCGAGCTCGACCACAGAACGCGGTAGTCGTCCAGCGAGGCGCTGTCGCCGACACTTCCGAAGTGATTCAGTTGAACGAAGATGCGCGAGCCGTGCTCGTGAACTGCCGCCGTGAGCTGGCGGTCCAGCCGCAGGTTCTCGCGTCGGTACCCGTAGAGCATGCTGCGCGTTCTGGCGACTGAGGTTGGATGAACCAGCCGGTTGCCAGTGATCATGAGTCCCACGCCTCCCCGCGCCCGGGCGAGGTGGTAGTGCAGGTCGCGCGGCGAGGAAAGCCCGCGCATCAGATGCCACGACGGAGCATGTGCCGTTTGCAGCAAGCGATTGCGAACGGTTGTCTCGTTCAGCACGATGGGCGAAAAGAGTGTCGGGTACATCGGTGCTGCCCGCGTCTAAGGCAGAAGCATCGACAGGGTCGGGCGACCGGGTGTTGCGGCTGTGGACGATTGCTGAGACGGCATGAGTTCCTGCAGCACGCGGCCGGACTGGAGCACGAGCGCTGACATCAGGCACGAGGCGGCGCGGGCATCCCTTGCCCTCAAAGCACGGATCAGTTCACGGCGATAGTCGCGAGCCAGATCCCAGTCGGCGCTCGAGTAACGCGCAAAGCAGCTGGCCATCGGCGGCTTGTTGAGAAGAATCCTCAGCACGGCGGCGAGAGTTTCGCTGCGAGCTGCACGGCATACGGACAGCTGGAACTCGACCGCGAGCGAAGGCGCATTGTTGCCGCGCACGACTCCCTTTGCAGTCCGCCGCTCCTCGATGCGTGCCGCGATCGTCTCGAGTTGCTCCAGCTCGGCGGCTGCGATTCGCACCGCCGCCAGCTCCG
>CAZWJE010000132.1:0-5161 GCA_964634395.1 uncultured Gemmatimonas sp. | reverse complement strand
CCGATTCAACCGCGCAGGGGCTCACTGTTCACCCATGCGTCGTAGCGAAGAACCCCCAGAATCGTCCCGCGCTCATCCGATAGGACGGGCCTTCCTTCGAGACGACCGCGAGCATCACCGTGGTCCTGGGGAGCTGCTTGAAAGTATAGATGCAGGCATCCTGACCGTTATTCCGGGCGACGAACGGCGCCATGGCCTGCTCGCAGCAGCGAATCTTCTCGAACTTCGAGGTTCCGACCGATAGCTGGTACTCGATCGCGACGGGCACCTCGAACGAGGTCACGACGCGATCGCCCCTTACGGTCCGCGTTCCGACGACGCCGCCACCCTGGGCGGATCCGACAGCCAGTGTCCCGCAGAACTTGCCCATGGTTCTCTCCTTTGAAGATCACGCGTCTGTACAGACATCGCCACGCAAAGCGCAGCCGTCCAGAGACTCCGGACGGTTGCATTTGAACTCGTACGCGCCGGCACGAAAGGTCCAGACGGGATGACAGAAGGACGGTCCGCTGATGCTGAGATCCGGCCAGCCGCCCTCACCGGTCGCGAGCGGGGCCCAACTCGCCGCAGGAAAGCCGAATTGTCGCTGATAACCACCAGCGGGATCTCTGATCAGGAGGGTCAGGCTCCTGCCGGCCATGCCGGAGGTGCACGCGCCGCCCCACTGGACGAAGATTTCCTGAGTGCCGTCCTGGTTGAGATCGACGATCTCGACCGAGGGCATGATGTCGCCGCAGTTCGGATCCTCGAGGCGCAGACCGTCGGCCGATACGGTGAGAGCATCACCGAACGCCGCGAAGGCGGCAGCCATCTCGCCCGCTGAAAGACGCGATTCAGAGCTGCCAAAAAGGATCCGGTAGTGGTCGGCCGACGGTTGGGCGCAGGCCGCGAGCGATGACAGACAAGCAACGCACAGGATCAGGCCAACGAGCAGCCGTCGGTCCAAGCGCCCTCCTTCAGGTTGTTGTCGTGCCCGTTGTTTGTTGTGCGGTTCAACCCGCCCGATGCCCCGCGTCCAACAAACATTCTGTTGTCTCTGGAGGCCTCGCGCCGCGCGGACCGAATACCGGCGAACGACACCACGATCATCCATGTGGCAACGTTCAGCGGACTGGTATTCTCGCGAGGCACCTCGATTCCCTGATCCTTCAACTCGAACTCGGCAAACAGGTCGCCAATCCGAACGGACCGCGCCTCGTGGGGAGGCAAGGCCTCCCTCGGCGGCACCCGTCGCTCAGTCGCGCGGGGGGAGTCACCCGACTCACGGACTTCGGACGGCGGTCGGCACGCGCTTGCCGATCTGTGTGCCGTCTCCCAACCGGCCGAGCGAGTTGTTGCCCCAGCAATAGGCGAGTCCGGCGGGAGTGAGGCCGCAGGCGTGAGCGTTCCCCATGCGGACGATGCCGAAGTTGATTGACCCGCTCACGGGGACGGGGTCGGCCCGGTTCGTCGTTGTGCCGTCGCCGATCTGTCCGCTGCTATTGATCCCCCGGCAGTAGGCTTCGCCTGCCGCGGTCGTGCCGCACACGCCCCCGTTACCGGATGACAGCTGCGCGAACGTCGGTTCGGCCACGAGCGTGGGCAGGGAGGGGCTCGTCGAGGCGCTGGGGAACCCCCAGCAGTAGGTGGCATCGGCGGCCGTGATGCCGCACGCGCTCCACCACGTTGCGGTCAGAGCCTTGAAGGTGTGGTCGCCAGCGACGGCGGTCGGGACGGAACGGTCCGCGATGCCGCCCGCACCGACCTCGTGCCTCCGACCCCAGCAATACGCCTTTCCTTCGGCGGTCAGTCCGCACGTGTGCAGGTTGCCGGCGGAAAGTGACGTGAACGTGAGTTCGCCGGCGACGGGGACCGGCGTTGTCCGATCGGTCGTGGTCCCGTCGCCGAGCTGTCCGGAGACGTTCCGCCCCCAGCAGTAGGCCTCGCCCGCGGTCGTCAGGGCGCAGGTGTGTCCACTGCCGGCGTTCCCGGCCGCCGTGATGCTCGTAAACGCGAGCGAGCCGCTGGCGGACGTGGGCACAACGCGGTCGACGTTCGTGCCGTCACCGAGCTCGCCATGCAAGTTCAACCCCCAGCAGTACGCCATGCCGGCCGCCGTGAGGCCACAGGTATGATACATGCCCGCCGAAATGGAGTTGAAGGTGAGATCGCCCGAGACGGGTTGGGGGGTCAGCTCCATGCCACGCACGCCGAGTCCAAGCTGACCGTAGTTGTTCGCGCCCCAGCAGTACGCTCGCCCCGCCGCGTCGAGCGCACAGGTGTGATTGCCCCCGGGCTCGATGGTAGCGAACACGGCCTGTGTGGGCGCCGGTGTAGTCACGGTGGCGGTGGCGTTCTGCGTCCGCCCCTCGCTGCTTGCCGTGATCGTTGCCGTTCCCGATGCCACGCCCGTGACGACTCCGACCGATACCGTGGCGATCTGGTCGTTGCTCGAGGTCCAGGTGATCGTGCGCCCGGTCAGCGTGGCCCCGGTGCTCGACAGCGGTGTTGCCGTGAGCGTCTGGCTCTGCTCCACGGCGACGCTGACGCTCGGTGGAGAAATCGTGATGGATGCGACCGGGTCCCGCATGGGGGGGCCGCCTCCCGGCGGACTCGTGCTGTCGCGCGAGCACGCCCCCAGCCAGACAAGCCCCTGTATGAACGCGAACAGCCGCATCAGGGATCCGCGGGTAGACGCTTTCATGGGCACCTGCGTTTCCGTTTCGAGTCGCGGTTTGGTGTTGCGTCCCGCGTGCATGCGGGGATCCGCATTTACACTATACGCAGCCGCGGGTCGAAAACCGTCATGAACTCCCCCTTCCGGCGTCGGTCCTTCCGCCCCTTGGACTCGATATCTCGGTCCTGATCCATGGGTTGCCTTGCTGGCCCGCCCGACTCGATCCGTGTGTCCCCGCCTCACCATCCAACGCGGATCCCGTCACGACCCCCCTGCAGTTCCCCCGCATACCCTCGACCGGAATTGATCGTGATACGGCTCGGGAGATCGGACATTGAGATTCTCGGAAGTGCCTGATGCACTCGAAAGACAGGGTCGCTGACATTCGAGAGCGCCTGAGGGTAGGTTCAACCCTTCACGCGGACCGTTGACCGCCCTGTCGGCCAACTGCAATATTATCATCCGGTGGCAATGACCGGAGAGATTTTTGACCCCCCGCATGCGGGGGGTCAACTACCCGAAGGTGTTACCTATGTCCCCGCGACACAAGGGCGGCCGCGAAAGGGGCAACCCTACTTTCCGCAGCCAACGAATTTCGGCTGACGCTCGGCGGTGCGAGAGGTGTCGAGCTTCAGGGCTCCTCCATTGCCGCAAACCTCATCGCCGCACGGCGGCCGGGCGGATGGAATCAATCAGTTGCGCCCGGCGTTCGTCCGAAAGATGAATTCGCATGGGAACGTCACCGCAGCGGTAAGTACACGTCCGTGATCATCTCGTGCTCCCGCACATGAGGTCCGACGTTGACATAGTGAAAGAAGATCGGGAAATCCCTGAGTACTTCGCCGCTCCGGGGAAGCCAGGTATCATACAGATACGAGGCCGCGGGTACATTCGCGCGAGAACCGATGTGCCGTGCCACCGCGCACCGCCCGCCGGGGATGACCTTGTTGATGACTCCTTGCGGATTGGGTGGAACGTCATGGTCCACGGAGATGCAGAAGTCCACGCGATGCTCGGCTGGTGAAACCACGCGAGGATCGGTGTAGTGGATACCATAGCTGCGATGCCGATCAGGCGGAAGATGATTTTGCAGGCGCCATTCGATGAGCTTCCGCGCGGATTCATGTTCGAGCTGAGGCGGTCCGCGATGTTCCAGAGCGGCCACTTTGGTTTCGGGAAAATCCACGATCTGAACATCCATTCCGAAGTATCCTCCGCATGAAAAATCTTCGGGCCGCCTAACGACCAGCCTCAGGGGCGCAGGGCCGTGCACCGGACCCACCCCCACGTGAATTCATGAACGGTCCCGCATCGCCCGCAGGCGATTGTTAGGCCACCGGGCGCTCTGATTCCACTCGGGGTTGATGGGGGACACCAGCCCGTGGACCGAGATACTCTCGTCGGAACTGCTCATGGTGCACTGCCTCCGCGGGACTACCCACGTGGCGGGTTGTTCCCGCTGTAGCCCATACCACCTCATCCGCGATCTGCAACATCTGCGGCACTTCATGACCCGTGATAATCACCGCGCACCCGTCGGCGGCCAGTTCCCGAAGCGCCGCCGCAATGACTTCGGCCGTGGAGGGGCTGATGCCCCCGAATGGTTCGTCGGCCAGCAGACATCGCGGTTGGCGCATCACCGCCACGGCAATCTCGGTGCGTCGGCGCTCGCCACCAGAATACGCTCTCGTCTTCACGTGCAAGAGATCGCGAATCTCGAGGAGATCCAGGATCTCGGTCGAAGGGCTGCATCCTACGCAACGGCGGAGTGCGTCAAGGTGCTGCCCCAACGTAAGGTCAGGGGTGAAGAATCCCCCTTGAGGCAAGTAGAATAGCCCCTCCTGCGCGAGTTTGTGAAGTCGGGCACGAAGGTACGTCTTCTCCGCGTAGTGGACGGCACCGTGATCGGCTGGAATGATCCCGGCGCCGATCCGCAAGAGCGTGGACTTGCCACATCCGTTCCTGCCAAGCAGGGCAGTGATCCGCCCCGGATATGCCCAGACGGAGGCTGATTTCAGGACGACTCTCCGTCCGAAGTGCTTCCCGAGCGAGTCGGCGGCGAAAAAGCGGCTTCATCCGAGACCGGCCGCTCGCACTACCAGCTGCAGCACGAGTTCGAGGATCGCCGAGACCAGGACCGCAACGACCAGACCTTGGTCTGGAGAGATTCCGACGTTCGCATAGAAGAGTTGTTTCGAGTGACGGCGCAGGTCTACCCGAACTGCTTGGGCGCATGCCGCGATGATCAGTGTGGCGGAGAGAACGTTCATCCGAATCTGGCCTAGGAGGGCGAGCGCCGCGTGGAGGCCGATCCAAAGTACAACGGCCAGCATGGCCGTTCGGAATACGAGCGGAGGGTGAATGGAGATGATCACACCACTTCTATCGTTCACACCGTTCACACTTTTCTTCTTCTCACGCCAAGATTCGTGATGAACAGCCGGGGGCATAGGTAACAGTTTAGACCGGGCGCATGGGTAACACTTCGGGGTGGTTCCCCGGGAC
>CAZWJE010000131.1:0-5206 GCA_964634395.1 uncultured Gemmatimonas sp. | reverse complement strand
GCGCGACTTCGCGTTCACGCGCTGGCCATCCTTTCGCCCCGACGGATGGGCGGACGTCGTCGCCGAGGCCCGCGCGGCCGTTCGCGACCGCGCCCGAGCACCCGTCGTCGGCACCGACCGGGACGCGGGCGCCATCGCCGCGGCCCATGCCAACGCCTCGCGTGCCGGCGTCGAGGATGACGTCACCTTTGAGGTCCGATCCATCTCGGCCGTCACTCCGCCTCCCGGCGGGTCGGCGGGCATCATCGTCACCAATCCTCCGTACGGGGTCCGGGTCGGTGAGGTCCGTCCGCTCCGCGATCTGTACGCCGCCTTCGGCAACGTCATTCGCGACAGCTTCGCCGGCTGGTCCGCGACGATCATCTCGGCCGATGATGACCTCGCGCGGCGGACCGGTCTCGGTTTTACGGAGATACTGCGGACGCGAAACGGCGGAATCCCCGTCCGCGTGCTGAAGATGGGGTGAAGCGTCCCGAATACCCACCGGGCGGACGGCTCGGAACTTCCCGAACGTCGCGTGTCTTTCGTTCTCTCCCGGTTTCGCGTCGACAGCTGAAACTCCGTCCGCGCGCGACCGTAGGGTGGCGAGAAATCGGTGACGAGAAATCGATGGCGAGAAATCGGTGGCGGCGTACGGGACTCATAACTTCATCGACACGAAAATGACGATCGCGGGCAAGACGCGCTGGGTGATTCTGCGTGACCTGGTGATCTTCCAGATCAAGCTGGTGATGGATGGCGCCAAGGACATCATCCTCTCACCGCTCGCGATCGGGGCGGCGGTGGCCGACCTGTTCCTGCCGGGGGCTCGGCCGGGCCGTCGCTTCTACACGGTGATGCGGATGGGTGAGGGATACGACCGGTGGCTCTCACTCTTCGCCGCCGCACAGAAGGTCGACGCGCTCGACGACGGGCTGTTCGGGGCGAGCCGCGCCGGAAGCGACTCGTTGCTGGGTCGGCTCGAGGAGATCGTCATCGGGCAGGAAGAACCGATCGTTACGCCGAACCGGCACCGGCCGGTCTCGAACGCCATGTAGGGCCGAGGGACCATCGACCTCTTCTCGCGGCAACCCTGCTCATGACGGTACACGAAGTCCTCGCGCTCCTCGAAAGCGAGCGCGACGAGCGTGGCATGGACAACTGGGAGAAGCTCGGTCCGGCCCGTGCCGGGATGACGAGCCACGGAATCGGGCTCACCCGTTTGCGCAAGCTGGCGAAGGGGATCGGCCGGAATCGGGAACTCGCCCGCGCGCTCTGGGACACCGATGTGTACGATGCACGCGTCATCGCGCTGCTCATCGACGATCCCGCGCGGATCACGCGGGAGCAGGCCGAGGCCCAGGTCGAACGACTCGCCGGCGGGATGCTGGCGCATGTCTTCGCTTCATGTGACGCGACGCTGGCGAAGACCTCGTTCGTGACCGAACTCGCCGACGAATGGGTCCGGAGTGATGACCCGATCCGGCGCGATTGCGGGTACGGCCTTCTCTATGAGATCTCGAAGTTCACGGGGAAGAAGGCGCCACCCGAAGAATTCTTTCTCCGCCACGTCGATCAAATCTCGGACACGATCGACGGGGAAGCGGAGCGTGTCCGCCTGGCGATGGGCACCGCGCTGATGGGGATCGGCAAACGCGCCGCGAGCTTGAACGCGGCGGCTTTGAGGGTCGCGCGGCGGGTCGGGCCGATCGAGTTCACTTCCGCCAGTGGCCAGTGCGAGCCGTTCGACGTCGTCAGGCACCTGACGACCGATCGACTGAAGGAGAAACTGCGTCTGTAGGAAGCGGGCGCGGGGTGTCAGTTCGCGCACGCTCCCGGCGCGGGGCCCAGGACGATGAGCGCGTTCCCGACGGCTCTTTCCCCCGTCGGGTCCGATGGCCGGTTTCTCGCCTCGTCGAGGAAGACCAGCGTGCTCGACCCGCCTCCGTCCAGGTTGATCGCCTCCGATGCGCCCAGCCGGACGAGCAGGCCCGCGAGTTCCGGAAGTGACATCCCCACGCTGTACCGCGGCTGCCTCCCGTCGACAACCACGAGCAATAGCGTCCCGTCAGATTTCCAGCCCACCGCCGTCCGCGGATGGCGGTCGGTCACGAACGATTCCATCGACGACATCTCCGCCGAGATACTTCCCGCGGACACGAGCCGGTGGGATCCGCCGATCACTTCGCGGACCCCACCGACAGGGGCGAGACGGAGCTCCCACGAGATCGTGTCGCCGGTGACCGCTCTGTCGAGGAGGAAACGTCCGACACCCGTCCGCGCGGCGAGCACGACTTCGCCGGGGCCGACCGGGACCCCTTCATCCGCCTGGTCGACGTCGAACACGACGCCACGCCCGACCGAACCGTCCGCCGCGCCGAGTATCCTCAGCCGGAGTTCGGTCACGCCGGCCTCTTCCGGCGTGGTGTCGCCGATGAGCCGATTGTAGAGCGAGACACCGGTCCCGACCGGCGTGGTGTTGAGGCCGGTGAGCGGAGCGCTCGTCCGGGCGTCCGCCATGACGGCACCGGCAAGACGCAGGACATCGATGAACGGCTCTCCCTCGTCGTCCACACCGAACGCGGGACGGGGACCTGGCCCGCGCAGGAGGACGCCATCCGAAACCTGCGCGCCCGTGGGTGCGCCGGTGAGCGGCCCAGTGGTCACGAAGAAATCACCGTTGACGGCGGCGAGCGCGGGACGACCCGTGCTGGCGGCGAGTCCGCGGGCGAGTTCACTCGTCGTCTCACGACCGGGCAGTCGATCCCCCGCGATCACGGTACGGACTTCGACACCACACTGGGCGGGGGCGATCTCCACCACCTCGATCGCCCATGGTCCGGACCCATCGGTGATCGAACGATACGAGACGCCGCTTTCGGTGAGGACCGGGCCAACGTCGGTGAATCCCCCGGTCACGGCGGCTCGCCCCGCGCACCCGGTGGCGCTGGCGACCATCAATGTGAGAGCGGCGGCAAGGCGCGGATATCCCATGGGAACCTCTTCGGGGCCGGGGGGGGGGGCGGGGCGGGTCCGGAGCGAAGCTACCCGATCGCCGCGCGGCCCGCCACCGGATTGGGTACGTGGAGGTCCGTAATCCTTCCGGTCAGGCGAAGGGTGCCGACGCCGTGTCGAGTTCGGCCACTTCGTTGGCGGTCAGTCTGGTCGCCGGCGCGGCGAGGAGGTCAGCGAGCTGCTTCGTGCTGGTGGCGCTCGCGAGCGGAGCCGTGATCGTCGGTTTCGCGAGGGCCCACGCGAGGGCGACGGTGGCGGGAGCAACGCCGCGGTCCGCCGCCTGGCGACGTACCACATCGACGACCGCCAGCCCCTCGTCGCTCATATGCGCCGCGACCGATTTCCCGCGTGCCGCGCCTTCCAGATCCGAGTTCGTGCGATACTTGCCCGTGAGAAACCCCGCCGCGAGCGCGTAATAGGGGAAGACGGCGAGCCGGTGACGTTCCGCGAGCGGCGCGACGCTTTCTTCATAATTCCGTCGACGCACGAGACTATACTCCGGCTGGAGCGCGACCGGCGCGGTCAATCCGTTCTCGCGCGCGAACGCGAGCCATTCCTCGATACGCGCCGGCGCCATGTTGGAAACCCCGATATAACGGGCCTTGCCCTCGCGAACCACCCTGTCGAAGGTTGACGCGATCTCCTCGATCGGTCGGTCCTCTTCGTCGAAGTGAGCGTAATAGAGATCGATGTAATCCGTCCGGAGCCGTCGCAGCGAATCCTCGACGGCGGCCGTGACGTTCGCCGGCGCGAGGCCCTTGCGTCGTGGCATCCCGCCAACCTTGGTCGCGACGACCACTTCCCGCCGATTGTTTCGCCGGCTCATCCACGCACCCAGGATCGCCTCAGATTCGCCCCCCTCGTTCCCGGGTACCCAGTACGTATATTGGTCGGCCGTGTCGATGAAGTTGCCACCGCCCGCGACGAACGCGTCGAGGACGGCCTCGGACGCGGCGGCGTCGGTCGTACTGGCGAAGGTGTTGGTCCCGAGACCGAGGGGGAAGAGCTCGACGTCGAAATTGTTTTCCTTGTTCATGCCGTCTTCAGGTGCAGTGCTCCGTGGTCGCGGCCATCGTCCGCGCGGCTGAATGAGCCTGCCGCCTCGACGCGCTCCGCGCAACCGGTCCGCCCGCGTGGTGGCCTCGATTTCCCGCCGTCGCCTTTCCGCTGCCGCCTCGACGCACTCCGCGCAACCGGTCCGCCGGAGGAGATCGCGAGCCGTCGGACGCTCCCGGTGTGACCGATCTTCGTCCCGAGACAGTCCCGTGCCACTGGGTCCGGTCGCCGTGGGTTTCACTCCGGACACGCGGCCACCCCACGGCGTAGTGGAACTCTTCCTCATCCGGAGGGAATAGATCGGATCGCGTACCTTGCGCGGAGCCTCTCGGTAGAGCCGGATCGCCAGCGAGCCGATTAGCGTTCCAGTCTCACCGGCATCGGCCAATCCCGCCGATGGTGGCGCGCGACGATATGTTTGACGACAATGCGCGCGGGAGCCGCGATCACCACTGAAGGAGGAGAAGGATGTCAGGATCGGACGAGCGGATTGATGACACGACGGGGACCGTCGAGTGGTTCGATACCGAGCGCGGCGTCGGAGTCATACGTCCCGACAACGGGACTTCGCCCTGCGAGGTGCGGTCGGACATGCTCCATGCCTGCGGCCTCGACTCGCTGACCGCCGGCGACCGCGTTCAGTACCGTGTGCGCGAGGAATCGGGCGGGCGAACCGCCACTGACCTGGCCATGCTCCGCGCCCTCCATCGCTGGGAAGGAGAAGGCGGCGCGATCCACACGGATTGATCCTTACGGGACCCGGTCCCGGATGAGGAGTGGACGGTATCGGCGGGACAGGGCATCCCGCCGCCCCTTCCGCCCTTTCGCGAAATCGGCCTCGGAGGGTGGGCCACGCGGGTGGCTGACCCCCGAGGCGTTCGCGACGATTCGAGGAAGCCGCCATATCGGGCGTGAGGGCCTTCCTGCCGCCTCTACCGCCCCTACCGCTTCCGACCGTCCGACCGTCCGACGTCTCTCGCCCCCCCGCGCTCGGCCCACCCGTTTCGGGGTCCTCCTCCGCGGTTCTCACCTCTCGGTTCTCACCCCGCCCCCGTCCGTGACTTCAATCCCGATTCAACATCCTTGACATCGCGCCGTTAGGTGCTAAACAATTAGCACACGAGGGATCCTTCCAGTGGATGCGAGAGGTGGAATG
>CAZWJE010000130.1:0-5364 GCA_964634395.1 uncultured Gemmatimonas sp. | reverse complement strand
TCGAGATCGCCGACGGGCAGGCCGCCGGCAGCGCCGGCTGCAACCGCTACTTCGCGGCCGCCACGGTCGGCGACCTCGGCGGCGTGAGCTTCGGCAACGCCGGCGCCACCATGATGTTCTGCGACGGCGCCATGGACCAGGAGCAGCGCTACCTCACGGCGCTCTCCCTCGTCGACGATTACCACTTCACCCAGGCAGGCGAGCTCGTCCTGACGGGCGGCGGGGAGACGCTGGTCTTCAACCGCTGAGCGAGGCAGGACCGCGCCGCGGTCCGAGATGAAGCGGGTGGCGCCCGGCGGCCGGTAGGCTCCGGGCGCCACCTTCATGACCGATCGGGGTCCCGCCTGAGGCACGAGAACGACGTCTTCACGTCGGCCAGCCGCTCGAACCCGACGAGCGCCTCCTCGACGGCGGTGACGGTCTCGGGCGGGAAGGCGCGCCCGGCGTTCGAGCGGAACTTGCTGAGCACCTCGTCCTCGGTGAGGGGCCTGCCGGGTCCGCCGCGGTTGTGGGGCACCCACTCCTCGAGGCTGGTGCCGTCGTCGTAGCGCACGGTGAGGCGGCACGGGAACTCGTACGGGAAGAGCGCTTCGCACTCCGGGTCGGAGTGGCAGGTGACCAGCGCCGCGAGCTGCAGGCGGTCGGGGTCGCGCACGGCCGCGTCACCGAAGTCCTCCGCGTCGAGTCCCAGGCCGTGGCCGTCCGACAGGAGCGCCGTGGCTACCACGAAGGGCGCCGAGAACCGGGCCGAGTAGCCGTCCTTGGGAGCCAGCTTGGCGCCGCGTGGTTCGGCGATGGTCCTGAGGGTGGCGCCGGCCACTCCCAGCTCGACCGCGGTGATGCGTTGCCACGGCAGCGGCGCGCGCGCCCTGAGTGCCCGGGCCGCGTCGATGGCGGTGTGGATGAAGTGGTTGACCGGGTACGGCTTGAAGAAGATGCCCGGCGTGTGCCATTCCTCGCCCAGGCCGGCGGCCGGGTCGAGCGCGAGGGCCGCCTCCCCCATGAGGTAGTAGAAGAAGCCGAAGCGGCCCTCGAACACCGTCGGGGGGCCGGTGATGCCGGCCGTGGCCAGCCGCGCGGCCCAGACCGCGGCCTGGCAGGCCCAGGCGCCGTGGACACGCTTGACGGTGCCGCCCGTGCGGTTCGCCTCGAGCAGCCCCGCGCCCATGCTCGCCGCGATGCCCATGGCGTCGGCCATGTGGCGCGCCGAACCGTCCAGGAGCCGGCTCGCCACCGCGGCGCCCGCGACGGCGCCGCAGATCGAGGTGGCGTGTAGACCCTTCTCGAAGTAGACGGAGTTCTTGAGCGCCGGGTCGTACGCCGCCATGCCGAGGCGCACCAGGACCTCGTAGCCAACTGCCATGGCTGTCACCGCCTCCTCGCCACCGGCACCGGCCAGCTCGGCGGCGGCGAGGGCCGTGGGGACGATGACGGCGCTCGGGTGGAGGATGGACGGCAGGTGGGTGTCATCAAAGTCGAGGGCGTGCGACAACAACCCGCCGACGAAGGCGGCCGAGGTGGCCGGCACGCGCGCGGCGGAGACGGGGGTGGAGGCCTCCGGCGCGCCGCCCGCGTCCAGGACCAGCCGCCACACGGGCTCGAGCGAGTCGACAGCGGATGCAGCCAACATGATGCCGAACGTGTCGATGACGCGCTGCCGCACGCTGGCCACCACGGCGGGCGGGAGGTCCACGAAGCGCGTGGCGGAGCCGAAGGCGCCGATGCGCTGTGCGACAGTTGTGCCGGCGCCACCCGCGCTGCCGACCCTGCTTCCGCTCACGCCAGCGCCACCGGGCGAACCGGCGAGCCGGTGGCGCCCACGATCTTGAGCGGCAGCGCCACGAAGAGGAACTCGTAGACGCGCTCGGCCGCCAGTTCCTCGAGGTTGAGGAGCTCGATGATGTGGATCTTGTGCTCGACCAGGAACAGGCGGTGGACCGGCAAGACGGAGTGGCCCCGGCCGGGTGCGATGCGCTCGAAGGCGATGGTGTCGCTGCCGGCGAAGACGATGCCCCGCTCGGCCAGCCAGTTGGCGGCGCTCTCGTCAGGACCCGGAACGCCCGAGGTCTGGCCCTGGAAGCGAGCGACGTCGTCCCAGTGGTGGGGCCAGCCGGTCCTGATCAGCACGGCGTCGCCGGGCCGGACCTCGCTGCCTTGCAGCGAGCAGGCGCGTTCGAGGTCGGCGGCCGTGACTGCGGCCCCATCCTCCAGCACCTCACGGCCGGCGGCAGTGGCCGCGTCGAGCAGGACGCCGCGCCGGATCACGGGAGCGATCGTCTCGACCCCCAACTGGGAGAAGCGCCCGTTCGCCACGACCGCCTGGGCGTCGATGCCGCCTGCCAGGTGGCCGGCTTGCGACACGTGACAGAACGCGTCGATGTGCGTGCCGACGTGCCCGCCGGTGATGATCAGCTCGTTGGCGGCCGAGCCGCCGTCGGGCCTGACCATGTCACCGTGGCGGCGCTCCAGGACCATGCGGAACGGAGGGTGGTTCGGCGACTGCGGCATGCCGCGGACGAGCGGCTGGCCCAGGTCGAAGACCCGGGCCTTGGTGAGGACTTCCAGCTCGGGGATCATGCGTCTCCTCCCGTGGCCGGACCGGCGGCGGCGCGCGCCAGCACGGCGCGCGCCTGCCTGGCCACGGCCTCGTCGACGAACTGACCGCCGGCGGTCGTCGCCGCGGCGCTGCCGCGGCCGAGGGCGGCCTCGAGCGCCGCCAACTGCTCCCGCGCGGCTCTCACCTCGGCGGCGGTGGGCGCGAAGCCGGCGTGGATGGCCGCCAGTTGCCTGGGGTGGATGGCCGACTTGGCGCCGAACCCGAGCCGACGGGCGCGGGCCACGTTCAGCACGAGTCCCTCCTCGTCGTCGAGCGCCGTGAAGGCGCCATCGATCGGTTGCCCGATACCCGCCGCCCTCGACGCCAAGACCATGTGCGAGCGCGCCAGGAGAGACTCCTCGCCGGAGCGGGTGCGCGCCGCGCCGATATCGGCCAGGAAGTCGGCCTCGCCGAAGACGAGCGCCTCGACGCGAGGGTGAGCCGAGGCGATGGCCTCGGCCCGCAGCACGCCGGCGGCGCTCTCGATGGTGCACTGCAGCCGCACGGTGCCTGGAGGGAGGCCGCGCTCGCCCTCGAGGGTCGCCAGCGCCTCGGCCACTAGGCGCACGTCCTCGGCGGCGTCGACCTTGGGCAGCCGGACGCCGGCGAGGCCCGGACCGAGGACCGCTGCCAGGTCGTCGAGGCCAGGGCCGCCCCTGACGGCGCCGAGGCGCACGAGCCGCAGGGGCCCGCCCTCGGCCGCGGGCTCGGCGAGGGCCGCCGCCACCAGCTCGCGCGCCGCGCCCTTGCGCGGGGCGGCCACGGCGTCCTCCAGGTCGAGCACCACGGCGTCGGCTCCTGCGACGAGCGCCTTCTCGACCTTGCGAGCGTCGTCGCCCGGCGCGAACAGGTAGCTGCGCGGGGCGACAGCGCTCACACGACGCCGTCCTTCCGCAGGGCCTTGAGTTCCGCCTCGCTCACGCCCACGCCGGTCAGTACCTCCGCCGTGTCTGCCCCTAGGGGGCGACCGGCGAAGCGGATGTGCCCTGGCGTGGCCGAGAGGCGGTAGAGGACGTTCTGCATCCTCACCGAGCCGAGTTCCGGGTCAGGAACATCGGCGATGCTCCCTAGGGCCTGGTACTGCGGGTCGGCCATAACGTCGGAGACGTCGTAGATAGGGATGGCGGCGGCGCCGGCCTCCTCGAAGCGTGCGATCACCTCGCTCGCGTCGCGCTGCGCGATCCAGGCGCCCACCACCTCGTCGAGGAGCTCCGCGTGCTCGGCGCGCTGGTGGCCGCTCGCGAACCACGGCTCCTTCGTCAGGTCCGGGCGCCCCACCAGGGTGAGGACGCGCTCGGCGATCGACTGGGCGCTGGTCGAGATGGCGATCCAGCGCCCGTCGCGGCTCAGGTAGGTGTTGCGGGGCGAGTTGTTGACCGAACGGTTCCCTGTGCGGCCCTGGATGACGCCGAGCTGGTCGTAGACGGTCGGCTGGGGCCCGAGGATGCTGAGGATTGGCTCGATGATGGCGAGGTCGATCATCTGGCTCTCGCCGCCCCTCGCGTCGCGCTGGTAGAGGGCCATGAGCACGGCGCTGGCGCCGGCGAGGGCGGTGGTGCCGTCGGCGAGGCCGAACGGCGGCAGGGTCGGTGGACCATCGGGCGCGCCCGTTATATGAGCGAAGCCGCTCATGGCCTCCGCGATGGTGCCGAAGCCGGGGCGCTTGGCGTAGGGCCCGAACTGCCCGAAACCGGTCACGCGCGTGAGGATCAGGCGCGGGTTGAGGGCATGCAGCTCGTCCCAGCCGAGGCCCCACTTCTCCAGCGTGCCGGGACGGAAGTTCTCGATGACCACGTCGGCCGTGGCGGCCAGGCGCCGGAAGATTTCCTGACCGCGCGGATCGCCGAGGTAGAGGGTGACCGTGCGCTTGTTGCGGCCCAGGAGCTTCCACCAGAGCGGCACGCCGTCCTTCTGGGGTCCGTGGCCGCGTGCGGGGTCGCCGCGAGGATGCTCCAGCTTGATGACGTCGGCGCCGAAGTCACCCAGGATCGTCGCCAGGAACGGCCCAGCGAAGAGGGTCGAGACGTCGAGCACCCGGATGCCCTCGAGGACACCCGCGTGCTCGTGCGCCTGGTCGCCTGTTTCCCTTGCCATGGGACCAACTCGCTTCCTTGTAGCCGGTCTGCGCGCGGCCGGGGCCGGGCGCCGGGGGCGCCCCAGGGAGCTGCCGCGCGCGACCCGAACTCAGCTCGGCCTGGACAGGTACTTGCCCGTGGCCGGCCCCTGGATCTCGCCGTTGAGGTAGACGGTCTTGCCGCGGAGGATGGTGCGCTTCACGCGGCCCGTGAGCTCCTGCCCCTCGAAGGGCGTGTACCCCTGCCCCGATTCCGAGTCGGCGGCGCGCACGACGAACGTCTCGTTCGGGTCCAAGAGGACGAGGTCGGCGTCGAGACCCTCGGCGACGTCGCCCTTGGCGTTCAGCCCGTAGCGGCGCGCGGGGTTGAGGCTCACCAGCTCCGCCATGCGGTTGGCCGACAGGCCGCGCTTGCTGCCCTCGCTGTAGAGGCCCGACAGGAGGTACTCGGTGCCGCCGAAGCCCGACTTGGAGAGCCAGATGTCGTCGGGGTGCTCCTCAGACACCTTGATCTCGGCCTTGCAGCAGGCGTGGTCGCTGACGATCCAGTCGACGTCGCCGGAGAGCACCTTCTCCCACAGGAACTCCACGTCGGCGCGCGGCCTGATGGGCGGGTTCACCTTGGCGAGGGGCCCGGCGGGGCTGTCGACGTCGAGCAGCAGGTGGCCGATCGTCACCTCCTTCTTGAAGGAGA
>CAZWJE010000129.1:0-5468 GCA_964634395.1 uncultured Gemmatimonas sp. | reverse complement strand
GCCCGACGACCATCTTTCGGATGGTGAAGGCGTCCACGGGATTCACATCGCGCAGGAACCGTCCTCGCACGACCCCGTCTCCTCCCCCGCCGGAACCGTCACCTTCGCCGCCTCTTCCAGCGCCTCGAGGAACGCCGACACCGGCTGCGCACCCTGTACCGCCCACTGCCCTTCGAAGACGAACGTCGGGACGGCCCGGACGCCGAGACGGCGGGCATGGTCGAAATCCCCTTCGAGTTCCTCCGCGCCCTCACCCGAGACAAGGTACTCTCGCGTCCGCTCGGGATCCATGCCGACGGCGACGGCCTCGGTCGTCAGCGCCTCGACGTCGGACACGTCCCCGCCGCGCGCGAAGTGCAGCGAGAAGAGCCGATCCATCAGTTCCCGCTGCACGCCGGCTCCGTACTCGAGTTCCGCCAGCCGGAGTAGCCGGTGCGCGGTCCGCGTATTCACGGAAAGCGCTCGATCCCAGTCGAACTCGATTCCCTCCTCCGCCCCGACCGACGCCACCCGATCGAGCATCGGGGCGACGTTCTCGCCGAACTTCCCCTTCAACGCCTCCTTCGTCGGCAGCGCCTGATCCGGCGCCGTCGGATCCAGCTGATAGGGCCGGAACACCACTTCGACCTCCGCCGCCCGCGGAAACGCCTTCAGCGCCCGCTCGAACCGCCGCTCCCCGATGTAGCACCATGGGCAGACCACGTCCGAATAGATCTCGACCTTCATGAGCCGGACTCCTCTCCGAAGTGGCAAACTTCAGAAAGTTCAGTAATATTCATATGTGAAAATAGTGGACTGATATCGCGGAAGTCAATCGCGATCGTGGGGGTTGGAATCGCGGGCGGGATGCCGAGACTCATCAACTTCTGGATCGCGTTCCCGAAGGTCCGGAAAGGCACGCGGAGCGGCCGCCGGTGAGGTTGGTTTCCGCCTGGCGGTCGTCGCGAACAGCGTTTGTCGGGCCCGACGACTTCCCGGGAACGTTTCTTCCAGCCACCCTGAAAATCGTGGAACGAATGTCCGATACACCAGGTCCGATCGAAGTGGAGGGAGCGGCCTCCAGCGGTCGATACGTCATCGCGAACCCCGGAGGCGACCCGGCCGCGATGTACTTTCAGCGAACGTCCGAAGGGCTGGTGGTGATCGATCATACCGAGGTGCCGGCCGCGTTCCGGGGTCGAGGGGCCGGTACCGCGATGGTCGCTCGCGCGGTGGAGGATGCCCGGCGTGCCGGGGAGCGGATCCTCCCGCTCTGTCCGTTCGCGGCGGCACAGTTTCGCCGGCACCCGGAATGGGCGGACGTGCTTCATCGGGAAGCCGAGGGCGCTGGATAGCGGGGTCGGTGACGAGGCCTGGAGGGACGCCGCCTCGGAGAAGCGGGGCGAAGGCCGGGGGGAGAGTGTGAGTCCGAGAGCTGAATGAGAGATCCGCGGTTCGGGCCGAGGTTCGGGCCGCGGTTCGGGCCGAGGTTCGGGCCGAGGTACGGGTCGCGGTACGAGCCGAGGTTCGGGTCGGGATGCGGTTCGGGTTGGAGTCCGGGTCGGCTCGAGAATGATGTTCGAAGTCGGCGGAGGAAATCGGGTTCCCGGAACACCGGGAACACGGGAGCGGCGAGGTCGCCTGGGGGCGCGTGAATGCGGGCCGGCCAGATGGAAACAACGATATTTGGGGGAGGGCCGGATGCGTCGAATCGCGCTGTTGCTGGGAATGGTCGTCGGGTTGGCGGGGTGCGAAGGTCCGGCGGGACCACAGGGGCCGACCGGGCCACAGGGTCCGACGGGCCAGCAGGGTCCTCAGGGGCCGCCAGGCAGCGGTGGGGGTGGGCGGTTGACGATTCTCGCCCAGGCGGACTCGACGGGGGTCGCCACCGTGCAGTTCCCGGCGTCGGTCAGTGCACCCGTCGACGAACCGCCGGCGCTTCACTGCTACTACACGTCAGAGGAAACGGTCGGCATGTGGTTCCCGATGAACGATGGGTACTGGGAAGAGGATTCCCCTTGGTGCGCGCTGCTCTTCGCCGGGAACGATCGTTGGGCGGCGGCGGGGATGAACCTGGACCCGGCGTGGATCGCGGCGTTCGTGGTGGTTTTCTAGAGGACACACGTCAGAGCTGGGGAACGATCAGCGACCAACCTGGCTACCGTCTCCGATACGACCCTGGCTCTGGGGGTAGGTAGCCGCCGCGGCGTTGAGCGTGGTGCACCGAGCACGATCACCGGAAGCCCTTTCCGCGACAGCCCGTGCATCGCTACGATGATCGCGGCCGGATCGGGCTCATCCAGGTATTGAGTTTTACCGATGAAGATCGCGATCGGTCGCTCCGCGGCCGCCCGTCCGATCGCGAGGAGAAGCTCCGGAAGGTCCGTTTCCAGATCGCCCGAGGCCGCAAACTCGGGGCCGGGCCCCACCCCGACGTCGAATTCTCCTCGATCGTCGCGGCCAGGTATCCCTCGACTTCGGCGATTTCCTCGTTCGAGCCGAGTAGCACCGTCTTGCCGACACCGCGGAGCCCAAGCGGCATCTGACTCTTCGCGCGCCTCCTCGCGGCCTGGCGGCGCCTCGCGACCGTCGCCGCCGAGATGATGTCTTCGCGTCCGGCCAGTTCCGGTGGCCTCGATCCAACCCCCGGAACAAAGGGACTCTCATGGGGATCCATTCCGGGAGTCACCCTGGAAATCGATGGCCCGTTGTGATCACCCGACGTCGACTGACATCGACCGATTGTCAACCAGGTCCTTCTGACCTTCAAGTGCCCTACCGAGGTGACCTACCCTCGCGGCATATTGATGGGGCCGGAGCGTACCAGATCCAGCGAGTCCCAAGGAGACGGCTACCCAGGCGAGGCTTCGTCCGGAGGATCTTGAACGCGACCCTCTTGTTGCCGGAGAGCAAGCCCGCCCCGGCCATCACACCGGCTTGGCGCGCTTTGCCCGGTGGGCCCGACCGCGGATCGTGGATGGGGCACGTATTCAAATCCCTCGAACCTGAGCCGACGTGACATGTTGAACCATGCCGAAGCCGTGCGCTTGAACCAGGACCTCGTCGACCAGAAGGTCCTGAGCGTGTATCTCAACGCGGAGGAAACCGACCCCGCCGAGCGGCGCGCCTGGCGCCTTCGTCTGAACGGGATGGTGAAACAGCTGGAAGACGACCTGGCGAGCGCGCCCGAGCCGGAGCGCAGGGCGGCTCATGCCGCGGCGGCGCGGATCGGTGAGGCGCTCGACGCGCACGACGGTTTTCTTCCGGGTCGCGGTTGGGTGGGCTTCGCGACTCCGGACCGGCTCTGGCACGCCGGACCCTCTCCGGCACCCATGCCGGACCTCGTGCGGTGGGAGGATGGCGCGCACGTCGCGCCCTACGTCCGGGCCCTGAAGCAATCCCGGCCCGTCACCGCCGTCGTGGCCGACAGCCGGCGCGTCCGCATCTTTCGGTATCAGTATGACGAGTTGCGCGAGGAAGGGGTGATCTGGTCGGACGCGACGATCACCGACAGTTCTTCCGCGGGCAGCTCCAATCGCGCCTCCACTCGCTCCGGGGCGCGTGGCGAACCGCGCGGTGATGCCGCGCGTCGCGGCGAGGAAGTCTCCACCCAACGCATGTTGCGCGAGGCCCTGGACGCGCTCTCCCAACCAGTGAGTGACGGACACCTGATCGTCGTGGCGGGCACCTCCGAGACGACCGCCGCCTTCGTCCGGGCACTACCCGAACGGGCGCGGGAGCGGACGATCGACGTTTCCGGCGTCCCGGTGGAGGCGAGCCCCGCCGCGCTGAAGGAGGCGATCGAGACGGCCGCCTCGGCGCTCTCCCTGCGCCTCCAGCAGGGACTGGTCAAGGAAATCCTCGAGGCCACCCGCTCGGCTGGCCGAGCCTGCGTCGGTCGTGAGCAGACCGAACGAGCGCTTCAGGCCGGCGCGGTGGACACACTCGTCTTTTCGCGTGCCTTCGCACGCGCTCAGCCGGATCTCGCCGAACGATTCGTCGATCGCGCGCTCGAGCAGGGAGCCACGGTGGAGGAGATCCCCGAAGCGGTGGCGAACGAGCTGGATGGTGAAGGAGGTGTCGGAGCGCGGCTCCGCTTTACCGCCTGACGCGGGCCGCCGCCAGCAGGCGCTCGCCATTCCACCGCCGTTCCCCGCAACGTATGCTGAGGGGCGATCGGCGCCAGCGTAAAACCGCGCCCGTTCGATCACGACGGGCGCCAACGGCCGGGTTATTTGAGGGAGGTTCTGGATGTCACGCGCGTTCGTCAGAGAAGATGCGGACAGCTACGTCCCGCCGAGTCGCTTCGGGCTTCCGCCGGATGACGACCCCGGCTTCGATGCCGCCGCCGCCGCGGCGCTCCTCGAAGCCGCGCGCGACGCCGATACCGGCAGCGCCGAGGCCGCGACCGGTTATCTCTGGGGCGAACCTCGCCTGAGGTCGCATGTGGAGCGTCTACTCGCGGAGGCGGAAGCCCTTCCGGAAGAGGAGCGGGACCTTCGTTACATCCGGGTCGCGAAGCGCTATCTGGGGCGATGAGCCGGAAGCGCTGGCTCGGGATCCCCCTTGTCAGACGTTGCTCTCAAGGAGGTGTTCCTGGCTGAACGCGTCGATCAGCATCTTCCACATCGAGTTTCCCATGACAAGAGGCTTACCCGACCGACCGAGCCGCGGGGTCGCGGTATCCGCGACCCAGGCACAGAACAACTTTGGCCAGGTTTTGGACCAGGCGCGAGCGGACGGACCCGTGTTTATTACCCGCTACGGTCGACCGGAAGCCGTCGTGCTCTCGATCGAGGCCTACGACGCGCTGACCGGCACCCGGGACGTCCGCCTGGATGAACTCGAGGCGGAGTTCGATCAGGCGATCGCGGCGATGCGGTCCATCGATCATAGGGAAGCGGTCGACGCCCTCTTCACGATGGATTCCGACGTCCTGGCGGAAGCCTTTCTCCGCGCCTTCTGAGCGGAGTCGTGAAACCCGAGATCGTGGTGATCGCGGGAGTCGATGGCGCGGGAAAGAGCAGTATCGCTGGCGCCGTACTCGAGGCCCGAGGAGGTAGGTACTACAATCCGGACCGAGCGACGACAAGGTACATGGCGGCGGGGGCGCCCGCCGGAGAAGCGGACGCAAGGGCTTGGGAACGCGGAAGGCGGCAGTTGGAACGAGCAATCCAACTACGCCGACACTACGCGTTCGAGACGACTTTGGGCGGCCGGACGATTACCGGAATGCTCGGCGACGCGGCCGTGCGGAAATTCGCCCTGAGAATCTGGTACGCGGGTCTCGCGTCTCCGGAGCTGCACATCGAGAGGGTCCACGAGCGCGTGCGTCGAGGCGGACACGCGATCCCCGAAGATCGCATCCGGGAACGATGGACAACCAGCCGCCAGAACCTGATCCGCCTCCTTCCACATGCCACCGAAGTGTCACCCTGGCTTATTCACCAGGGGGTAGTCGAAGCGACCGTCGATGTAAAAAACCCATA
>CAZWJE010000128.1:0-5651 GCA_964634395.1 uncultured Gemmatimonas sp. | reverse complement strand
CGGTGAGCGACTGGTCACGCGCGGAGTGACGTTCAACGCCAGTCTCTTCGAGCGGCGAGGAGTCTATACCGCCCACCTCGGAGGGTCCAGGGCACCGGAAATCGTCAGCTGGAAGGAGGAGGCGCTCGCGGCGACCGCGGTTCGCGAGTTTCGCCTCGTGACCGGCGCCGCCGCGCGGGTTCTGCACATCGAACGGGCCGCGATGCCCGCGTGGGACGCCAGTTGGGCCGCGCTCGATCGTCTGGATCCGCCGGCCGGAATCCACATCGCGGCGAACTGGGAATCCCGTCCTGGTATTCCGGGTCGACTCGCGCAGGCGAAGCGACTCGCCGACCGGTTCACGGCCGCGTATCACCAGGAGGCGGGCACCGAGGCGTGAATCTCGCATCGCCGCGGCGGTATTCCCCCCGCGACGTCCATGGCGGCGTGGACCTCTTGCCGGCGTTTCGGGTAGCGATTTCGTCGCGCCGGGCGCGACTTCGTTCCGGATGGTCAGCCTGTTCCCGCCATCGGCGCGAGCATCGCGGCGGCCACATCGGCGTCGCGACGATGGACCGCGAGCGCGATCCCATCGCGTGCGTCGCCATTCGCGTCGAGCTGGAAGGTGTCGTCGCTCAGGAGGAGCGAGTAGATCCCGGCGTTCAGAAGCTCGATCTGGGCTTCGTCCGCCTGCAGGACGCTGCCGAAGGTACGTATCACCACGAGGCTCTCGGACATGGTCGTCAGGACGTCCTGGCTGGTGGGAATGGTCCGCGTAACGCGCTCGTCTCCGCGCGGCAAGTCCGCGCGGCAAGAAGGTGCAAAACGCTTGCCGTCTGGTGGGTTGACGCGGGGGAGATCGCGGGCCGCCCTTGCCGGACGGGCGCGGCCTGACTACAAATCGCAGCTTTCGTTTCCGGCCCTCCTTGAACGGGCCATCTCCAGGACTCGGGATCAAGATCGGATTCCCGGGTCCGTCCAGCAGAACAGAGGAAGCATGATTCAGCGAATCAGAATGACTCTTATCGCGGCAGGTCTGGCGGTCGCGCTCGCTCCGTCTTCCGGTGAAGCCCAGGTCTTCACGCCGAGCTACATGTCGCCCGTTGCCTCCAGCGATATCGGGATCTATCTCGCTGACTGGCCCGGTGGCTTCGCTGTCGAGGGAATCTGGCGAGGCCGTTACAGCGGGCTCGACATGGGCCTGCGAGGCGGTCTCGCGGACGTTGGTGACATGGGTATCCTGCTCGCGGCCGAACTCCGCCAGCCGCTCTCGGCGAACAGCCCCCTCGATCTGGCGGTCACCGGCGCCGTGCAGGGCCTGATCATCGCCGACGGCGATTCCGGGGTCGGTTTCGGCGGCGGCGTCACACTCGGCCATACGTTCACCTCGGAAGAACTCGTGTTCACGCCGTATCTCCATCCGCGCATCGCCCTGATCACCGGATGGGGTGATTCGGATCTCGAGCTGCTCGCGGACGTCGGGTTCGACTTGCGGGTCAGCGACTCGATCGAGGCGCGCTTCGGGATCTCGATCGGAGACTACGGCTCGGATTGGGGAATCGGTCTCGCCTGGCGCTGACGAGCGGGCGGGCGCTCATGGCGGTGAGTCGGCGGCGGACGTATGATCTCCGCGATTCCACGTCGAACGAGAGCCGATGAGCGCCCATCTCTTCATCATTCACTTTCCCGTCAGCCTCGTGCTCGCCGCCGCGGGGCTGGACCTCATCGGGATCGCGACGAATGACCGCCTGTTCCGCGATTGGGCATGGCGGTTCATGCTCGCCGCCGCGATCGCCGTATTCCTCGCCTTCGCGACCGGCGAGAGCGCGCGGTTCGCGGCGCTGAGCGGCGGTGAAGTCGCGCCGGATCGCGTGGCGACACACGCGGAGTGGGGCAGCGTCGGCGTCTGGGTGGTCGTCGCGGCCGCTCTCCTGCGCACACTCTGGCGACAGAGGACGAGCGGGTTTTACGCCTGGTTGAACCTCGTCGTGCTCCTCGTGGCGACCGGCCTCCTCGTCGCCATCACCTTCACCGGAACCCTCATCCGTCATGGCGGGTGATCGTCCGCTCGCCGCGGCCCGTCCTCGTTCGGCCGGTGTCGTGATTCGCGCGGTGACACGGCGTCTCCGCGTTCCCCTCGAGTGATCAGCGGTATCCTCGGCGGCCTGGGCCTCTTCCTTCTCGGCATGACGCTGATGACGGAAGGGTTGAAGGCGGCCGCCGGGGGAGTCCTGCGGGATGTCCTTTCCCATTTCACGGGTGGTCCGGTCCGCGCGTTCGTTTTCGGTGTCGGACTGACCATCCTCGTCCAGGCCTCGAGCGCGACGGTCGTGATGACGATCGGCTTCGTCAGCGCGGGCCTGTTGGCGTTCTCCCAGTCGATCGGCGTGACATTCGGGGCGGCGGTCGGCACGACGAGTACGAGCTGGCTGATCGCCTTTCTGGGCTTGCGTTTCAGCATCGGAGTCATGGCGTTGCCGATCATCGGGCTCGGGACGCTCCTGCGCGTGTTCGGCCGGGGCCGCGTGGCGGCCCTGGGCCTGGCGGTCGCGGGCTTCGGGTTGATGTTCCTGGGCGTGGGCACGTTACAGGATGGGATGGAGGCGCTCGCCCAGATCGTCCGGATCGAGGCGATTCCGGGATCCACCCTGGTGGGTCGATTGATCCTGGTGGGCATCGGCACGGCGATGACGGTGGTCATGCAATCCTCCACGGCCGCGGTGGCGACCACACTGACCGCCATCCACGCCGGGACGATCGATCTCACCCACGCCGTCGTCCTCGTCATCGGACACAATGTGGGAACGACGGTCACCGCCGCGATCGCTTCGATCGGTGGCTCCGTATCCGCCCGACGGACCGCGCTGTCGTTCATCCTGCTGAACCTCTTCTCCGGTCTCCTCGCCTTCCTGATGCTTCCGCTCTGGCTCGGGGTATTCAACGGGCTCGCGGCGCGCACAGGAATCGGAGCGGCGCCGTTGATCGCCTTCTTTCACACGGGAATCAATCTCGCCGGTGTGGCCGTTCTGCTCCCGCTCATCGATCGGTACGGCGCCTTCATCGTACGACTCGTCCCCGACCGGGCTCCCGCACCGACTCGAAATCTGGATGCGACGCTGCTCGCCGTTCCGAGCGTGGCGATCGAGGCCGCGCGCCGCACGATCGGCGAGATCGGAGCGACTCTCGTCGACGCGACCCGCGCCGTGCTCGACGTGGAGAACCCCCGGCGCTACCTTGCCGCGACACTCGACGGCGCCGGCCGGGCGGCCGCTGAGACGCGCGACTTCCTCGGCCGGATCCATTCTTCGCCGGAGGATGAGCGCGAATACGAACGGCATCTTGGCGTGCTGCACGCGGCCGACCATCTCGAGCGCCTTCTCGAGGCACTCGAGGATCCCCCGCAAGTGGCCACGATCGAGGTGGATGGGACGCTGAGGGAAACGGCCGCGGCGGCGGAAAGGGGTCTGCTGCCCGCCTTCCTCTGGCTCGATTCGGGGGGCTCGGCGGAAGCGCCCGTTCTGGAGCCGCTCTCCCGCGAGATCGCGGAACGCCGGCGCCAACACCGGCCCACGATCCTGGCGCGCGCGGCGTCAGGCATGATCGACCCCGATAGAGGTCTGCGGATCCTCGACGGCATGCGTTGGGTAGACCGCGCGGTCTACCACGTCTGGCGAGCCACGTACCATCTTTCTCCGATCGGCCAGGGGGAGGACGATTCCCACGAAGTGTTCGAGGACGCGCCCACGGTCCGCGAGGAATCACCGGCCGTGGCGGAGCGGGAACTCGATGACGACTAACCTTGAACGCGCGTGCGCGACGCCAGGCGATCGATGAACGACGCGGGAACCTCGTCGGTCCGCGCGGACACCTCTTCCACACCGGCGATCCGACGGGCCCGGGCTGATGAGTGGCCCGAGGTGTGCTCGGTGCTCGACGAGGCCGCGGCGTGGCTGGCCGAGCGTGGCGACCAGATGTGGGAAATCGGCGAGCTGGACACGGAACTCGTCCGCTCTCAGGTCGAGGAGGGACTCTTCCATCTGGCCGAGACAGGGGAGGGGATCGCGGGCGTGTTTCGCTATCAGCTCGAAGACCCCGAGTTTTGGCCGGACCTGGAGGCGCCGGAGGCCAGCGCGTTCCTTCACCGGCTCGCGGTGCGTCGCCGATTCGCGGGAAGGGGAATCAGCGCGGCGATCTTTCGATGGGCGGCGGAGCGCACACGGGCGCTCGGTCGTGAGTGGTTGCGGCTGGATTGCGACGTGCAGCGGCACCGTCTTCGGGCGATGTATGAACGCGCCGGTTTCGTATACCACAGCGATCGACGCGTCGGTCCCTATCTCGTCGCGCGCTACGAGATGACCGTTGGGAGCGGTGCCGGGACCGGTTTGACGGAAACCCGTTGACTCGTCGCGGGATCAGACCGTCAGCATCGCTTCGATCGCCTCACGACGCGCGGCGCCGACCTGACGATTGGCCTCCCGCCCCGCGTGGAAGAGAATGAGCGTCGGAATACTCTGGATTCCGTACCGCTGGGCCACTCGCGGATTGCGGTCGGTATCGAGTTTCAGGATGACCGCGTCGCCCCGTCGGGTCCGTGCCACTTCATCGAGGACGGGTGCCATGACCTTGCAGGGGCCGCACCAGTCGGCGTAGAAATCGACGAGGACGGGCACATCGGATCCGGCGATCAGCTTTTCGAAGTTGTCGTCGGTCGCGATGAGCGGT
Source organism: uncultured Gemmatimonas sp. (assembly GCA_964634395.1). GTDB lineage: Bacteria > Gemmatimonadota > Gemmatimonadetes > Longimicrobiales > Longimicrobiaceae > WHSP01. Next base: position 950 of record CAZWJE010000128.1, on the reverse strand, counting down.
CGGTCGAGGAGCAGGGGTCTGCCGCATTCACCGCATACCGGCCGGTCGGTCAGCCGGACGAGGCGGACCCGGTTCAGTCTGCCACAGATAGGGCAGGGGACGGTGGCCTTCCTGGGCGCCTGTGTCTCGTTCATCGTCGTATCAAACGTGGATGGGGTCAGATCCGGATTCTCGCCGGTTCCCGCCCGATCGTCAACCCGGAGACATTACGTGCCATCGATTCGATTCACCGCCGGTCCCCTGGCCGCCCTGGCGATCGCCGTTTCGGCCTGTGCATCCGCGCCCGCGAGCGGGCTGGCCCCGGCGTCGGGCGAAACGGAGCCGGCGATTCTCGCCGCGGACCTCGCCCACCGCATCACCTTCCTGGCCAGCGATTCCCTCGAAGGGCGTGAAACGGGAAGTCGCGGGATCGAGATCGCCGCCGACTATCTCGCCAGCGAGGCCGCCCGCCTGCGCCTTCAACCCGCCGGTGACGCCGGGACGTACTTCCAGGATGTACCGCTCGAGCGTAAGGCCACGCACGCGACCGTCACCGGATCCAACGCGGACGGTTCGTTCTCGCTGAGCGGCGAGGATATCCTGCCCGTTTCCGGAATCGGTGGCCTGCCTCTCGCCTCGCGCCTCAGTGGCGGCGGCCCACTCGTCTTCGGCGGACACCTGGTCGACGAGCCCCTCGGGACCGACGAACTCAACCCGGAGGAACTGCGCGACGCGATCGTCATCGTGCGTCTCAACCCGCCGCCCGGTATCGACCCGACCACGCAACCGCCCCGGCTCCCGATGGCCACGCTCTTCAGCCCGATGAGCCCGGCCGCCGCCGTGCTGCTCGTCGCCGAAGCCACGGAAGCCGATTTCTGGAACTACGCCGCTGACGTCGGCGCGAAGGGCGCCATCCGTCTCGCGAGCGCCGGAGCCGCCGGTGGGCCCGTCGCGCCTCCCTTCTTCCTGAT
>CAZWJE010000127.1:0-5690 GCA_964634395.1 uncultured Gemmatimonas sp. | reverse complement strand
CTTTTCTAGCGTCAGGGTGCGAACCGAGGTTCGCACGGTTCGCAGGTTCGCACCCCGTCCAGTTCGCACTTCACACTCCAACCCGCCCACGGCGTCGTCCGTCGGCGGGTTTCGTTTTTTCTGGAACCGACACCCTTGAATCCTCTGAACGTCGAGTACCGCAAGGTCGAGACGCTGATCCCCTACGCCCGCAACCCGCGCACGCACACCGAGGCGCAGATTGCCAAGATCGCGGCCAGCATCGTCGAGTACGGCTGGACGAACCCGATCCTGGTCGATGGCGGCAACGGCATCATCGCGGGCCACGGTCGTCTTGCCGCCGCGCACAAGCTCGGCTTGGCCGAGGTGCCGGTGATCGAACTGGCGCACCTGAGCACGGCGCAGAAGCGCGCCTACGTCATCGCCGACAACCGGCTGGCGCTGGACGCGGGCTGGGACGAAGAAATGCTGGCGCTGGAGCTGGCCGAGTTGTCCGAGGCCGGACACGAGCTGGCGCTCACCGGCTTCGAGGAGTCCGAGCTGCGAAACCTGCTGGCAAGCGCCGAAGTCTCGGACGCGGGCGAACAACAGGACGACGCGGCGGACGACGCCGATGACGTGCCCGATGCTCCGGCCACGCCGGTGTCCCGCGTGGGCGACGTCTGGGCCATCGGCGCGCATCGCCTGATCTGCGGCGACGCCGCCGATGCCGACGTGGTCGCCACGCTGATGGCGGGCGAGCGAGCGGCGCTGTGCTTCACCTCGCCGCCCTACGGCAACCAGCGCGACTACACCACCGGCGGCATCGCCGATTGGGATGCGTTGATGCGCGGCGTGTTCGCTCAGTTGCCGATGGCAGGCGACGGCCAGGTGCTGATCAACCTCGGCCTGATCCACCGCGACAACGAGTTCGTCCCGTATTGGGAAGCGTGGATTGGTTGGATGCGGACGAAGGGTTGGCGGCGCTTCGGCTGGTATGTCTGGGATCAGGGGCCGGGAATGCCCGGCGACTGGCAGGGCCGCTTCGCGCCCAGCTTCGAGTTCGTGTTCCATTTCAATCGCGCCAGCCGCAAGCCCAACAAGATCGTGCCCTGCAAGTTCGCCGGGCAGGAAACGCACTTGCGCGCCGACGGCTCATCCACCGCGATGCGTGGCAAGGATGGCGAAGTCAACGGCTGGACGCACGCGGGCCAGCCGACGCAGGACATGCGCATTCCTGATTCGGTGATCCGCGTGATGCGCCACAAGGGCAAGATCGGCGAAGGCATCGACCATCCCGCCGTGTTCCCGGTCGCACTGCCGCAGTTCGTGATCGAGGCCTTCACCGCCGAGGGCGACGTGGTGTTCGAGCCGTTCGGCGGCAGCGGCAGCACGATGCTGGCCGCGCAGCGCACCGGGCGCGTCTGCCGCTCGGCCGAGATCGCGCCGGAGTACGTCGATGTCGCCATCCGGCGCTTCCGGCAGAACCATCCCGAAGTCGCCGTCACGCTGCTGGCCACGGGTCAGACCTTCGACGAGGTCGAGGGCGAGCGCATCGAGGAGGTTGCGGCATGACCCGCTCGTGGCTCGCCGACAAGATCGAGCAGTGGCCGACCGCCAAGCTCGTGCCCTATGCACGCAATGCGCGCACACACAGCGACGCGCAGGTGGCGCAGATCGCCGCCAGCATCGCCGAGTTCGGCTTCACCAACCCCATCCTCGCGGGCAGCGACGGCGTGATCGTCGCCGGTCATGGGCGGCTCGCTGCCGCGCAGAAACTCGGCCTCGAAATGGTGCCGGTGGTCGTGCTCGATCATCTGACGCCGACACAGCGCCGCGCGCTGGTGATCGCGGACAACCGCATCGCCGAGAACGCCGGGTGGGACGATGAACTGCTGCGCGTCGAGCTGGAAGCCCTGCAGGACGAAGGCTTCGACCTCGATCTGACCGGCTTCGACGCCGATGCGCTGGCCGACTTGCTGGCGGGCGATGAACCGGATGGCGAAGGCGAAACCGATGACGATGCGGTGCCCGAGGTTAGCGAGACGCCGGTCTCGCGCCCGGGCGACGTCTGGCTGCTCGGCGGCCATCGACTGCTGTGCGGCGACGCCACCGTGGCCGCCAGCTATCGCACCTTGCTCGACGGCGAGCCGGTGGACATGGTGTTCACCGATCCGCCCTACAACGTGAACTACGCCAACAGCGCCAAGGACAAGATGCGCGGCAAGGATCGCGCGATCCTGAACGACAACCTGGGCGATGGTTTCTACGACTTTCTGCTGGCGGCGCTGACGCCGACCATCGCGCATTGCCGGGGTGGCATCTACGTGGCGATGTCGTCCAGCGAACTGGATGTGTTGCAGGCCGCCTTCCGCGCTGCCGGTGGCAAGTGGTCGACGTTCATCATCTGGGCCAAGAACACCTTCACGCTCGGTCGCGCCGACTACCAGCGGCAGTACGAGCCGATTTTGTATGGGTGGCCGGAGGGCGCACAACGCCACTGGTGTGGCGACCGCGATCAGGGCGACGTGTGGAGCATCAAGAAGCCCCAGAAGAACGATCTACACCCGACGATGAAGCCGGTGGAGCTGGTCGAGCGCGCGATCCGAAATTCGAGCCGCCCTGGCAACGTGGTGCTCGATCCCTTCGGCGGCTCCGGCACGACGCTGATCGCCGCCGAGAAATCGGGACGGCTGGCGCGGCTGATCGAGCTCGACCCGAAGTACGTCGATGTGATCGTGCGCCGCTGGCAGGACTGGACCGGACAACAAGCCACCCGCGAATCCGATGGGGTGGCGTTCGACGATCTGTCAGGACTCGGGGAAACTCGGGTAGAGGTCGCCGCTGCTGATATCGGCAACGTAAGTGACGTTGCGGAACTCGTCGGCGTGGTCGGCAAGGATGACGCCGCCGACTGACTTGATTGCCACCCCGTACTTGCGGGTGAGCGCGGTCAATTCGGCGACGAACTCGTCGTAGTTGGCTTCGATGGTCAGGTTGGTGGTGACTGCGGCCATGTCGCTCTCCTCAGGCGGCGAGTTCTTCTTCGACGATCTCGCAGTGAATCACGAAGCCCGTCAGGTAAGGCAGGCCGCGCGGGATGCCGTAGTCTTTGCTGGTCTGGCGTCCGATCTTCCAGCCCATCCACTGCTCGGTGGCGGCGTGGATCGCGTCCGCCAGGGCGCGACCGGCGTGCATCTGGTTCAGGACATCGTCCGCGAAGTGGCGTCCGTGCCGGCTGTCGAGGAAGGCCCGGACTGAGTCGAGGGGCTGGTGCGTGGCATCCGAGATCGCGGTCATCGCCGTCGGCCAGGCTGCGGTGGCGTTCTCGTTCATCGTGCCCCAAAAGCCCCAGGCGTCGTTTCGGGTGGCGGGGATCTGGTTGGTGTTGTTCATCGTGGGCTCCTTGTGGTTGATCGTTGCGACACCCGTAGTAACGCGCTGTTCGATTGAGAAGCCAAGCTGTTCTTGGCTTCTTTCTCGATCTTTTCGATTACCCGAGGCGGGCCACGTAGCGGGCGTAATCGCCGCCCTCCGGGTTGACGTACAGATAGGGGCGACCCGGCGCCTTGACCTCCACGCAGAGGTAGCCGTCGCCCGCACCGCCGCCTTTGCCGCGTAGCCAATCGCGCGATACCAACAGGCTGCTGGCAAAGGCGTCGAACTCGGCCGGGGTCAGCTCCTTGGTCTCCGTGATGTAGATCTTGGTCTGCCCCTGGCCGCCGACTTCGCCAAGATCGGCAGGCTTGCGCGCGAACGGCAGGCGGATGCTCAACTCCTCGACCTCGATGGCGTTGTCGCCGATTTGGAGAGTGCGAGGGGTGCGATCGAGGGTGATGGTCATGGTGCTCATGGGCTGTTCTCCTTGGGATGCGTCGTCAATCACGACACCAGCATGAACGCGCTGTTCGCCTGGGAAGCCAAGCGTTTTCAAGGGTGGTGGCAATGGATTCTTCGGGGGTGCAGGCAGTGCCCGCACCCCAGCGCTGATCACGCAATCCGATACACGCGCTCGCCGCCCTCGGCCTTGTCCGAGACGATGGCGAGTCCGAGTTTTTTCTTGAAGGCCCCGGCGAAGGTGCCGCGCACCGTGTGCGCCTGCCAGCCGGTGGTCTCGCAGATCTGGCGGATGGTCGCGCCCTCGGGGCGCTTGAGCATCCGGATGACCTCGGCCTGCTTGCTGTTCTCGCGGGTGCGCGGCGTGGCCTTGGCCTCCTGCTTCCACGTGGCTTCGGCGGCAGCGACGTCCTGCTCCAGTTCGGCATCGAACTCGGGCGTCGGCTGCTGGACGCCGGGGCGCGGCATGCCCAGCGCGTCGTAACCCTCGGCGGCAATGCGCCAGCCCTCGCCGTCGGGCGTGATGAGGGCGCGGTTGAACATGCCTTCCAGCACCTTCTTGCGCGCGCCGCCTTTGACGTTGTCGGGGAACCACTCGATCTTGCCGTCGCCGGAGTGGATGGCCTTGGCGAGGATGGCGTGCTGGGCCGGGGTCAGTTGGATGGTGCTCATGGTCTGCTCCTTTGCAGTGGTTGATCGGGATCGTGATGAACGCGCTGTTCGCCGGTGAAGCCAAGCTCTTTCTGCTTCAACGCCTGCGCAGCGACGAGATGCCTGCTTCGGCCAGTTCAAGGGCGGCGGCATGGAACGCGGTTTCCGCGACCCAGGGCGCGTCCCGAGCGTCATCCAGGAGTTGATCGATTACCGCCTTGGCTCGTGCGCGCATCGAAGCGCATGCGGCTTCGAGGTCGGCATTGCTGGCGGTAGCCACCTCGTTGCGGCAGGCGCGCACCAAGACCGTCATGGCGGCTTCGGCGAGCTTGACTGCAAGGGTGTCGGGGGATGGGTTGTTCATCGTTTGTCCTTTCGACGTGATTGATGGCGTGACGTGATGAACGCGCTGTTCCCGATGGAAGCCAAGCTCTTTCTCGACGAAGGACGAACACATGATTGAAGGTGCCGATGGGAATCTCGATTCGCGCCTACGCGCGTCACCGTGGCGTTTCCGACGCAGCGGTGCGCAAGGCCATCGCAGCCGGGCGCATCACGCCAGAAGCGGACGGAACCCTTGACCCGCAGCGCGCCGACGCCGAGTGGGCGCGCAACACAGAAGCGCCACGCACCGGCACGCGCGCTCGCGCCGTCAAGGCTGCGGTGCCGCCGGAAACCGCCACCGTCGCGCCTGTGGGCGACGGTCAGGCCGCCTTGCCCACCGGCGGTGCGTCGCTGCTGCAAGCGCGCACTGTCAACGAGGTGGTCAAGGCCCAGACGAACAAGGTGCGGCTGGCCCGCCTCAAGGGCGAGCTGGTCGACCGCAACCAGGCCATCGCCCACGTCTTCAAGCTGGCGCGCGCCGAGCGCGATGCGTGGCTGAACTGGCCCGCGCGCATCTCGGCGCAGATGGCGGCGCGGCTGGCGGTCGATCCGCACATGATGCACGTCGCGCTGGAAGCCGCCGTGCGCGAGCACTTGCAGGAATTGGGCGATCTGCGCCCGCGAGTGGACTGATCGGGAACTGATGGACGTCGACTACGAAGGTGCTGCCGAAATCGAACGTGCGTGGCGCGAAGGCTTGACGCCCGATCCACTGCTCACCGTGTCGGAATGGTCGGATCGGCACCGGATGCTTTCCAGCAAGGCGTCCGCCGAGCCGGGCCGCTGGCGCACCAGCCGCACGCCATACCTGAAGGCCATCATGGATTGCCTGTCGCCGACCTCGCCGGTCGAGCGCGTGG
>CAZWJE010000126.1:0-5966 GCA_964634395.1 uncultured Gemmatimonas sp. | reverse complement strand
CAAAGGATGGCCCCAAGAACGGCATCGTGCTGAACGCCATCGCCAACCTGAAAAAACTCAAGCCCGCGCCCATCGGCGTGGCTGGCGATGCCGACCTGATCGAGCCCGCCAACTACGACGACGACCTGAAAAAGCTCAAGGGCTGCGACCTGGTGATCGAGGCCATTGCCGAGCGCATGGACTGGAAGAGCGATCTGTATCACAAGATCGCCGGCTCGGTGGGCAAGAACGCCATCCTGGCGTCCAACACCTCGGGCCTGTCGATCACCGAGCTCAGCCAGGCGCTGCCCGAGCAACTGCGCCACCGCTTCTGCGGCATCCACTTCTTCAACCCGCCGCGTTACATGCACCTGGTCGAGCTGATCGCCACGCCGACCACCGAGCCGCAGGTGCTCGACCAGCTCGAAGCCTTCGTCACCAGCGGCCTGGGCAAGGGTGTGGTGCGCGCCAGGGACACGCCCAACTTCATCGCCAACCGCATCGGCATCGGCAATCTGCTGCTGACCATGAAGGAAGTCGAGCGCTACGGCCTGACCTACGACGTGGTGGATGACCTGACCGGCAAGCGCCTGGGGCGCGCCAGCAGCGGCACCTTCCGCACCGCCGACGTGGTGGGGCTGGACACGCTGGGCCACGTCGTCAAGACGCAGCAGGACAAGCTCAGTCTTGAGTCTGATCCGTTCTATGCGGCTTTCAGCACGCCGGCCGATCTGGCCAAGCTGATCGAGCTGGGCAACCTGGGCCAGAAGAGCAAGGCGGGCTACTTCAAGAAGGCGGGGCGCGACATCCTGCGCTTCGACCTCAAGCGCGGTGACTACGTACCGGCCGGCGCCAAGGCCAACGCCGTCTACGGCCGCATGCTGCAGCGCCCGGCGGCCGAGCGCCTGAAGCTGCTGCGCGACTCCACCGGCGCCGAAGGTCAGTTCTTGTGGGCTGTTTTGCGCAACGGCTTTCACTACGCCGCCGTGCACCTGCAAAGCATTGCCACCACTGCGCGTGATGTGGACCAGGCCATGCGCTGGGGCTTTGGCATGAAGCAGGGCCCCTTTGAGCTGTGGCAGGAGGCCGGCTGGCTTGAGGTGGCCCAGATGGTGCAGGCCGACATCGACGCCGGCAAGGCCGTCTGCAAGGCGCCGCTGCCCGAATGGGTGTTCAAGGGCCCGGTGGCTGAGGCGGGTGGTGTGCACACGGCCGAGGGCTCGTGGAACCCGTCCACCGGCCGCTTCGAGCCGCGCCGTACGCTGCCGGTGTATGAGCGCCAGATCTTCCCCGAGCTGCTGCTCGGCGAAGGTGGCGCGCGTTCCGACGGCGCCGGCAAGACCGTGTTCGAGGACAAGGCGATCCGCGTGTGGACGCTGGATGATGAGGTGCTGATCGCCTCGCTCAAGACCAAGATGCACGTCATCAGCCCGCAGGTGGCCGAGGGCTTCACGCAGGCGCTGGACACGGCCGAACGCGACTATCAGGGTCTGGTGATCTGGCATGACGGCGAACCGTTCTCGGTGGGCGCCGACCTCGAATCCATGCTGCCCGGCTACGTGGCCGGCGGGGCCGAGCTGGTCGGATCGATGGAGCAGGAGCTGCAGCAGATGATGCTGCGCGTGCGCTATGCGCCGGTGCCGGTCGTCGCGGCCATTCGCGGCATGGCGCTGGGCGGAGGCTGCGAGCTGGCCGTGCACTGCGCGCGCCGCGTGGCGCACCTGGAAAGCTACATGGGTCTGGTCGAGGTCGGCGTGGGCCTGGTGCCCGGCGGCGGCGGCCTGGCGTACATCGCGCGCCGCGCGGCCGAGAACGCGCAGGCCAGCACGGGCAAGGACCTGCTGCCCTTCCTGACCGAGGGCTTCACGGCCGCGGCCATGGCCAAGGTCGGTGTCAGTGCCATCGAGTCGCGCCAGCTGGGCTACCTGCAATGGAGCGACGTGATCGTGCCGCACAAGGACGAGCTGCTGCACGTGGCCGTGAGCGAGGCCAAGGCCATGCACCAGGCCGGCTGGCGCGCGCCCATGAAGCGCCTGTTCCCGGTGGCGGGGCGCGACGGCGCGGCCACCATCAGCGGCCAGTTGGTGAACCTGCGCGACGGCGGCTTCATCAGCGAGCACGACTTTCACATCGCACGCCAGATCGCCTACGTGGTGACCGGCGGCGATGTGGATGCCGGCACCCTGGTCAGCGAGGAATATCTGATGACGCTGGAACGCCAGGCCTTCACCGGTCTGCTTGGGCACCCCAAGACCCAGGCCCGCATCATGGGCATGCTGGCCAGTGGAAAACCGCTGCGCAATTGATCAGGCGAGAACCAGGAATCCATCATGAGCAAACAAATGCAAGACGCCTACATCGTTGCCGCCACGCGCACGCCCATTGGCAAATCGCACAAGGGCTACTTTAAAAACACCCGACCGGACGACCTGCTGGCCACCGTGCTGCGCGCGGCACTCAAACAGGCGCCGGGGCTGGACCCGGCGGCGATCGAGGACCTGATTTGCGGCTGCGCCATTCCCGAGGCCCAGCAGGGTCTGAACGTGGCGCGCATCGGCGCGGTGCTGGCGGGGCTGCCCAAGTCGGTGGGCGGCATCACCGTCAACCGCTTTTGCGCCTCGGGCCTGTCGGCGGTGCAGATCGCGGCCGACCGCATCCGCGTGGGCGAGGCCCAGGTGATGATCGCCGCCGGCGTCGAGAGCATGAGCATGGTGCCGATGATGGGCAACGCGCCTTCGCTGTCGCCGGCGATCTTCGCCGACACCGACAACGTGGACGACTACGGCATCGCCTACGGCATGGGCCTGACGGCCGAGAAGGTGGCGCAGCAGTGGCAGGTGAGCCGCGAGCAGCAGGACGCCTTTGCCCTGCAATCCAACCAGCGTGCCGTGGCGGCCATCGCCGCGGGCGAGTTCAAGGACGAGATCACACCCATCGAGGTGACCGCGCGCACGGCCAACCTCAAGACCGGCGAGCCCATCGTGAGCACCCGCACGGTGGACATAGACGAAGGCCCGCGCCCCGACACCAGCCTGGAAGGCCTGACCAAGCTGCGCCCGGTGTTTGCCGCGCGCGGCAGCGTGACGGCCGGCAACAGCAGCCAGACCAGTGACGGTGCGGGCGCGCTGATCCTGGCCAGCGAGGCAGCGGTCAAGCGCTTTGGCCTGACGCCGCTGGCGCGCTTTGTCAGCTTTGCGGCGCGCGGCGTGCCCCCGCACATCATGGGCGTGGGTCCGATCGAAGCCATCCCGGCGGCGCTCAAGGTTGCCGGTCTCAAGCACGAGGACATGGGCTGGATTGAGCTGAACGAAGCCTTTGCCGCGCAGTCGCTGGCGGTGATGAAGACCCTGGGCCTGGACCCGGCCCGGGTCAACCCCATGGGCGGCGCCATCGCCCTGGGCCACCCGCTGGGCGCCACCGGCGCCATCCGCTCGGCCACCGTGGTGCACGCGCTGCGGCGCAAGCAGCTCAGGTACGGCATGGTGACCATGTGCGTGGGCATGGGGCAGGGCGCCGCGGGCATCTTCGAGCGCGTGTGAGCCGCGCCGCGGCGCGCTGGATTTTTTGATAAAACAGGCTGGCGGCGAGCATCCGGCAAGCCACAACAGCTATTGGAACAGGAGCATCATGGATCTGGACCCCCGCCAGGCCCAACACGCCTTCGACCGCGCCGTGGCACTCGCGCCGCTGGCCGCCCCGGCCGGCGCGCCGCGGCGCTGGCGCGGCTACACCAGCGCCGACTACGCCAACATGGTCGGCCCTTTCGGCGGCATCACCGCCGCGCAGGCGCTGCAGGCCGTCATGCTGCACCCCGACCGCTTGGGCGAGCCGGTGGCCTTCACCGGCAACTTTGCCGCTGCCCTGGCCGATGGCGAGTTCACCATCGAGGCCCAGCCCGCGCGCACCAACCGATCGACCCAGCACTGGGTGGTGACGGTGCACCAGCCCGATGCCGAGGGCCAGGACGTGGTGGTCTTCACCGCCACCGTGGTCACCGCCGCGCGGCGCGAGACCTGGGGCGCCACCGACCGCGCCATGCCCGTCGCGCCGCCGGTGGCCGACGTGCCCCGCGTGCCCACGCAAACGCGGGTGGCCTGGTTCAACCGCTATGACATGCGCTGGTTCGAGGGCCCCATGCCACGCGCCTGGAACGGCGCCGAAACCCCAGGCAGCGAAACCGGCCTGTGGGTGCGCGACGAGCCGCTGCGCCCGCTCGACTTTGCCAGCCTGACGGCACTGTGCGACGTGTTCTACCCGCGCGTGTGGCTGCGCCGCGCCACCATGACACCCATCGGCACCATTTCGTTCACGGTCTACTTCCATGCCGACAGCGCCGCGCTGGCCGCCTGCGGCACCGGTCACCTGCTGGCGCAGGCGCGCGGGCAACGCTTTTTCAACGGCTACTTCGACCAGAGCGGCGAGCTGTGGAGCGCCGGCGGGCAGTTGTTGGCGACCACGCACCAGCTGGTGTACTTCAAGGAGTGAGGGCACTGAACGTATTCAAAACAGCCGAACGCAGCGGACGCAAAGGATTCGCAGAGGACGCAAAAAATACCCGAACAAATTGCTCTTAAACCAGGAGCTATTTGCGCTTATTTATAAAGGGCTACACAGCAATTTCATTTGTGAATTTTTTGCGCCCTTTGCGTGATCTTTGCGTCCGCTGCGTTCGGCTGTTCAAATAGGAAATTCACCATGACCCAAAAGGCAGCCCTGATCGTCGGCGCCGGTGACGCCACTGGCGGCGCCATCGCCCGCGCTTTTGCCCGCGAAGGCTACGTGGCCTGCGTCAACCGCCGCCACGCCGACAAGCTGGCGCCGCTGGTGGCGCGGATCGAGGCCGAAGGCGGCACGGCGCGCGCCTTTGGCAGCGACGCGCGCAAGGAGGACGAGGTGGTGGCCCTCGTCGAGCGCATCGAGCGCGAGGTGGGCCCGATTGAGGTTCTGGTGTTCAACATCGGCGCCAACGTGCCCGAGAGCATCCTCACCGAAACCGCGCGCAAGTACTTCAAGGTGTGGGAGATGGCCTGCTTCGCCGGCTTCTTGAATGCGCGCGAGGTCGCCAAGAAAATGATCGCGCGGCCGATTCCGGCCAGCGGCCACCGGGGCACCCTCTTGTTCACGGGGGCCACGGCTTCGCTGCGCGGTGGGGCGAAGTTTGCCGCCTTTTCGGGCGCCAAGATGGCGCTGCGCGCGCTGGCGCAAAGCATGGCGCGCGAGCTGGGACCGCAGGGCATTCACGTCGCACACACGGTGATCGACGGCGCCATCGACACCGAATTCATCCGCACGCAGTTCCCCGAGCGCTACGCGCTGAAAGAGCAGGACGGCATCCTCAACCCCGAGCACATCGCGCAGCAGTACGTCATGCTGCACCGTCAGCCCCGCGACGCTTGGACGCACGAGCTGGACCTGCGTCCTTGGTGCGAGAAGTTTTGAAAGGTGACGCCATGACCCGCAAAACCGTCGAGTTCTATTTCGATTTCGGCAGTCCCGCCGCCTACCTGGCCTGGACGCAGTTGCCCGCGCTGTGCCAACAGGCCAATGCCGATTTGGTCTACAAGCCCATGCTGCTGGGCGGCGTGTTTCAGGCCACGGGCAACCAGTCGCCCGCCGCCATCCCGGCCAAGGGGCGCTATGTGCAGCGCGACTTCGAGCGCCATGCCGCGCGCTACGGCGTTCCGCTGCGCTTCAACCCGCACTTCCCCATCAACACCCTGGTGCTGATGCGCGGCGCCACGGCGATGCAGATGAATGAAGGCGGGGCACGCTTTGGTGACTACTGTGCCACCGTATTCCGCGCCATGTGGGTCGATGAGAAGAACATGAACGATCCGGCCGTGGTGGGCGCCGTCTTGCAGGCGGGCGGCTTCAACCCGACCGAATTTCTCGCCGCGGTGGGTCAGCCGGCCGTCAAGGACCGCCTGAAGGTCGTGACCGAGGAGGCCGTGGCGCGCGGCGTGTTTGGTGCGCCGACGATGTTCGTG
>CAZWJE010000125.1:0-6000 GCA_964634395.1 uncultured Gemmatimonas sp. | reverse complement strand
GTGAGGACGTACGACCCGCTCGTGAAGAGCGCGGTGGCGGCGAGCAGCGCGGCCACGTACACCGGATTCGGGGCGGGAACGAACGGGTCGAACGGCAACCGCGTCACCAGCGCGGCGGCGACTCCGATCCGCCCGAGGTAGATCCAGCCAAGGATCCGCCGCGGATGGTCCGGACGCCTGACGGGCTCGCGCGCCATCACGGCGCTCTCGGTCGCGATATCCACCGGGGGACGAACGGACATCAGGAAACCGGCGCGCCGTTATGGCGCCCCGAGTGAGGGCCACGACTCTTCACGGGAGAGAACTCAGACGAAACCGCCGTGACGCGCCGGGGTGCGGGCGAGCGTCCAGCGCATCCGGCCTCGCCAGTCACACCGCGCGCATTCGGCCAGGAACGTCGCCGCGAAACCAGGAATCGCCCCGGGAAACGCGGGCTGCACGGCGAGCCGGTGCGCGACCGATCCACATCCCGGGCACGTCGGCGCGATCGGGAGCTGCCGGAGGTACCACCCGGTCGAGAACTGCGCGGCGAGAAAGAACGCCGTCGTGACGAGAAGCAGCGTCATGAGATGGCCTCCGTGGACTGGTGCGTACCTTCATTACGCCGAGGGTCGCCGGTTTGTGCCGTATCGTGACTGGGCCGGTACGATCTCGGTTGAGGGAGGAGCGCGGTCCCGTTCCTGACTTCGATGAACCGCTACTTCTCGTCCCTCGAAGAACAGATGGCTCGCCAGTGGTATCGCGGCCACGCATCACCCCCGCACGGCGGGCCGATTCCGAATTCGCCATGTGAGTTCAAGGCAACCGCCACGAACTTCAACGGCGTTGACGTGTTCTTCGCATGCGTTCATGTTCGTCGCATGCCCATGATTCAGATTCGCAACGTACCGGACGGGCTCCACCGGGAACTGAAGGCTCGCGCGGCTCGCGCCGGACAGTCATTGTCGGAGTATCTTCTGGGAATCATTTCCGACGCCGCCGAACGACCGGAGGCGGAAGAGATCAGGTTGCGCATCCGGGAGCGGTCTCCAGTCTATCCGTCCGAGTCGCCGGCCGACGCCCTGCGGGCGGAGCGCGATGCGCGGTGATCGTAGTCGATGCTTCAGCGATGCTGGAAGGCTCCTCTCCCTCTTTGCTCACTATTGCATGCTTCGCGCGTTCGGATCCGTCCCGGCGTGGAGAAGGAGCTGGCACGCCATCAAGTGCCCGGCTTCGGCGGCGTAGGTGCAGAGCTGAACGTCGACTCTCGTAAAGATCATCGACAGTGCGCGGATCGGCCCGAAGAGCGCTCGGTACGGAGCCGCCGTCATCTCTCTTCGCCGCGGCGATCAACTCGCTCAACGGCCCGTCAGGCGACATGGCAGATCCTCAGTGGTCTCGATCAGGCCGCGGTCCCGTACACGCTTTTCTCCGCATCCGCATAGGCGTCGAAAATGTGCTGGTAGACTCGCTGGCATTTCTCGTTGTACATCTCGGTCGTATACGCGCGTGGCAGCTTGTCAAGCACGTCCCGTACGGCGGTGAGCACCGCGGCGCGGCTCTGCTGTCGACGCCGCCAATCGAGCACCAGCTTCTCCCGCTTCAGCGTCTCGAGCAGCTCGCGCGCGACAGTCTTGACCTCCTTCACCTCGGCATCAGTCAGGCCCGGTTGTGGGCGCATGAGCAGGTCGAAGACGGCGAGTTCCTCCTCGCTCAGGTTCTCCGCCACGCCGCGCTGCTCCTCCTCGGTGAGTCGTTTGGTGAATGCGAGCAGCTCGTCGAAGAACATCTCCACGTTCTTGGAGCCGGAGTTGTACTCCTCGATCATCTCGAGGAACTTCTCCAGGTAGTCGGTACGCGTCCGGTTCCGCGCGACCATTTCTTCCAGCTTCTTGCCGATCGCCGCTTTCAGCCGCTCGACGTGAGTGCGCTTGTGATGGCCGCCGAACTTCTCCCGCAGCAGCTCGAAGTCGATCTGACGCAGGTCGATGCGGTCAACCGCGCCATATGGAGCGCGCTCGGCCGGGATCACGAACGGCTCCGTCGCGATGGAGCGATCCAGCAGCTTCTCGACCTCTCCCATCACCTCGGCGATCGATACCGGATCGGCAACCGCGCGGACCATTTCCGCGAGAGCACCCAGAGTGGACACGACGGCGGAGAACCTCATCGCCGCGGGGTCGGGGAGCACAGCCTTGTACAGGCGCTTCAGGTGACTGACGAGCGCGAGGAAGCGTTTCTTCGTGTCCTCGTCCACCAGGACAGCCTCGCGGGCGTCCGCCAGCTTCGCGGTTCGCTGGAAGCCCTCGGCCGCTACAAGCGCGGAGACGTCGATTTCCAGATCCCGGCAGAACCCGATAGTTCCCCGAAGCTGCTCCTCCAGTTCGCGGACCAGTTCCTCCTTGCTCCGGATCGGCCCCTCACCTCCACCACCTCCACCGCCGCCCTCGCCCCCGGCGCCGCCGTAGATCGCCAGCGCTTTCTGCAGGTTCCGGAAGACGCCCACATAGTCCACGATCATCCCGCTCTGCTTCTCGCCCCACACGCGGTTGGCGCGCGCGATGGTCTGCATGAGCGTGTGGTTCTTCATCGGCTTGTCGAGATATATCGTCGACACGCTGGGCGCGTCGAAGCCGGTCATCCACATGCTGCAGACGAAGACGATGCGGAACGGATCGTCCGGCTTCTTGAATCGCGTCTCGAGATCCTCTTCCACCATCCGCTTGCGGTGGGGAAGGATATCCAGCCCTTTCTTCCGGAAGTCGTCGATCTCGTTCTGCGCCTGCGAGACCACGACGGCCATGTCCGTCTCCTCCAGATAGGTGATCTGGCGGTCGATCTCGTCGCGCAGCTCCGCCGGCGCCCTCTCCCGATCTCCGCGCATCTGTTCGATCCGCCGCCGCCAGTGCGCCCGCACCTTGTCGTACATGCGCACGGCGGTCGCCCTGTCGATGGAAACGACCATCGCCTTTCCCTGGAATCCACGCCCGAGAAAGTGCTGTACGAGATCTGCGGCGATGGTCTCCAGCCGCTCATCGCGGGTGAGCAGGTGGTACTCCCGCCCCAACTCGCGATCGAGCTTCTTCTCCTGCTCCTCGTCCAGCTCCGCCGCCTCGAGGATCCGCTCCATCTCGTCGCTGAAGCTCTCCTCATTCAGCAATTGCAGTTCGGGGATCCGGTTCTCGTAGTAGAGAGGGACGGTGGCCTGGTCCTCGACTGACTGCCGGAAGTCATAGATGCTGACGTACTCGCCGAAGACTTCGCGCGTCTTCTCCTCCCCGGCCATGAGCGGCGTGCCGGTGAAGCCGATGAAGGCGGCGTTCGGCAGCGCCGCGCGCATGTTCGCGGCGAGTACGTCGTACTGGCTCCGGTGCGCTTCGTCGGTGATGACGATGATGTCGTCGCGATCAGAGACGAACTCGTCGGTGTTGAACTTCTGGATCAGCGTGAAGACGTAGCGGTGGTTTTCGCGCAGGAGCTGGCGCAGGTGCCCGCCGCTTTCGGCCCGCACCGACTCCTCGGGCTCCGTGACCGCGCCCACGCTCGCGAAGTTCCCGTAGATCTGCTTGTCCAGCTCGGTGCGATCGGTGACGATCACGAACGTCCAGTTGCCGGGCAGTTTCCGCAGGACCTTCTGGGCGAAGAAGATCATGCTGTAGCTCTTGCCGCTCCCCTGCGTGTGCCAGAACACGCCGAGCCGCCCCTGGTTCTCGCCCAGGCGCCGCACCGCGTCCACGGCGTTGTTCACGCCCAGGAACTGGTGGTTTCTTGCCATCAGCCTGACCACCGCGCCGCCCGTGTCGCTGAACAGGCTGAAGTTCTCCACCAGGTCGACCAGGCGGCGCCTGTCGCAGGTGCCGCGGATCAACGTCTCCAGGGAAATGACGCCGGGCTCCTCCTCATCGCTGATCTTCTTCCATTCGGCGAAGTGCTCCCATTTCGAGCTGAGCGTGCCCACGCGCGCCTCCACGCCGTTGGAGAGGACGGTCAGCGCGTTGTACCAGAAAATCCGCGGGATCGTGTCCTTGTAGTCGCGAAGGTTGTCGCGGTACGCGTTCTCGAGCTGTCTCGTATGCGCCTTCAACTCGACCAGCAACAGCGGCAGACCATTGACGAAGCCGACGAGGTCCGGGCGGCGCCTGTGCAACTCCCCGGTCACCCAGAACTGGCACACCACCAGGAAATCGTTGTTGGCTGGCTCGTCCCAATCCATCACCCGGACGGTTTCCTCGATCTCGGCGCCATCGTCGTTCCGGAAACGCACCTTGACGCCGCCGCGCAGGAGCGCGTGGACCTCGCGGTTCGCCTGCGCCATGGACAGGGCGCTACGGTCACGGGCGAGATCTTCGACGGCCTGATCGATTGCTTCAGGGGGGAGGCCGGGGTTCAGGCGCTCCAGGGCGGGGAGGAGGCGGGAGCGGAGAACGACCTCCGCGGCGTTCTCGCGGCCGAGGATGCCGGCGGGAAAGGTCTCCGACCAGGCGTTGACGGTCTCCCAGCCGAGCTCGGCGAAGAGTTCGCGCGTGGCCCGCTCCAGTGCGTCCTCGGCGTCAGGGTGGGAGGGATTCACTCCGGCGCCGTCCGCTATTTCGCGCCGAGGGCGAGGGCCGAGAGCGGCAACCCCTCGGCCTCCAGCCGCGTGAGGTCGATCAGCTTCGAGGCCCGGTCGATGTCGATGCCGACCAGCTGCCCGCTCGCGCCAAAGTCCAGGACGACGCCCGGGGCCACCTCCCGCGAGTCCACACTCGGAGTGGAGGAGAGGTCGATGTACAGCGAATCCGTGTCTGGATAGTAATTGAATTTCACTTGTCGTTTTCCCTGAATCCACGGTCCGGGAAGGCGTTGTGTACCGTCTCACCGTCCTCGAGCGTCACGACCCGCAGGTATTTCTCCAGCTCGTCGATATATCCCCAGTATCGTACCCGGCCATCTTCCTGAAGCTCACGCCGCGCCGGCGCGCGCAAGACACGCTCGCACCACTCGAGCCGGAGATAGGATCGTTTCCGGAGCACCTCGTTCTCGAAGTACGCGGTGGTCTTCATCCAGGCTCGCCGATCACCGGGGGACGTCCGGCGCGTCGGAGCGTGCGGAGAAGTAACGGCTCATGCGGCGGCTCCCGCGAGTGCTTCCTCGGCTGCCGGGACTTCGATCTCACCGGAGATGAGTTTGGGGAGGAGGAAGTCTCGGGTCTGGCGGAGCACTACGTTGCGACTAGCAAGCTGCTGGATCATTCGGAACATTGGCGCCACGAGATCCGAGAAGCGCCGAATTGATACTGTATCTGGTATGGGAATAAGATACTCGTTGAATGCCGCCTCCTGAACCCGCTGCCGGCCTGTCGCACCGCTCATGCTCTTGATCGCATGAGCCCGGAACTCATCGGAGCGGGCAATCAGGTATACCAACTCCGGGCACAGCTGCCTCGATCGGAGGACGATGAACTCCGTAGAACCAAACGCCACACTCCCGGGATCCGGAAGGAACTGGATATAGGCTGTCTTTCCGTTCTCCAAACACGGCGTAATTCGAGCAAGCAGCGTATCTCCGTTCCTGAACTTCGAGCCGCTATTGCCGCTCCGCGTCTCAATGTTCTCGACCAGCATGGATGAGGTGGAAAGGCTACCCATTGGTACAAATGGCTTCTCGCCAACTTTCGGCACAGACGTGCGCGGGTTGAACTGAACCGCCTGCGTTATCGGGATCACCTCCCACCCCGCCGGGACCAGCCCGAACTCCGACTCCACCATCTCCGTCTTCTCGTGGCCCGGATAATGGAAGTCCACGAACCACTCCCGGTAGATCGTCCGCGCCATCTCCTCCAGAATGGCGATGCGGCGGATATTGTTCTCGATCAGGTCGTCGTAAGCGGAGAGTATGGCAGCGATGCGCCGCTGCACCTCGAGAATGGGGCAAATGACTTCAAGTAGGTGCAGAGCGTTTCGGTTCACGCCGGGCACGGCACCAGCTGCATTCTGGTTTGCGAAATCCAGTGTTCGAAGGAAGTAACTAACAAAACGCGGG
>CAZWJE010000124.1:0-6018 GCA_964634395.1 uncultured Gemmatimonas sp. | reverse complement strand
CGCGGGCAAGCTCGACCTACAGCCTACCCACACGAAATAGCGAAGAGCCATACATTGGAGGTTGCAGTGACGTCGAAGCCGGTATGACTTCGCTTTTTGTTGGGGACCTTCCTTACGGCGCACTATTCTACCCGTGTAGTGGTCAAGACTTCTCTGAACCGCTTACGGAATTCGCGGGCTATGTTGCCGAAGTTTGGTTCGTTGACATCCGGTACTCTCCAGAGACGCAGGCGCTCGGCGTCCCAGAACGGTTTAGGATCGAGGCAACATGCATCTGGAAGCCAGCCTCGGTTCCGCGAGAGCCCTGGCCAGCAGGTAAACAGGCTAGGTATCCTTGGGTAGAGCCCGTAGTCGTGACCCGACGTCTCCACGATCGCACGACCGGTGCTACGGTTACGGCGTATTGGCGGCGTGGATATGGAGCCGCTGCTCTCCACCAAATGACGATGCCGCACTCTGTGTTCCTTTACAGAGGGGACAGTGCTGGTGATGGCGGAAGTGGGACGCTCTGGCTCATGGGTCGCCAGAGTGCCGCCCGTCCTTTGATCCGAGAAGTTCTCGCAAGAATGCCGCGAGGCGGTCTCGTTGTCACGGATGGTTCGAACTGTCCGAGGAGACGTAATCCGTATGCCAAGCTTCAACAGTTCCATAACTCTGACGTCGATTCCAGCGAGGCCGTTGCTCGGTCAACTCCGTTCCGGGATCCCGATGGAAGGTGGTTTGAGTGTATTGATTCGGTGGCACCACGATACGGACCAGCCCTCGTGTGGCGTGTCTCCTGAACACGGCAGCCAGATTGAGCGTCGCTGTCTCCCATCCGGCAAGCTCTATGGCCCCGCCCGCCTAACAACGGAGTGAAGGGGGACGCAGGGCCGTCCATGATTTCGCGAGAATCGAGTCCGGCGAGCGGCCCTGCGCCCCTTACTCCTGGCCGCTCGGCGGCCCAAAAATCTGGCTTCCTCTCTGCCCTTCCCTCTCCCTGCCCGCTCTCTAAACCCTTGTGCTGATGCACGAACGTGCATGCGCATTACGAATGCGACCCGGAGGAGGCCTCGAGCAATGTTCGCAAGCGCGGCATCCACGTCGCCGATGCCGTATCGGTCTTCGCGGATGAGCAGGCGCTCACCATCGAAGATCCGCGCGCCGAAGAGGAGCGTTACGTCACGATCGGGATCGATGCCTTCGCGCGAGTTCTTGTAGTGGTCTATACCTGGCGAGGAAAAGACACAATCCGGTTGATCTCGGCGCGACAAGCCACGCGGAAGGAACGAAACCAATACACCCAGGGCGAGCCATGAGTGAAGAGTACGATTTCAGCGGTGGCAAGCGCGGCGCGCTCGACCCGATTCCGCCGGGGAAGACGCGTATTACGATCCGGCTCGACTCTGACATATTGGACTGGTTTCGAGACCAGGTGGAGGCGAGCGGTGGCGGCAACTACCAGACATTGATCAATGCCGCGTTGTGCGAGTATGTGGAGCATCGCCGCGAGCCGCTGGAGGAGACTCTCCGGCGGGTGCTGCGCGAGGAGCTACACCGAAGCGCATAGGGTCGGTGAATCCTCCCCTGGGGTCGCCGAACAACTGAGTGAAAGGGACGCAGGGCCGACCATGATTTCCGAATGCCGGGAGTTCGGCGCCCGGCCCCGCGCCCTTTACTCCTGTCCGTTAGGCGGACCCAACGCACTGCCGGGCAATACGATGGCTGGAGTCGACGTGTCTGGGGCCATTGGGGGTGAGCAGCTTGAGCGCCCTCGCGGTGGCGGCCAACGCCGTGTTTCCCCATTCTAACTCTAACCCGAAACCCGAGGGCGGCGCGCCGTCCTCCCCCGGTTCCCTGCGCAGGAGGAAAACCGTGTACGTATCTCATCGTCGGCGAGCCCTCGTGCCCCTGTTCGGCCTCCTGCTAGCGGGCTGCGGAGGACCGGACGCACCCGGCGCCGGCATAGCCGTGGAGACCAGCGAATCTCCCGCCGACGCCGTGGTGGAGAGTGGGGACTCCGAAGGCGGCTCCGGGAGCGCATCGCTCGGAACGATCGAGGCCACGGTGGACGGCGAAGCCCTGACGTGGTACGTCGTGTCCGGAACCCTCGACGGGCAGCCGTACGCCAGCGGCATGTGGATGGGGGAGGCGGGAGAACGGGTGATCGTAGCGGGGGGCTTCGACACCCCGAATCCCCCTCTCGACACCTTCGAGCGGGACGCGAACGGGATGCCCGTGTCGTACGGGGACTACCAGGGTCCGGTGATGACCATCAATCTGTCCGAAGCTGTGGGGCCGGCGAGTCTGCGTTTCCCCTCCGATCAGATAGGGAGCGGGGCCGGAGCGTCCTACCAGCGGCGCGCTACACTCGAGAACATCATAGATGCCACCTACTGGCTGGCGGAGGGAGTCATGGATGTCACTTCTTTGGCGATCGAGGACGGCAGCGCCCGGATGGAGGGTACCTTCTCCGGAACGTTCAGCTCCACGGGAACGGGCGAGTCCGTGCGCGTGACGGATGGTCGGTTCGCGATCCGGGGGCTCCCCAACGTGGCGGAGCTCATGCCCTGAGCTTCTCCTCGCTTGCCGCGGAATCGCGCCATCGTTCGGCCACGTCCTGCTGGAGGTGTCCTAGACCGTCCGTCCGCCAGCCGCCGGGCCAGCACGGTCGCCTTTTTCGGTTGCAGGAACTTCGAACGTTGAACGGAGCGGCCTAACCACAGGGTGAAAGGGACGGGGAGCCGTCCATGATTTCAGGTGGGGCAGGGATCGGCGCCGGCTCCCCGTCCTTTACCCAGTGGACGTTAGGCACTGGTAAATTCATTATCGCGATGCGAGCATGGATCTATTTCGCTGTGGGCTCATCGCTTTGGTCTTCGTCGGGTTGGCCGACCAGGTCGCTGGCCAGGGTTCGGGCGCCATCGCCGGTCAGGTCATTGACGATGAGGGGCGTCCGCGCTCCGCTCGGCGATGGTTCAGCTTTGGGAACTGCCGAACGTTGGTGTCCTCACGGATTCGCTCGGGCGTCTGCGGATCGAGGATCTCCGGCCGGGAGAATATACGGTGGTGGTCGGTACCATCGGCAGGGAATTCGAACTTCGCCGCGTTCAGGTTGCAGGTGCTGATACCGCCCAGGTTCAGGTGACGCTATTCCCAATGCACCTCCCCCTGACAGGGTCAAGTCCGTCGCTCCCGGATAGCATTCTGCTCGGTGAGGCGCGCCATCTCCTGCCGGCCGTCCTCCGAGACACGGCGGCACTCGAGTTCTTCGCGGGACTGACTCTTCCCGGTGACACCACTTTGGTTTGGGCCCCGTGGTGGCCAGATCCGGACCTGGTATCCGGGGCGGGAGGTCGTTCTGTTCGAGTCACGTCTCGATGCGACGACTGCGTGGCGTCCACGAGCTGGAGCATAGAAGGCGGTCGGCTCAATCGTACGGCTGCGCCTCACGTCCGCCTTGGCGTACACGCTGCACCGACCGGATCTCCCCGGATCGCATTCTGCTTTGATGAAGCCATTCCAGGATCCGAGCATTTCCACAATTGTGACGGGCTTGGTACCGAGTCGAGCATCACGTACTTCCGGTTTCCGGATGGAACCTGGCTTCGTGTCTCGTCTCGCTATTGGCCGTTTCCGAGGTCCTCGCGCCCGTAGGCATTCGAGCGTAGAATGTTCGGGGCTCGTCGTCTGCATTCGCGATCAACGTTGAAGTGCAAGGTGCACCAGGGTGTGGCCCGCCTCGCGCGCCTAACAAGCGCCTGCAGGGGATGCAGGGCCGTTCATGAATTCGCGTGTGGGAGGGCCCGGTGCACGGCCCTGCACCCTTGAGGCTCGGTCGTTAGACGCCAACAAAACTCGTCGTGTGATCGACTCAGATCTCAAGCTCTTGCCCCCGGAACTCGCAGCCCTCTCGATGAACCGAACCGAGATCGCCCTGCCGTATCCGGAAGTGATTGCCGCCATCGAGCACCTCCAGAGGCACGGCGTCAAGTTGCTTGGGTGGGAGGCGCTCCGGTCGTCGGCGCACGGCGGCCCTCCCTACATGCTCTTGCAGGGAAGTGCCGACATTTCCAGACTGTCCCCGAGAGAGTCGGCCGCTGCGTGCCGTGTGCAAATCGATGCAGCGCTGCACGATCCGTATTACGGCTCGGAAGGCTCGACCTCGACGTTGTACTTCATTCTCACCGTGGATGCACCGTGAGGGATCCTTGCGCTCGCTCTTGACGATTCTCGGAGCCTTGTTGGTACTGGCCGGAGCCGTTTGGTTCGTCCAGGGAATCGGCATCCTTCCCGGGAGCTTCATGACTGGCCAGATACGGTGGGCAATCTACGGCGGGCTGGCGGTCGTGGTCGGTCTCGTTCTCTTGGCTCTGGCGCGCCGCACACCGCGCGGGGATCAACATTGAGGTGCAACGCAAACTGGATGTTGGCGCCCGCGCCAGAGTCCAACGTTGAAGTGCAACGTGCACAAGGCCTTAGCCCGTCCTGCGCGGTGCGCCTAACAATCGCCTGCAGGGGACGCAGGGCCGTCCATGCTTTCGGAGTGGGAGTGAGATTCGGCGCACGGCCCTGCGCCCCTGAGGCTGGGTCGTTAGACCCCTCCCGACATTACCGCGCCGCACGTATATTTTGAGAACGGTCCATTCTTTGAGTTTGGAGGTCTTCGTGCAAAAGAACCGTGTGTGGCGACAGTTCGAATCCCTGCCCCCGTCGGCGCAGCGGCAGGTCGCGGACTTTATTTCCTTTCTGAGCGCCCGTGTACGTCGGCGCCCGACGTCCTCGATCTCCTCGCTCGCCGAGGAGCCATTCATCGGTCTCTGGAAGGACCGTCCGGAACTCGCGGACAGCGAGGCCTGGGTACGGCAGGTGCGCGAGGAGGAGTGGGCATCCGGGGCGTGAGTAAGGCCATCCTCTTCGACACCGACGTACTGATCGATGCCGGGACCGGGGCGAGTGATGCCATCGCAGCGCTCGAATCGGCGGGGCAGCGCGGAGAGGTGGCGATCAGCGTCGTCACCCATATGGAACTCCTTGTCGGATGCCGCAACGGCGCCGAACAAAAGGTGCTGGACCGGTTCGTCGAACGCTTTGACGTCCTCCCCTTGAACGCCCAGATCTCCACTCGCGCGATCGAGTTGTTGCGAACGTATCGTCTCAGCCACGGGCTCCAGATCGCGGACTCGCTGATTGCCGCGACGGCCTTGGAGGCGGGGGCACCGTTGGTATCGAAGAACCAGCGGCACTTCCGGTTCATCGACGAGCTCCAGCTCCTTCCGTACCCTGCCCCTTTCGCTTCGGACCTCTGGCGCCCTCGGGGCCTAACAACTGAGTGAAAGGGACGCAGGGCCGTCCATAATTTCGTGACGAGTAAGTCCGGGCCACGGCCCTGCGCCCTTTACTCCTGTCCGTTAGGCGCATACGGGTACAGACCGGGGGCATGGGTAACAGAATAGACCGGGCGCATCGGTAACACTCGATCGCAGAATAGGGCATCACCTGGAAAGGGGGTGCCCGATGCCATGGAGTGAGACCAATCGGATGGAAGAGCGTGCGCGGTTTGTCGTGGAGGCCCTTCAGGGGCGGTTTTCGATGTCGGAGCTGTGCTTCCGGTACGGAGTGAGCCGGAAGACGGGCTACAAGTGGATCGAGCGGTACCACGCCGAGGGAGCGCGGGGGTGCGAGGATCGCTCCCGAGCCTCGCGCGGGCACCCCAACGCCACGGATCCGGAGCTGGTAGCGCGGGTGATCCGGCTCGGAAGGAGCATCCGAGCCGGGGCCCGCGGAAGTTGCGGGCGTGGCTGGAGAGGAAGGATCCGGAGACAGTATGGCCTTCCGCGAGCACAATGGGGACGATCCTCAAGCGCCAGGGGCTGGTGGGCCGGCGTCGGCGGCGGGCGGCACCGACGCCGTGGCGGTCGGAGCGGACCGTTCCGGAGTGGCCAAACCGAGTGTGGACGGCGGACTACAAGGGACAGTTCCGCATGGGGAACGGGGTGTTCTGCTATCCGCTGACGGTGGTGGACGCGTACAGCCGGT
>CAZWJE010000123.1:0-6090 GCA_964634395.1 uncultured Gemmatimonas sp. | reverse complement strand
CCGGATCATTAACAGGATGCTCGTGCGCGGCTGATTTTCAGGCGAAGGCGCGCAAAACACTAAAAAGGCGCAAAGAACCCCCGGGCTTGATGAGGCCCGGGGGTTCTTTGCGCCCTTCCGTCCTTCTTCCCGTCTTCGCGTTGAAAGATCGGCGCGTCAGGACAGGATCAGCAGCGGCTCCTCCAGGTACTGCCGGAGTGTCTGAAGGAACTTCGCGCCCGTCGCGCCATCGATGACCCGATGGTCGCAGGAGAGCGTCACTCTCATTCGCGGGCGAACGGTGGGCTCTCCGTCGATGGCGACGACGCGGTCCTCGATCGCGCCGACCGCGAGGATGGCGGCCTCGGGCGGGTTGATCACCGCCGTGAACTCGGTGATACCGAACATCCCGAGGTTCGAGATCGAGAACGTGGCGCCCGTATACTCGTCGGGCTTGAGTTTCCGTTCCCGCGCGCGGCCGGCGAGTTCCTTGACCTCGGTGGAGATCTCGGCGATCCCCTTCCTGTCCGCGTCCCGGATGACGGGGGTGATGAGCCCCTCGTCGACGGCGACGGCGACACCGACGTGAACCGTGTCGTACTGCCGGATCGCTTCGTCCGTCCACGCCGAGTTGACCCACGGGTGCTTGCGAAGCGCGGCGGCGGTGGCCTTCACCACGAGATCATTCGGGGAGACCTTGACGCCCTCGCTGGCAAGCCGACCGTTCAGCTTCTCGCGGAACGCGGTCGCCTCGGTCATGTCGATCTCGACGGTGAGGAAGAAATGCGGAATCGGCCCGATCGACTGGGAGAGGCGCCTCGCGATCGTCTTTCGCATCTGCGAAAGCGGAATGTCCTGGTACTCTCCGGCGGCGGCCGGCGCGGCGGCGACCGCCTCGACCGCCGGGGCGGCCGCTGGGGCCGCCGGACCCGCCTTCGCCGCCTCCTCGACGTCGCGCTTGATGATCCGGCCGCCCGGGCCGGACCCCGATACCGACGCGAGTTCGACGCCGGCCTCCTTCGCGAGGCGACGGGCGACCGGTGAGGCGCGCAGACGGCCATCCCCCGTATCCGCCGGGGCGGAGGCTGGTGGGGCGGACGCTTCGGCCTCCGGTTTCACGGCCGCGCCGGTCGGCGCCGTTGCCGCCTCGGGTGCCTCTTCCGCGGCTGGCGCCGATTCCGCCTCGCCGGCCTTCTCGCCGCCGGCGTCGCCGATGATCGCCGAGATGTCCTCGCCGTCCTCGGCGATCACCGCGATGATCGTTCCGACGTTCGTCGTCTCACCATCCGCGAGCAGGATCTTCTGGAGTTTGCCGGAGCCGCGAGCGACGAGTTCCATCGTCGCCTTGTCCGTTTCGACTTCGGCGAGGAGGTCTCCCTCGTTGATCTCGTCGCCTTCCTTCTTCAGCCAGGTCAGAAGTCGCCCCTCTTCCATGGTCGGGGAGAGCGCTTCCATGTAAACCTTGGTCGCCATTGATATCCGGGTCGTCTTCGTCAGTCGTTGGTCGCGGTCGGGGGCCGGGTGCCTTCCGTCAGCGATACAGCACCTGGTTGACCTTCTCGATCACCAACTCCACGCTGGGTTTGGCGTCCTTCTCGAGTTGCTTGGCGTAGGGCATCGGCACGTCGGCCTGCGTCACTCGCAGCACGGGAGCGTCGAGTTCGTCGAACGCTTCCTCCTGGATGAGAGCGGCGACCGTCGCCGTGATCCCGCCATAGGGCCAGCCCTCTTCGACCAGGACGACCCGGTTCGTCTTCGCGACACTGTTGAGGATCGCGTCGACGTCGAGCGGGCGAAGCGATCGAAGGTCCACGACCTCCGCGTCGATCCCCTCCTTCTCCAGCTTGCCGGCCGCCTGCAGGCAGACGTGAATCATCTTGCCGTGGGTAATGATCGACACGTCCGACCCCTCGCGTTTCACCTCGGCGACGCCGAGCGGCACGATGTGGTCCGCATCCTCCGGGACCTCGCCCTTGAGATTGTAGAGCATCTCGCCTTCGAAGACGCAGACCGGGTCGTTGTCGCGGATCGCCGCCTTCAACAGCCCCTTCGCGTCCGCCGGCGTACCGGGCGCGACGATCTTGATGCCCGGGAAATGGGCATACATCGCTTCCAGCGCCTGAGAGTGCTGCGCCGACAGCTGGAGCGCCGCCCCCGTGGGTCCGCGGAAGGTGAGGGGGATCTTGAACTGACCGCCGCTCATCGAGAGCATCTTCGCCGCCGCGTTGAACACCTGGTCGACGGCGAGAAGCGAGAAGTTGAAGGTCATGAACTCGATGACGGGCCGGAGGCCGGTCATCGCGGCGCCCACACCGAGGCCGGCGAAGCCGAGTTCGGTGATCGGCGTGTCGACGACCCGCATATCTCCGAACCTGTCGAGAAGGCCTTTCGATACCTTGTAGGCTCCGTTGTAAACGCCGACCTCCTCGCCCATCAGAAAGACGTCGGGGTCGCGCTCCATCTCTTCAGCGAGCGCCTGGTTGAGGGCGTCGCGATACGTGATAACAGCCATGCTCGATCGGAGAAATGTTGGTCTGTGTCGGATTCCGTTGAGAGGACCGACCGTCAGGCGCTGACCTGGCGGCCGGTCTCCGCGTTCCTCATCGCCGTCCGTCGAAGTACAGACGGCCCGCGACATCCTCGTCGGCGTAGACGTCGCGATAAAGTTCCGCGGATTCGGGTTCCGGGGAGTTGTCGGCGAACTCGATGGCCTCGGCCGAGATCTGCTTGACCTCCGCGTCCATCTTCTCGAGTTCCTCCTGCGAGAGGACCCCGAGGTCGGCGAGGAGGTTCGCGTAGATACGGATCGGGTCGTTGAGCTTTTCCTCCTCGACCTCTTCCTTGGTGCGATAGACGCCATGGACCGGGTCGGACATCGAATGTCCTACGAAGCGGTAGGTCCGCGCCTCGATGAGGGTAGGGCCGCCGCCGGAGCGAGCGCGGTCCACGGCCTCCTTGACGACGCGATAGGTATCGAGGACGTCCATCCCGTCGGCGATCCCCGAGGGCATCGCGTAGGCGCTCGCCTTCTGGGAGATGTCGTAGAGCGAAGACGCGCGCTCCCAGGCGGTGCCCATGCCGAACCGGTTGTTCTCGACGATCACGACCAGCGGCAGCTGCCAGAGCGCGGCCATGTTGAGCGATTCGTGGAACGCTCCCTGGTTCACCGCCGCCTCGCCGAGGTAGACCTGCATCACGCGCGATTCCTGCCGGTACTTGATCTTCCAGGCCGCGCCGAGCGCGAGCGGGATCTGCCCCCCGACGATGCCGTGACCGCCGAGGTAATCCCGCTCGGCGGAGAACATGTGCATCGAACCGCCCTTGCCCTTCGACGAACCATCGATACGGCCGAAGAGTTCGGCCATGATCTCGCCGGGGGGGAGCCCCATCTGGAGCGCGTGGACGTGCTCCCGATAAGCCGTCATCACGTAGTCGCCGGGCTGGAGCGCCTTGATGGCCCCGACCGCGACGGCTTCCTGGCCGATGTAGAGATGGCAGAACCCACCGATCTTGCCCAGCGCGTACGCTTCCGCCGCCCGCTCCTCGAACCGGCGACCGAGCAGCATGTCGTACATGAGCTCGCGGAGATCCTCCGAGCTGAGACCCTGGGTTCGCTCTTCCTTGCTCAGTTCGGGCTTCGCCGCCTGCTCCCATTCGGGATCCTGGTCCGGCGTCACCGGAGACGGATGGTCACGGGGACCTTCATCGATCTCGGGCTCCTCTACAAACGCACGCTGCGTGTTCGTTTCTGACATTATGATCTCTCGAGAAATGCAGTGGCGATCGGGTTCAGAGCGACCCGAGCTGGACCAGGCTCGGGGTGGACGGAGCGGCCAGATGCGCTCGCGCCGCCGCTTCCGCCGCATCGATCACGACCTCCCCTCCGACGTCGGGATCGATGATCTCGGTGAGGCGACCGGGTCCACCGGCTTCAACCTCCCGAGCCTGCTCCTTCGCGTGATAGGAAGAACGGACGAGCGGACCGGATTCCACGTGACGGAACCCCAGCTCGTTCTCGCCGATCTCCTTCCAACGTCTGAATTCTTCGGGGGTAACCCAGCGGTCGAGCGGGATGTGGTGCTCGGAGGGACGCAGGTACTGGCCAAGGGTCAGAATGTCTACCGCCGCTTCCCGAAGGTCCTTCATCGTGCGGAGGATCTCTTCCTCCGTCTCGCCCATACCGAGAATGATCGCGCTCTTGGTGAGGATCGTCGGGTCGAGCCGCTTGACCGCGCCCAGTATCGAGATGCTGCGCCAGTATTTCGCGCCGGGCCGGATCGCTCGCGCCAGCCTCTCCACGGTGTCCACATTGTGCGCGAGGATCTCGGGTCGGGCCTCCACGACGCTGGCGAGCGCGACCTCGTTCCCCTTCAGATCGGGGATCAATACCTCGACGGAGCAGCCGGGCACCCGCTCATGGATCCGCCGGATCGTTTCGGCGTAGATCGACGCGCCGCCATCCTCGAGCTCGTCGCGGTTCACGGAGGTGATGACCACGTGCTCGAGACCCATCGCCACGACGCTGTCGGTCACTCGCCGTGGCTCGTCGAGATCCAGCTCCGTCGGGAGGCCGTGCGCCACCGCGCAGTACTTGCACGCCCGGGTGCATACATCTCCCAGGATCATGAAGGTGGCGGTACCGCTTTCCCAGCATTCACCGATATTCGGGCAGTGGGCCTCTTCACAAACCGTGTGGAGCCCCTGGTCGCGCATCAGCCGCTGGAGCCGCAGGTAGTTGGCCCCCCCGGGAGCGCGAACCTTCAGCCATTCCGGCTTGCGCGCGCGCAGAGGTACGCCGCCGTCGCCGTTTTCGAGATGCAGCGTCGGCCTGCCCTTGCTCTTGACCAGCCCGTTGTCCTTGCCGCTCGGCCGATATCCGTAAGAGCCGGGCGGGGTCGGGGATTGTGTACTCATGCGACTCCGGATCGCGGGGATGGCACTCCGTACCCCAATCGCGACACCATCGCCAACAAAGACGCGACGGATCGTGATAAACCAGCCTTCCCCTCCTTACAGGAGAAGCGATAAGGTACGAGATCCGTCAGGCCAAGGCAACCGCGGGTCCGCGCGCGAGCGAGGGTAGGGGAGTCGGCCGCCGGAAAGACAGTTGTCGCATGCAAGCAGGCTCGCTTACCGCCCCTGGCCTCGCCGTTTCATTCGTCGCGCCAGCGCGGATAGGACCCGAGTACGTGGAGCTGGAGCGTCCCGGCCTGGATCTCGTCGAGGGCGGCGGTCGCGGCGGGGTCGGCGGCGTCCGCGTCGAACTCGAGGAAAAAGCGATAGCTCCAGGGCTCGCCCGCGGGTCGTGACTCCAGCTTGCTCAGGTTGAGTTCGCGACGGGCGAACGGCGCCAGGATGCGGAGGAGGGCACCCGGCTCATTGGTCACTTCGAGGAGGAGGGTGGTCTTCGGGGTGCCGGTTCCCTGGCGCGGAGGCGTGCGATCCCCGGCCGTCGCGGGGATGACGGCCAGGAAGCGAGTCTGGTTGTCGTCGCGGTCCTCGATGTCGCGGGCGAGGATCTCGAGGCCGTATCGGTCGGCGGCGCGGCTGCCGGCGATCGCGGCGACGGCGGGATCGCCCTGGGCGGCCACTTCGCGGGCGGCGCCGGCCGTATCGTAGACGGCGACCGCCTCCACGTGCGGAAGATCGCGCAGGGCGCGGGTGCACTGGGCGAGCGCGACCGGATGCGAGATGATTCTCCGCAGGCCGTCGAGCGTGGAACCCGGAATCCCCAGGATGCAGTGATGGATCGGGGTGACGACTTCGCCGACGATCCGATAGCCGCCGGTTCCAAGGACGTCGTAGCTGCCGATGACGCTGCCCGCGAGACTGTTCTCGATCGGAAGGACCCCGAAGTCGACCTGGTTCGAAGAGACGGCGCGCCCGACTTCGGCGAAATCCCGGCAGGGGACGGGGGTGGCGTCCTCTCCGAAGAGGCGGTGTACGGCCTCTTCGGAGAAGGCACCCAGCTCACCCTGAAAGGCGACGCGGGTCACGCGGCGACTTCGGCGGTGACGAGCCCGGGCAGCGGGCGACCGGCGGCCTGAGCGAAGGGGAGGAGTCTGGCCATGAAGTCATGGAAGGCGTCGAAGGAGAGGGACTGGTCGCCGT
>CAZWJE010000122.1:0-6384 GCA_964634395.1 uncultured Gemmatimonas sp. | reverse complement strand
GCACCGTGCAGGAGCGCGTGGCGTTCCTCGCCTGGCACGAGACCTACCACCTGGGTCAGCTCATGCTCTACCGGCGCGCGGCCGGGCTGGAGAGCCCGATAGGCTGAAGCCGGGCCAGGCTGCGCCCCGACCCGGTTGAGCTCAGTCCGGGCGAGCTCAGTCTGCCAGGTGCCAGGCGCCGTCCTTGATCTGTGCCACCACGTACGCCCGGGCGTCCAGTCCCTGGTGGTCGGTGCCGGTGAAGTCGAACACGCCGCCCACGCCCACGAACGGGCCCATGCCCTCGAGCGCGTCGCGGAGCGCGAGCCGCTTGACCACGATGTCCGATGTGGCGAGCGCCCCGCGCTCCAGGGCCAGGTCGCCGGCGTTGGCCAGGGCCATGACCGCGTCGTAGGCGTGACCACCGAAGGTGGTGGCGCTCTCGCCCGGGAACGCCGCCTCGTACTGGCGCGCGTAGGCGAGGGCCACGTCGCGCGTGGGCGCGTTGGCGGCCAGGTCGGCGGCGACGAGCAGGGGTCCGACCGCGAGGCGGACGCCCTCGGCGGCGGGGCCAGCCAGCTCGATGAAGCGGTCGTTGCCCACCCCGTGGCTGACGTAGATGTCGCCCCCGAAGCCCCGGTCGCGCAGCTCGCGCACCATGCGGGCGGAGTCGTCGACGATGCCCCACACCAGCACGACCTGCGGCCGCGACAGGATGGCGGCGAGCGCGGGCGCCGTGTAGGAGCTGGCGCCGGAGTCGTAGCGCACCGCCTGGTCCAGGTGGATGCCGCTGCCGGGCAGCAGCAGCTGCAGCTCCACGAGGCCGCTCTCGCCGAACGCGTCGGAGAGCCCGAGGAACGCCATGTCGCTCACGCCGCGGGCCTGCATGTCGGCGACCACGCCCTGCAGGATGAGGCTGTCGGGCGGAGTGGTGGAGAAGACCCAGCGGCGCGACTCGGCGGGGTTGGCGATCGGGGCGGCCGCGGCGAGGCTGATGAGGGAGACGCGGGCGGCCTGCATGGGCGCCACGACGGCGAGCGAGGCCTCCGAGCGCGTGCAGCAGATGATGGCGTCGACCCGGTTGGTGGCGAGCAGTCCCGTGACGAGCTCGACGGTGTTGGCGACGTCGGAGCCGTCGTCGAGGACCTCTAGCTCCAGTTGCACGCCGCTCCGGCCCTTGAGGCTGTCGGCGAGCATGGCGAGCGTGTGGGCCTCGCTGGCGCCTAGGGCGGCCGACGCCCCGGTGCTCGAGACCACGGCCGCGACGTGCAGGACCTCGCCCTCCGCGAGGGCAACGCCGGGGCCGGCGACGGCGGGGGTGACCAGCGCCCAAGCGACGACGGCCAGAGCGAGTAGCGAGAAGGCGGTGGTGCGGCCGACGGTCAGGTGCATGGTTCGGTTCCCTCCACTTGCCGAGTGCGGATGCGCGCGTCCCCTGGCCGGCGCCGACGACCGCCGTCCACGACCTGCCAGTTGACGAATCCTAGCTTTGATGTTGCCACGAGACCACCACCCGGATGGTGTGTGGTGCCACCAACACGCCCGCGAGGGGCGGCGCGGCGCGCCCCGGCCGGCTCAGCGGTCGCCGCCGGCCGCGTCCTCTCCAGCCAGGAACGTGTCGACCAGTTCCAGCGCCGGGGCCATGTCGTAGGCCCCGTACAGCGCCGACATGTTCCTCACCGGGTCACCGAAGAAGAACTTCTCGTACAGGTTCTGGCGGCCGCCGAAGGCGGAGATGGTCATGTCCCACGCCAGCCGGAAGAGCCGCAGACGCTCGCCGGCCGCCAGGGTGCCGGCCTGCAGGTACTTGTCGATGGCGTCGGCCATGGGACCGAGACGCTCGCCCTCGCTGGGCAGCATGATCATGCCGCTGGCGCCGAGGAGCTGCAGGATCTCGACCATGCGCGGGTAGGCCTGCGGGAAGTACGCGCGCGCCACGTCCATGGTGGCGCGGTCGGGGGTGAAGGTGCCGTTGGCGTCGGGCGCCGCCCGCTCCTCGGCGCGGGTCAGGAGCGCCTTCAGCGTCTCGAGCACCACGATGAGCTCCGCCATCTTCTGCTGCACGTGCTGGAAGCGGGCGCTCCCGATGGCGCGCACGATCTGCTCCGCCACCCCGAGGAACGCCTGGGCCTTCACGATCTTGACGTTCAGCACCTGGTGCCCCATCTGGTAGGTGGCGTTGGTGGCCGCGTACACGCCGGCGGCCAGCGCCGGGTCGCCCAGCAGGAACACCCGCTCCCACGGCACGAGCACGTCGTCGAAGGTGACCAACGCGTCGAGCTCGTCGAAGCGCGACCCCAGCGGGTGGTCCACGCGGCTGCGGCGGGGCCACAGGGGCTCGCGCGCGATGAACGTGAGCCCCGGCGTCGAGCAGGGCACGGCGAAGGCCAGGGCGTAGCGCCCGGGGTCGTCGGCCGCCTGGCCGCCGGGAGCCGGGAAGATGAGGAGCTCGTCCGCCAGGGGCAGCGTGGCGAGCATCCGCGCGCCGCGGACGATCACCCCGTCGGCCGTCTCGCGCACCACCCCGAGCGCGATGTACGGGTCGGGCAACCGGCTCTTCGGCACGGCGCGGTTGACCTGCGGGTCGGTCAGGGCGTGGGTGAGCGACAGGTCGTTGGCGCGCACGTGCGCGAAGAAGCGCCGCACGTTCTCGCCGAAGCGCTCGTCGCCCCGGGCGAAGTAGTCCGCGGCCCGCGCGCACGCCATCAGGTTCACGTTCAGGTAGTCGGGGCTGCGCCCGATGAACCCCAGCGAGTGCCGCGCCCAGGTGCGGTGCATGCGCGAGCGCCGCCGCAGATCGTCGACGCTGGTTGGCTCGATGAAGCTGAGGCCAACCCGCTCGCCGGCGGCGCCCTCGAACGTCATCGTGCCTGACAGCTCGGGCCGCACCTGCAGGTCGTAGAGCTCCGCGATGGCGCGCGCGGCGGCGCCCGTGGCCGGGTGCGCCGCCGGGTCGAGCACGCGGGCGCCGTCGACGTACAGGTTCGGGGGCGAGCGCCTCAGCCCGTCGAGGAACTGCTCGCCGTCGCGCACGGCCATGCGTACCTCCGTGGGCCCGTGCTCAGCTCAGCGGGACGAGGGCCTGCGGGGCCGCCGCGAGGCCGTGGAGCAGCCTGACGGTGGCCGCGGCCCCCTGCTCGAGGGCGCCCAGCCGGAAGAACTCGTTGGGGGCGTGCAGACCGTTGTCGGGCTCGCCGAACGCGAAGTACAGGCACCAGATGCCCAACACGCTGCCGAACTGCTCGGCCACGGGCACGGTGCCGCCCGTGAAGATCGGGAACGGCTCGGCGCCGTACACGGCCGCCATCGACTCCTTGGCGATCGCCAGCACGGGGTGGTCGACCGGCATGAGGTAGGCCTTGGCCTTGCCCTTGAGCGGCTCGAGGCTGACGGTCACTCCGGGAGGCGTGTGGCGCCGCACGTGAGCGGCGAGGGCCTCGACGACGCGGTCGGGGTCCTGACCCACCACGAGCCGGCAGGTGACCTTGGCGTGAGCCTCCTTGGGCAGCACGGTCTTGATGCCGCCGCCCTGGTAGCCGCCCCACATGCCGTTGATCTCGAGCGTGGGCCGCACCCAGCGCCTCTCGGCCGGCGTGTAGGCGGGGTCACCCCACCACTCCTTCAGCCCGAGCCCGGCAGCGCCGTCGCCGTCGGCGGGCACGGCGGCCACCGCCTGGCGCAGGGCCGAGCTGGGCTCCTCCACGCCGTCCAGGAAGCCGTCGACGAGCACCCGCCCCTGCTCGTCCTGCATGGACGCCAGGATGCGGGAGAGGGCCATCAGCGGGTTGGCGACGGCCCCGCCGTACATGCCGGAGTGAAGGTCGGCGTTGGCGCCACTGACGGTGATCTCCAGGCCCGCCAGGCCGCGCGAGCCCACCGTGACCGACGGCACGCCCACGTCGAAGATGCCGCCGTCGGCGCTGATGGCGAGGTCGGCCTTGAGCAGGTCTGCGTGCTCGGCCAGGAACGTGGGGAGGTTGGGGCTGCCGACCTCCTCCTCGCCCTCGATGAGGAGGGTGACGTTGACGGGCGGCTTGCCCGTGGCGGCCGCGCTGGCGGCGACCGCGTGCAGGGCGATCAGGACGCCCGCCTTGTCGTCGCTGGCGCCGCGCCCGTAGATGCGGCCGTCACGCACCTCCGGCTCGAACGGCGGCGACTTCCAGAGCTCGAGCGGCTCCGGCGGCTGCACGTCGTAGTGCCCGTAGATGATGATGGTCGGCGCGCCCGGGTCGTGGTGCCAGCGGCCCAGGACGACCGGGTGACCGGCGGTGGGCATGACGGTCACCTCGGGCACGCCCGCGCGCCGCATCCTGTCGGCGAGCCAGGCCGCCGCGTCGTCGATGTCGGACCTGTGCGCCGGGTCGGTGCTGACGCTGGGGATGGTCACGAACTCCATGAGGTCCGCCGCCAGCGCCTCGCGCCCCGCCGTCATGGCCGCGAGGGCCCTATCTACTGCATCGCTCACACTGATCACCGCCTTCGGGTGTGGTGTCTCGTCGGGTTCAACGGTACCAGACGCCGCAGCGCGGAGCCTTGCCCGGAGGAGCGCTCAGCGCGGCTGCGCGGGCGTTGGAAGCCGGTGGTAGCCGCTGCGGAAGTACAGGAGCGGCTCGCCGCCGAAGCGCCTCAGCGCCTCCACGCGGCCCAAGAAGATGGTGTGGTCGCCCGCGCGGAAGGCCGATTCGCGCCGCAGCACCAGCTGCGCCACGGCGCCGCGCAGCACCGGGAAGCCGTCGAGCTCCTCGAACGGCGCCTCGGGCCGCGCCACCGGGCGGCCGGCGAACTGATCGGAGAGGTGCGCCTGGGCTTCGCCCAGGATGCTCACCCCGAAGCGCTCCGCCTCGTGCAGCGTGGCGTGGGCCCTGGCGCGCTGGTCGATGGACACGGCCACCAGGGGCGGCTCGAGCGAGACGGACATGAAGGCGTTGACGGTGATGCCGAAGACCTCGCCGTACTGCGCCTGACCGTCCGCGCCCTGGGGCTCGGTGGTCAGGGGCGGCGCGGTCATGGTCACCACGGTCACGCCCGTGGCGAAGCTTCCCATGGCCTCGCGGAAGGCGCGGTGGTCGAAGCCGGCGTCGGCCGGGAGCACGGTCGGGGCGCTCCCGGCGGCGGGGTCGGTGATGGTGGTGTCGTTCAAGGCGTTCACTGCCGGAAAGCGTACCGGCTCGCCGCCAAGCCGGGAACTGTGGCGCACCACAACTGCAGCTCGGGAACTGTGCGGCGCTACAATACCCGGGTGATGCTCCCCGCCGTGGTCACCGCGGGCCTCGCCGACCTGCTGAGCGACGAGGCGCTCGAGCTTAGCCTCGTCGCGGGCCCGGCCGACGCGCGCTACGCGGCCGTGAGGTGGCCCGGGCGCCCCGGCGACCGGCCGTGGCTGGCGGCGGGAGACCTGCGGATCGTGGTGGTCGACGAGGCGTCCGCCGGGCTCGACCTCGAGCGGGCCCTCCGCCCTCCCCCGGCCGTGCTCGTCTGCGCGCTCACGCCGACCGTCAGGACCCTCCCGCCCCGGCTGGCCGCCCGCGGCCTGCCGCCCGGCTCGGCCCTCGTGACCGCACCGCCGGCCGTGCGGCCGGAGCTCGTGGAGGTCGCGGCCCTGCGGGGGCTCGTGGCGGCCACGGCCGGCGCCGGGGCGGCCCTCGCCGCCCCGCAGTCCCACCTGCTGGCGGGACTCGAGGGCCCCAAGCCGGAGCGCGACCTGCTCGTGCGCCTCCACGACCTCACGGGCGCCGACCTAGTGCTCCTTAGCCCGTGGGGAGAGGTCGTTGCCCGGGCCGGGGCCGGCGCCTGGCGACCCGGAGCGGACGCGCCCGGGACGCCGGGGACGCCCCCCGTGACCTCCTGGGGCGAGGGCGAGGTCCGCTTGGGCGGGCGCACCGCCCTGCTCCTCCGCCTCGAGCTGGCCGGGCGACCCCGCGGGGTGCTGCTCGCCTTCGAGGTCGCGCCGACCGCGCGGCCGTGGCTCGAGCTGACCCGCACGCTGTTGGTGGCCGCCGCCGAGGTGCGCGTGGCGCGGGCGCGAGCCGAGGCGGCCGGCGGGAGCGCCCTACTGACGGCGCTGCTGGCCGCGCCGGGCAGCGCCACGCGCCTCGCGCCCGCGCTGCGCCGGGCCGGGTTCGAGCCCGGGGCGCCCTACCGCGTCGGGGTGTTGGAGGTGTCTCACGGGCCCGGCCAGCACGGCGCCGTGCCCGGGCGGGCCTGGCCGGCGCCGACCGGACCGGTGCGGGAGGCGCTGGAGGAGCTGTTCGGGCAGCGCGGCCTCCCCGTGCTCACGGACGTCGCCGTGGGCGGCGCGGCGGCCGGCACGATCACTTGGCTGGCCGGAGCCGCGGGCGCGGCGCCGGGCGGCGGGCCCACCGAGCTGGGGGCGGCCGTCGTGGCGGCGGCGCGCGCCGCGCTCGT
>CAZWJE010000121.1:0-6465 GCA_964634395.1 uncultured Gemmatimonas sp. | reverse complement strand
GGGGCGGGACCGTCGCGGTCCCGCCCCCCTCCGCCGCATTCTCGTTTCGGCCCCGGACCGGTCAACTCACGAGATCCACCTCGAGGATCTGGCGGACCGCCTCCGTAACGGACCGGAGTGCCACTCCGGATGGGGAGTCTGGCGTGGCGAGGACAACGGGTGCACCGACATCCCCTCCTTCCCGGACCCCTACCTCGAGCGGGATCCGCCCGAGCAGAGGAAGGCCCGTATCCCCGGAGAGCTTCTCTCCACCCCCGGTGCCGAAGATATCGTAGACCGTGCCGCAACACGGGCAGGCGAAACCGCTCATGTTCTCGACGATTCCGAGCACCCTCGTCTGAACCCGCTCGAACATGCTGATCGCGCGTCGGACGTCTCCCGTGGACACTTCCTGGGGAGTCGTGACGACAACGACTCCATCCACCCGCACCGTCTGGATCAGGGAGAGCTGCGCGTCGCCGGTGCCCGGCGGCAGGTCAACGACGAGGTAATCCAGCTCACCCCAATCCACCTGGCCGA
The DNA here is from genome assembly GCA_964634395.1 of uncultured Gemmatimonas sp. GTDB lineage: Bacteria > Gemmatimonadota > Gemmatimonadetes > Longimicrobiales > Longimicrobiaceae > WHSP01. The sequence goes on along the minus strand of CAZWJE010000121.1, from coordinate 5,946 downwards.
CGAACTGTTTGAGGATACCGGCGATGAGAGGACCGCGCATGATCGCCGCCTGTCCTTCATCGAGCAGGAGACCGAGGCTCATCACCTTTACGCCATGGGCGACCGGAGGCTCGAGCATCTCGCCATTGACGCGCGGCCGGCGCTGATCGCCCAGCATCGTCGGCACGTTGGGGCCATACACGTCCGCGTCCATCAGGCCGACCCGCAGGCCGGCGGCGGCGAGAGCGACGGCCAGGTTGACCGCCACGGTGCTCTTGCCCACCCCGCCCTTTCCAGAGCTGACCGCGATGATACGCCCGACGTCCGACAGCAGCGATGGATCCGGCGTGGGCGCGGGCACGTTGCCGGGACCGAGGGGAGAGCCACGAGGTCGGCGCGCGTTGGGAACGGAACCGTGCGCGTGCGCGTGACCCTGTGGCTGACTCGGCGCGGCCGGCAACTTCACGTCGATTCGAACTCTGGAGACGCCCGGGACCGCTTCGGCGGCCGCGCGCGCCTGCCGCACGAGAGGCCCCGGGTCCGCCGCTTGCAGGACGAAGCGGAAGCGCACCACGCCGTCGTCATCGACTTCGAGATTCCTCACGCGGCCGGTGGAAACCACGTCCTCGCCATCCGGCGCGAGGACGCTGGTGAGGGCGGCGGCGACGTGACGAAGGAGTTGGTCGGGGGGTCGATTCATCGCGCGAAACTCCATAGAAAAACCGACGCCCCACACGGAGCGCCGGTCACGAAAAATTTCGGGTCGGAGCCGTCCATCCCGTCACCCGCGATCGAGCCCGACGGACATGGGTCAGACAACCGCGATCCGCGTCACCTCCGGAACCGCGGCACGGACCCGCCGCTCGATCCCGTGTTTCACGGTCAGGGATGAGATCGGGCACCCGCCACACGCACCGATGAGGCGAATCCGCGCGACACCGTCAGCGTCGCTGAAGTCGACGAACTCGACGTCGCCGCCATCGATATGGAGAGCCGGGCGGATCGCGTCGAGCGCATCCTCGATCCGTTTCGAGATAGACATCTCCGAAGTCGTCACTGAAGGCATGGGCCGGTCTCACGGGGGGCGCAATGTACCGGCCGATGCGTTGAGGAGCAAGCCGATATCAGGGCCCGGTTCATGACCGCTTTCTACCCCACTCCGCCTGGTTGGTGCCTGAAGGAAACCGGGCCCGATGTCGAGCGCTGACGAAGGTTCGGTCAGACGCGGGTCGTCATTCAGAGCCGTGACCTCGCGTGCGGCCACGAGTGATATCAGATGTGACCCGCCCGAGCGCGCGACATCGTCAATCCATGCGGGTCCTGACGCGCGTCCCGACCCTGATCCGGCGGTTCGTGAAGGGGGTCGCGAGACGCGGAGAATACTGGCGAAAGAGGGGTCCCGGGTTGTAGAATCCCCGTTCCAACCGGAGGGAGGCGAAGTAGATGAGTGGTATCCCGAACATCCCGGAGCCGCGCAACGAGCGAGTCCTCGAATACGCGGCAGGAAGTCGGGAACGTCAGGAATTGAAGGGTACACTCGACCGGCTCGCCGACGAGCGAATCGAGATCCCGGTCGTGGTGGGGGGGCAGGAGATACGTACGGGTGACGTCGCCGAGTCGATCATGCCTCACGACCATGGGCATGTCCTGGCGTCCTGGCACCGGGCGGGTGACGCCGAGGTTCAACGGGCGATCGAGGCCGCGAGCGACGCCGCGCGGGAATGGGCCTCCTGGCCGTGTGAGGATCGGGTCGCGGTCTTCCTGCGAGCGGCCGAACTGCTTTCCACGAGCTGGCGACCCGTCCTCAACGCGGCCACGATGCTTGGCCAGAGCAAGACCGCGCACCAGGCGGAGATCGATAGCGCCTGCGAGCTGATCGACTTCTGGCGGTTCAACGCCCACTTCGTTCAGCGCATCCACGAAGAGCAGCCGAACTCCGGTCCGGACGCGTGGAACCGTTTCGACCATCGCCCGCTCGAGGGATTCGTCTACGCGGTGACCCCCTTCAACTTCACGGCGATCGCGGGCAACCTGCCGACCGCCCCGGCGATGCTGGGCAACGTCGTGATCTGGAAGCCATCCGACAAAGCGCTTTTCAGCGGTTATCACATCCTGAAACTCCTCGAGGCGGCCGGTCTGCCTCCGGGAGTGATCAACTTCGTCCCCGGAAAAGCGCCCCGGATCACGGAGCTTCTCCTGTCGAGCCCGGAGCTGGCGGGCATCCATTACACGGGGTCGACGGCGGTCTTCGAGTCGCTCTGGAAAGGTGTGGCCGAACAGGTTTCGGAGTACCGGACGTACCCGCGACTGGTCGGCGAGACGGGCGGCAAGGACTTCATCCTCGCCCACCCGAGCGCGGACCCGGCGGCGACCGCCGTGGCGATCGTGCGGGGCGGGTATGAGTACCAGGGCCAGAAGTGCAGCGCCGCGTCGCGCGTGTTCATCCCTGAATCGCTCTGGCCGGACATTCGAGATCGCGTGCTGGAGATGATCGCCGACATCCGTGTCGGGGACCCGCGAGACTTCCGCAACTACATGGGCGCGGTCATCGATCGTGTCTCCTTCGACAACATCGTCGGGTACATCGAGGACGCGAGAAAGGCGGACGGAGTCGATATCCTGGCCGGCGGCGGCCACGACGACCAGGTCGGCTTCTTCATCGAGCCGACATTGGTGGAGGTTCGAGACCCTTCGTACCGCTTGATGTGCGAGGAGGTGTTCGGACCGGTGGTGGCCGTTCACGTCTACCGGGACGACGCGTGGGATGAGACGCTGCGGACGGTCGATCGATCGACGCCGTACGGGTTGACCGGGGCGGTCTTCGCGACCGATCGATCGGCGATCGCGGAGGCGCTGGGTCGATTGCGGAACACCGCGGGCAATGTCTACGTGAACGACAAGCCGACCGGCGCGGTCGTCGGGCAACAGCCGTTCGGCGGGGCGCGGAAGAGCGGGACGAACGACAAGGCGGGGTCGATACTCAACCTGCAGCGGTGGGTGAGCCCCAGGACGATCAAGGAGACGTTCCACCCGCCGACATCGTATCGGTACGCGTTCATGGGCGAGAGATAGGGAGCGACGTCGGGATCAGGATGGATGCGTGACGCGGCGAAGGGAGTCGCGCACGCCCCGGCACAGGGCCAATCACGGGTCACAACAGGCAAGGGAGATCGCGATGTCTGCTCAACGGTGGGTCTATTTCTTCGGTGGTGGGGTCGCGGATGGCACGCGCGACCAGAAGCCGTTGCTGGGTGGCAAAGGCGCGAACCTGGCGGAGATGACCCGCATCGGGGTACCCGTGCCGCCAGGCTTCACCATCACGACCGAAGCCTGTCGGCACTACATGAAGCACGGAGACGTGCCTCCCGGGCTGCGCGCCGAGGTGACGGCGAACCTCGCGAAGATGGAAGAGCAGACGGGCCGGACGTTCGCGGGCGGTACCTCTCCCCTGCTCGTTTCCGTGCGTTCGGGGGCCGCGGTCTCGATGCCCGGCATGATGGACACGATCCTGAACCTCGGGTTGAACGACGAGACCGTCGAGGCGCTCGCTCGCGAGTCGAGCAACCCCCGCTTCGCGTGGGACTCGTACCGGCGATTCGTCCACATGTACGGCGACGTGGTCCTGAGCATCAAGGGGGATCGTTTCGAACATCTGCTCGAGAAACTGAAACACGGGCGGGGTGTGGAGCTCGACACCGAGCTGGACGCGGATGACCTCCGGATGCTGGTTTCCCAGTTCAAGAAGCTGGTTCTGGAAGAGACGGGACGGGAGTTCCCCGCCGACCCACACGAGCAGCTGTGGGGCGCGATCCAGGCGGTTTTCGATTCGTGGGAAACCCCGCGGGCTCGGGCATACCGAAAGGTGAACAACATCTCGGACGATCTGGGAACCGGGGTGAACGTGATGGCGATGGTGTTCGGCAACCTCGGGAGCGACTCGGGTACCGGGGTCGCGTTCACTCGTGATCCATCGAGCGGCCAGCGGGTGTTCTTCGGCGAATTTCTGGTGAACGCCCAGGGCGAGGACGTCGTGGCCGGTGTGCGTGACCCACAGCCGATCGAGGAGATGGCCAGGGCGTTCCCGGTGGCCTACACCGAGCTGCTCGCGGCGGCCGATCGTCTGGAGCGCCACTACCGTGAAATGCAGGACCTCGAGTTCACCATCGAACGCGGCAAGCTCTATCTCCTCCAGACACGAACCGGCAAGCGCACCGCGAGGGCGGCGGTGCGGATCGCGGTCGAGATGGTGGACGAGGGGATGATCAGCCGCGAGGAAGCGGTACTCCGGGTGGAGCCTGACCAGCTGCATCAGCTGCTGCACCCGATGATCGACCCGAACGCCGAGGTGGACGTGCTGGCGACCGGTCTGCCGGCGGCGCCCGGCGCGGCGGCGGGCCACGCGGTATTCAATCCCGAGGAGGCCGCTGAGCGCGGCCACGCCGGCGAGTCGGTGATCCTTGTTCGCCGGGAAACATCTCCGGAAGACTTCGAGGGAATGGTCGCCGCGCGTGCCGTACTGACGTCCCGCGGCGGGATGACGTCTCACGCCGCCGTGGTGGCGCGAGGGATGGGCAAGTGCTGCGTGGTCGGTGCGTCCGAGATCCGGATCGATGAGGCGTACGGTCGCTTCACCGTTGGCGACCGAGTCATCAAGCATGACGACTGGATCACGGTCGACGGCGCGACGGGCCGGGTGATTCGCGGGAAGGTCCCCACCGTCGAACCGGAACTGGGCGATCATTTCCGTCAGCTGATGATCTGGGCGGATGATCTGCGACGGCTCTCGGTCCGCGCCAACGCGGATACGCCACGTGACGCGGAGCGGGCCCGACAGTTCGGCGCGGCGGGCATCGGCCTCTGCCGAACGGAGCACATGTTCTTCGAAGAGGGGCGGATCGACGCGGTTCGCGAGATGATCCTCGCGGAGACGACCGAGGGACGCCGCCGCGCGCTCGCCAAACTCCGGCCGATGCAGCGCGAGGACTTCGAGGGGATCTTTCGGGCCATGGACGGGCTGCCGGTGACCATCCGGCTCCTGGACCCGCCACTGCACGAGTTCCTTCCCGTCGGCAGCGCGGAGATCAAGAGCCTCTCGAAGAAGATGGACGTGGACGCCGCGCGGCTTCGCCAGCAGGTCGAGAACCATCGCGAGGCGAACCCGATGCTGGGGCATCGTGGTGTACGGCTGGGGATCACGATCCCGGATATCACGAGGATGCAGGTGCGCGCGATCTTCGAGGCGGCGGTAAACGTGTTGCGCGAAGGGATCGTGCCCGTTCCCGAGATCATGGTTCCGCTCGTCAGCACGGTCGAGGAACTGCGACTGCAGCGCGGACTGATCGAGGAAACGGGACGGGAGATCCTCGACCAGGCTGGCGTTCAGCTCGACTATCTGATCGGAACGATGATCGAGTTGCCACGCGCGGCACTCACCGCGGATCGCATCGCCGCGGAAGCCGACTTCTTCTCGTTTGGAACCAACGACCTGACCCAGACGACGCTCGGCCTCTCCCGCGACGACGCGGGCTCATTCCTGCCCTACTACGTCGAGCACGGGATCCTGCCCGACGACCCGTTCCAGAGCCTCGATCAGGAGGGGGTGGGGCAGCTGGTCGACATCGGGACGCGGAAGGGCCGCGCGAGCCGGCCGTCTCTGAAGGTGGGGATCTGCGGCGAGCACGGCGGCGATCCGCGATCCGTCGAGTTCTTCCACCGGACCGGCCTGGATTACGTATCCTGCTCACCGTACCGGGTACCGATCGCGCGACTGGCCGCCGCGCACGTGGCGATCAAGGAAAGGAGCGACGCGGTGCCGATCCCTCCGGCGAGCGTGGCCGTGCCGGCGGCGGCGGTCGCGGTGGGTTGATCGATCCGGAGGGGGCGGCGGCCCTGTCCTCGCCGCCCCCCGCGGGTCTAGGGTGCCGAAACCATCAGCGGCTCGGGATCCGACGCGAGATATTCATCGAC
>CAZWJE010000120.1:0-6633 GCA_964634395.1 uncultured Gemmatimonas sp. | reverse complement strand
GTGCTAAACAATTAGCACACGAGGGATCCTTCCAGTGGATGCGAGAGGTGGAATGGTGTCACGACGGGAGTTGAGCCGGCGCGAACGGCAGATCATGGACGTCCTGTACGCGCGGGGGAAGGCGACGGTCGCGGAGGTGATGGAGGACCTGCCGGATCCGCCGACGTATTCGGCCGTTCGCGCGACGCTGCGAATCCTGGAGGAGAAGGGGCACGTCTACCATGAGCAGGATGGCCCCCGCTACGTGTACGTGCCGTCGGTGGAAACCGAGAGGGCGAGGAAGGCCGCGTTGAGTCATCTGGTCGCGACGTTCTTCGATGGATCGGAAGAGGAAGCGGTGGTGACGCTGCTGCGCATGTCGGATGTAGAGCTTACCGAGGAGGAGGTAGTCCGGATCCGGGAACGAATCCGCGACGCGCGCGGAAAGGGGAGATGATGAGCGGATATGAGGCGGGGGTCATCGGCGAGCTGGTGTCACGGATGCCGGCGATATTGCTGGACTCGGGAGTCCGGGGCGTCGTCCTGCTGGCGCTGGTGCTGGGGGTGACGGCGGCGCTCACCCGGGGGCCGGCGCGCGCCCGGCATACCGTGCTCGGCGCGGGCCTGCTGGCGCTGCTGGTACTGCCGGCGGGGCGTCTCCTCCCGTGGCGGTTACCGGTTCTGCCGATCGATGGGTTGGGGGCGGTGGTCCCGGCGGGATCCGCGGGTGTGGGGACGATCGCCGGCGGGCTCGTCGCGGCGCCCGGCGCCGGCGCCGCCTTCGCCGTCTCGCCCGGAGTGGGAGCCGGCGGGGCGGTCGGAGCGGTCGTGGAAGGGGAAGTCAAGGTTGAAGCCGAGGCGGCCGGCGTGGTCACGGGCGACGCGCGGCGTGACGCGGCGAGTGACGTGTCCATCGTCGAACGGAGCGGTGCCGAAGCGGCGGACGTGTCTCGATCGGCCGCGGCGGTCACGGTCACCGGCCGCCAGGGCAGGGTCCCCTCTCCCGCGACGACTCTGATCGGTGTCTGGCTTCTCGGCGTCGCGCTCCTCTCGATGAAGTCCGGAATCGGGCATTGGCGGCTGCGTCGGTTATTGCGCGAGGCCGAGCCTGTCACGGATCCCGGCTGGACCGGACCGCTCTGGGAGTCGGCGGACCGGATGGAGATCGGAGGGGACGTTCGTCTGCTCCAGCACGCGAGCGTCGAGATCCCGTTCGCGACGGGCGTCGCGCGACCCACGGTGGTGGTTCCGGCGAACACGGCGGAGTGGACCGATGGGCGCCGTCGCGCCGTGCTGCTGCACGAGCTGGCGCATGTGAAGCGTCGCGACATCCTTCTCCATCACCTCAGCCAGTGGGCGTGCGTGTTCCACTGGATGAACCCGCTCGCCTGGTTCGCGGCGCGTCGCCTTCGCTCGGAGAGCGAGCTGGCGGCGGACGACCTCGTGATCCGAGCGGGAACGCTGCCCTCGGCCTATGCCGACCATCTGCTCCAGGTCCTGACGTCAGCCCGCCGCCATGCGATACCCGGGCCGGTGTTGCCGCTCGCGCGGAGGCGTGAGTTCGAGGGGCGGATCCTAGCGATCCTCGAACCTCGTGACGAGCGATCGGAGCGGGGATCGTCGTCCGGGTGGGCATTCGCTTCGGCGATCGTGGTACTCGCCTTCCCGCTCGCCGCGCTCGCTCCGGCCGAACCGACCGGAGCCGATGGTGCCGGGGCCAGCGAGACCTTGGCCACTGTCGTGAGAAGCGAAGACGTCGGGAGAAGCGGGTCCGGGCTGGCCGATCAGATCAGGGAGATGCTCGCGGAGGAGGCGAACGAGAATCGGACGCGTGATTCCAGCGCTTCGGAGCCGGACGCGTCGGTCGGGCTCCGTCGTGAGACGTCCACGGATCGCGGGACGGTGGATGATCGTTCGCGGCGCCGGAGCGACGATTGGGTCTCCGCCGTGGCCGGAGACGTGGCGGCCGCCTTCGCGGAGGTCGGCGGCGCCATCGGAAAGTCCGTCGGTGAGAGCGTCGGAGCGGCCGTCAGCGCGGCCTTCACGTCACGTGATCGCGCGGGGGTGTCAGTTGACGTGAACGTCGATCCGGTCGTGAAGGTCGGGACCGCCGACCGGTTGCTCTCGCTCTCACGGAACGACCGGCTCACGATCGTCGAGGGTCTCGAAAACGCGAAGGGAGACCCCCGAGCGGTCACGGCGCTCGTCCGGGTACTCCAGAGCGATCCGGTCGCGGAAGTGCGCATCGCCGCCGCGCGGGGCCTCGGCGAGTTGCGAGCGATCGAGGCGATCGACCCGTTGGGCGTCGCGCTGCTGGAGGACGAGCACCCCGGCGTGCGGGCCGCCGCCGCCCGGGCCCTCGAGGAGATCGGCGACGAGCGCGCCGTTCCCAGCCTCGTCGCGGCGCTCGACGACGACGATCGTTCCGTTCGGCGGGCCGCTCTCGGCGCCCTCGACGACCTGGAGTCGGTCGCGGCTTCCCAGGGTTTCCTCGTCCTGATGACGGATCCCGACCCCGAGATCCGGCAGCGTGCCGCGATCGCGCTCTCCCGGCTCGATCTCAACATGCCTCCGGTCCAGCTCCTGGAAGCGCTCGAGGATACCTCTCCCGCCAACGCCGAAGTCCGTGTCGCGATCATCCGGATGCTGGGACGGATGGACCTGACCGCGCCGCCCGCCGAACTGCTCGCCGCGATCAGCGATCCGGACACCCGCGTCCGCCGCGTGGCGCTCGACGTGATCCGCGATTTCGACTTCGAAGCCGCGCCGCCCGAAGTGGTCGCCGCGCTCTCCGACACCAGCCCCGAAGTCCGCATCGCGGCCGTGCGCGCGCTCGCGGAGTTCGAGGATCCCACGACGATTCCGGCGCTCGAAGCGGCGCTGGAGGCCGCTCTCGAGGACTCCGTGGTCGAAGTTCGTCGGGCCGTCGTGGATGCGTTCGACGAGTTCGAGATCACCATCGCGCCGGCGGTTCTCGTCGCCGCGCTCTCGGACTCGAGCGCCGAAGTGCGTCGCGCCGTCGCCCGCGCGCTGGGCGAGATCCAGGACCCGGCCACCGTCGGCGCCCTGGAGGCCGCGCTCGCCGACGCGAACGCCGAGGTCCGTAAGGAGGCGATCGAGGCGCTACTCGAGTTCGAGTCGCCCGTGGCGATCGAGGCGCTCATTCGCGCCCTGGATGACGCGGACCCGGCGATACGACGACGGGCCGCGCGCGCGCTCGGCGACAGCTGAGGGCGGGGAGGCTACCCCAGCTGTTCCTCGAGCAGCCGTTTCGTCACCTCGGGGTTCGCGCGCGCCTCGATCTCCATCACCCGACCGACGAAGAAGCCCAGGAGCCCTCGCCGTCCGTTTCGGTACTCCTCCGCCTTGCCGGGGTGCTTCTCGATCACCACCCGGACGAGCGGTTCCAGGACGATGGGATCGCTGATCTGCCGGAGCCCCAGGCGCTCGACGATTTCCTCGGGTGGTTCGCCGGTGGCGACCATCTCCGCGAGTGCCTGGCGCGCCCCGGAACTCGAGACCACTCCGTCCTCGGCAAGAGCGGCGAGGCGACCGAGCGCTTCGCCCCCGAACGGCAGGTCAGCGAGGCTCCGGTCGCCCGTTTCACGCGGCAGCTCGTGCACGATCCAGTTCGCCACGGCACGGGGTGACGTTCCGGCGCCCAGCGCGGTCTCGAAGAACGCCACCGTTTCGGCTGAGCGGGTGATCATTTCCGCCTCGATCGCGCCAACCTCCAGCTCCTTCACGTAACGATCGCGTCGGGCCGTGAGCTCGGATGAACGTTCGGGTTCGCTCCGCCTCTCCCCGTCGCCACGCCGTCCGCCACCGTCCTTTCGCGCGGCGCGCTCGTCACGCCCTTCCTTTGGAGCTCGTCCGGAAGGGGCACCCGCGTCGGAGGTGCTCGCCGGAGTCGACGCAGCCGCCGTCTTCGTCTGCTTCGCCCAGGTATCCCGCAGCGTCACGATGCGGTTGAATACCAGTCGCTCTGGCGAGGAATCCACCGGGTCCCGCCAGAAGTAGCCGAGGCGCTCGAACTGGTATCGTGTTTCCGCCGGATCGCGCGCGACGCTCGGCTCGACGCGCGCGGTATCGACGACGACGAGAGATTCCGGGTTCAGGGTGTCCTTGAAGTCCCCCTCGACCTCGTCCGGGTCGGGGACGGTGAACAGCCGGTCATAGAGCCGTACCTCCGCCGGGATCGAGCGCGCGGCCGAAACCCAGTGGATCGTGCCGACCGACTTCCCGGGGGTTCTCGCGCGTTCCCCGCCATTCGTGCCGGCCGGCGCGGACCCGTCGGTTTTCGAGACGGTCGAGCATCGCAGTTCCACGATCTCGCCGGCCTCACCGCGGATGACCTCATCGCAGCGGACCACCGGCCCGTACCGCAGCCGCACCTCGCGACCCGGCGCCAGGCGGTGGTATCCCGGGGGCGGGTCTTCGGTGAAGTCGCTCTCCTCGATGTACACCTCCCGCGAAATCGGCAGCGGCCGCGATCCTTCACGTCCGATATCACGGGGGAAGTACGGCGCGTCGACCTCGTCGACCTTTCCTTCGGGATGATCGGTGATCACCATCTTCAGCGGACGGAGCACGCAGAGTACCCGGGGCGCGGAGTGGTTCAGCTCGTCCCGGATCGCGAACTCCAGCTTCCCGATGTCGGTGCGGTTCTCGATCTTGCCGATCCCGATCAGATCCGCGAAGGTCCGGATCGACGAGGGGGTGAACCCGCGCCGGCGAATGCCGGCGATCGTCGGCATCCGCGGATCGTCCCAGCCGCTCACCATCCCTTCGCGCACGAGCTCGAGCAGCTTCCGCTTGCTCATCACCGTGTAGTCGAGGTTCCTGCGCGCGAACTCGTACTGACGCGGGTGACTGTCAGCGGGGACCTGGAAGCCGTCTCCCGATTCGCCGCGGGGGAGGTTCTCGACGACCCAGTCATAGATCGGTCGGGACTCGACGAACTCCAGAGTACAGATCGAGTGTGTGACCGATTCAATCGCGTCCTCGATCGGGTGCGCGTAGTCGTAGAGCGGGTAGATGCACCAGTGATCGCCCGAACGGTAGTGGTGCGCGTGACGGATCCGGTAAAGTACGGGGTCGCGCAGCCGCATGTTCGGCGAGGCCAGGTCGAGCTTCGCCCGCAGTACGTGCGCCCCGTCCGGGAACTCTCCCTCCCGCATCCGCCGGAAGAGGTCCAGGTTCTCCTCGACGGCCCGGTCACGGTACGGGCTCGGCCGCCCCGGTTCGCTCACGGAACCCCGGTACTCACGGATCTCGTCTTCGCTGAGGCTGTCGACGTATGCCTTCCCCTCGCGGATCAGGTACTCCGCGTATTCGTACATCTCGGGGAAGTAATCCGACGCGAAGTAGAGATGCTCGCCCCACTCGAAACCGAGCCAGCGGACGTCGTCGATGATCGCGTCGACGAAGCGAACGTCTTCCGTCTCCGGGTTCGTATCGTCGAATCGGAGGTGGCAGACCCCCTCGTTCTCCTCCGCGATCCCGAAGTTGAGACAGATCGAGGCGGCGTGGCCGATATGCAGGAAGCCGTTCGGTTCGGGAGGAAACCGCGTGACCACTCGCCCACCGGTACGGCCCGTTTCCAGGTCATCGGCGACGATCGCGCGAATGAAGTCCTGACCCTGGACCGGCCCGGCTTCCTCGTCCACCGCACCGGACCGCGACGCGCCCTGGCTGGATACGCTCAAGTAACTGTATTGGTGAGAGATGGTTACCATTGGAACCGGAAAGAATAGCGGCCCGACGGCGGTTCTTCAAACGGGGCCATCCGGGCGGCATGTGTCGAATGGTACGCCCGAACGGGGTGACTCGTGCCACCGATCCGGTGCGGCTCGCCCGGCGCGGTCCTCCGCGGCGGGAGTGGTGGATCGGGCCACGGAAATTGCGTTCCGTCGCGCGCGCGGCGCACCTCGGATCGCCGTCGCCTCGGAACGCGATCCCCACCGAGACGGGTACCATGCGTCATGCACGCCTTACCCGTGATCAACGGACGGTCCGATGAAGAGAAAGCGCGAACACGAATCGGTGCTCCTGACCTCCGCGGCGCTCGGCGCGCTCTCGGGTCTTCGCGGATTGGCGGGGCCCGCGCTCCTTTCGCGTGAACTCGCCGAAGGGCGAGACGATCCATCGAGCGGGCTCGCCCGGCTGCTCTCATCCGACGCGGCGTCGCGGGTCCTCGCGCTGCTCGCCAGCGGTGAGATCCTCGCGGACGGCACCAGGTTCGGCCCCGGCAGAAGTTCGCCGATCCCTCTCGTCGGCCGCGCGATCATGGGGTCGCTGACCGCCGCGGCGTACGCCAGCGCCAGACGTGGTTCAGTGGCGCTGCCCGCGATCGTCGGGGGTACGGCCGCCCTGGCCGCCGCTTTCGGAGCGCACCACCTTCGCCGGCTCGCGGTCGATCGTTTCGCGGTCTCCGACCGGCTCGTGGAGATGGCCGAGGACGCCATCGTCGTCGGTGCCGGACGGGGGATCGGGCGGGCGATCCGAAGGTAGACGAGCGGTCGTGCCCGTGCCCGTGTCTGAGCCGAGCCGAGCCGGAAACGGCACCGTTCTGGCCTGCCCGGCGGGATCGTGGGAGTGGACGTGGCGCGTACGCTCCGGATCGCCGAACGAACGATGGCCGGCTGATCGAGG
>CAZWJE010000119.1:0-6646 GCA_964634395.1 uncultured Gemmatimonas sp. | reverse complement strand
CCCATCTCCCGAATCCGCTCGTCCTGCGTCTCCCGGCGCTGTCGCTCCGCCTCCTGGCGGATGATCTCCTGTCGCTGACGTTCCTCTTCGCGCGCGGCCTCACGGCTGGCGTTGTCGCCCGTCGCCCCGGGGAGAGGCAGCAGAGCGCGCGGGATCGTCACGTCGCCGAGGTGAAGACCGTCCGGTGAGAGCCCCCATCGTCGTCCCTCGTCGTCGGTGACCGTCCAGTCCGAGGTCGTGCGGTTCCTCGCCGCCGCGAGGCCCAGGCTGTCGTTGACCGCGTCGATCCGCGCCTGGAAACGCTCCAGGTACTCCTCATGATCGGTTCTCGTCTCCATCTCATAGGGACTCGGCATGACGTAGAGACGAGGATCCCGGTATCCCGGCCGCAGCGCGTCCCCGATGTCGCCGGTGGTCGTGGCGTCACCCGTCGCCCGCCCCGTGTCGGGGCCGGCCGCATCGCCGCCGCCGGCCGATCCCCCCGTACTGGCGCTGGCCACCGGCGCCGCCGGGGTCGCCACCGGCGTGGTCGCCTGCTCGACCGGAGGCACGAACGGTTCGTCCGGCGCGGTGGCCGACGGGATCACGTTGACCGCCTGCATCCCGAACGGACCACCGGCGGCGACGCGCCGCGCGCCCGCGCTTCCACCCGGTGGAAACACGGTCTGGATGAAGAGCGGCGAGAGCAGAAGAACGAGAAGGTGGAGGGCGATCGAGCAGAGGATCGCCCAGTACGTGACACGATCCGTCGAACGCCTGCGCAGTTCGAGTGATCGCGCGGGCGTCGGCGACGGAGGCTCCTGCTCAGGGGGTGAAGCGGGCGGGGGCACGTCGTGGAGCCGGGCGGCGAGACCGGAGGTCATCATCATGTGTGGTACTCGCCCCCGGTGACCGTGTTCCCGACGTAACTTCGGACATTCCAACCGCTTCGGCCGATCTGAACGAAGGGTCGGTCGGTGTGTTTCTCATCCCGCCGCCTCCGGTTCCCTCGCCAGTCGGATCGCCAGAAGCGAGCCGCCGAGGGTGATCGCCGCGTCCGCCAGATTGAAGACGAACGGGAAGAAGGCGAGGAGGACAAAATCGGTCACGGCCCCGGAGACGACACGGTTTCCGAGATTCCCGACCGCACCCGCGAGAACGAGCGCCGCCGCGAATCGCGCGACACGATCCGGGCTCGAGCGCAGGATCGCGCCGAACACCACGACGCCGACGATCCCCAGGCCGCCCAGAATCGGCAGCGACCAGCCGTCGGGAAGCTCCGACAGGAAGCTGAACGCCACCCCGCGGTTCTGGCGATGGACGAACGAGAGCCAGCCGTCGACGACCGACCAGCTCTCGCCGGGGGCGAGCCGGTTCGCGATCCAGAGTTTCGAACCCCAGTCCGCGGCGACCAGCGCCACGATCAGGACGGCCAGCCCACGTGTCCGAACCGCTCTCGTCATCTCATCTGACCGGATTGGAAATCTTTCCGACGCCCGGGATCTCGACGGCGACCACATCGCCCGGCGTGAGAGTACCGATCCCCGAAGGCGTGCCCGTGGCGATGATGTCACCCGGCTCGAGGGTCATCACCGAGGTGATGTATTCGATCAGAACCGGAATCGGGAACGCCATGTCGGACGCCAGCCCGTGCTGGCGAACCTCGCCGTTCACGCTGCAGATCACCTCGAGCGTGCTCGGATCGATGCCGTTCGCCGGGATCATACTCCCGATCGGGCAGAAGGTGTCGAACCCCTTGGCCCGGGTCCACTGGTTGTCGATCCGCTGCAGATCGCGCGCGGTGACATCGTTGAGCGGAGCGTACCCGGCGACGTACTCGAGCGCGTCCTCGGCCGTTACGTTCTTCGCCTTCTTCCCGATGATCACCGCGATTTCGCCCTCATGGTCGACGCGCGACGACTGCGCCGGGATGAGGATCGCGTCACCATCACCGATCAGGGCGGAAACCGGTTTCAGAAAGATGAGCGGGCGCTCGGGGACGGTGTTACCGAGTTCCTTCGCGTGCTCGTGATAGTTGTGACCGATGCAGACGATCTTGGTTGGCGCGGGCAGTGACATTGATCGGTGGACGCGTGAGTGGTGAACCTGCATGGAGACACCCCGGAGCGGGCGCCACCCTCATTCAGCCTTCGCCGCCGCGGGCGGTGGCACCCGAGGACCGGCATAGAATCCCAGGAGTTCCTCCCGACAGAGCTTCCACGGACCCACGACCCGCCGGGCCGGCGGCAGCGAGTTCAGGAGGAACGAGCCGTAGCGCTTCTGGGCGATACGCGGATCGAGGAGGAGCACGGCCCCCCGGTCGGCGCGGGAGCGGATCAGCCTGCCGAACCCCTGTTTCAGCCGAATCGCGGCGTTGGGCACCATGTACTCGTTGAACGAGTCGCCCCCGGCCGCGTCGATCGCTTCCACCCGGGCGGCCGTCAGCGGCTCGGTCGGCACCTTGAACGGCAACTTGGGGATGACGATCCCGCGCAACGGGTCGCCCGGCACGTCGACGCCCTCCCAGAACGAGTTCGTCCCCAGGAGGATGCCTCGTCCGGAGCCGACGAAGCGCTCGATGAGGCGGGGCCGTGAGTCCTCATTCTGGACGAAGAGCGGCCAGCGAGCCGCCGCCCCCGACCTCCGGAGCGCGGCCGCGAGGTCGTGCACCGCCCGGTGTGACGTGAAGAGAACGAAGACGCCTCCGTCGGACATCTCCGCCAGCTCCACGACGGCGAGTTCCGTCGCCCGGGCGTGCCGACCGCTCGTCGCGCCCGCTGGCACCGGTATGTCGGTGGGCACCGCGAAGAGCGACTGAGCCGGGAAATCGAACGGCGAGGGATAGATCGCCTCGCGGATGTCCTGAACGTCCTGGAGCCCGAGTCGCTCGCGCGCGAACCCGAAGCCGCCACCCGTGGCGAGCGTCGCCGAGGTCATCACCACCGTCGGCACGCGCTCGAACAGCGTCTGACGAAGGACTTCGCCGATGCCCAGAGGCGCGACGGAAAGCGACACGTTCCCGCCGCCAGCGGCTTCCTCGCCGCTCGCCTCCCGCGATTCGCGATACTCGACCCAGCGGACCGTGTCAGGCCCCCCCGGATCCGGCCAGAGTGTGGCGCGGAGGGCCACCATCGCGTCCTCGACGCGCGAGGTCACGCCGCGAAGTTCGAGAATCACCTCTTCCTGCTCGGTGCGGTGAATCTCGTCTTCCTCCAGTCGTTCGCGCAATGCTCGGAGCCCGTTGGTCAGCCCGGTCAGGTGAGCGATGGCGGCGGCGAGGTCTTCCTCGAGCCCCGAATCCCAGACGGGATCGGTGGTGAACGCGTCATCCAGGCGCACGGTCCCCCCCGGCCTCGCCCGGGCGATTTCCGACATCGCGCGAAAGACCGCGCCGCTCCGTTTCCATGCGTCCTCCAGCTCCGGCCGAAGCGTGTCCTGGATGATCTGACGGCAGGCCTCGCCGACCGGGCCACCTCGTGACCCGGAGAAGGCGTTCTCGAGGGTCCGCAGGATTCCCTTCCCCCGATGCTCCAGCCGGCCGAGTACCCGATAGAGCCCTCTCCGCGTGAGCGTCGCGCCGAGGTGCGTGGTGGCGGCATCCTCGATATTGTGCGCCTCGTCCAGAACCAGACGACCGTATTTCGGGAGCACGGCGGGCGCGTCGAAGTTCTCGGCGTCCGCGCGGATCGCCAGGTCGGAGAAGAGCAGGTGATGGTTGACGACCAGGAGATCCGCGCCGGTCGCGTCACGCCTCGCGCGCTGATAGAAACAGCTCTCGAAGTGCGGGCACCGCGTCCGGAGACACACGTCGGTGTCCGACTTCACCTCGTCCCACACATCCGGGGAAGGCCGGAAGGGAAGGTCCGAGAGCGAGCCGTCGGTGGTACGGCCGATCCACTCGTCGATCGTGACCAGTTCGCGCTCCCGATCGTCGGGGAAGAGCGAGGCGGCGTTCAGGATCGCGAGCTTCACCCGTCGGATCGAGACGTAGTTGTGTCGGCCCTTGACCAGGCTCCAGCGGAACGGAACGTCCAGCGCCTTCCGCAGGAAAGGGAGGTCCTTTCCGACGAGCTGTTCCTGGAGGTTGATGGTGTTCGTCGAAACGACGGTCGGCTCGCGGTTCTGGATCGCCCAGCGGATCGCCGGGACCAGATACGCGGCCGACTTCCCGATCCCGGTGCCGGCCTCCACGATGCCGAGGCCGTTCCGGTTGTAGAGGTCGGCCACGAGCCGCGCGAACTCACGCTGGTCGAGGCGATCCTCCCAGGCGGGATGCGCGCGAGCCACCGCACCCCCGGGGGCGAGATCTTCCTCGATCCAGAGCGGATCGAGCGGCACCAGCTTCCGCTCGGCGGGCGGCGCGGTGACGACGTACAGTCGCGAGGCGGTATTGTCGGTGATCGCGAAACCGAGACCGCGACGCCAGAGGCGTTCGGCGACCTCGAGATCGGCGGGGGACGGGGTCAGCGCCCCAGAGGGATGGTTGTGGAGGAGGACCTCGCCCGGCTCGAACTCATCCACGGCGGCGAGAACGGCCGTGGAATGGCCTCTCGCGACGACACGGACCTCGAGGACTTCACCTTCCTCGGAAAGGCGGCCGAGAAAGCAGACTTCGTTGCCTCCGGCGCGGGCGATTTCGTCGGTCAGGCCCGCCGCGGCGGCCGCGCCCAGGCGGATTTCGCGCCGTGCCGCCACGCGTCAGCCAATCGCCGTGGCGGGCTCCGCCTCCGCGAGCGCCTCGCGAAGCATGCGCTCGTCACCCGCCTCCACCCAGCGGTTCTCCACGAAGCCCACGCGAACCGGTTCGCCCGGATCCTCGGGACAGGTGAACCGGGCCGCGAAGATGCCCAGTTCGGTCGGGGCCGGGTGGCCATAAAGAATCTCGACCAGCCAACCTCGGTCGGCGTCGTCGGTGAAAATTGCTCGGTCAGCCATGCTGTCGTACTCCGGGGCGTGCGAAGAAGGGGCTCAACGTGCCCGATCGATCTCCTGAACCAGATCATACGCCTGATTGCGAGGAATCGACAGCCTCTCGCGCAGTTCGCGGGCGACGTCGCTGGGTGGCACCCCGTGCGCGAGCAGGGCTTCCGCCAGGGCGCGCGCCGCCGGGTCTCCGGCGACCGACGCGCGAGGGTCCACCGGCGCCGCGCCTTCCACGACCACCACGATCTCGCCCCGGACCTCCTGGCCCGCATACGCTTCGGCCGCTTCACCGAGCGTCATCCGCACGATCTGCTCGTGCATTTTCGTCAGTTCTCGCGCGATAGAGACTCGACGTTCAGGGCCCGCCACCTCCAGGAGATCGGCGAGCAACGAGTCGAGACGCTGTGGCGATTCATAGACGACTGCGGTATGCCGCGACTCGGCGATCTCCGTGAGCAGCTCCCGCCGATCGCCGCCCTTGCGGGGGAGGAAACCGTAGAAAGTGAATCGGTCGGCGGGGATCCCCGAGGCGACGAGCGCCGCCAGCAACGCGGACGGGCCCGGAATCGGTACCACTTCGTACCCAGCTTCCAGCGCGCTTCGCACCACCCGCGCGCCGGGGTCGGAGAGCAACGGGGTCCCGGCGTCCGAAACCATCGCCACCTTCTTCCCCTGGTTGAGCAGTTCGACGACCAGTTCCGCCCGCGCGGCCTCGTTGTGCTCGTGCGCCGAGATCAATCGCGTTTCCACGCCGTAATGACGCAGCAGTACGCCGGTGCGACGAGTGTCCTCGGCGAAGACCACGTCCGCCGAACGGATCACGTCGACTCCCCGACGGGTCATGTCGCTCAGGTTGCCGATCGGTGTGCTGACTAGAAAAAGGGGCATCCCCGCATCCGGAAGCTGGAAAGACGATGCCCCGGAGTGATTTCCGGGGCACCGCCAGGATCATTCAACGACACGTCGTACGCGGCCGACGTGTCGTGTTCACCATCCCGTCCGGCGGGTTCTCCGCCCCGACCGGAGCGGATCCCCGCACAAGACTGAGGTCACAGGAGCGCCTCGATCTTCTGCTGCAGCGTCGCCCGAGGATAGGCCCCGACGACGGTATCCACCAGCGCCCCGTCCTTGAAGAACAGGATGCTGGGGATCGACCGAACGTTGAAGCGCGTCGTGGTCCGCGGGTTGGAGTCGACATCCAGCTTCGCCACCCGGACCCGGCCCGTGTACTCGTCCGCCAGCTGCTCGACGATCGGCGCGATCATCCGGCACGGGCCGCACCAGACGGCCCAGAAGTCGATCATCGTCAGACCCTCGGCGGCTTCCACCTCGGTCGCGAAGTTCTCATCCGTGATCGTGATCAAGTTCCCGTTCTCCGTCATCCTGATATCTCCCCGATGTTGACCGTCGGTGGACGTTCCGACGTGGTTCTCGCTATCATGGCGCTGACGCCGCCGCCACTTCCCATACCCGACATCGCCCGTGAACGGACATCCGCTCGACCACATCGGTATCGCCGTTCCCGATCTCGACTCGGCGATCCCGATCTGGGAGAGGCTCGTCGGCGAGACGGCCACGGCGAGGAAGGTCGTCGACACGATGGGTGTCGAGGTCGTCTTCCTCGGCTCGGGGCCCGGACGTACCGAACTTCTCGCCCCCACTCGATCGGACTCGCCCGTCTCTCGCTTCCTCGAGCGACGAGGTCCGGGCCTGCACCATCTCTGCTATCGGGTCCCCGATATCC
>CAZWJE010000118.1:0-6790 GCA_964634395.1 uncultured Gemmatimonas sp. | reverse complement strand
GGCTCGGGGGCGTGCGACGCGCCGGAATCCGGCGGTGGGGCGGTTCGCGCCATGGGTTGGCAGGGGTGAGGGGCGGAAGAAGGGAGCGAGGGGGAATAGTGGTTCGGAGGGGGGCCGGGGGGAAAGGGTGAGGCGCTTTTTCGCCGCGCGATACGACCGCCTGCTGGGGGTGCCCTGGGGGCTCGGGGGCGATCGACGGGGATGCGCTGTTGGTTTTACCGCCGAGGGCGCCAAGAACAGCCAAGGGCCGGGACCGTACCACCAAGGACACCAAACATCAAACCACCGAGTTCACCAAACTTGAACCTCGTCGTTATTCCACGAGTTCGTCGAATGAGTGGCACGACCGAGGCCATTCGAGCATGTTCCCTGTTTCATTCGTGAGCCGGAGCCTCGCGTCGTGAGGCCCGTATCTCTCGATGTTTGGTGCTCCGCATTCTTGTCCTTGGTGTTCTTGGTGGTTCTGGCGGTTCTTGGCGCCCTTGGCGGTAAAATAGGCCGTTCGGCCCGGCACGCCCCTCCTCCGGACCGCGGCTTTCTTTCTGTATCCGCCCGCGGGTATTAGCTTCGCCGCGTACCTCCCGCCGGAACGCGGAACTTTCCCAACCTCAGTGGACCTGATCCCGATGACTCGCAGGCTCGTCCGCGCACAGTTCGTCCGAAGTGCCTTTGTCTCCACATTGGCCGTGGCTGTCGTCGCCAATGCCGCGCCCGCGGCGGGCCAGGTGCTCGACGACCTGACCACCCCGTCTCCCGAGGACATCCTGGGATATCCGATCGGCGGCGACTTCACCCCGGCCGGCGCGGTCGTCGGGTACTTCGAGGAACTGGCGGCGGCGTCACCGCTGGTGACCGTGGAACGGTACGGGGTGACGCCGGAGGGGCGCGACCTCGTCCAGATCGTGATCGCCGCCCCCCGGCACCGGGCGCGGCTCGACGAGATCCTCGAACTGAACGCCGAATTCACTCGCGCGGGCACGTCCGCCGCCCGCGCCGCCGAAATCGCCGCAATGAACCCCGCGGTCGTGTATTTCAGCTTCGGCGTTCACGGGAACGAGTCGTCATCGAGCGAGGCGGCGATGTGGGCGGCGTACGACCTGGCGTCGGGGAGTCGCGAGGTCGCCGGGGCGCTCGATTCCCTGGTGGTCGTCTTCGACCCGGTCACCAACCCGGATGGGCGGGACCGGTACGTGAACTGGTACCGGTCGGTGGTGGGTGCCGAGCCGAACGCGCAACCGCAGACCCGGGAGCACCGCGAGCCCTGGCCGAGCGGCCGCGTCAACCACTACCTGTACGACCTCAACCGCGACTGGGCGTGGATGACGCAGCCCGAAACGCGGGCGCGGCTGGCCACCTGGTTCCGCTGGAACCCGCAGGTACACGTCGATTTCCATGAGATGAGCCCGAACTCGACGTATTTTTTCTTCCCCGCCGCCGCGCCGATCAACCCGATCTACGCCGACCACGTGCTCGAATGGGGAAGACGCTTCGGCCAGTCGAACGCACGCGCGTTCGACGCGAACGGGTGGACCTACTTCACCGGTGAGAGCTACGACCTGCTCTATCCGGGCTACGGCGACACCTGGCCGAGCCTCCTCGGCGCGGTGGGGATGACCTATGAGCAGGCGGGCGGCGGGGCCGCCGGACTCCGATACGCGCGCACCGACGGCGACACGTTGACCCTCGAGCGGCGCGCGATGCAGCATCGGACGGCGGCGCTGGCCACCCTTCGCGCCGCGACGGCCGAGAAGACCAGGCTCCTCCTCGACTTCGCGGCGGCGAACCGGACCGCGGGCGAAGGGGAGCGCGATTTCGTCCTCGTCCCCGGCTCCGACCCCGCCCGCTTCGACGCGCTGGTGGCGCACCTGCTCGCGCAGGGGATCGCCGTGGAACGCGCGGCGAGCTCCGTGCGAATGGACGCGAGCCCGTATCCCGGATACTCCACCCGTCGCGACTTCCCGGCGGGTACCGTGCTCGTGCGTGCGCGGCAGCCGCGGGGCAGACTGGCCGTGACGCTCTTGCAGCCGGAGACGGAGGTGCGCGCCGAATACTCCTATGACATCACCGCGTGGTCGCTCGCGTACGCCTATGGCGTCGAAGCCCACCGGGCGGAGGGCGTGCCGGCGTCGGGGTGGTCACGGGTCGAGTCGAGCGAACCGCCGGCCGCGGGACTCGCGGAGGCAACTTACGGGTATCTCGTCGCGGCGAACGAACGCTCCGCTCCCGCGATCATCCGTTTTCTTCGAGACGGTGGGACGGCGCGTGTTCTCACGCGGCCCGCGTCGTTCGCCGCCTTTGAATGGCCGGCCGGCACATGGTTCATCCCCCTGACTCTCGGCGGCCCGGAGAGGCCAGCGATCGAGGCGGCCGGTCTGGGAGCGTTCGCCGTGCCCATCGCGGGAGGAATGAGCGAGTCGGGGATCGATCTCGGCAGCGCGTCCGTACGCGCTCTCCGCCTGCCGACCATCGCCCTCATCGGCGGTGACGGGGTCAACGCGAATTCCTTCGGCGCGCACTGGTATCACCTCGAACAGCACCTCGGGCTCCCGTTCGACGCGATCCTCCTGCCTGAAGTCACCCGGATCGATCTCGCTCGCTATGACGTGATCGTGCTCCCGGAGGCGAGCGCCGTGAACGACGCCGCGCGCGGGGCTCTGGCGAGCTGGGTGCGGGCGGGCGGGCGGCTGATCGCCGTCGGCTCGGGCGCTTCCACCGGTGCGGCGATCGCCGAGGTCGATCTGCGGCAGGCGAACGACGAAGAGGACAGTGATGAATCCATGCTCGACCGCCTCCTTTCGACCCGCGCCGAGCGTGAGCGGGTCGAGTGGAGGGAGGATATTCCGGGCGCGATCCTCCCCGTGCGGATCGATCCGGATCACCCGCTGATGTGGGGCGCCTCCTCCGACGGGCTGACCGAGCGGCTCTTCGTTCTGCATACGGCCGGGCGCGTCTTCGAGCCCCGTGACGGGGCGGAAGCGGCGGCGTTCTTCGCGCCCAACCTCCTCCCCACCAGCGGCACCATCTCGGACGCCAACCTCGACCGGCTCGAACGGGGCGCCTGGCTCATGACCCGCAACGTCGGGAGCGGCGAGGTCGTCCTCTTCGCCGACGATCCGCTCTTCCGGCTCTTCTGGAAGGGGACGTTTCCCCTCTATCGCAACGCGATCCTCTACGGCGCGCGGTAGCCGGCCGGCACCGCCGCGCCTTCAGCGGGCGGCCGTATCCGCGCCCTCGGTCGCATACCTCCGCCGCGCGGGCCACCGTACCACGGGACCTTCACCGCACGCATCCGGCGAGAAAGCTCCGATCGCGTCTCGCGGAAGCGACGCCGGACCACCGGGGAGGGTCGCGCGGGTGTAGCCGTGCGCCGCATTCCGACCCCGGGGGATACGCCGAGAATCACGCCAGTCCCGCCCTGAACCCGCCTCGCTGGCAGGGGAATCCCGGGCATGCTTCTTCCCCGCCATTCTCCCCGAGCCGCGGATCCCGCGCGGTACGGAATCCACGAAGCATAAGTCACGCATCGGGGCCCCGTCCGCCCAATCGCCCGTAACCGGAGCGACAGGGCGCGCGGAGGACCCGGGACACTCGAGGCGAGCGATGGCCAATTTCGAACGTTTTACCGTCAAATCGGCAGAAGCAGTCCAACAGGCGGCGACGGAAGCGCGCCAGGCGGGGAACCCCGCGATCGAGGACCTCCATCTCCTGGGCGCCTTGCTCGCGCAGGAGGAGGGGATCGTCGTTCCCATGCTCCAGAAGGTGGGGACGAACGTGAGCCGTCTTCGCGACGAGCTGAAGGCCGCGATGGGGAAGCTGCCGAAGCAATACGGCGGCTCCCAGCCGGGGATCTCCCGAGAGCTGACCGGCATCCTGGACGACGCGGAGAACCTCGCCCGTGAGATGAAGGACGAGTACGTCTCGACCGAACACCTCCTCGTCGCGCTATCGGAGAAGAAGGGGTCGACGACGCGAGAGCTGCTCTCCGCGCGGGGTGCCACTCCGGACGCGCTCCGGCAGGCATTGGAGCAGGTCCGCGGCCCGCATCGGGTGACCGACCAGACCCCCGAGGAGAAATACCAGTCGCTGCAGCGCTTCTCGACGGACCTGACCGAGCGGGCGCGGCGCGGGAAGCTGGACCCGGTGATCGGGCGGGACGAGGAGATCCGCCGGGTGATCCAGGTGCTTTCGCGCCGGACGAAGAACAACCCGGTGCTGATCGGTGAGCCGGGCGTGGGCAAGACCGCGATCGTGGAGGGTCTGGCCCAGCGCGTGGTGAGCGGTGACGTCCCCGAGGGACTGAAGGACAAGTCGGTGATCTCGCTCGACATCGGCGCGATGCTGGCCGGCGCGAAGTACCGGGGCGAGTTCGAGGAGCGGCTGAAGGCGGTGCTGAAGGAGATCACCGAGTCGGGGGGGAAGTTTATCGTCTTCATCGACGAGTTGCACACGATCGTGGGGGCGGGGAAGACGGAAGGTTCGCCCGACGCGGGGAACATGCTGAAGCCGGCACTGGCGCGGGGCGAACTGCGGGTGGTCGGCGCCACCACGCTCGACGAGTACCGGCAGTACATCGAGAAGGACGCGGCGCTCGAACGGCGGTTCCAGCCGGTATTCGTGGGTGAGCCGAGCGTGGAGGATACGATCGCCATCCTGAGAGGGTTGAAGGAGCGGTACGAAGTCCACCACGGCGTGCGGATCACCGATCCGGCGATCGTTGCGGCGGCCACGCTCTCCGACCGGTATATCGGCGACCGTTTCCTGCCCGACAAGGCGATCGACCTCATCGACGAGTCTGCGTCGCGACTGCGTATCGAGATCGATTCGCTGCCGCGGGAGATCGATGAGATCGAGCGGCGGGTGATGCAGCTGGAGATCGAGCGTCAGGCGCTGCAGAAGGAGACGGACCCCGAGTCGCGGGAACGGTTGCAGCGCGTGGAGTCGGAGATCGCCGAACAGCGCGAGAAGAGCAGCGGGATGAAGGCCCGGTGGCAGGCGGAGAAGGTGGCGATCGGGCGGATCCGCGAGATGAAGGAAAGGCTCGAGGAGCTGAAGGTGGAGATGGAACGGGCCACCCGGACCGCCGACCTGAACCGGGCGGCGGAACTCCAGTACGGCGAAATCCCCCAGTTGCAGAGAGAGATCGAGACGGCCGACGCCCGCCTGGCGGAGCTGCAGAAGGAAGGGAAGTACCTGAAGGAAGAGGTCGAGGCGGACGACATCGCGGAAGTCGTCGCGCGCTGGACCGGGATCCCCGTGTCGCGGATGCTGCAGAGCGAGCGCTCGCGCCTCGCGCGCCTCGACGAACACCTGAATGAACGGGTCATCGGCCAGCCCGAGGCGACGAAAGCCGTCGCGGACGCCGTGCGCCGGTCGCGCGCGGGGCTGCAGGACCCGAACCGGCCGATCGGCTCGTTCATCTTCCTCGGCCCGACCGGCGTCGGGAAGACGGAGACCGCCAGGGCACTCGCGGAGTTCCTCTTCGACGACGAAGACGCGATGGTGCGGATCGACATGTCCGAATACATGGAGAGGCACGCCGTCGCGCGGCTGATCGGCGCGCCGCCGGGCTACGTCGGCTACGAGGAGGGTGGACAGCTGACGGAAGCGGTGCGCCGACGTCCGTACTCGGTGATCCTCTTCGACGAGATCGAGAAGGCGCACCCCGACGTCTTCAACATCATGCTCCAGATCCTCGACGACGGGCGGCTCACCGACTCACAGGGTCGGGTCGTGAACTTCCGCAACTCGGTCGTGATCATGACCTCCAACATCGGGAGTCCGCTGATCCTCGAGCAGTCGGCGCGGATGCGTGATCCCGGTGTGCGCGCGGAAGTCGAGACGCTGGTCATGCAGGAGATGCGACGCACCTTCCGTCCCGAGTTCCTGAACCGGGTGGACGACATCATCGTCTTCCGCCCGCTCGACGTGGACGATCTCAAGCGCATCGTCGAGATCCAACTCGGGCGCGTGCGGGAGATGCTCGCCGAACGCAAGCTGGCGTTGCGGATCACGGACGCCGCGAAGGACCTGGTCTCCGAGGAGGGTTACGACCCCGCGTATGGCGCACGACCGTTGAAGCGAGCGATCCAGCGGCTCGTCCAGAACCCGCTCGCGATCGAACTCCTCGAGGGACGTTTCGAAGAAGGCGACACGATCGAGGTCGACCGCGAGCCCGGCGCGGCGCGGCTGACGTTCTCGGCCATCGACGGCGCTGGGCCGGAATGACCCGCGACGCGGCTGGCGGGTTCGATCACGAAGCGGGAGCCGGTTCCATCGAATCCCCGAAAGGGGCCCGGGTTCGGTTGACGCGAGGGAGGCCGCGCGGCAGAATTGACCATGTATGCGGCGCCTTCCGGCGATTCGCGAGAGTCGTCCCGATCGTGGCGTCGCTGGCGGTGATCGCCGCCTGCGCTTCGGTCGCTTTCGAGGGGGACGCTCCCGGCGCATCGGATCCGCGTCTCGCCGTCGAACGGTTTCTCGGACTCGTCTCGATCGGCGATTACGCGGGGATGGGGCACTTGTTCGGCACGGCCGACGGCCCGGTGTCCCGACGCGACCCGCCGCCCAGCGTCGAGCGGCGAATGTACGCGCTCGCCTCGCTCCTCGCGCACGATGGTGCCAGCGTCGGTGGTGGGACGTCCGTGCCGGGGAGAGCGGGAGAGGCGGTCGAGTTCGGCGTGTCACTCACGCGCGGCGGGAGGATCAGGACGGTACCCTTCGTCGCGGTGCGCGGCCCGGCTGAACGCTGGTTCGTCGAACGGGTTGACCTGGTCGCGCTGGCGGGTCGTGA
>CAZWJE010000117.1:0-7072 GCA_964634395.1 uncultured Gemmatimonas sp. | reverse complement strand
GAACGAACCGAACGTCGCCGTGAATCGAAATCGAAGAGGCCGTGGAGGAATCGGGCGCGTGCCCCGATTCTCCCCGGCCTCTCATCTATCGATCACACCTGGCGCCCCGTTTCACCGGGCCCGGTCATCGCTCGACGCTCGCGACACCGCCGACCGCCGAGCGACTGGTCAGGGCGAGGTAGGAATGTTCGAGTTCGTCTCACGCTCGCTGATCGGGATGGCATAGCAGAGCGTCTGGTTGATCGAGAGCCGCGAAGCGTCCCCCGGGACCTCCAACTCATCGAGGGCTCCCGGCGTACCCGCCGCCTCCCAGCGGCGCAGGTCCCCCATCCGTCGGCCTTCGAGCCAGAGTTCGATACCACGTTCCCGCTTGAAGATCGTCCACGCGTCATCGAGCGACGACGCGGCGACCGGATCCACGCCCACCGCCGAGCGGAGTTCGTTGACCACGCCCAGCGCGCCCGGGACGTCCCCGTCGCGAAGGAGTGACTCCGCCACGATCAGCCGCATCTCGCGCCCGCTCGCGAGGCGGATCGGTGACGCCTCCTCCGTATACTTCTCCTGCCGGTAGAACGGCACCCGGCCGAGATCCATAACGGCGGCGTCGCCGGTCATCCCCGTGTCGGTCCACGCGACGCGCGGATCACCCGATTCCAGGTAGTAGCTCTCGTACGGCGTCCTCCAGACCGTGTACGAGCGGAACGGGTTATTCGAGCCCGCCCAGAAGATGTAGTTGCCCTGTTCCCGGGAGAGATTGTTGTAGCTGAGGGAGAAGGCGAAGTCGACCGGCACCTGCTGTGCGTCGGCGACGGCACCGGTCCAGTCGCCAAGATCCACGCGTACCTGCGCCCGACCGGCGAGGGCGGCGTCGCGGATCTCCGCGTTGTCCAGGTTCGTGCCGATCTGCAGCGCGGTGGTGAACCACTGCTCGGCGCGGGTCAACGCGTCCGAAGCGGGAAGTGCCGGTCCGCCATCGACCGTGAACTCGCACCAGTTCTCACCGAGCACGCGGTAGGCGTAGCCCGCCCAGAGGGCGATTCGGCCAGCGGGCTCGTAGCCGCTGATCGGATCGGGCGCGATGTTGTCCTCGAAGCGCGCGAACCCGTTCTCGGCTATTCCGCGCGCGCGCTGGTGTGACGTCCAGTTCGTGTGTCCGTCGTCGTAGAGCAGAACGCCCTGCTGCTGCTGAGGCGTGATCCCGAACACACCCGTCGAACCGCCCGGGAAGATCTCCCGGGTGATCGCGCCGGTGGTGAACGCCGTCGTGGCGACCGCGTCCGAGAGCGCGAGCGCCGCGCCGTTGACGAGCGCCATGTGCGCGGTCCGGTCGTTGAGTACGTCGTCGTCGACCGGTCCCGGGTTGACCACGTCGAAGTAATCACACCCCGCGAAGAGCGCGGGGACGATCAGGCTCAGCCCGAGCAACCGCCGCAAGCCGGGCCGGGCTCCCTGTCGTGAGGCAAAGTCATTCATCGAAGTATCGATTTCCATTGGGTGGCGAACGGTCTCAGAAATCCACGCGGATCGTCGCCGAGAACGACGCCGCCGCGGGGATGTGATCGGTGATGCCCGTGTTCTGTGAACCGAACCCGTCGTTCGCGACCATCTCCGGATCGAAAATCGGGAAGTCCTTGTTCTTCCAGGTGTAGAAGTTCCTCGCCGAGAGCTGGAGCGTGGCACCGGACGCCCGCGGGATGAAGTTCCCGAGCGGCGCCGAGAGCGTCACGTCACGCATCTTGAAGAAGTCCTTCGGATAGTTCAGGAATCCGGACTGGTAGTTCGCCTGGATGCAGTGGATACGCTCCCACGCGGTGAGTTCGTCCGGCCTGTCCGCCGCGAGGTTGGCGTAGGCGCTCGTGCACGTCGGCCACTCGACCGCGCGCTGCAACGCGCCACCGGACGAGCTGTCGGTGATCCAGCCGCCGCCCTGGTACTCGCCCCGCGCCGAGATCGTCACCTCACGCGGGAGGCGCACCGAAGTGTCGAGACCGAAGACGAGCGTCGGCTGCTGCGGCCCCAGGATGCTGTCGCGCACGATGATGGGCGCGGCCTTCTCATCCTTGTTGACGATCACGTGACCACGTTTCGCCATGACCGGCGCGCCGACCCGAACCCAGCCACCACCCGCCGAAAACTCTTCCGCGCCACCAAGATCCAGGATCTCGCTGTCGTTGGTGTAGACCTTCGCGCCCATGGTCCAACCCCACTTCGCCTCATCGACGATCGACCCGTTCAACGACAGCTCCAGGCCGGAGTTCATCAGCGAACCGACGTTTTCGAGCTGCGAGCCCACGTCACCGTAGGAGGTCGGGCGGCGCACGTTGAAGAGCGCGTCCGTCGTCTTCCGATAGTAGTAGGTGAGTTCGCCGCTGAGCCGGCCATCGAGGAACGACGCGTCCGCGCCGACTTCGATCTCCGACGTCCGTTCCGGTCCGAGGTTCGGGTTGCCGAGGTTGCGCGGCGAGAACGCCGGGTCGGTTCCGTAGCCCGGTGTGTTCCACGTCTTGACGGCGTCGAACGCGCCCGGCGCCCGACCCGACTGTCCATATGCCGCGCGCAGCTTGACGTCTCCGAAGTTCGACGGCCAGAACGCCTCGTCCGAGATGACGTAAGCCAGGCTCATCTTCGGGTACGCCTGCAGGCCGAGTTCCTCGCCGAAGGCGCTGTTACCGTCGACCCGGACACCGGTCGTCAGGAAGTAGCGATCCCGGAACGAGAAGAGCGTCTGGCCGAAGAATCCGGCGTTGATCACCCGCATCCGGCTCTCGTCGCCGATCCGGATGGCGGCGTTGCTCACCGTCGCGCGACCGGGACCGGGCAGATCCTGTCCGGCGACGACGACGGAGTGCGACTCGTTGCTCACGCTCTGGCCGCCCACCGAGAAGGTCAGGGCGAGGTCCCTGCTCGTCTGCCACCGGTAGCTGCTCACGTAGTCGAGCGTGAGCACGGTGTTGTTGTACCGCGCGTCCATGATGCTGCCGCTGGGTGACGCCACGTAGCCGAAGGGCCGGTAGTTCCGGTTCTCCTGCGACGCGAGGTCATACCCGACGGTCAGCCGGTGGTCGAGGTTGTCGGTCTGCGCGTAACTGATCGTGGCGCCGGTGATGAACCGATCGATCCAGGTGTCGATCTCCTGATCGAGCAGCGTCCGGATCGTGTCCGGGTTCGCGGTACCGAAGTAGCCCCGGTCGAGGCGGAAGGCGTTGAGCGTCAGCCCATGCCCCGCGTTACCGGCCGGGGTGTTGGTGATCGAGTTCCGCACGTACGACGTGTTCCAGGAAACCTGGAGCCGGTCGATCGGCGAGAAGGTGAAGTTCCCGCGGACGCCGATCTTGTTCTCCAGGTCGAGCGGAAGCACTCCTTCGTTGCTGTCGTAGGCGAGCGAGGCGAAGTACTGGAGCGCCTGCGCACCACCCGAGACGCTCAGCGAATAACCTTGACGAAGCGCCACGCCCGAGCCCGGAAGGAACCCGAGCGAATCGTTGCGGCGGAGATAGGTGTCGATCGACAGGTACGGCCGCGGCTCCGGCGCGAACGGCATCAGGCGGTTGAAGCCCTGCGTCATCTGCGCGGTCCAGCGCGCCGCGCCCGCCGCGCCGCGCTTGGTGAAGATCTGGATCACGCCGGCCGCGGCCTCTGTCCCGTACAGCGTCGTCGCCGCCGCGCCCTTGATCACCTCGATCCGCTCGATATCCGTCGCCGGAATGTCCGCGAGCGGGCTCGCGGTGACGTTCGCGCTCCCGGTCAGCGTGTTGCCGAACGGCGCCGTGTTCTTGGCGTACGGCTCGCTGTTGACGCGGATCCCATCGATGTAGATCAGCGGCTGGTTGCTCTGCGAAACGCTGATCGCGCCACGAAGGCGGATCTGCGTACCCGACCCGACGCTGCCGCTCGACTCGTTGATCATCACCCCGGCCGCCTGCGACTGCAGCATGCGGTCGACGCTCGAGGCGGGCAGCGCGACGTCCGCCACGTTGATCGCCGAGATCGAGTTCCCGACCTCGCGGCGACGCGCCTGGCCGGCCGTACCCGTGACCACGATGTCGTCCAGGGCGAGCGCCTGCTGCTGCAGGGTGATGCTCAGGTCCGTGCTCTGCCCGTCGAGGACCGTGACCGCCTGCTCGGCGGCGCCGTATCCGATCAGTCGAACCGCGACGGTGACCTGTCCGGCGGGCACGTTCTGCAGAACGAATCGGCCCTGGGCGTTGGTCAGCGTTCCGATGCTTGAATCGACAATGTAGACCTGCGCGCCCGCGAGCGGACGCAGTGTGCGCTCCTCGACGACCAGGCCGGAGATCGTTCCGGCCCGCGCGACGAGGCCCGGGTTACGCAGTTCCTCGCGCGTCACCGGAACGCCGGTGATCGCGGGAGCGGCCGCACCGGCGAGCATCACCCGGGGCTCGGGCATCTCGCCCGGCACGTACTCCTCGAGCAGGATGTGCGGCTCCATCACCGAGAAGCGGATGTTCGTGCCCTCGAGCATCGTGACGAGTGCGTCACGCACCGAGTACGTCGCGCATTCGCACGTGACGACCGCGTCTCCACCGAGCCGGCTCGGGCTGTAGACGAGGCTCACGCCCGATCGCGCCTGCAAGTCCAGCAATGCCCGCGACAGCCGGACCTCGTGCACATCGAGGTGCGCGGGCCGTTCGAGGAGCGGGACTTCCACCGGGTCGCTCCTGGCGGCCAGGCTTTCCGCCACGTCGACCGGGCCATCCTGCGCCCCGGCCATGCCACCGCTCAAGGCCAGGAACAGGAGTGCGGACAACGGACTCGAGATATGCATCCAACCTCCAGAATCGTAGCGAACGAGAGAAAAACGACGATCACGACCACGGTCGATCAGTCGCGCCGCCCGGTCGACCCACACCCGGACCCGGGGGAAACACGCCATGATCAGGGCTCGATGCTGACGCCGGCGGCCGTGACCACGCAGTGCGCGCGGACCGCCCGGCAGACCACCTTCATCACATCCTCGAGCGGCTCGTTCGCGAACCAGCCGTGGACGGTTTCCCGCGCCAGCACGCTGTCCATCACTTCCACCGGGAGGCCGTAGTGAAGCGACAGCTCCTTTGCCGCCTGCCCGAGCGGCGTCCCCTCGAAGACGAGGAAATCACCCATCCACTCGAGGGAACGCTTCGCCTCGTCGGGCGCGATGGTTTCCCGAACGGGTTCGGCGTCGCCGCCGACACGCGCGCGCTCATTCGCCGAAACCCCGATCCGCGAACCCTTCGCCTCGAGTTCCACGTTTCCTTCGACCACCATCACCTGGAGGCCCTCGTCCCTCACCTCCAGATCGAAACGGGTCCCGAGAACGTGTGCTTCTCCCGCCCGCGTCCGCACCCGGAAGGGCAGCTTCGGATTCTTCGTCACCGCGAAGTAGGCGCGACCGTCGAGCCATACCTCCCGACTCTCGCGAGCGTCCTCCACCCTCAGGCGGCTGCTCGGGCCGAGCCGCACCACGGTGCCGTCGCCGAGCATCGCGGTGACGGTCTCACCGGGACCGGTGACGAACTGCGTCGAGGCCAGATGCGAGGGGACCTTCCCGCCTGGCCACGATATCAGGGCGATGAAACCGGCGAGCGCGACCGCCGCCGCGACCATTCCGGCGTGCCGCACGGAGCGCCACGACACCGAGGCCACCGACGGAAGCCGCGAGAGGAGACGCCGGCGAGACCGCCGCTCCAGGAGTTCGGCGATCGTCGGTGCCTCCTGGCTCCCGCCACCCGTGCGGAGTGCCACGCCGAGCTCCAGCACTCGCCGGGTCTCCGCGAGCCGCCGGGAATTTTCCCGACTCGACTCCGCCCACTCTCCGAGCTCGCGCTGCTCCGTGAGTGTCGCCTCGTTCCGCAGCACCCGGGCGATCAGATCGTCCATCGAATCGACGCTCTCCCTCAAGTCCACACGCTCCCTGGTCCCATCAGATATCCGCGAGGACGACCGTCCATCACCTTCCGCCCCCGCGTCGCCGCGCATGCCGGTCATCATGTATCCAGAACGTCGCGCAGCTCCCGCCTCAGAAAGGCGAGGGCCGCGCTCATCTGGTTGGCCACCGTCTGCGGCGAGATTTCCATGATCTCCGCGATCTCGCGATAGGAGAGGCCGTGCACCCGCGCCAGGTTGAAAACCTCCTGGCGCTTCGCCGGCAGTCGGGCGACGCTCTCGATGAAGCGGCGTCGTAACTCCGCCTCGTCGAAATGCGCCGCCGGCGTCCACGGGGCCACGAACGCCGCCGCTTCGACCCCGTCACCGACGGACACCTCTCTCCACCGCCGTGCTCGATTCCGCGCGAGCCGCCGCGCGACTCCATACAGAAACGACTTCATCGATCCGCGCGCCGCCCAACAGGCTTTCCCCCGCCAGACGAGAATGAATGCTTCCTGCGCGATGTCCTCCGCCGAATCCCGACTCGGACTGAACCGGGACCCATACTCGACGACGCCCCCCCAGTACCGGCGGAGGAGTTCGTTCATCGCCTCGGGCTCCCCCGCCAGAACCCGGTTGTAGAGTTCGACGTCGGTCACCGCGGGCGCGTCGGTGGACCGGGCGGCGATCACCGAGAGACGGCTCTGGTTCATCAAGCGCTCGTTTCTGGGAACGTGCCGCCGTCGCGCCACCTTCCCGCACTGGATCGCGAGCCGGCTCCACGCCTCCAGCGCGAAGCGTTTCACCGACTCGTTACTGTAGTGTCACCCAACGGCGGGTTTCTACTATCCGGCTCGTGACGCTCGCCCGGAGCACGCTGGCCCTCGGTCGTCCCGGGCCGGAAAACCGCCATGAATAGCGAAGACCGCCGCGCGCACCGAAAAAGTCTGGCGCGAACGACGGTCGTCTGTACCACGTGCGGCTGGACTACTGGAACTCGGGCCTCGAAGCTTCCGCGAGTCTAGCTCTCCACTACCTGATAGGTGGTTGTTACGAAAGCATATGCGACATCAGCCCAGGAGTCAAATCGCCGCGGGCCGGGGAGAACCCCGCACGTTGTCATTCCCGCCCCCTCGTTGCCGTTCCGCGGCTCATTCGTCTCCCCCATTCGTCTCCCCCATTCGTCTCCCCCATTCGTCTCCCCCAT
>CAZWJE010000116.1:0-7150 GCA_964634395.1 uncultured Gemmatimonas sp. | reverse complement strand
TCTCATCGCGGGCAAGCTCGACCTACAGCCTACCCACACGAAATAGCGAAGAGCCCCCTTTACTCTTGACCGTTAGGCAGCAACCCCAGATAGATTCGATGACCCAACCAGCATGGCAGCGACGAGCGAGGGAGATGATCCCGGAGGTGCTCCCCCCTACGCGTAGCGCCGATTCCCTCCATGACCTCCTGCTCGACCTTCTCGCAAAGGTCCGGTCAGAGGATGAGGGTTCGGGGTTTGTCGCGCGCGCGTTTGGCTTCGTCGGGTACTGTCTTGATCCGTCGCGAGCGCCATCTGTACGGATCGACGCCATCGACGGGTTCGTGCGGCATGCCGTTGTGGATCCTGCACTCCGACGGCACGTAGCTGACCAATTGTTCCGTTCATCTACCACGGTTCATGATCTCCTCGTGGACCGGATGCCGCCGGAGGATCTGGCGCCGTTCGAGGAGATGACGCGCTCCGACCCGCGTTGGGGAGGCTTTGAACGTGATTGGTCTTCGCTCATGGCATCGGCTGAGGCTCGGTCGAATTCATCACCAGGTCCGGAACTCCGACCGCTGCTCAAGTTGCTGCAGGACTCTTTCGATACGGCGACGCCTGACCCCTGCCAGGTGCGAGCCGCCTTAATCAGCCTTCTCGAGTATCTCACGATGCCGAAGGGACGGACCGACGCCAATTGCTGGGCGGTCGACCAGTACTTGACGGTGAAGGAGGACTTCTCGCACGTTGGGGGCGCGTTGCCGAATCCGTACGTCGACATTCTGGAGGACATGGCTGGCGCCCTCCACGACGCCGTGTCAGCTCCGGAAGTGGCCAGCAGCTTGGCAGGCACACCCGAACAGCTGCTGGCTCGTGCTATGCTGCTTGAATGCTAATCCTGTGGCGGCCCGGCTGCCTAACAATTGAGTGAAAGAGACGCAGGGCCGTCCATATTCTCCGAATGCCGAAAGCTCAGCGCACGGCACTGCGGCCTTTACTCCTGTCCGTTAGGCGCAAGTCGGATTTCGCCGGACCGATCCGCCCTTGCCGCGAGGCTGGAGGCCCATCAAGTTGCGGCTTAATCCTTGGCGTCCCCTGGCTCCGCCGTGTCAACCATGGCCACAAACCCTCGTGAGAAGGCACTCGGTCGCCGTGGACTTCGGCGATTCCTTCAGGAGTTCTCGAAGGATCAACTCATCGATGAGATCGTCGAACTGACAGTGACCTTCCCCCACGTTCGTGAATTTTATCAGTCCAAAGTCAATCCCGCGGACGATTCGCCCGTCCGGGAGAAGTATAAGAAGAGCATCCGGAACGAGTTTTTCCCGGACCGTGGCTTTGGAAAGGCGCGCCTGTCCGTGGCTCGCAAGGCCGTCACGGATTACGCGAAAGTGGCGGCAAGCGTGGACGGCATCGCCGACGTGATGCTCTGGTACGTTGAGTCTGGAGTGGAGTTCACGGCGGATTTCGGCGACATCGGTGAGGCATTCTACTTGAGCATGGAACGCATGTACGGATCGGTCTTGGAGCACTTGGCCAAACATGACCTGGTACCGGAGTTTGTCACACGCTGCTGGAACGTAGTCACCAAGAGTTCAGGTGTTGGCTATGGGTTTCACGACACTCTCCATGAACTGTACGATACCTACGTCGGCGAGGATGTTGACCAGGTTTTGGCCCGCGCGCCTAACACCTGAGTGAAGGGGGCGCAGGGCCGTCCATGTTTCAAGTTGCCGGACGGTCGGCGAGCGGCCCCACGCCCCTTATTCCTGGCCGTTAGGCGCTCTCTACGGATTCGGAATGGATCCGGATCCATTCCGCAATGTCAGCTTCCGAATAGCGCCCCTCCACCAGTCCGATCACCGCGTCGTACGCATCCGTCTCCGAAGCGGTGAGCCGGACCTCGTTCATCACGAGAAACGTGGCCGCGGCGGCAAAGGCGACTCGCTTGTTACCATCGATGTACCCGTGATTCTTCGCCAGTCCGAAGAGATACGCCGCCGCCAGATCCGCCAGGTCGGATTCCGGTTCGTAGGTATGTCGCTGCTGAGGCCTCATCAACGCGGATTCCAACAGGTCCCCCCCACCCGCGCGGACACCCGAAGCCCCTCCGTGCTCCTGGAGAAGTTCCTGTTGAATCACATCCAGAATCATCCTGGAAAGCCACCGAGGCTCGGGCATGGAAGGCTACTCTGCGAGCTTCTTCAGCGTGTTTCGGTATTGCCGGCGCACCTGTGCGAAAGCGTCCAGGGCGTCCTCGAAATTGGGATCGTAGGGTGTGAGCAATACGCCCCGATCCGTCTCGATCGCGAACATCCGGTCTCCTGGCTTGACGTGCAGCCGGTCGGCCATATCCTTGGGCAGGGTGGCCGTCACGGAACCGCCCGCCTGTCGTAGCGTGATTTCGCGTACCATGTTTCCTCCGGGTCGTGAGCTTCGCCAAAGGTAGCACATCCATGCTACGGATGCAAGTCCCGCGCCTAACATTTGCGTGAAAGGGACGTAGGGCCGTCCATACTTTCCGAATGCTGGAAGTTCCGGCGAGGCCCTACGCCCTTTACGCTTTTCCGTTAGGCGCAATACTGTTCACTTAGAACGGAAAGGCCAACTTTGCGTCTCCGGAACGCCACCCGAAAATGGCGGAGCGATGCGAAATCGAATCCGATATCTTAAGGACGTATTTCCCTAAGTGAAGTGTATTGCCGTTAGACGCTCCCTCCCTACCCCTTGCGCTTCGTATACGCCGGGCATATACATTGCTCATGGACATTCATGAGCGGCTCACCGGCGTGGCGGGCTTCCAGTGGGACGAAGGCAACCTCGAGAAGAACTGGTTTGCCCACAAGGTCAGCCCGGCTGAGTGCGAGCAGCTCTTCTTCAACCAGCCGCTCGTGGTCGCGGCCGATCTCGCTCACTCCGAAGCCGAAGAACGCTTCTTCGCCCTCGGACACACGGATGGCGGAAGACTTCTCTTCATCGCCTTCACGCTGCGTGAAGACCTGATCCGGGTGATCTCCGCCCGGGACATGAGTCGCAAGGAACGAAAGGAGTATGAGCGCCATGGCTAAGAAGCAGCTTCCCAAGTTCGACTCCGAGGCGGAGGAACAGGCGTTCTGGGCCGAGCACGACTCGGTGGAGTACATCGACTGGTCCAAAGCCCGGCGCACCGTGCTTCCGAACCTGCGTCCATCAACCAAGACCATCTCCCTGCGGCTTCCAGAGCACATGCTGGAGGAGCTCAAGCTGCTGGCGAACAAGCAGGACGTGCCGTATCAGTCGTTACTCAAGGTGTTCCTGGCAGAGCGGATCGAGCAGGAACTCCGGAGCTCTCGGCGCAAGGCATCCTAAGGTGGTTGCGGGCCGCGTCTAACAACTGAGTGAAAGGGACGCAGGGCCGTCCATGTTTTTGCGAAGGTTGAATCCGGCCCACGGCCCTGCGCCCTTTACTCCTGTCCGTTAGGCGCATACGATTCGGTGACGGAGTGGCTTTGCCACTTGACGGCACGTATCCAGCGAGGGCAGGGTTCGGCATGGACTATCGCGAACGCATCAGCCTGGATCCCGAGATCCGCTTCGGAAAGTCGACCGTCCGCGGCACACGCATCACCGTGGGCGACGTACTTTCGTATTTGGCGGGCGGAATGAGCGAGGACGAGATCCTCGGTGACTTTCCGCAGCTGACGCGCGATGACATCCGGGCCTGCCTCGCGTTTGCCGCGGATCGTGAGCGCAGGCTGGCGAGCGTGGCCTGAGTCCGGCGTGGGCGGCCGGGACCTTCGATGAAGCTCCTCTTCGACGAAAATCTGGCGGCGCGCCTCACCCGTGACCTCGCGGACCTCTTCCCTGGATCAGCCCATGTCATCCCGCTCGGACTCGGCGGCGGCCGCGACCGCGCGATTTGGGATCACGCGGCCGCCGAGGATTTCGCGATCGTAACCCGAGACGAGGATTTCATCCGCCTCAGCGTTCTCTTCGGACCTCCGCCCAAAGTGATCTGGATTCGCCTTGGAAACTGTGCCACCGGCGTAGTATCCGGATTACCGCGGGTCCACGCTACGGAAATCCGGGAGTTTGGAAAGCATCCCGAGGCAGCGTTCCTAGAACTCGGTTAGCCTTCTGCCTCGCGCCTAACCACGCAGTGAAGGGGACGTAGGTCCGTCCAAGATTTCCGAATGCTAAAGGCTCCGGTGCACGGCCCCGCGCCCCTTACCGCTAGTCGTTAGGCGGCACAGCCACTGCTGAGCGAGCGAACGTCACGCCTCGGCGGAGGCCCCTTTCATCCCTGGAAAGTCCCGTTCGTCCCCATGATTTCCCGCGCTTCCCTCCATCCTTCCAGACATCACGACTCCGTGACTATCTATCTAAGGTAATGTTAGTTCACGAAGCGTGATCACTCGAATCTCCGAAGGATGATGACACCAATCAGAATATCGCTAATCCTCGCCTGGGCGCTCGTTGCCGGTTGCGCGCCGCCGCCGCTCCACGAAACGGCCCTTCCTCCCGCGGCGACGCCACCGCGGTTGGCGGGCGACTGGCCAGCCTACGGGGGTGACGCGGGCGGGACCCGATACTCCGCGCTCGACGAAATCGACACGAGCAACGTCGCGCGACTCGAGCCGATCTGGATATATCGCTCGGGGGATCTGCCCGAAAACGGGCCCCGCGGCGCCCGGACCCGCTTCGAGGTGACGCCCATCGTCGTATGGGGAACGATGTACGTGAGCACTCCGTTCAACCGCGTGATCGCGCTGGATCCGGAAACGGGGACCGAACGGTGGTCGTTCGATCCGGGCCTGGACCTAACGAAGAATTACACGGAAGACCTTATCTCGCGTGGGGTATCCTCCTGGGAAGATCCCGACGCCACACCGGGCTCTTCGTGCGCCCGACGCATCATTCTCGGCGCCATGGACGCCCGTATCTTCACGCTCGACGCCGCGACGGGCAGACAATGCGCGGGCTTCGGCGATGGTGGCGTTGTCGAACTGAAGACGCCCGACGTGGGACGCATTCGGGACGGGCAGTACATGGTGACATCGCCGCCCGCGATCGTGAACGGAGTGATCGTCGTAGGATCGGCGGTGGGTGACAATGGCGGCATCGAGATGGAACGCGGCATCGTGCGGGGGTTCGACGCGCGTACGGGTGAGATGCTCTGGCTGTGGGATCCCATACCCCGAGTGCCAGCCGAAAATAGCGATTGGAAGGAGGAAGCCGCCCGCCGTACCGGCGCCGCCAACGCATGGGCGCCGATCTCCGCCGATGCCGCTCGCGACTTGGTGTTCGTACCTACCGGGAGTCCTTCCCCGGATTACTTCGGTGGTGAACGGACGGGCAGCAATCGGAACGCCAATTCCGTCGTCGCCCTGAAGGCCGGGACCGGTGAGGTTGTCTGGAGTTTCCAGGTCGTCCACCACGACCTGTGGGACTACGACGTCGCCTCGCAGCCGCTTCTCACAGAATTGAGTATAGACGGGCGGAGCGTCCCCGTGGTTGTGCAAGCGACGAAGATGGGCCACCTTTTCGTTCTCCACCGCGACACCGGCGAACCCGTTTTCCCCGTCGAGGAGCGGCCCGTACCCCGGAGCGACGTCCCAGGCGAATCATCCTGGCCGACGCAGCCGTTCCCCGTGCGGCCGGCGCCTCTGCACGCCGGCCGGCTGGATGCCGGTAGTGCGTTCGGGGTCACGGCGGAGGATCGCGACTTCTGCCGCGCGATGATCGCGAGCCTGCGCAATGAGGGGGTCTTCACCCCGCCTTCACTTCGTGGTACTCTGGTGTATCCCGGGTTCATCGGCGGGGTTAACTGGGGCAGCGCCGCGTATGCGCCGGAGAGCGCCACACTCGTCGTCGCGCTTAACCAGTTGCCGTTCTGGGTGCGACTGCTGCCGCGAGACAGCGTGTCCGCGTTCCGCGCGGCCCACCCGGAAGCTGAGCTGGCCGCGCAGACGGGCACCCCTTACGCTATGGCGCGGGCGCCGCTCTTTGCTCCCTCCGGCGTGCCATGCTCGCCACCGCCCTGGGGCGAACTCGTAGCTGTTGACCTTCAGACCGGTGATGTCCGCTGGCGCGCGCCGCTCGGTGTCTTGCCGGCCTTGACGACCGGGGACGTCCCGGGCCGTGAGGCGTGGGGCTCCATCACCCTCGGCGGACCTCTCGTAACC
The DNA here is from genome assembly GCA_964634395.1 of uncultured Gemmatimonas sp. GTDB lineage: Bacteria > Gemmatimonadota > Gemmatimonadetes > Longimicrobiales > Longimicrobiaceae > WHSP01. The sequence continues at coordinate 1,004 of CAZWJE010000116.1, read as the reverse complement.
GCCGGCGGACTCGCTTTCGTCGCCGCGGGCATGGACCCGGCCCTGCGCGCATTCGACCTCACCAGCGGCGAGCTACTGTGGCGACAGACGTTGCCCGTCCCCGCCCAGGCGACGCCGATGACGTACCTCGGACCCCGCGGAGGGCGACAGTTCGTCGTAGTCGTGGCGGGCGGACACGGACGTCTGGACACGGAAGCGGGGGACTACATCATTGCGTATGGACTTCCGAGAACGGATTGAAGGCCGGAAACTGATCGAAAACGGATCGCCGCGCACCCCAGGAGGGGAGCCTCGTGGAGCTTCCGATCGGACGAGATTGAGATCGTTTCGATTGGAGGCCCTCCTGGGAGCCACGACGATCGGACTGCTGCTTTTCCTGTATCAACACCTCGACAATCTAGCGGGCGGGCATGAAGCCTCGTGGCTCGTGCCGCTCGTCAACGAACTCACGTCAGTATACGGACTCCTGCTGTTGCTGCCGCTGCTGGTACGCGGCGCGAGGCGGTTCCGGTTGAACGGGAAAGGGTGGCCGTCGGGACTGACAGCGCATCTCGGATTCGCGGTGGCCACGTCGGTGGTACTGACCTCTTGGCGATGGGGCACCCGCAGCCTGCTCTATCCGGTGCTCGGTCTTGGTCCGTTCGATTATGGCGTCCTCCGGGTACGGTACTTGATGGAGTTACCGATGGACGCGCTGGTCTACGGCGTCGCGATCGGCTTCACCTACCTGTACGATGAGTTCCAGGCCTCGAAGCGTCGGGAGGTGCGCGTCGCGCGACTGGAAACGGAGCTACTCAAGGCGCAGCTGGATGCGTTGCGCGCGCGACTTGATCCTCACTTCCTGTTCAACGCGCTGAACACGGTATCCTCGGTGATGTATGACGACCCGGCGCGGGCGGACGCGGTGCTCGCGCGCCTCTCCGACCTGCTACGGCGCACGCTACGGGCGCCCCTGAGTCAGGCCACGACGGTGGCTGATGAGTTCGAGGTGGTCAATCTGTATC
>CAZWJE010000115.1:0-7353 GCA_964634395.1 uncultured Gemmatimonas sp. | reverse complement strand
TGGTGGCGTTCACGGTGGCGGTCCGGCTGGTGGAGGGGCGCCGGCGGGCGCCGTAGAGTTGGGCAGGAGGCGCCGGGCTTGAGGCTCCTGCTGGTCGAGGACGACGCGCGCATCGGGGCCCCGCTCGTCGCGGCACTGGAGGAGGCGGGTCACCGCGTCACCTGGGCCGAGGACGGCGCGGGCGGCCAGGAGCTCGCGCGCGCCGGCGAGTTCGACACCCTGATCCTCGACGTCATGCTGCCCGGCCTCGACGGCTTCGAGCTGGCGCGCACGCTGCGCGCCGAGGGCGTGGCGACTCCCATCCTGTTCCTCACCGCGCGTGGCGAGGTGGCCGACCGCGTGGCAGGCCTCGACCTGGGCGGCGACGCGTACCTGGTGAAGCCGTTCGCCCTGGCGGAGCTGAAGGCCACGCTGCGGGCGCTGTCGCGCCGGGCCTCCGACCTGTCCGGAACGAGCGTGGTCTTCGCCGGCGGCCGCGGCGAGCTCGACACGGTGGCTAGGCGCGTGCGCTGGGACGGGCAGGAGGTCACCCTCACGGGGCGCGAGTACGACCTGCTGGAGGCGCTACTGCACGCGCCCGAGCGCTGGTTCACGCGCCAGGAGCTCCTCGACCGCGTGTGGGGTCCGGACTTCTTCGGGGAGCCGCGCGTGGTCGACGTGTACGTGAGGTACCTGCGGCAGAAGCTCGACGACTCGGTGGTGGAGAGCATGCGCGGGCGGGGGTACCGGGCGTCGTGACGGGCATGCGGCCCCTCCCTTGGCGCAAGCCGAACCTGCACAGGCGCCTGGCGCTCGTGCTCATCGCCCAGACGGTGGCGGTGCTGCTACTCACGGCCCTGGCGCTCTTCCTGGTGCTGGGGCGTTTCCTCGAGGCAGGTGAGGCGCAGCGGCTCGACAAGCTGGTCGACCAGGTGAGCATCCACGTGGCCAGCGCCAAGCACGAGGTGCTCGAGTTCAAGCGCGGTTTCCCCGACGACGTGCACGTGCGCCTGCTGCTGCAGGGTGAGGAGGTGGCGGCCACGCCGGCCTTCCCGGCCGTGCCCACCGACTCGCCGCTCGGCTACTCGCGCGCGGCGCAGCACCGCGTGCTCACGCTCGCCATACGCGAGGACGGGGTGAACTACACGCTGCAGCTCGCCGGCGACCCGGTGGGAACCGAGATCGCGCTGCGCGCCTACCTCATGGCGCTGGCCGTCATCGTGCCCTTGGCCGCGCTGGCGGTGGCGCTCCTCAGCAACCTGGTGGCCGCCAACATGCTCTCCCCCGTGAGGCGTCTGGAGCGCGCGGCGGCGGCCCTGACGGGCTCGCGCGAGCTGCGCACCCCCTTGCCGGGGGTGGAGGCCACAGACGAGCTAGGCCGGCTCGCCAACACGCTGCAGGCAGCCTTCGCGCGCCTGGCCGACGGCATGGACCGCGAGGTGGCCTTCCTGCGCGCCGCGGCGCACGACCTCCGCTCGCCCCTCGCGGCCCTCAAGACGCGGATCGAGGGGGCGTTGACGCGCCCTCGCGACCCCGCCGCCTACCGCGCGACCCTCGTCGAGCTGGAGCGCGACGTGGACCGCATGGTGCGGCTGGTGGACCACCTGCTCATGCTGGCGCGAGAGGGCGGCCCGGGGGAGCTGAGCGAGGTCGACCTGGCGCGCCTGGCCGGCGCGGCGGTCGATGCGGGCCGTTCCGCGCGCCCCAATGTGCCTGTGACGACCGCCTTCGCGCCCGACACCCCGGCGGTGCGGGGGGACGCCACGTTGCTGCGACAATTGCTTGACAACCTGCTCGACAACGCGGCCGCTCACGGCGTGGGCGCGCCCACGCAGGTGAGCACCTGGCGCTCGCCCGCGGGTGGGGCAGTCTTGCGGGTAAGGGACGAGGGCCCGGGCGTGAGCGAAACCGAGCTGCCGCGCCTGGCCGAGCCGTTCTACCGACCCGACCTGGCGCGGGGACGCGCGGCGGCGGGCGCGCAGCCCGGCAGCGGGCTGGGCCTGGCCATCGTGAAGCAGGTGGTGGAGTGGCACGGGGCGAGCTGGGAGCTCGCCAGCCGGCCGGGCGAGGGGTTCAGCGTGACCATCACGTTCCCGCCGGAAGTCGGCGTGGGTCACCGCTGACGATCCGTTCCTCGAAGCGTGCGCCCGGGTTCTCGCCGGCAGGTTCAGTTCCGCCCGCGCGACACGTTGTAGATCATGTGCGAGCCGTCCGTGGCCACGCCGATGCCGAGGATCTCGTGCTCGTCGCGGCTGGCGAGGAAGGTGAGGGCCAGCGGGTCGTTGGCTGTCCAGTCCTGCAGCACGCGCCAGTTCTCGAAGCCGCGGCTGCCGGCCGCCTTCAGCTCGGCCACGCTGCGCTGGGTACCCGCGGTGTCGACGCAGATCATGTAGACGTCCTTGGCCACCTGACCCGGGCACGCCACGACGGCGCCGCCCGTGTTGGTGGCGGCGGCCTGGATTGCCGACTTGGTGGTGGAGCTCACGCTGGAACAGCCCACCAGGAGGAAGCCCAGCAGGGCGCCCGTGGCGAGGCTGCGAACGACGGTGCCGATGCCGACTCTCATGTGGGTGCCCTCCTTACGCCGGGTGGCGCCGATGCGCCCCTCTACGCCCCAGCGTAAGGCGGGCATATGACGGCAAACTTACGGACTCAGTACGGGTTCAGCTCCCCGCACGCGATGGGCACCGTGACCGTCGCCGGAACGCCCGGAAGCGATGCGACGGTGTCCGGCAGCGTCTGCCCATCGGCCACGCCGTGGATGAAGATCACCTTGTTGCCGAGGTCGAGGTCGCTGATGTCGTAATCCTTGGCGGCGATGGCCTCCAGCGCGGTCAGGTCGACGGTCGCGTGGTAGACGAGCGTGCCGTCGTCCCTCGCCACCGGGTACGTGTCGCTGAGGATCACCGCGGCGGCCAGGTCGGCGTTGAAGGGTATTAGGGTCACGCCGGCAGCGGGCTCGGTCTCGATGAGGTCGACGATGCCGTCGGCGTTCACGTCGGCGCTGGGCGCCGGGCAGGTGGCGGCCTTCACGGTCGTGAAGCCGTGGATGTGCGCCAGGCGCATGCCTGCCGGCAGGCCCTTGGCCAGGAGAGTGATGTTCAGCTCGTTGCCGTCCACGGTGAGGACCGCCTGGCCCGACACCGTGCCTTGCGTGAGCTGCGGGTTCATCTCGTGGATCTCGGCCGTGTACGCGGTTGGCCCTTGTGCGAGGGCGAACGTGACGACCATGGCCAGCGCTGCGAGCACCGACGCCTTCGTGGTTCGAACGGTTGCGGAGTTCATACGACACCTCCGACGGGAGCCTAGACCCGCCGTCTCACGGTGTCAGTGGCGGCTGAGCGCCTCGAGCCACTCGCACCCGGCTACCAGCGCCTGATCCCCGCCATCCCCGCGAACTCGTTCATGAGGCGCTCCTCAGCGGGGCCCTCGGCGAACTCCAAGAGCGTGGCCGTCTGCTGCACCAGCCCGGGCAGCACCTCGAGGAGCGTGACCTCCTCCACCGTCTCCCCTGGCCTGAGCGACTCCGCCTCGGCCAGGCTGGTGGCGACCCAGCCGCTCTCAGTCAGGAAGGCGTTGCCAAGGCCGCTCCACGGCACCACCAGGGTGTGCAGTCGGTTCTCCTGCAGGAGCGTGAGGCACTCCTGCACGCCCCACACGCCGCCCTCGCGCACGCGGTCGAGGAGCGCCAGCTCGTGTTCGGCCTCGCTATCCTCCACCAGCTCGGCCACCAGCGGCAGCCACTCACGCGCCGGCGCGGCCGGGTTGGAGTGGCCGGGCAGCTTGCCGATCACGCGCTCCTTGAGAGCGGTGGGCATGAGGTTCTCGAAGGCGTTCACGGGGCCCGCCTGCCCCATCAGGATCACGCGGTCGACGCGGTCGTCTTCTAGGGTCTTGGTCACGTCGGGCATGAGGGAGCGGTACAGGCGGAGGGTGGCCTCGTCCATGCGGTCCTTGAAGCTGTCCACGTCCGCGCCACCGCGCGCGGCCACGCCGATGCCGATGGCGCCGCTGCGGCGCGCCTCGCGGTAGTTGACCCACGAGTCGGTGTCTACCGAGCGCACGAAGTCGGCCAGTTCCTCCACCTGCCCGAGGAAGACCTCGAACAGCCTCACGCGGTCGGCCGCAACGTACACGGCGGCGTGCCGCTCGCGCTGGTCGAGGGCGAATAGCAAGGGCGCCACCAACGGCCGGCCCCAGTGGGCCAACGCACCGCCGGCGGACGCGAGGAACGGCAGCTCCGTCTGGAGGTAGTAGGCGTCGAACTGCTCCTCCAAGTCCTGGCCGGCGAAGATGACGAGGCTCCGCCCCTCCACCCGCGCGAACTGCAGCTTGAGCCTCTCGGTCACGGCGTGCGCGTACTCCTTGGGGAGGTCGAGGGCGCGCATGGCGTCGGCAGCGCGCAGCACGTACGCCTTGCCGCTCGTGTCCGGGTTGGCCGGGTTGACGTCGATGTACAGCGAGAGCAGCGGTCCGGCCTGAGGCGCGATGTTGTCGAGAAGTGCGAGCTTCAGCGTGCTTCCGATCATGAGTGGCCTCCTTAGGTCGTCACGTTCTACCTTCAGCATCGCATGTTGTCGCGATAAGTCCGTAGCACGCACGGCTCCTCAAACAGCGCAGCGACGATACGAGCGAGGGTCTCATAAGGGCCCGCGATAAGGAAATCGTAAGTTTTCTGATAGAAGAGAGTAAGACCCGGTCTGCTACAACTTGCTTGTCTAGCGGGCACCCTCGTACTCGGCCCGCAGTACTGGTTCTAAGTCTAGTGAAGATTCGCACAACCGGAGGTACCGCATGAACCGCTTAACCAAGTTAGGGATCCTGGCAAGCCTGTTCGCCCTCCTCGCCGCCTGCAGCGCACCCGAGGTGGTGAAGGAATCGAGCCGCACCCCCATGTCGCTCTCCATCACCCCCGGCTTCCTGCGCAACGGCGACGTGAACACCAACTACACCTTCACCCTCCAAGGCGCGGGCCTCAAGGGCCGCTCCGAGCAGGCCACCTTCAAGTGGAGCTTCTCTGGTGGTGCGTCCGGCGAGGAAGTGGTGACGGTCGTGGACGGCAAGGCCTTCGTGAACGTGCAGCAGTCGTTCGCTGCTGCCGGCGTGTACGGCCTGGTGGCCTCGGTCGAGACCGGCACGCGCGCCGCCACCTCCGCCGCCGTGGTGAGCATCGGCGACGCCACCCCCGAACGCGAAGCCGAACTGGCGTCGTGCGGCGACTGGGTGTCGAAGAAGGAAGGCGCGTACGGCGTGACGATCGACCGCTGGGACATCAGCGCTATCCCGGCCGGCGCCGTCTTCGACCTCAAGTTCGACACCATCAGCATCCCCGACCGCATCGTGGTCGAGTACCCCACCAGCGTCATGACTTACGACACCGGCTGGCGCGGGGCCGCTAAGTACGACGGTGAGCCCCTCTACCCGGGCGGCGTGATCGGCTCCGCCACCGGCGAGGCCGGCGGCATCTTCACCAAGGCCGGCCAGGACGAGTTCACCGTCACCGTCTTCGGCCCCGACCTGAACACGAAGTGGAGCTACGAGATCCAGTGCCGCACCCCCGGGCGCTGAGGCGCCGGTAAGTACACCACTGAAGCGATGCCTCCGCAGCGCGCCCTCGGACCAAGGTCCGGGGGCGCGGTGGTTTACCCCATCAGCCTGCCGCCTATCGCTGTGCATAATCTCGCCGAGTACGATGGGGCCGCGTGTTACCGTCTTGCAACGTGCCTCGCGCACTCTGCTTTGACCTAGGAGGAGCTCGATGAAGTCCCCAGCCCTACGAGTGGCGAGCCTCGTGATCGCGTTGGCCATGTTATCGGCCTGCTCTACCATCTTCCCGAACCAGCCCGATAGGTTGATGGTGGGGCTCTCCCCCGTGAACGAGCTCGGCTATGAGATCAACTCCTCGGGTGAGATTACTATCACTCCGCGCCAGTTGACGCTGTCCGCGAAGCCGGGAACGCCGCTCACAAACGTGACGGGTTACCGGATCGACTACTACGACGAGCTCAACTTCTTGGTGGGGTCGAGCGGTGACGATCCGCAGTCGTTGAACGTCAGTGTGCCTGCGGGCTTGGTTTGTGACAACCCGGTGGAAGGTGTCGGTTGCACCAACATGTCAGAGAACGCTCGCCCGGGCCCTGGGCTGGCTGTGGACGCACCAGGCTTGTCGAGCCAGCTTCTCAACGTGTCCGTGGCCCAGGCTCACGTGGCGGCCGGCTTCCCGGCTGGTTGGTACGCGGCCCTTACCCTGTACTACGAGAACGCGCGCGGTCGGTTCGAGCAGGAGTATGTCTTCTACTTGGTGGTGCCGAACTGAGCATCTGAGCTCAAGCCAGAGATTACGCCCGCCTCCGCGGGGCCTTTGTTCCAGCGAAGGCGGGTTGCTTTCTCGCGAACCCGACCACTAGCTCTCGCCCATGACGCCCCAAAGCGTAGCCAAGCCAGGATTACAGCAGAGCACTCAATCTATGACGTCAAGCTGATTGGCTCAGTCGATCCGGAAGAAGGCCGTCTTCCTCGAATCTTACAAGTGCTTCGGCGCGGGTTTTGTGCTCTCAACTTATCGGTTCTTGCCGTCCTGAAGCCGGTTCCATTGCAATTTGATTTGCCCGAAAGTTACGCAAGAGTTTTAGCGATGACCCTCAGGGCGCACTGTTCAGGGCCGAATTGCAACACCTCGTAGATGAACGCCATGTTCTCGTCCGATGGGCGGGCGACTTCGACTGGCAACAGCTTCAGCTGGCATTTGGATTGGTCTACAATAGCTTCGTCCACCTCGCCTTCCCTACCAAGTGGATGGTGGCGCTTCATCACCTGAGGCATACGTTCGGCCTGAGCAATGAAGCTCTGGCGCGTACCCGGCGGCGTAACCCCACTGGTAGTAATACTTGTGCGGGAAGTCCTTTCAGTTTGATCTCCCGATCCACCCGGTCAGCATAGCGAGGTGGCTGCAGCGTGTCGGCGATGCCAATGCTTATGGTCTATTGCGGCGAGTGACCATCCAGGCCGGCCTGCCGTTGCCACTGATCAAGTGTCAACGCAGGTTGCGTGACTGAACGCTAACACGACGGCGCATGAGAAGGACGTGCCGTTCCGGACTAATGCCAGGTTGCTGAACCGAGCCAAAGACCCACTAGCGAAGCGGGCGGAAATCCAGGGGACGCTGAACATTTTTCCTTGGAATCTCGCAGCCCTGCTCCGCATTGCCATTACTACCAGCTAGCCTCATGGCAGATAGGCAAACCCTAATCGTTACGGCTACCGCTCTTCGCAGGGGCGTGGGCCTTAGCCCTGGGCCCCGTTCTTGGACAGGTTCTCCCTGGTTCCTAAGTGTTACCACGCCTCCGACGGTGTGCCAGCGACCCTGCCGGCCCG
>CAZWJE010000114.1:5602-7916 GCA_964634395.1 uncultured Gemmatimonas sp. | reverse complement strand
CCACGAGCGTCATCTGGACGATGTCGCCGCGGACGAGCTTGCCGAGCAGGTCCTCCCACGCGAGCCCCGGCGGAGTCTCATAGACCCCCGGCTTGATGGCGCGGTCGAGCCGTTTGTACCGCGCGTAGAGGCGGAAGGCGGTCGGGCTGCTCACCAGTCCTCGCGACGTGAGCGTGTCGGTCACCGCCCCGAACCCGCTGCCCGGCGGGATCGTGAAGCGGATCGGTTCGCCGCCCGCGAGCGACGGGTCGCCGTTCATGTCACAGGCGCCGACCACGACGAAGGCGGCGAGCAGGGCGAGCCCGCGGGCCAGCGCCCCCAGGTCCCTATTCCGTGTCACCCGCATTCTTCGCCCGCGCGAGAAAGGCTCCCAGGATGATCGCCGCGGCCGCCTCGTCCACCCGCTCCTTCCGTTCGCGCTCCGACCGGGGCAGCCCCGATCCCCGGACCGCGCGTTCCGCCATAACCGAAGTCATTCTCTCATCGATCAGATGGGTGGGCAGGCCCGATCGCCGCTCGAAGTCGGCCGCGAAGCCGCGAACCTCGCGGGTCCACGCCGTGTCCTCGCCGGCGAGATCGAGCGGGAGCCCGACGACGGCCTCCGCGACTTCCTGCTCGGCCACAATCCGCATCAGTTCCGGCCAGGGCGGCCGCTTGCCCGCGCGCCGCGAGAGCGTGCCGAAAGGCGAGGCGATCGTCCTCGTCGGATCACTCAACGCCAGCCCGATCCGTCGCTCGCCGAAATCGATCCCCAGCAACCGCCCGGCGGTCACGGCCAACCGGCCGATACGGCCCTCGACCCCCGCCGGCCCGCGCCCGCATCGGCGCTCCCACCCCCCGGTTCGGTCCGGCGCCCGCCGGCGAAGAAATCAGACAAGGGCTTCGATCGCCTCTTCGTAGCGAACTCCGTTCCGCATCCTCGAGTAGAGGACGTCGAGTGTACCGGGGTTACCGATGAGGATCCGCCCGGTTCCCTCCGAAGGGGGTGTCCCCGGCGCCACCTCGAGCGCCGCGAGCTCTCCGCCGACGACCCGGCTGAGGATATCCGCCAGCAGGCCGGTCGTGAAGTGACAGCCGATCCGGCTCGCGTCGTGGCGCGCCTCGACCCAATCGATCAGCTCCAGCACGAGGACCCCCGGGTGACCGGCTTCATGCTCCAGGCGACCCCATCCGAGGTGCTCGAAAAAGTCACTCAGCTGACCCCAGAAGACATCCATGCCCAGCGCGGTTGGCTCCGCCCCGGCCCACTGCCGGAACCGGTCGTAGAAGTAGGCTCCCGACTGGAGCCCGATCCGCCGCATCACCCGGGCGGCGTCCTCCGCTCCCAGCTCCGACCGAAGCACGCTCGAGAGCGCGGCGAGCGTCGCGCCCGGCATGCTGATCACGTCGATCCCGACGTCCACATCGTTCATAGGATCCCTCATTCGGTGGTTGGGTGGGGCGCCTCGATCCGTGCGAGTACATCCGCCTCCGAGAGGACGGGGATCCCCAGTTCCTTCGCTCTCTCGAGCTTGGAGCCCGCGTCCTCGCCCACGACCAGGAAGTCGGTCGAACGGGTCACGCTTCCCGCGATCCGCCCGCCCGCTTCTTCGATGATCCGCGACATCTCCTTGCGGGAGCGCGAAGGGAGCGTGCCGGTGATGACGAACGACAATCCCGAAAGGGGTCCGTCGACCACCCGCGCGCTCTCCTCCACCATCACGACGCCCGCCGCCCGCAGCTTCTCGATCGTGACCCGGTTGCGAGGTTCGGCGAAGAACGCGGCGAGCGCCTCCGCCGTCGTCGCCCCGATACCGTGGACCGCGCCGATCTCCGCCTCGGACGCGGCGAGAAGCCGATCCATCGATCCGAACTCGCGCGCCAAGCGCTGCGCCGCGATCTCTCCCACGTGGCGGACCCCGAGAGCGAAGAGCAGCCGCGCCAGCCCGCGCTCGCGCGAATCCCCGATACCTTTCAGGAGATTATCGGCCGATTTCCGCTGAAAGCCCTCCAGGCCAAGGAGCGACTCCGCGTCCAGCGTATAGAGATCCGCGACATCGCGCACGCTCCCCGCGTCGAGAAGCTGCTGCACGGTACGCTCGCCGAGGCCTCGGATATCCATCGCCCCGCGGCTCGTGAAATGGACGATCCCCCAGTAGAGGCGAGCGGGGCACGCGGTGTTCGGGCAGTAGGTCATCACCTCGTCCGCCGGCCGTTCCACGGGCGCGTCGCAGACCGGGCAGCGTTCGGGCATCGAGAAGGGTTCCGCCCGGACCTCGCCCTCCATGGGGACCGACGAGACCACCTGCGGGATCACCTCGCCCGCCCGTTTCAC
>CAZWJE010000114.1:0-5502 GCA_964634395.1 uncultured Gemmatimonas sp. | reverse complement strand
CCGTGCAGCCGGAGCGGATCCACCTTCACCACGACGCCGTCGATCTCGAAGTCGAGCTGCTCCCGCGCGACCTCCAGATCGCGGACGTACCGTTCCACCTCGTCGAGCGTCGCGCAGCGCGCGTAATGCCGGTTGACCGGCATCCCCCAGGCAATGAGCGCTTCCAGCAACTCCGACTGCGTCCGCACGGCGAGCGTATCCGTCGACGCGGGGTCCAGCTCCACCGTGAACGCGAAGAAGCGCAGTGACCGGCTCGCGGTGATCGATGGATCGAGCTGGCGGAGACTGCCAGCGGCGGAGTTTCGCGGGTTGGCGAACGTCGGTTGTCCTTCGGCCGCGCGGCGTTCGTTGAGCGCCTGGAAGTTCGAGAGCGACATGTACACTTCGCCGCGAATCTCGAATCGAGCGGGGAAGGGGATGTCGTCTCCGTTCAGGCGGAGCGGGATCTCGTGGATCGTGCGGAGATTGCGCGTCACGTCCTCACCGATGAACCCGTCTCCCCGGGTCGTTCCTCGACTGAGGACGCCGTTCTCGTAGGTGAGCGCCACGGCCACCCCGTCGATCTTTGCCTCGGTCGTGTAGCCGGCTTCCTTCACCTCCGAGACGATGCGCGAGTTTCGCGTTTCCCAGGCGGCGAGTTCCTCGAAGTTGAAGGCGTTGTCGAGCGAGAGCATCGCCGCCAGATGCGCATGCTTCTCGAGCCGTTCGGCGACGGGCGCACCGACGCGTAACGTCGGCGAATCGGCGACGCGCAGTTCGGGGTGCTCCTCCTCCAGGCGCCGCAGTTCGCGGAAGAGCCTGTCGTACTCGGAGTCCGCGAGTCGAGGCCTGTCGAGGACATAGTACTCGTGGCTCGCCCGAGTGAGGATCACGCGCAGTTCCTCGGCCCGCTTCGCGAGGTTCGTCCCCGTATCGCTCATGAGCCCCACCGTAGCCCGGAAGAGCGGACAGCGCGATTGCGACCCGTCTCTTTCGCCTCGTACAGCGCACGGTCGGCGAGACGGATGAGCTCGTCGGGATGAACGAGGTTGGTCCCCGGACAGGCCGCGACGCCGGCCGACATCGTCATCCGGATCTCTTTCCCGGCATCCCTGAACACATGCGCTTCCACCCGCGATCTGGAGCGCTCCGCGAACCGAGCCGCCGAGTCCTCGTCGGCGCCCGGCAGGATCGCGATGAACTCCTCTCCGCCGTACCGGCCGATCATGTCGATCTCCCGCGCGGTTTCCAGGAGGATCCTGGCGGTCTCGGAGAGCACCACGTCGCCCGTCGGGTGACCGTGGGTGTCGTTGAGTTCCTTGAACTGATCGAGGTCGAACATGATCACGCCCATCGAGCCGCCGGTCCGTTTGCAGCGCTGGTGCTCTTCACGCAGCAGTTCGTGGGCGTGCCGGTGATTGAACAGGCCGGTGAGGCCGTCGGTGATCGAGAGGCGGCGGAGCTGGCCGTTCGCGTCCTCGAGTTCCCGGTTCTTCCGGTCGAGTTCGTCCTGCAGCCTCTTGATCCGCAGCATCGACCGGACCCGGGCCTCGAGTTCGGGGAAGTTGACCGGTTTGGTGAGGTAGTCGTCGGCACCCGCGTCCAGCCCTTCGACCTTGTCTTCGGTCTCGCCACGGGCGGTCACCAGGATGATGGGGATGTAGGGCAACGTCGAGTCCCGCTTGATCCGACGGGAGACCTCGAAGCCGTCGATCAGCGGCATCATCACGTCGAGCAGGATCAGCTGCGGAGGGTTCTCGCGGACGAGGCGCAGGGCTTCCTCGCCATCGGTGGCGGATTCGATGCGATAGCCCCGGCTCGCGAGCCGGGCCTCGATGATCTCGATATTGTCCGGGTTGTCGTCTACAACGAGAATCCGCTCGGGGCGTTCGTCGGTCATCGATTCGCCGGAGAGTTCAGGCCTCCTGAGTTCGCCCGGCACCCAGGAAGCGCTCGACTTCCGCGACCACCCGGCGGGGTTCGCATGGCTTCGCCAGGTATCCATCGCAACCGACTTCCTCTGCCTTCGAGCGGTCCGTCGCCAGTGCGTGCGCGGTCAGCGCGATGATCGGGATCTCTCGTGTGTCGGAATCCGCCTTCAAGATCTTCGTCGCCTCCCACCCATCGATGATCGGGATGGAGATATCCATCAGGATCAGATCCGGCTGTCCCTCGCGCGCCGCGCGGATGCCGTCTTCGCCATTGCGCGCCTCGACGACTTCGTAGCCGAAGTGCTCCAGGATGGTCCGGTAGACCGTCCGGTTGTCTTCGTTGTCCTCGACGAGAAGTACGGTCTTGGTCTGGTCAGCCATGCACCGGATCTCCCGCGGGAACGTAAGGAACCACCGACGGACGGACGTCGAAAGGTCCGCATGCGGAGTCAAAATAGTCGCCGCGCCGCCGGCCCGGCAACCCGGACGATGCCGCCTGACCCCGTTGGTCCGGTCCGCGGGATTCCGGGGACGCTATTGCGCCCGGTACTCGCCGTGGCCATCATCCGACTTCGCTTCCGGGACATGGAAAGGGTCGACTTCGGGCAGACATGCACTACCGCGAAAGAAGCCGCCGGCTGAACCTGTTCGGCGGGTTGATGATCGGCGCCATCGTCGGCGTCGCGATCGGGATCCTCGGCCGGGGACTTCGCGCGTAATGCGGGTCGGCCCGGTCGCTCACGCCGCCCCGGCCCCGCGAAAACCGTGCTCCCGCGAATCGGCGATCCGACGCTCCGACATTCCGAACGGATCCGGTCGCCCCTCGGGGGGGCGGATCAGGCCGCCTCGGGCTCGCGAAAGTCCGCTTCAGACCCGGAAGAGAACGAACGGAACCTCCGCTTCCTCCAGCGCGACGGAGAGTCGTCCGATCTCTTCTTCCAGGGTAATGAGGGCCAGGTTGCAGCGGGCGTTCGCCCCCGCCGGCGCGGGCACGACTTCCGTCGGGATCCCCGCCTCAGTCGCGACTTCTTCGGCCCAGAGGGCGTGGTGCGTGGTATCGAAGGTGAACCATGTGGGCCCGTTCATTCCGGCGTTCATCCTCCTCGTCGCGTGAGTTCCGCGCTGCTCGGTCTCGGCTCCAACCTCGACGACCCGCCCGCGCGACTGGCCGAGGCGCTCCGGCTGATCGCCGATATCGCGATTCTCGACCGGATTTCCTCCGTCTATCGGACCAGCCCCGTCGGCATCCTCGAACAACCGGATTTCCACAATATTGTCTGCCGAGTGTTCACCGAGGCGCCGACCCATGTGTTCTTCGCGCGACTCCTCGAGATCGAAAAGGCGATGCGGCGGGTCCGTACCGTGCGGTTCGGACCGCGTAACATCGATATCGATTTCCTCTGCCACGAGGATCTCGTACTCGATTTTCCCGGGCTCACGCTCCCCCACCCGAGGATGCACGAACGAGCGTTCGTGCTCGTGCCACTCCGCGAGATCGCGCCCGAGTGGCGGCATCCCATACTCGGGAGGACGGCGAGTGAGCTTCTCGACGAAGTGGACCGGGGCGGCGTCGAACTCGTCGGGCCGATTCATCCATACTCCCGCGGGTCGGATACGGCGTCGGCGAGTCTTTCCGACGAGTCCGCCGAACCTTCCGCGTCGTCCTGACCGGGGTCCGCGTCTTGCGCACGGGCGCCGGGCACCCTTCGGTATCCCCCCGCCCATCGGATCGATGATGGGCCATACTGCTTCCGGCAACGCGAGGCGAAGGAGAATCGAATGAAGCCACGCTCGTTCGGCCTGTTGATCATGGCGATCGGGATGCTTCCGTGCACGTTGGCCGCGCAGGCCCGGGGTACCGTGACCGGGCGGATCCTGAGTACGTCGACCGGGGAGCCGCTCTTCGGAGTCCAGGTCGTCGTGGGCGGAACGACGCTCGGCGCGATCACCAACCAGGATGGCCGGTACCTGATCGCCAATGTACCCGTCGGGCCCCGGGAGATCCGCGCGTCGGTGATCGGCTTCGCCCGCGGCGTCCAGGAAGTGGATGTCCGGGCCGCGACAACGGTGAGCGCTGATTTCGCCCTGGCTCCGAGCGCGGTACTCCTCGAGGGCGTGATCGCCACCGCGACGGGTCAGGAGCTGCGACGTCGTGAGATCGGGAGCGCGGTCGCCAACATCGGTGTCGCCGACCTCGACCTGGCTCCCGTGACGACGATGTCCCAGCTGCTCCAGGCCCGCGCCCCCGGCGTGATCGTCAATCAGAGCAGTGGGACGACTGGCGGAGGCTCGAAGATCCGCATCCGGGGCACCAACAGCATATCGCTCTCCAATACCCCGATGCTGCTGATCGACGGGGTCCGCGTGTACAACGCCGAGTCATCGATCGGATTCGCCGTGGGCGGCCAGGCCCCGTCACGGCTCGATGACCTCAACCCGGAGGACATCGAAAGCATCGAAATCCTCCGCGGGCCCTCGGCCGCCGCCCTCTACGGCACGGCCGCCGCGAACGGCGTCATTCAGGTGACGACGAAACGCGGACGGACTTCCGCCGCCCGCTTCGACCTCTGGTCCGAATACGGACGGATCGACAGGAACTTCCGGTTCCCCGAGAACGTCACTCGACTCGACGCGGTCGAGCCCCAGTTCAAGTGCAGCCTCGTCGTCCAGAACACCGGGATCTGCCAGGCGCAGGCGGTGACGCACCGGGCGAACCCGCTCGAGAACCCCGAGACCACCCCCTTCGGCAACGGCGAACGGCGGGTCATGGGCGCCAGCGTTTCCGGCGGCGGCCAGGAGGCGACGTTCTATCTCTCCGGCGAGTACGAGACCGAAGACGGGATCTATCTCGACCACAATACGCTCGACCGCGTGCGCGTCCAGGCGAACCTCACCGGCAATCCGGGACCGTCGCTCAGCGTGGGCGCTCGGGTAGGCTATATGGACAGCGGTCTCGAACTCCCCCAGGCCGATAACGCCCTCTTCGGCATCATCGGCATGGGCATGTTCGGCGATTCCGACCCCTCGACCATACAGAACACCGGAGGCTACGAGAACGACCCGGGGTTCCACGACGAGTGGCGGACCTTCCAGGACCTCAGTCGCGTGACCGGCTCGGTCGACGCGAATTACCGCCCCTCTTCCTGGCTGAGCGCGACCGCCCTCGTGGGCATGGACCGGATCTCCCGGACGGACATCAACAGGATACCCCGTGAGACGGTGTACGGCGTCTACGGCGGCGTCTACACGAACGGCTTCATCCAGAACAACGGGTACGACATCGCGAACTACACGGCGAACGCCAGCGTCGCCGGTACCTTCGCGCTGCCGAGGGGAATCGAGGCGACCACCACGACGGGGATCCAGTACGCGCGCGAGGAATCGAATCTGATCTACGCATTCGGCGCCGGGCTGAGCCCGGGTTCGGAGACCTCGCTCGCGGGGGCGACGACGGACTTCGAGGCGAACGAAACGAACGTTTCTGACGCGCTTTTCGGTGCCTACCTCCAGCAGCAGCTGGCCTGGCGGGACCGCCGCTTCGTGAACATCTCCCTGCGCGGTGACCGGAGCTCCACTTTCGGCACGGACTATG
>CAZWJE010000113.1:0-7934 GCA_964634395.1 uncultured Gemmatimonas sp. | reverse complement strand
ACTTCGTTCATCGTCGACTCAGCTCAACCGCGCGTGCGATTCGACGCCCGCCCGCGCGCCGCTCACGTCCTCCACGATCTGGCCGTCGAAGAGGTGGATCGATCGCTCGGCGAACTCTTCGTACCGGGGATCGTGCGTGACCATCACGATCGTCGCGCCGCCGGCGTGCAGTTCCTTCAGCAGGTCCATCACCGCGCCGCCGTTCGTCGAATCCAGGTTCCCGGTCGGCTCATCGGCCAGCAGCACGCTCGGGCTACCGCCAATGGCGCGGGCCACGGCGACCCGCTGTTGCTGTCCACCGGAAAGCTGCGCGGGGTAGTGGTTCATCCGATGGCCCATTCCGACCCGCTCCAGCGCCTCATGGACCCGCTTCCTTCGTTCCTCGGACGGCATGTTCCGATAGGTGAGCGGCAGTTCGGTGTTCTCGTAAACGGTGAGGTCGCCGATCAGGTTGAACGCCTGGAAGATGAACCCGATCTCCCGATTACGAATATGCGCCCGCTGCCGTGAGGTCAGGCTCGTCACCGGTTCGCCCACCAGCCGATAGTCGCCCGCGGTCGGCGTGTCGAGCAGTCCCAGAATCGAGAGCAGCGTGGTCTTGCCACACCCGCTGGGACCCGCGATCGCCACGAACTCACCGGGCCGGATCGTCAGGTGAATGTCGCGCAGCGCGTGGGTCTCGACCTCCTCCGTGTAGAAGACCTTGCTCACTCCGGTGAGCTGGATCAGGGGCGTCTCGGCGCGCGTTTCCACGTTGAATGCTGTCGCTGACATGGATGATCGATCCCGGTGATGGTTGGTCGTGCTTCAAAAACCGATGGAGACGGATCGCTGACCCGGCGGCCCTTGCTTCCGCTCCCCTGACTCTCGCTATCGCAGCCGCACGCGATCGACCGAGTCCCACTGTGACATGTCGGAGAGGATCACCACATCCCCCGGCTGCAGCCCGCCCAGGATCTCGATCGAGTTCACCGACGTACGGCCGAGACTGACCACCGTGCGCCGCGCTTGCCGACCGTCCGGATCGACCCGGAAGAGACCGATCGACCCGTCGGCTTGCGCGAATACCGGACGGCCCACATACACGGCGTCCTCGAGCCGTTCGATCTCTATGGTTCCATCGATGGAGAGATCCGGCCTCGCGCCACGGGGGAGTTCGCCGTCGAGCGCGACGTCGACCGTGACGGTGCCATTCTGCACCGCCGGGTCGATCCGTGTCACCCTGCCCTGGACGAATCCGTTGCGGGTGTCGATCTCCGCGATCTGACCCACCACGATGTCCTTCGCCTGCGTTTCCGGCACCCGTAGTTCGGCTTTCAGATTCCCCGGCTGAACCACGACCGCCAGGCGGCTTCCCGGGTTCACCCACTCGCCCTCTTCCAGCGGCAACTCGCGGAGTACTCCGTCCGCGCCCGCCGTCACCGCCAGCGAGCCGACGTAGGCCTCCCGAAGCTCCGACAGCGATTCCAGCCGCTCAACCTCCGATTGCTGCGCCCGGAGCTGCGCCGCCATCGACTCGACCATGAACTCCATCCGCTTCTCCTCGATCTCCAGCAACTGGGCGAGTTCCGCCGCATTGTCCTCCACCCGGCGGAACTCCAGCGTCGGCACCAGGCCCTCGTCAAAGAGACGACGCCCCGCGTCCAGCTGCCTCTGCGCCTCCCGATGCCTCGACCTCGCGTTCGCTACGGCCGCCTCCTGGTTGAGCCGCTGGTTCTCGAGCTGAGCTCGCAGATTCGTCAGGTTCGCGCGGGCGGTCGCGCTCTGACGCTGGGCCTCCATCGCCTGCAACTCGACCTCGGGGTTGCTCAGGAGAAGAAGTTCGGTGTCCGCCGTCACGACGGTGCCAGGCATCACCAGCAACCGCTCCACTCGACCCGCGGTCACCGCGGAGATGTAGCGGATCTGTTCGGGCACGAGCGTTCCCGGTCCGCGCACCTGCCGGAGCATCGTTCCCCGCCGAACGGTGTCCGTCCAGATCCCCGCCCGCTCCACCGATGGCGCGGCGGGTTCCAGCCGGGCGAGCGCGGTCGACGCGAAGACCAGAACGGCGATCGCGACCCCGATCGTGATCCATCGCTTGCGCTTCGAGTTCGTGGTGTCGCGCGGGATATCCAGAGTGACCTTTCCGGAGTCGGGACCGAGTCATTTCGCGCCCTCCGGGGTGGGCATGCCCCGGAAGCTTTCTCGCCGACTTCCGGAGGGAAGGAGCATGCCGACCGGGCCCACAACCATATCCGCATGTCAGCACGGGAGATGCAGTGAATGAAGGACCAGCGTTCCCGACCCGGTGTGTTCGCTGGCGGGACCGCGCGTCCCGGAATCGGACACGCCGGAAGCATCCGGACACCACCGGCCCCGCCCGCCACCGGCGATTGACGGTCTCGTTTCCCGCCGGCCACGGCACCCGGCGCCACGGACACGACGACGCGCGATGAGCTGAAGGTGTTCTCCCGGAGGCGCCTTGCGATCCGCTCGGCGGGAATGGGGGAAGGGCCGGACGGGCTCGGGATCCGGGAGAAGGCCACGCAGGGCCCTCCAAATGGATTCCCGATTCGGACCAGACTCCCAGGGGGCGCTTCCGGTGACGTTCCCCCCACGGCGCCGGACGGTTTCGTCAGGGGATACGCGCCAGTTCGATTCGGCCGTTCGTCGTGCGCAACTCGATCAGCGGTCCACCCGTTCCCAGCGTGCCCCGCAGCCGATTGCGGCCGATCGTTCCCGATACGGTTACGGGAAGATCACTCGTGATTCGACCGTTGGTCGTCGACGCGTCGATCTCCGCGTTCGTCCCCGCCGGAAGCCTCAGAGTGATCGGTCCGTTCGTCGTGCTGAAGCTCCATGGCCCGGAAGCGGAGGTGAACCCGGGCAGCTCGGCCACGATCTCTCCGTTCGTCGTTCGCGCGGAGGCGAACCCGGCGCCGCGGATCCATACGGAACCGTTCGTGGTGCGCGCCCCGACATTCGAGCCGCCATCGATCTCCACGTCGCCGTTCGTGGATGTCGCTTCGACGCGATCCGTCACGCCGCGCACCGACACGTTGCCGTTGGTGCTGCGTCCAGTGAAATCGACGGACTCCGGCACCTGAATCGTGAAGACGACTTCCGTGTCGTTCCTGTCGGCGCTGAGCCGGCCACCATCGCCCGGGGCGCATTCATTCGTCCGCGCGCCGGTCGAGGGATAGACGGCGCAGATCGTAACCCCGCCCTCATGCTCCACGACGACGATCTCGACCTCTTCCGGATCGTTCCGGCGCGCCGTTCGAGTGGCTTCGACGATGGCGGTGCGCCCGGGTTCCGCCACCGCCCGCACATCGCCGTTGATGCCCTTGACCTCGAGCGTCGATCCCGGCGCGAGCGTCCCGCTCCACGCGAACGGCTCGGCGGTTCGAGTCTGGCTCATGGCCGGACATGCCGTCGTGAACAAGACCGCGATCGCGATGGCCAGGGTGTCGCGGGCGGTCGGACCGATGCCTCGTGGCGTGCGTTCCATGGTTTCTCCGGGGTCGGGAAGAGCGAGGCGACGCGCTCCAGTACGGTCGCCGGCCCGGCCGTGTTTCAGATCGTGAGAGGCACGGGCGTCTGTGCTTGGACGCCGGGTTCGATCGCTTCGTTTAACGGATTCCGTTGGGACCGAACGTCCTCGTCGGCAGATCGCGCGCGGGGCGGGGAAGCGAAGGCTCCGGTGGATTCGCCGTGATCCCGGCGTCGCCGCTCCCATCGACACAACCTCTTTCGGATGCACCGAGCGGGTTCTTGATGAGACGACCGCGACGCCGAGCGTCCGGTCCAGGCAGTGATCAGGGCGGGTCACGAGTCGGCGCGAAACCCGCCAAAACCGCTATTTCCGAAATCCTCCCGGGAACATTAGTTCCGTCTCGACCTGGCTGGACAGACCCGGGAAATCGCCGCGAAACGTATCTAGAATTTACTTTAGGTGACCGGGGGAGTCCATGGGTGCGGAGTCCTCGAAGACGAAAGCGTCACGCGAGCGAGGAGCGGGCGATTTATCTGATGTAAAATCGATATGTCATCAATTATAATCATACACACTATGATAATAGACGCACCAGTGCACACCAGGGCCCGACCCCCCGTCCCGCTACCTGTCTTGCATGATTCGATATCGACATTTACAATTCGCGTATGATTGAACGTGTCGCCGAGCCCCGGGTCCGCGAACTCGCTGACCGCTTCCCGGTCGTCGCCGTGATCGGCCCGAGGCAGGCCGGAAAGACCACGATCTGCCGATCGGCCTTCCCCCACCACCCCCATATTTCGCTCGATACCCTGGACGTCCGGGAGTTCGCCGAACGCGATCCTCGGGGCTTCTTCCGTGAGTATGTCGGGGGTGCGATCATCGATGGGATCCACCGGGCTCCCGCGCTACTCGACCACCTTTCGGAGGCGATCGGCGACGATCCGGAGCCCGGCCGATTCATCGTGACGAGTTCCCGTCATCTGACGATGCGGCGGGAATCGGAGCAGGCGCTGTCCGGTCGAATCGGCTACCAGCACGTGCTTCCGCTGAGCCTCGACGAACTGCGCCGATTCCCCGCCGCGCCGGAGGATCTCTGGGCCACGATCTGGACCGGTGGATATCCACGCGTTCACGATCGGCGGACGGATCCGAACGAATGGATCGGCGCGTACCTCGCCGCCTGGGTGCAGCGCGACGTGAGGCAGGCACTCCGGGTGGTCGACCTGGAGAGCTTCACCGACTTCTTTCGGCTCGTCGCGGGACGGACTTCTCGCGAAGAGAACCTCTCGGGACTTGCCGGCGACGTCGGGGTCACTCACCCGACGATCCGATCCTGGATCTCGGTACTGGAGGACGGTCTGATGGTCTTTCGCACGCCGGCGGGTCGCCCGAACCCGCGGCGTCGGGCGGTGAAGGCCGCGCGGCTTCATCTCATGGATTCCGGCGTCGTGTGTCAGCTTCTGGGGATCCGGGAGCCGGGACAGCTTCGCACCCACCCGTTGCGCGGGGCGATCTTCGCGAGCTGGGTGGCGTCGGAGGTGTTGAAGGCGCGGTTGCATCGCGGCGAGCCGGCGGGTCTCTGGCACGTACGCGAGGACCGGTGGCTCTCGGCCGGTCTGATCGTGGAAGGGGCGAAGCGGAGGATCGCGGTCGAGACGCGGTCGGCCGGTACGCTCGTGCCCGAATTCGTTCGGGGATCCCGGAAGTTTCTGGAGGCGGCGATGGGGTGGGATCCCGTGCTCGAGCCCGCGGCGCGGCTCGTCTACGCGGGCGACCAGGCGCGCGCGCTCGGGGACGTCGAGGTGATCCCCTGGTTCTGGATACAGGACGTCGACTGGGTGTAGGGCGGCCGGGGCGTCCGCCGGCGGGTGGTCACGTGGACCCGTCGAATTGTGATTCGCGCGAGGGCGATATATCATCGTCGGGCGCGCTATCCCGCCGCCGTCCCCCATATACCCCCAGCGCAGGAGGAGCGATGCCCTTCGCCCCAACATTCGAGTGGCGCACGATTCACCGGGCGCTCGTCGCGGGCGTGGCGGCGGTTCTCGCCGCGACCTCGCTCGCCGCGCAGACCGACTGGCCCGAGGTGCCTCCCGCCGAGCCGCCCGCCGATTGGGGTCCGGTCTCGATCAGCCTCGAGGAGATCCCATACCCATATCCCGTCCATTACCTGGAACTGAATCGATTCAACCAGGACATGCGGCTGGCGTACATGGACGTACCCCCGACCGGGGCGCCGAACGGCCAGAGCGTGATCATCCTGCACGGGATGAACTTCTACGGCGGGGCGTACGGATCGACCGCCGCCGCGCTCAGCGAAGCGGGGTTCCGGGTGGTGCTGGTCGACCAGATCGGTTATGGGAAGTCGTCGAAACCGATCGTCCCTTACGACCTGAACTTCAAGGTGAGCAATACCAGGGCTCTCCTCGATCATCTGGGAATCAGCCGGGTCGCGGTCGTCGGGCACTCGATGGGAGGGATGGTCGCGACGCGGTTCGCGATGGTCTATCCCGAGACCTCGACGCACCTCGTCCTCGTCAACCAGATCGGCCTCACCGACCAGCGCCAGAATCGCCCCTGGCGTGACCTCCAGGCCGCTTACGAATCCGCGCTCGCGACGACCTACCAGTCGATCCTCGCGAACCATCGGACGTACTATCCGACCTGGCATCCGCCTCACCTCGAGTACGTCCGTCGCCAGTACGGGCAGACGCTCAGCGGCGACTGGCCCCGTATGGCGATGGTTCGCGCGCTCCAGCAGCAGATCATCTACGCGGACCCGGTGGTCTACGACTGGCAACACATCCGGACCAAGGCGCTCGTGCTGAGCGGCGCCGACGACGCGCTCACCGCGAACTTCGAGGAACTCGCGCGCGGCGTCGCCCGGTCACTCCCGAACGGGACGATCCATCTCTACCCGGGCGTCGGCCATAACCCCCAGGTCGAAATCCCGGAACGGTTCCACGCCGACCTGGTTCGCTTCCTTCGCTCGGACCCCGATCAGCCCGCGCGCGACTGGGAGTGAGGATGGGGCGCGGCCGGGATCGTCCGGCCAGGGAGGCCGGTTGAGGCATGTCGTGTTGGGCGTCAGCGAGGGGTGACACGGGTGGGATGACACGAGTCGGATGACACGGGTGGGATGACACCGGCCCGTCGACCCCGCCGCTGGCGTCGCGGGCCCGCCTAGCGGATCCTGCCGACGATCACCTTGACGCGCGATGGCGGCGGCAGGCTCGCGGCACCACCGACCGTCGCGCGCAGCGCGGCCCGGGAGCGGGTCGGGACGGTGGCCCGCGCGAAACCGACGCCTCCTCCCCGGAGGTCGAGCGTCCGGGGCTGGCCGAGTAGCCGGGGTGTCTCGAGCGGGTAGGCGAGCCCCGGTCGACCCGGCACCAGGGAGGACAGCGCGGGGAATACCTCACGGTCATTCCAGCTGGGAAGCTGGTGATAGGGGTCGGCGTCGAGGCCGGGGTCCCCGCCGGTGTCGTCCGCCCAGAGCGCGACTCCCCAGTCGGGGAGCCAGCCGAGGGGATCGGCCCCCAGTGCCGCCGCGAGGTTCTCGAGCCCCGAGCGCCGGGTGTCCCGCACCAGCCGCCACCAGACATTCGCGTCATCCCCCGGGACCCGGTCCGCCGCGTACCGCAGGAACGACCAGGCGGCGCCGCGGGTCCCTAGCCCGTCATCGCCGAAGAGGCTCTCGGACTCCGTATCGGCGAGATACGCCGTCAGCCGATCGAAGTTGTCGATGTGGAACGACCGGAACGCTTCCAGCGCGGGCGCCGCCAGCAGCTCCATCGGGCCCAGGTTCCGCGCGGGTCCCAGCCCCGACGCTCGGTAGAACATCAGCTCTTCGGCGATATGGCTGAGCCCCTCGTTCAACCAGGTTTCCTCCCAGTTGGGGGCCTTGTTCACATAGAGGCGGCGCGAGTCGTTGATCAGATGCTGAAATTCATGGACGAGGAGCCCGGGGATCCGGCGCCGAACGAACTCCGCGGAGAACGGCCGCCTGCCTTGACTTCCCGAGGACCCCGCCGGATCGGGGACCATCAGGTAGAACACTTCCGCGATGTTGCTGCCCGGACAGACCGACCGGGAGAAGAGGTCGCGATTATAGAAAAAACCACCGACGACGGTCCCGTCGCTCGCCGCCTGTCGTGAGTTCGACGGAAGATCGTTCACCGCCACGGTGAAGAAGATGATCACCCGATCGTTCCGGTCGATGTCCGACGGCGACCCGAACGCTCCGGTCACCAGCGGCCACGCTTCCTCGTCGAAGAAGCGTCCGAACGCCTCGTACTCCGTGTCGGTGAAGCCTCCGGCCGGATTCAGCGTGTCGGCGACGATGAGCGCGCGCTCTCCTTCCCACACCACCCGGGCGCCGCGAGCTTCGCCAGCGTCGCAGGGCGCTCCGGAAACCGTCCCGTTCAGCGAGAGGAGATGGCCGGTCTCGAGG
>CAZWJE010000112.1:0-7935 GCA_964634395.1 uncultured Gemmatimonas sp. | reverse complement strand
TGGAGCGGAAATCGCTGACAGGACAGGAGAGGAGGAACGTCGAAACTTTAAACGGATCAACCGTTCGTTCAACTGACCGCCAACGGCCCGGGCAGAAGCAGTCTCCCGAGCTGCCTCAGGCCATCCAGTCCCTCTACGTCGCGGGCCATGAGACGCAGATGAATCCGGGGATACCGACGGAAAAGGCGGTCGATCTCATGAAGATACCCGGCCTCGCGGCCCCGGCGCTGTTCGAGAAAATCGCCGAGAGGCTCGGCTGGCAATACCCGGTTGACCACGAGACCCAGTATCGGCACACCGTATTTCCGCAGTGCCTCGACCGCCTTTCTGCTCTCGTCGACCGGCAGTCTTTCGGGGATCAGGACCAGGAGGAAACCGCTTGTGGCCTTCTCGAGGAGGAGGCGCCGCGCCTGGTAGAAGGTCCGTCTCCGCCGCAGAAGCACTTCTCGGATCCGCGCCGAACGCGCGCTCTCGTTGACACTCAGGGGGTCGAGGAACTGCAGGTCCGCCCCCGGGCGGGGTCGCGGCCGCAGCGTATGGAGCGCCGCGTCCCACGATTCAGAGCTCTCCCGCAACCGCAGCAGGCCATCGGTCCACGCCGTCATCACCTCGGGAAGGGAAAGCAACCGCAGGGTATGTCCGGTGGGGGCGGTGTCGAAAATGATCCGGTCGTATCCGGTCTCGGAGATCATCAGCCGCGAGATACGTTCGAGCAGCGCCGCCTCCTCGACCCCCGGAGAGAGTCGCAGGAGGCTCATCTGCCGTTCGATCTCGGTGAATAAAACCGGATCCACCAGGCCCCGCATGTTGTCCGACACACTGGCGAGATAGCGATCGATCTCGGTGTCGGGGTCGATCTCCATTCCCCATAGATTCGAGGTGAGTTCCTCAGGATCGTCACCGACGGACCGGCTCCAGAGGTCGCCGAGTGAATGGGCGGGGTCAGTCGATATGAGGAGGATTCGCTCACCGAGGTCGGCGAGGCGAAGCGCGAGCGCCGAAGCGATCGTGGTCTTCCCCACTCCGCCCTTCCCACCCACGAAGAGGATACGCTGGCGGCCGAGCCTCAGGCCGCTGTCAGCAGCAGCGGAACCCATCGAGCGGAGACTTCTCCATCCCCATTCGCAAGTGCCATTCATGGAACCGCTCGTAGAGAATCGGCTGGAGCTCGAGTGTATAGTAGCTCGCGGGGTTGGGGATCCCCATCATCTCGGAAAAAACGAGCAGCATGAAGACATCGTCGTCCTCGCGCTTGGCGCGGGCGACGACTCCCCGATGCGGAGCCACATAGAACTCGCGCATCAGGGAGCCGAAGGTCCGGAGTCCGTCCCGCAGGGCCTCGAACATCGTACTCGGAGGTCAGCCGAGACCGGCTGGTTCGATCGGAGTGGCCGGCGGCTGGCTCGGCGGGCCCTCTCCGCGACCCGTCTTCTTCAAAGCCCCAAACCCTTCGAGGGCGACGAGGATCGTGGCGCCGAGGATCAACAGGTCCATCATGATAAGCAGATAGTTCCGCTGGTTCCAGAACTCACCGAGCTGAACGAAGAGTCCCCAGGTCGCCATCACCAGGATGAAACCGAGTGGCACGAGCGTGTATTTTATCGGCCTGCCGAGACGCAGGAGAATCACGCTGACCACGAGCAGCGTCAGCGCCGCGAGCAGCTGGTTCGTCGTACCGAAAAGTGGCCAGATGATCATGCCGCCCGCGCCGCCGCCGCCCGCGCCGAACGCGAGCACCAGGCAGGACCCCACAGCCACGAGAGTCGAGATACCGCGGCCCTGCAGCGCCTTGATCCCGTAGATCTCACCCCATTCCTGCACGATGAAGCGCTGGAGGCGGACGCCGGTATCCATCGTCGTGGCCGCGAAGAGCACCGCCATGACGGCGAGCAACGTCGTCGAGAACGCCACCGGCAGGCCGATCCCGTCTTCCACGACGCGCGAACCCCCGAGGATGAACGCATCGATCGTGACCGGATACGACGCGTAGTATGATTGCCAGTCAGCGAAATTGGAGAACCCCGCCGTGCAGACGATGATCGTGGCCAGTGCGAGGGCGCCTTCGCCGACCGCTCCGAGATAGCCGACGAAACGGACGTCGGCCTCGCTGTTCAGCTGCTTCGAGGTCGTCCCGGAGGCGACCAGGCCGTGGAACCCCGAAATCGCGCCGCAGGCGACCGTCACGAACAGGAGCGGCACAAAAAACGGAGCTCCCGCCTCAGAGGCACCCGCCCCGTTCCACGCCGGTGCAACCACCTCCGGCCGCGCGAAGAGGACCGCCAGATAGATGACGGACAGTGCCACGATCAGCTGCATCCCGTTGATGTAGTCACGCGGCTGAAGAAGCAGCCAGACCGGCAGGAGCGACGCGATCGCGGCGTACGCGAAGAGCGCCAGGATCCAGGTCACCCCGGGGGACATTCCCAATACCGACTCCGGCAGTGTGATCGGGATGTACTGTCCGGCCCACATTGTGGCGTACAACACCACGATCCCGATCAACGTCGGCCAGAGCAGCGGTACTCCGCGCCGGTAAACGAGATAGCCGATCAGCGCCGCGATCGGCAACACGATCCACGACGGGAATACCGATGACGGCTGGCTGATGAAGAGGTTCGCGATGACGACCGCGAAGACCGCGTTGACCATCAGGAGGAGCAGGAAGATCACGATCATGAAGACGCTGCGGGCACGGGCGCCCATCACTGTCTCCGTCACGGCCCCGATCGACTTCGCCTTGTTCCGCTGGCTCGCCCAGAGCGCGCCCGCGTCGTGCACTCCGGCGAAGAAGATCGTTCCCAGGACGACCCACAGGAAGGCGGGCAACCAGCCCCAGATCACCGCGATCGCCGGGCCGACGATGGGCGCGGCCCCCGCTACCGACGTAAAGTGGTGTCCCCAGAGGACGAACTTGTTCGTCGGTACGAAGTCCACCCCGTCCTCGAACTCGTGAGCCGGCGTGACGAACGACGGGTCCAGTTTGAAGATCTTCTCCGCGATGAAACGGGAATAGATCCTGTAGCCGGTGAAGAAGCCGAAAAGTCCGATGACGGCCAGCACGATCGCGCTCATCCGCTGGATCCTCCTTTCCGCGTCCGTGCCCGTGAGGCGCCGGATGCACGTGAGTTCGAATGAAGTTTTCCGGTCGATCGCCGGAACAAGGACGGGAAATGGCCCAAGCCTGTTGGGGAACTACACCGCGGATACCACCCGAAGGACCGGCACCGAAGCATCGACGATCCCACGAACACCAGGGGCCACCGGCCTGCACCCCTCGGCAATCGCACGTCCCACATCGGGTTGCGTGGTCCGATGTATCGGCAGGATACGGCCACCCTTACGGACGTGTCAAGGTTAATCCCCGCCGGACTGGTGGCTCTTCGCTAGGACGAGTGGTAAGCGGCAGGTCGAGCTTTCCGGCGACGCGGTAGACCATGGTGGTGAAATCGCCGGTGGTCCGGTAGCCGCGGATTCGGGCGCGGACGGCCTGGACGAGGCTGTTGATGGCCTTCAGGACGCCGTTGCTGGTACGGGTGATGGACCAGCGAAGAATCCCCTGCCCAGTGCCGGCTCACCATGCGAGCCGCCGAGATCATCGGTTCCAGTCGGCCATGCCTCGCCCGCGCCTCAGCATCCCTCCCCTCCGTGGCGAAGAGCACGTTCGAGCGCTCCAGGTCCACGAAGAGACTGATATACTCGTGGTCTCACTTACTCGCCGTGTGGTCCATTCCGATCCGGCTCGCCCGAGAGAAGTACTCCGCCCCGCGAGCTTCCTCCACGAAATGCTGGATCACGCGCCGAGAACGGACGTCAGGGGGGTGGTTGGAGGGTGTGTATCATAGAACGGTCGACGCGGGAAAGCGCAAGCGGCGGGGGGCGGGCTAGGGTCCGGAGCGATCGCGGATCGGAAAACCTGTACGGCCCCACGTCCCTTGCTCAGGCATCAGCCGCGGCACGCTATGAGGACTGTATGACGGCGCTCAACTTGCCAACCACCTCCCGCATCACATGCTCCGAGACTTTTCCAGCAAACTCCACTCCTCGGGCCTTTCAGTCCAGACACTTACTCGATGGCGACGTCACGCGGCAGGACTCTACTTGCGCCGACGATTTCGCTTACGCGCGGCTCTTTCGGCTTTCCGTTTCGACCTGACGTTCGACTTTCGCCCCTCTTTCACTCCCGCCAGCGGTAGACGTCCCGGTACGGACACTCCACGAAGCTCAGGCCAATAGTTTGGCGGTGGTGTGATTCGGTCGGACAACAGCCCGAGACTGACCTGGACGTCCTCCCAGTCCCCGTTCACGTTGATGTCCACCCGATCCCCGAGGAAAGCCGCTTCCATCAGGGCCGCTGTTTCCACCGCATCCAGATCCATCAGTTCGCCGATGATAAACGCATTGAACAGATCGTTGTTGCGGTACCATTTCGACAGCGCCCGTGAGAGTGTGGCCACCACCTCCTCACGTCGGTCGCCTTCGCGCAGAGCCAGCTCCTTCAGCGCCGCCGAAACCCCGATTCGCGCCCAGAGTTCTCGATCGGAGTCATGGAGGAATCGAGTCAACTCAGGCATTACGGCGGAGCCGATCATCGCGAACACCCGCGGCAACTCCTCGCGCATCCAATCATCCGCGTCCGCGTCGTCCAGCAGGTCGAGCAGCGGCGTCACCGCCGAAGCCGCGCCAAGCTGACCCAGAACTCGCCAGGCATGCACGGGGGCCCAAACCTGAAGACTATCGTTCCTGGCGCGATTCAACGCCTGATCTCCGGTCATACGGAGAAGATCCGGCACATGCTCGATGGAAAGGCCGAGGTCCAGGTAGTTGGGCCACGGCAATCCCGGCATCTTGATCGGTCCGAGCGTCAGAAGCTGGTCAACCGGCGGCGAATAGGCCGTCGTATTCGTGGAGTCGTCGGTCACCGGGACTTGAGCGAATGGTTCGAGGATTCTGGCGATGAGGGAAATACCGGAGGGTCGTGCACGAGGAGGGCGCGTTCGATCACTTTCTCGAAGGCGCGCTCGGAGATTTCGGGGCTCATGACCGCTCGGTTCCCTCGTTGAGAATATCCAGGTATCCATCGTAAACGAAGAGCCGGTTCCGGCGCTTGCCAGTGAGTTCGCGCGCGATCTTCATCCCGACGAGGAGTTCCATGGCGGACGACGTCGCCGGGAACGAGAGGCCCGTTGTACGACAGACCTCGGACATGGAGACGATCGGCCGCGTCTTGATCGCTTCGTGCACGCGCAGGGCGGAGCCAGCGCGCCGTCCCTGCCCCTCGATCCTCGTGCGGTCGCCCAGGAACATCGCCCCGAGCCGTTGCGCCGTCTCCACCGCTCCCGTGGCGGTCACGCGCACGCCCTCCAGGAAGAACAGGAGCCACGCCTCCCAGTCACCCTTCCGCCGGACGAGATCGAGCAACGCGTAGTATTCCCGCCGGTGCTGCTTGAAGTAGAGGCTGAGATAGAGCAGTGGGTCACGCAGCACACCCGCGTGGCAAAGCAGGAACGTGATCAGCAGCCTGCCGACCCGGCCGTTGCCGTCGAGGAAAGGATGGATCGTCTCGAACTGCACATGCGAGAGCCCGGCCCGGACGAGCACCGGCAAACCGTCTCCTTCCGCGTGGACGAACCGCTCCAACGCCCCCATGCAATCGGGGATGGCGGTATGCGGCGGTGGGACGAATGTGGCGTTCCCTGGCCGGGTGCCACCGATCCAGTTCTGGGAGCGCCGGAACTCGCCCGGATCTTTGCCACTCCCGCGCCCCCGCGAGAGCAGAACGCCGTGGATCTCGCGGAGAAGGCGGTTCGAGAGCGGAAAACCTTCGCGCAGCCGCGCGAGCCCATGATCAAGCGCGGCCACGTAGTTTGAGACTTCGACGACGTCGTCGAGCGGCACGCCCGCCGCTTCGTCCAGCTCGAAGAGCAGCAGGTCCGAAAGAGACGACTGCGTGCCCTCGATCTGGGAAGAAAGAACGGCTTCCTTGCGAACGTAACTGTAGAGAAGGAGGGACTTGTCCGGCAGCAGCGTCGAGACGCCGTCGAGCCGGCCGAGCGCCAGCACGGCGGCTTCGAGGGACCGTTGGAGATCGCCGTCAAACGCAAGCGGCGGAACCGGAGGCAGCGGTCGCGGCACGAAAGCCCGAACCGACTCGCGGCCGGCCGTCGTCACCTCGTAAGTGCCCGTCTCGCCGCGGTTCATCGCGCCGGGTCTCCTGTTCAGCAAAGTTGAATAGCCCGACTCATTATTAATACTTCGGCGGCAAAATGTAAATAATATCTCGGCGAAATCGAAGTGGTGAACGATCGCGTCCTGGAGTCGATCGAACCGAGCCTACCCCCGCTACTCCGCCGCCCCCAGCGGCAGCTCGTTCAACTCCGCCCGCGCCTCTCGCCAGGTCGGGCAATGCCCGCCCAGCAGCCCCACGACAAAGCCGCATCGCTCATTGAGCCGGCACAGAGAAGAGAAGCCCCCACGCCGCCTCCCCAGGTGACCCCAGGAGCCTGATCTAGCTATTATGGGACTCCTCGAAAGGAGGAGTCATGCGGAAGAGCAGGTTCACGGAGGAGCAGATCATCGGGATCCTCCAGGAGGTGGAGAAGCGCGCAGCGGCCCGCGCGGTCTGTCGCCGAGAGGGGATCACGGAGCAGACGCTCTACCGATGGCGGCAGAAGTATGGCGGGATGCAGGTCAGCGACGCCCGGCGTCTCAAGCAACTCGAGGAGGAAAATCGCCGGCTGAAGCGAATCGTCGCGGATCAGGCGCTCAATCTGCAGGTGCTGAAGGACGTGCTGGGAAACGGATCGTGACGGCCCGGGAGCGGCGCCAGGTCGTCGAGAAGGTCCAGGCCGCGGCGGGAGTCAGCGAGCTTCGGGCGGTTCGTTTCACCGGCTTCCCGCGCTCGACCATCCGGTACGAGAGCGTCCGCGAGCCCCAGGAAGCGCTGCGCGTGCGCATCCGCGAACTGGCGGACCAGCGGAAGCGCTGGGGCTACCGAATGATCCACACCTTCCTGCGCCGTGAGGGCTGGCCGGTGAACCGGAAGCGGGTCCAGCGCCTCTACCGAGAGGAGGGTCTGGCCGTTCGCCGGCGAGGCAAGAAGCGGCGGAGCGAGGCGCCTCGACTCGTCCAGCAGGGACTCACTGGCCGGAACGAGTGCTGGAGCATGGATTTCATGTCGGACACGCTGAGCTCCGGCCGCCGTTCCCGGTGCCTCAACATCATCGATGAGTTCAGCCGCGAATGCCTGGCAATTCACATCGCCCATTCGATCCCGGCCGTGGGCGTGATCGAGGTACTGGAGCGCCTTCGGGAGGAGCGCGGCCTTCCGCGTGTCATCGTCACCGACAACGGTTCCGAGCTCATCAGTCGAGCCTTCGATGCCTGGGCCTACGCCCGCGGTGTGAAGATCGACTTCATCCAGCCCGGCGAGCCTGTGCAGAACGCCTTCGTCCAGAGCTTCAACGGGACCCTTCGCGATGACTGCCTGAACCTTCACTGGCTCCTGTCGCTGAAGGACGCGAAGCACACCATCGAAGACTGGCGCAGAGACTACAATGGCGTCCGTCCTCACAGTTCGCTGGGCGGCCTCACCCCCTCGGAGTATGAAGGGGATCAATCACCGGTCGACGCACTCCTCGACAACAACATCAGCCTGGTAGTCCTACAATACTACGGGGAGCATGAAATGTGTTACGCCGCGGCATAGCGGACGTGGCATTCGTCGAAATAGCTGCGAACCACGTGAGGCTGGCGCTGTCTGCGGTGAAGGTAGCTTCTCACACGCTGGATGAGTTCGGGTCGGTGGCGGGCCGCACCCGCCCCAGCGCGTTGCTCTTCACATCCTGGTTCAGTATCTCGTCCGGATTCAGCTCCGGGCTGTAACCCGGGAAGCCGGACCATCCGGATCCGCTCGCTATGCTTCTCCAGCCACGCCTG
>CAZWJE010000111.1:0-8044 GCA_964634395.1 uncultured Gemmatimonas sp. | reverse complement strand
ACCGGCGACCTCAACCTTGGCAAGGTTGCGCTCTACCAACTGAGCTATGCCCGCGCGTTCATTCCTCGACCCGACGGGGTCGCGCCCCGACGAAAAGGCGGAACGATCCCGACCCTGTTGCCACGGACGCACCCATACAACGGGTAAAGAGGAACCCGAATTTTAGGCGAACCCATCGAATGGGTCAAGTCAGACGCGCACTTTCGTCGCGCATGGAACCACCGCGCGGGGGCATACGGTACATTGACATCCGGCGAGGCGAGCGGCTACCGTCCCGCCGTCCTCGAAGCAAGATGCCACGAATGAAAGTCGGTTCAAACGAGTGAAGGGATCGGGTTGGGTACCCATCGCGGCGATGTGGCTCGCGGTACTGATGAGCCGGACCCCGGCGGCGGCACAGGACTGGACCGGCAGCGTTCTCCGTCCGGGAGAGGCCGGGGTGACGCTGGGCGGCGACTACGGGGGATACCGTTCGCTCTGGTACGATGACGTCAGGTTGCCGCTGGGCGCCGGAGTGGGCGGGGTCCTCGACCCGACGACCTACCCGCCCCTCACCGGTTTCCCCGCCGCGATGGAAGCGTTTCTCGCGACGACCGATTCCGTGCCGTTCCCCGTCACCGACGCCGACTTCATCGCGGGAAGCCTCGACGCTCGCCTGACCGCGAACGATCGGACCGGGATCGGGAGGCTGGGGATCGGCGTTCTGCCGCGTGTCGAACTGGGCATCGCGGGCTCGATCATGCGCTCCGAGCGGCTCCCGCTTCGGGTCGAGCTGATAGAAGGCTCGCTCGGCGTAAACCCGGACCGCGTGGGGAACGCGGACCTCTTGGCGCTGGTCGACACGGTGGGTGGGGCGGCACTGGGCTCCTCCGCGATGCTGCCGCTGGAAGGGAGCCGACTGGGAGCCCGGCTGCAGGAGGTGGTATTCGCGGCGACCGGTGACTCACTCGCGCTTCCCACCGCCGGACCGACGCTGGCCGATCTCGCGACCGGCTCGGGG
The DNA here is from genome assembly GCA_964634395.1 of uncultured Gemmatimonas sp. GTDB lineage: Bacteria > Gemmatimonadota > Gemmatimonadetes > Longimicrobiales > Longimicrobiaceae > WHSP01. The sequence goes on along the minus strand of CAZWJE010000111.1, from coordinate 7,044 downwards.
TTCTCACCGATCCCGCACGAGGTTTCACCGATCCGGGTCGGCGACCTCGAACTGGATGCTCGCCTGGAGCTGCTGCGGACATTCCCGGGACCGTATGATCCGACCGAAGGCGACGGAACGCTGAATGCCCGGCTGGCGGTCCGAGGTGTCGTGAGGCTGGGCGTTGGCGAGGTCCCGCCGCGTACACCGAGGACCGACTGGAGCCCGCTCGCGGGCCACGGAGGTCTGGGCGCTGGCGCGATACTCGACCTCTTCGGCGGGCGGCGCCTCCACCTCACCCTCGGAGCCAACTGGCTTCGGCTGGACGCCGCCACGCTCCAGCTGCCGCTACCCGTCGACGGGATCCCGGGAACCGCGACCGGCTTCACGGAAGCGGGGTTCGAACCCGGCGCCACGATCAGCTACGAGGCGATACCCCGGCTCCGACTGACGGAAGAGATCTCGATCGGTGGTACCTTCCGGACCGTCAAGCGAGCGGAGGGCGCCTGGGAGATCGAGGGCGCGCGAACACCGATTCCGGAGCGATCGACGCGCGCGGCGGGTTTCATGGTCGGTTACTCGAGCCTGGCCGCCTATCAGGCCGGACGAACGCGTACACCCATCGATGCGTCGATCGGATTCGCCTCGGTGATCGATGGCTCCGGTGGCGTGCCGGCGGCGCGTCTCGCGACGGTGCGGGTCACGATTCTCCGGCGGCTGTGGGGAGGCTCGCGGGAGTCGACTCCAGTGGAGTGACGCGGCGGAGAGAGGCACTCGCTCACTCCGCAGGAAGCGCTGTCAACATCTCCCTCCCTCGCTCGATCAACTCCCGCGCGTGCGCGATCGACGCCGCGCTTCCGGGATCCCCGCCCAGCATCCGCGCCACCTCTCGTACCCGCGCCTCGTCGTCCAGCACGGAGACCTCCGTCGCCGTCGCGTCGTCCGCGTCGAGTTTGCGAACGAAGAGATGATGGTGCGCCCGCGCCGCGATCTGCGGCAGGTGGGTGATCGCCAGCACCTGATGGTGTTCCGCGACCCGCTGGAGTTTCTCGCCCACCTTCGCGGCGACCATACCCCCGATCCCGGCGTCGACCTCGTCGAAGACGATGCTCGGAACGGCGTCGACCCGGGCGAGGATCGTCTCGAGCGCGAGCATCACCCGTGAGAGTTCGCCGCCCGACGCGACCTGGGAGAGCGGCCTGGGGTCGAAACCCACATTGAGACTCACCATGAACTCGATCTCGTCACCTCCATGGCGGCCGATCTCCTCCCGTGGAGTGATGTCGACGCGAAAAAGACCGCTCGCCATCCCCAGTTCAGGGAGGATCCGGTTGACTTCGGCTTCGATCGCCGAGGCGGCGGTCCGGCGACGATCGGTCAATGTCGAGGAGAGTCGGGCCAGTTCCGCGCTCGCGGTCTCCAGCTGCCGCGCGATCCCGGAGATCTCCCATTCCGCGTCGTCGATCACCGCGAGTTCATCACGCGCGAGGCGGAGCGTCTCGAGGACGTCGGCCATCTCCGGGCCGTACTTGGCGCGGAGACGGTAGAGCAGGTCCTGACGGGCACGAACCTCGTCGAGACGGGCGGGGTCATGTTCGATTCCCGCCGCGTAATCATCGAGTCGCGAGCCGATCTCCTCGATCGCGTACCAGGCGGTGTCGAACAGCTCGGAGAGGTCCGCGCAGGCGGGGTCGATCACGACCAGACGTTCGATCCCGCGGCGGGCGGCGCCGAGCCGCTGACTGGCGGAATCTCCGCCGGATATCGCGCGCACGAGAGACTCCGTGAGCTCGAGGAGCTCCTCGGCGTGAGAGAGTCTCCGCGCCTCCACCTCGAGCTTCGTCTCCTCCCCCGACTCAATCTCGGCCGCCTCGATCTCCGCGACCTGAAAGCGGAGGAGGTCGGCGCGCTGCAACGCCATCCGCCGCCGCTCCTCGAGCGTCGCCGTTCGCTCACGCAGCGCCGATACGGCGCGGTGTATGTCGGCGAGTTCGCCCGCGAGCTCTTCCAGCGAACCATACGCATCGAGAATCCGCCGTTGTTCGTCCCCGCGAAGCAGCGACTGGTGCTGGTGTTGACCATGCAGCGTCAGGAGCGAGTCGGCCAGCTCGCCGAGGAGGCTCAACGACACCGAGGAGCCATTGATCCATGCGCGGCCACGGCCCTCGACGACGACTTCACGGCGAAGGGCCACCACGTCTCCGGCCGAATCGATCCCATGGTCGTCGAGCCAGGCGAGAATCCCGTCCCGCCCACCGACTTCGAAGACGCCCTCGACGGAGGCGCGATCCGCCCCTGATCGGACCACGCCCGTGGATGCGCGCTGCCCCAGCAGCAGTGACAGCGCGCCCACCAGGATCGACTTCCCCGCCCCGGTTTCGCCCGTCAAGACGTTGAGGCCCGGTCCGAGCCGCACGGTCAGCCGGTCGATGAGCGCGAAGTTGCGGACGCTGAGTTCGGAAAGCATCGAAGCGAAGTGAATTGCGCGACTGGGGCCCCGCGGGGAAGACCCGCGCCACACGGGCGACCCCCGTCGATCAGGAAAGGACCCGCCTGACGATTTCTTCCTGACGCACGTACATCGGCGAGGCGGCGCGATCGTCGCTCTCGGAGTGCGCCCAGCCGAGGATGTGAAGTACGCCGTGAACGACGAGTCGAACGAGTTCTTCCTCGAGCGTGACGCCGAACTCGTCGGCCTGACGCCGCGCCTGGTCGACACCGACGTAGATGTCCCCAAGCAGAGGAAGTCCCGGGTGGCCGAGCGGGAAGGAGATCACGTCGGTCGGGCCCTGGTGGGAAAGGGATTCTTCGTTGATCCGGCTGATCCCGCCGTCGTCGAGAAGGGCGACCGAGACTTCCACTTCGCCGACCGGCGCCTCGGAGTCGAGGACGACGACGGCGGCGTGACGCAGCAGTTCGACGACACGCGGATCGAGCGTCCCCGTTTCATCCGCGATTTCCACGAAACGACCTTCCGCCATGGCTACGATCGCGGCACGTTGACCGCCGCGGCGGGGGCCGCGGTCCCGTCGCTGGCAGCGACTCTGGCGGCGGAGCCAGGTGCGTTCGCGCTCGGATAGTCGATCCGCTGGTGGTACATCCCCGCGAGTACGTTGGTGAAGGCGTCCTTGATCTGGTCCAGCTCCTTCAGCGTGAGCGGGCTCTGCGAGAGCTGCCCTTCGGACACCTTCTGGGCGACGAGACGGTCCACCATCTCGCGAATACGAGCCGGGGCCGTGTCCGTCAGGACTCGGGCGGCGGATTCCACCGTGTCCGCGAGCATGAGGATCGCCGTCTCCTTCGACTGCGGCCTCGGCCCCGGATAGGAGAAATCGGCGGGATTGATCTGCGCGTCCGGGTCGAGTTCGAGCGCCTTGTTGTAGAAGTACGAGATCTGCTGCGTCCCGTGGTGTTCGGGGATGAACTTCTTTACCGCGTCGGGCAACCTGTCGCCCTCGGCGAGTTTGAGCCCTTCGATCACGTGATTGCGGATGATGCTCGCGCTGGTACCCGGTTTGAGCTTGTCGTGGGGATTCCGCCCTCGGGGCTGATTCTCGATGAAGTACTGTGGCTTCACCAGCTTGCCGATGTCGTGGTAATAGGTACCCACGCGTGTCAGGAGTCCGTTCGCGCCGATGGCGTTGGCGGCCGCCTCGGCGATGTTCGCGACCGCGATCGTATGCGCGTACGTCCCCGGCGCCTCCAGCGAAAGCCGTTTGAGCAGCTTCCGGTTGAGGTCCGAGAGCTCGAGAAGCGTCTGATCGGTCGTGACACGGGTGAACACCTCGCAGAGCGGCAGGAACCCGAGAGCGAGGAGCGACGCGACCACCGTGTTCGCCAGGCTCCAGCCGATCGAGCCCCATACGTCCTGCGCGAGGCGGCCCCGCAACAGACCCAGGGTGATAACGGCCAGGACGTAGGCGAGCGAGACGAGCGATACGTAATGCCAGGTCCGTGTACGGCGGCTGACGACGCGGACGCTGAACGCCGCCGCCGCCCCACCGACGGCGGCCAGGAACGTCGCGGTGACGCCCACGAACGGCGGCTGGCTTCCGATCAGGATCGCCAGGATGAGGCTGATCGAGAGCCCGAAACGCGCGTCCCAGAGGGCCGCGGCGATGAGTGCGGCGAAAGTGACCGGGATCAGCTCGGACGCCAGTTCCAGCCGGGCGATGACGGCGGACGCCATGGTGACGCTCAGCACGAGCGAAACGATGAGGATGAGTGCCCGCCAGTCGTGATAGACCGGCCTTCGGAAGAAGTACAGAAGGGCGCCGAGGATCCCGAGAATGAGGGCGTTGAACAACGTCCCGCCGGTGATCAGGCTGAGCCAGTGCGTCTCGACCGTCGCCGATGAGCCGGAGGCGAGCAGCGCCGCCTGGTACGCCCGGAGCCGCTCCTCCTGGGTATCCCCGATCTGTTCGTGGGCGCCCACGATCCGTTCACCTTCCAGCACCCGAGCGCGAACCGGGTCCACGGCCGCCCGCGCGCGATCCCGCGCCCCCTCTGTCCGCGCCTCGTCGTATACGAGGCTGGGCTGGAAGAAACGAATGAGGATGAGCTGCTGGAGCTCGGCGACGATCGGGTCGCCCGCGCTGTACCGCTCCGCCGCGAGACTTCGGAAACGGTCCGGCGTAAGGATCGAATCACGGGCGATGTACCGCTCGATCCCGGATGGCAACTCTACCCGGATCGTCGAGACGCCCGCGCTCAGCAACGACGGGGCGACACCGAGCGGATAGTAGGTCCGGATCGCCATCTCGATCGACCGTTGCAGCGCCGCCCGCCGCTGAGCGTCGACCAGGAGATCGACCGACGCGGGGGTCGGAGTGATCCGGTTCGCGTTCATGAACGCCTGGACGTCCGCCCGGCGAAGGTCTCCCTCCGAGGCGTCGACGATCGAGTCGATCGCCGTGAATAGCGCCTCGACCCCGGCGAGGACTGAATCGGCGGCGCCCGTGTTCAGCACATACACGGGGGGAACCCCGCTCGCGGCCTCCTGCTGCTCGCGGGTCAGTTCGTCGTAGGATTTGGGGATGTCGAAGGCGATCTCGGCGATCACGTCCTGCGTGGCGACGACTCCCCGCTCGAAGACGACCGCGTCGGGGAGCCGGGGGGCCGGGAAGAGCAGGTAGACGGCGAAGGCCGTCACCAGCAGGAGCAGCAACCGGCTCCCGTGATGAATCGCCAGCGGGAACCAGTGGCGTTGCGGCGCTTCGTCGAGCGCGATCGCCGCGCGCTTCCAGACCGACTGCTCCGGTCTAGCCACGGGCCCCGTCGCGAGGGACTTCCCGGGCCGCCTGATCGCTGGCCTCGCCGTAGGCGCGGATGATCTCCTTCACCAGGCGATGCCGAAGGACGTCAGCCGGCTGCATGTAGACGAACTCGATCCCGTCGATCCCCTTGAGGACTTCCTCGATCTCGAGAAGCCCCGAATCCTGCCGGTGGCGAAGGTCGATCTGGGTCTTGTCGCCGGTGATCACCGCCCGGGAGTTCAGCCCGAGGCGGGTGAGGAACATCTTCATCTGCAGGGTGGTCGCGTTCTGCGCCTCGTCAAGGATCACGAACGCGTCGTGCAGGGTGCGGCCGCGCATGTAGGCGAGCGGCGCGATCTCGATCGCCCGCGTCTCCAGCGCGCGCCGGACCCGCTCGGCCGGCATCATGTCCTCGAGCGCGTCATAGAGCGGGCGCAGGTACGGATCCACCTTCTCCTGCAGGTCGCCGGGCAGGAAGCCGAGGTTCTCGCCTGCCTCGACCGCCGGTCGCGCGAGGATGATCCGCTTGACGCGCTTGCGATGGAGCGCGTCGACCGCCATGGCCACCGCCAGGTACGTCTTACCCGTACCCGCCGGCCCGATCGCGACGACGATATCGTTCTTCTCGATCGCCTCGATATAGGCGCGCTGGCCCTCTGATTTCGCCGTGATCACCTTGCGAGAGCCGGAAATGGCGATCCGGGCGACATCGTTCAGGCGGTCGAGACTGCCCTCCGCGACGCCTTCGGTGTCGACGAACCGACTGATGTCGTGCGAGGAGAACCCGACGCCCATGCGAGCGAGATCCACCATGTGCCGAGCGACAGGCAGGACCTTCTCGATCTCTTCCGGGCCTCCGGAGAAGAGAAGTTCGTCACCCCGGAGCACCACCCTGGTTCCCGATAGCCGGGCCAGCTCGAGCAGGTTCGCGTCGTTGACGCCCGCCAGAAGCAGAGGATCGGCGCCCTCCGCGGAAATCCGCCGCTGAATCGTTCCGTCCTTGACTTCGAGCATCCCCCTCCAGATTCGCCGGTGACTGTCACCCCGCCGGTTTCAGGGCCACGACGCGCGAAGCATCACGCCGCGGGAGTGACCTCAATCGCCCCGTACCCGCGGCGCGGGATCGAGCACGCGAACATGGATCTCGCGAAGCTCCTCGTCGCTCACGGGAGACGGGGCACCCTCGAAGAGTGCCCGCGCGGCGGTCGTTTTCGGGAAGGCGATCACGTCGCGAAGGCTGGTCGCGCCCGCCAGAAGCATCACCATGCGGTCGAAACCGAACGCGAAGCCGGCGTGCGGCGGCGCCCCGAAACGGAACGCTTCGAGGAGAAACCCGAACTTCTCCCGCGCTTCCTCTTCACTCAGGCCGAGCGCGCGAAAGACGATTCGCTGTAAGGCCTGGTCATGGATGCGAACCGAACCACTCGCGAGTTCGTTGCCGTTGTACACCGCATCGTAGGCACGGGATCGCAAACCCTCGGTGTACAGACGCCAGGGGTCACCGGCCTCCGGCGAATCAGGCGCGGTCAGTCGAACGAGTTTCTCGACGTCGTCCGCGTGCGGCGCGGTGAACGGATGATGGGCCGCCACGACGCGTTTCGCGTCCGTATCCCACTCGAACATGGGGAAGTCGGTGATCCACGCCCAGGCATGGGCTCTTGAGTCCCCCATCCCGAGGCGGACGGCAAGGTGGCGCCGCAGTTCGTCGAGCGCGCCCTCTAGCGGTGTCGCGTCTCGCGGCGGTCGCGAGAGCGCGTCACCCTCTTCACCACCCGTCCGGAACCAACCGACCACGGCGACGAACAGATCT
>CAZWJE010000110.1:0-8139 GCA_964634395.1 uncultured Gemmatimonas sp. | reverse complement strand
GTTACGCGGACGTGAGGGTCGGGCAGAACCGTACCCAGTCGGTGAACACCCGGGAACGACGGGTCACCGGCCTGCAGGACAATGAGACGATGGGCCTCGGGGTCCGCGTGCTCGCCGACGGGGCGTGGGGGTTCGCCGCGACGAGCGAACTCGTCCCCGCCGACGTGGCCGCCGCCGCGCGGGAGGCGGTCGCGCAGGCCCGCGCCAATCGCTCGGCGCTCATCCAGCCGGTGCGACTCGCGTCGACCCCTCGCGTGCCGGACGGCCGGTGGCGCGCGGCGGCCGAGATCGACCCGTTCACCATCTCCATCGAGGAGAAGGTCGCGCTCCTCCTCGCCGCCAACGAACGCGCGATGACGGTCCCCGACGCTCGGTTCGTCGACTCGTCGCTCTTCTTCCTCCGCGAGGAGAAGAGCTTCGCCTCGACGGAGGGGACGTTCACCCACCAGCTGCTCCACCGCGCCTACCCGCGGATGGTGGTGACCGCGGTCTCCAGCGAAGGCGCGGACTTCCAGACTCGCGAATCGACGGATGTCCCGCCGATGGGCCTCGGCTGGGAGCACGTGCTGAACGCGGACCTGGTTGAAAACGCTCCCCGCTGGGCCGAGGACGCGGTCCGCAAGCTCTTCGCGAAACGGGTCGACCCGGGGACGTACGACCTCGTCCTCCTTCCCACTCACCTCTGGCTCACGATCCACGAAAGCATCGCTCACCCGACCGAGCTCGACCGGATCATGGGCTTCGAGGCGAACTACGCGGGGACGTCGTTCATCTCCCCGCTCGAGGACTTCCTCGGTGAGTTCCGCTACGGGCCGGAGTTCATGAATATCCAGGCCGAACGCTCGACGCCCGGCGCGCTCTCGGTGGCGGGGTGGGACGATGAGGGCGTCGCGCCGCGCGAATACCTGATCGTGCGTGACGGGGTGCTCTGGGACCTGCAGACGACGCGGGAACTCGTCCACTACCTCGCCGACTGGTACGAGCGGACGGGCCAACCGATGACCTCGCACGGTCAGTCGTACGCGCAGAGCTGGGGCGACGTCCAGTTCCACCGCATGCCGAACATCAACCTCCTTCCCCATCCCGAGCGCGATGTGACGCTCGACGAGCTGATCGGCGGCGTGCAACGCGGGATCCTCATCGACGGCAACGGTTCCTTCTCGATCGACCAGCAGCGGTACAACGCCCAGTTCGGCGGCCAGGTCTTCCATGAGATCGTGGACGGCCGGGTCGGCGAGATGCTTCGCGACGTCGCGTACCAGATGCGCACGCCGGAGTTCTGGAACTCGATGGACCTGATCGGCGGACCGAGCAGCTACTGGATCGGCGGGGCGTTCAACGATGGGAAGGGACAGCCGGGTCAATCGAACGCGGTCTCCCACGGATGCGTTCCGACCCGACACCGGAACGTGTCGGTCATCAACACGGGGGCCACGCTATGAGGGAGCCCGTCTATCTTTCCGAGGCCGAGGCGCGCGCGCTGACGACGCGGGTGCTGGGGATGTCCACCGCCGATGAGGCGCGGGTCAACATCGGTAGCGGGACCGACGCGAACACCCGGTTCGCCCGCAACCAGATCACCACCTCGGGTGACGTGCGCGACGTGACGGTCACGGTGACCAGCGCGTTCGGGTCGAGACTCGGCGCGGCGACCACCAACCGGCTCGACGACGCTTCGCTCCGGCGGACGGTCGAGACGAGTGAGCGGCTGGCGAGGCTGGCGCCGGAGGATCCGGAGTACCTCGGGCAGCTCGGCCCGCAACAATACGTGTCCGGCGTCGATGCCTGGTTCGACTCCACGGCGGGGCTCGACGCGGAGCGGAGAGCGGCGGCGGTACGCGAGGTCACCGGCGCGGCGGAGTCGCGAGGGCTGGTCTCGACCGGGTTCTTCCCTGTGGAGGCCGGCTCGCGCGCGGTGGCGACGTCGCGCGGACTCTTCGCGTTCGAGCGAGTGACGTCGGCGGCGTTCAGCGCCACGGTCCGTACGGCGGACGGCAGGGGCTCGGGTTGGGCGGGCAGCGGAGTCCTCGACTGGAACGAGATCGACCCGGCCGCGATCGCGGAACGAGCGGCGGCGAAGGCCGAGGCGTCGCGCGGCCCGCGGCCGATCGAGCCGGGACCCTGGACGGTCGTCCTCGAGCCGCAGGCGGCCGCGAACATCACGGGCTTCATCTTCAACCAGCTCTCGGCACGCGCCGCCGACGAGGGCCGCTCGTTCTTCTCGCGCGTGGGCGGCGCCACGGCGCTCGGGGAGCAACTGCTCGACGAGCGGGTCACGCTCTACTCGGACCCCGCTGATCCCCGGCTCTACACGACTTCGTTCAACGGCGAAGGCCTGCCCAACCGGCGGATGGTCTGGTTCGAGGACGGCGTCCTGCGGAACCTGGTCTACGATCGGTTCTGGGGGCGCGAGAAAGGCGTCGAGCCGACGGGGTTCCCGTCCGGGTTCGCGATGACCGGCGGCGACGCGACCGTCGATGAGATGATCGCCAGCACGGAGCGCGGGCTGCTCGTGACCCGGTTCTGGTACATGCGCTCGGTCAACCCGCGCACGATCCTGTACACCGGGCTGACCCGTGACGGGACGTTCCTGATCGAGAACGGTCGGGTCACCGGGCCGGTCCAGAACCTCCGCTGGAACGAGTCGCCGATGCACGTGCTGGCGAACATCGAGACGATCGGCCGCGCGGAGCGGGTGCTGCCGTCGGAGTCGAGCTCACCCGGGCCGGCGGTGGTGATGCCGGCGCTGAAGGTGCGGGAGTTCAACTTTACTTCGGTTTCGGACGCGGTTTGAGGGGGGGGAGTGCGGTGAGAGGGATGAAGGGTGAAGCGAGCCCCCGGGGTTCTCGGCCACGATCGGGCCGCGCGGCATTCAAACTCAGCAACTGAGAGACCCTCATGAACGAGCGTATCTGGGTATTCGGCGAGCACGGCAGCATGGAAGTTGACCGACTCACTGGAGACGTGCTCCGGTTCCCCGGCGACGGCGATTCCTACGGCGACGAACTGGGATCATACGACGGTGTGCGTATCATCCGATTCGACATGGATGAGTATCGGCGGTACTGGGGAGACCAAGATGGCGGGGTCGACACGGACATTCTTTGCATAGGGTACTGGTACTCCGACCGCGACGGGGGCGAGCACTACGAGCCCGCTGTGGATGAGTTCCGCCAGCAGGTCCGGAACCACTAAGGAGATTTCGTGGGTGAATAGATTCCGTCTATCGCAAGCTGGCTCGATATTGGATCGGATCGAGGATACACGCCCGCGACAACGACCCGCGCAACGCGAATATCCGTGGGGATGCTCGAAACTCAAAAACTCGATATAGGTGGTAGACATCCGAACGAGTCTCCGACACCGTGGCCTCCCTTGAGGAGGCATAGAACGGAGTCATCGAGCCGAAGTTCGTTGTCTTCACTTCAATGAGTCGTTCTCGCCCATCGATCTCAAAGGAAGCAATGTCGTAGCCGAGCCCGTCGCCCCGGGTCCGGGAGACGTGCTCGATTTGGTCCGCCAACCGCGAATTCCCCGACTCTCGCAGTCGGCGGGACTCGACTTCCATCACGAAGCGCTCTCCCGCTTGCCCCAGCGACGCGTTTCGCGCCTCCCTTTCCAGGTAGTTCGTTCGCAGAGGCACGATTGGAGTAGCCGTCTTCTCTTCAGTCTGAGTTGAGTCACGCCTGGGTGGCTCGACGAACACCTCTTCGGGCGAGGGGATCAAAGCCGGTACGCTTGCTTGTGCGTGAACAACTTTTTCGGCGGCATCGAGTACCTGGGGATTTTGAAGGAGCTGGCGAAGGACTTCTTCCCGAAGAATTCTTTGGTAGTTGCGTCGGGGTTGATAGCCAGCGATGTACGGAAAATCGGACTCCAGGAGAATCGCGCTGATGTTCGGGTGCTTATACTCGATCGCGTGTTCCGAACGGTTCGGTAGCACCTGTTGGAGCCGATGCCTGTGCTCGCGTTTGCTGTATGGTTCGCCACGGAGCTCGAGGTTCAGCATATCGAAATAGTCCGCGACCGCGACGGCGTTTTCTTCGGGGGACCAAGGTTCAGGCATGAGGTCGGATGGGATGGAGAGGCTGGTCGGGCAAGGCCAAGGGAGGCGAGCTTTTCGGCATCGCCGTGTCCTACTTGAACTTCTCGAACTCGCGAGGCAGCATCGCCCAGAAACGGTCGGCCTTGATGCTGGCGAGGTCGTAGTTTAACTCGATCTGCCGGAAGAAACCCATCAAACGCCTCGGTGTGCCGGCGCTCTTGCCACCCGATCCCCGCTTCGTGCGCTGGAGTTCCTCGTCGAAGTAGAGCCGTTGAATAACGGTCTGCAACTCCTTGTTCTGCATGAGCGTCTGATACGACCCGAACTGTACCATCACCTCGTTCATCGTGGTAGGGTCGTCATAGAGAAGGACCCGCACGCGTTCTGGGTCGTCGCTGGCCGTGAAATAGAGGTAAGCCGGCCCAAGGATCAGGTGCCGGTAGAACTCCTGGAAGCTGATACCCGCGATGTACGCCCGTGGCTCCTTGATCTTGGTGCGGAGCTTCGTGATCTGGTCGAAGTACAGGGCGGCCAGCCAGGTCCAGAAACGGGCGTCCGACCGAACTTTATCGAAGTCTCCTCCCGGAACCAGCCGGGTGATGAAGGCGCCGATGTCCAACTTGGTGGCGAAGTTCGGCTCTTCCTCCGGAAGTTCGTACGGCACCTCCTCTGAGTTCTGGTCGTCGAACAGACCCTCCCGGTCGAACGCCGGAACGGGAAGACCGAGCCGAGCCGATTCTCTCGCCGTCAAGACGTACTCACGAAACTCTTCGAGACCGGCCTCGGAAAAGCGTCTAGCTTTCATTGCTTCGTTCTCTTAGGTACGCGGACATCAAATCCCCTCTTCTTGCCAACTCGCGGGTCGCCGTGTCGATCCAGCGACCGGCTTCCTCTTTGAAATTCGCGTCGTCGGGGTCCGGCGGGTCTTCACCAGCCAATCGTGAAGCCAAGCGAATCCAGGAGTTCTTCCAAGAACGGGATTCCCTTTCGAAAGGAGTCTCTTCGATGATCAGGATCTTGATGAGCACTTCACGCATTGCCGCTGGAAGCACCAGCGCCCGAACCGAGGGGTCGTGCAAGAAGAACGCGGGGGATTCGCCGGCTGCTCTCGAATCGACTATCAAGACCGGCGCGTCGGTATGTCCGTCCTCATCCTGGTCGGAGTATTCGATCTCCCAAACGAGTGGATCGAGATCGCGGGATTCCACCGGCAACAGGGAGTTCGCGTGGTCGGGGACTTTCCCGCCGACGTTGGGCCGAACGGTAGTCGCCGTGCCCAGCTTGCGAGCGGTCGCCGGATCCAGGACGAGCACATTGAAGGCGATACGGTCTTCGACGAGCCGGGATACGTCGCGCGTCACGGGCCCGCCAAGGCCTCTGATCTGTCCGATATCGAATCGAAGCGTCTCCAGCAACTGCTTCGCCTCGATTACCACGATCGCGTCAAGCGGGAAATCGTACGCCCCGAGCGACAATGAGGCCGTGAATCGCTTGACCGAACCGCTCACGTCGAGTGTAATGCGGATGTCTTCCTGCTTGATCTTCGTTCGCTTGAGGAACTTGAGTCGTTTGGTGGCCATTTCGAAATAGCTATTCGTCGGCGTCGATATCGATACCATCCTCCGTCACCGGCTGACGAACGTTAACCTTCACCTGAAGGTCCCGGTTGATATCGAACCCCGTCATCCTCAAGTCGACCGCTCCACCGAAGACCGTCACTTTCAGCTCGTTGGCGTTTCTGAGGTCGACCATGCCTCCGTCGAAATCGAGCGTCATATTCTTGTCGCTAAAGTCGAAGTCATGGACCTCGTACGCCCGGAAGGGGTTGCCCTTGGAGGTTTCATATGCCGCGCGAATCGCTATCTGTGTTCCAGGTAACAACGCCCCCGGTGTAGACGTCAGGGCGAAGCCATTTGGGAGTTGGTCGATTCGGTAGCCCGGAGGTGTGAGCGGCGGTAGGTCCGGAATCGGCGTGGTGGGACGACGCTTGTCACGGCCGGGCCTCTTCGGCTGAGGCGTGCTCGTTTCCGGACCTGGATCGGAGAAGAGGTCGACGAGGAGTGTCCGGTCAAGTTCCTTCGAGGCGAAATGAATTCGATTTAGCAGCTCCGACGCGAACCTCGAAACGAAGTCAATCGTCAATCCGCCGTAAACGTACTTGTCCTTGAAGTTCCGCGAGGAAGACTGCCATTCCGTGTGGGCGGGGTTCTCGGCATCACCCAACAGCGTCGCGAGCGGGCCGGCGTCGATCCGGACCAAACATGTGTATCCAGATACCTTTGGACTCTTGACGTCCGAGATGATGAGGTCCTCCCGAACGTGGCACGCGCGCGCGATCGAGTTCTCGGCTTTGGCGATGTAACATGTGAAACTGTCAACTACGGTTTTTCTCCCCTTGGGTCGGACGGTCAACGTGGCCGTCACGCCGACTACCTGACCGTCGGCGAGAGCGTTGCGCAGGTCGCCGGCGTCTTCTTCCGTGAGCATTTCGGCCGACCAGACAGCTTTTGCCGGGGAGCAGGGGAGCAGCTTGTGACACTGGAAATCTCCGGCTCTGGCTTTTTCGGCCAGCCAGAGGAGTGCCTCGATTCCTTCAACTTCAGCCGTCAGGCCTGGATCAGCGCCCGCTTTCAGGCTTCCGAGGACGGAGCGGTAGCTCGCGTTTGTAATCGACACGGCCCCGGAATCGTTCTCGACCGTCGCTTCGAGACGACCCTCGAGAATCGGCACGAAGTAATCTTTCAGAATGGCGAGGACAAGCGCATCACGGCTGAACGTCGCGTCGTCGCCTTCCTCCAGCCAAGGCACGATGACAGATAGCCCCGTTTCGCCGCTTGTCCGCGTGAGTCTGAAGTCGCTCTGGAACTGGGACAGTGTGGCCCGATCGCTGACCGGGACGGTAAGAAGATCACCGTCGACATCTTTCGAATCTCCCCAAAACCCATCCGGCTTGTAGTAGGCGTTCTCGGCTTGGTGGTGCTTGAGGATGCAGCCGCCCATGAGGAAGCCGCCTTCGTCAGTCTCAGTGTAGCCGAAAAAAGTCTGCGCCTTGCTTGCGCGCGGGAAGACCTGTTTTCCGATCCCCCAACGGCCACGAGCGTCACCGTGCTTGGCCGTCTTCGCTTCGGCTCTGAAAAAGTAGAAGAAGGGATTGTCGGAGTCGGAGGATTCTTCATACTGTTCCCGGTCACCAGTCAGGCCGGTGGTACCGAAATCCTCGAACACGAGGAACGGGCAATCCGTCTCGGGCGTGACCTCGCCCGGCCTGAGGCCGTTCCCCTTGGCCGTGTAGTGCGGCCATACTCCCTCGAACCACCTGCGCGATTCACGGGGGGAGAGCGACGTCGATTGGCCCGCAACGTAGACTCGTACCGAGACCCGATCGGCGTCATGACGTCGCGCATCCAATGAGTTCTGGATGGCCTCTCTTACGAGGGCCTTGCCAGGGTCCTTGATGGCATCTGACGCGAAGAACTCGCCGACGACTGGGTCTCTGGTCTTGTCACTCGGACGTTTCCGGCTAAAGGTCCACTTGCTCAATGCAATAGCCTCAATGCAATAATAGAATGGTCGGCGGAAAGGAGAAGTCAGGTTGTGCCGGGTGTAGGCCCGTCGGATCGGATTCCAACGGTCGCCGCGCGCTCGGAGTCACGATGCCAAAGGACTCGAATTTCACAAAAGCGGACTGCATCACGGGGAATGCCATTCGGTAAAGCGGCGGACAATCGACGTCAATCAAAAGCCTTTCCTGGATGCGCTGAGTTTCGATCCACCCAAGCAGGGACCGCGACGAAAGCCTTCTCGCCCCCCGTCCCTGTCATCGTATCACGCGCCAGTCACCTCACAAAGTTTGTCACGACCCCCCCCGGACGACGTGCTTCGGGTGAACGAGCCATGTGTCCTTAGTAGAAGCGTTTGGCCCCCGCGAAGGTGGGGGGCAGGCGCTCACCGTTTCGAGTATCGTCGGGTCCGTGGTCAAGTGCAGCTTTGTCTGTAGTTTCGCTTCCGGCCCAATGAGGCTCAGGCGGACTGCCTGAGCTCGCTCTGGGAGCGGGTCACCTCGGGCATGATCAGGTAGCGCCGCTCCATCCATT
>CAZWJE010000109.1:0-8417 GCA_964634395.1 uncultured Gemmatimonas sp. | reverse complement strand
ATCGAAGGGTGGGGCCCGTGGGAGAACGCGGAGCTGGAGTATGACGCGTACCAGGGGATCCCGCTCGAGCTGGGCTACATCACGACTTCGTCACCGCCGCTCATCGTCAACGGGACGGTGATCGTCGGGAACTCGGCGGAGCAGGGGTACAACCAGAGCCGCCAGGAGAACATCCCGGGTGACATTCTGGCGTACGACGCCCGGACCGGTGCGTTCAAGTGGAAGTTCCACATCCTCCCGCGGCCGGGCGAGTTCGGTCACGAGACGTGGGAGAACGATGCATGGTCATGGACGGGCGACATCTCCTCCTGGGCGCCCCTCTCGGCGGACCCGGAGCGCGGGATCGTCTACGTGCCGACGAACCCCCCGACCATGGACTACTACGGCGGGTTCCGGCCGGGTGACAACCTGTTCAGCACCAGCCTGATCGCGCTCGACGTGGAGACGGGCCAGCGGGTGTGGCACTATCAGCTCGTCCACCACGACATCTGGAACTACGACACGCCGGTCGCGCCGATCGTCATGGACGTGACGGTGGACGGGCAGCGGATCCCGGGGATCTTCCAGGCGACGAAGCAGGCGTTCGTCTACGCGTTCAACCGGGAGACGGGCGCGCCGATCTGGCCGATCGAGGAACGCCCCGTGCCGCCGTCGCAAGTGCCGGGCGAGAAGCTCGCCCTGACACAGCCGCACCCGACCTGGCCGCTTCCATATGACCTGCAGGGGCGCACGGAAGATCACCTGATCGATTACACGCCCGAGATCCGGGCGCTCGCGCTCGAGCGGGCACAGGCGAACAATTCGTTCGCGCCGTTCTTCAACCCGCCGACGCACCGTGGCGCGCCGGGTGGCGACCGCGGAGCCCGCATCTGCCCCTGGGACACGGGTGGCGTGAACATCACGGGCCCACCCGCCGCGGACCCGACGACCGGCGTGATGTTCATCACCTCGCACTCAGGGTGCGGCGATGCCCTGCTCATCCCGGCGATCGAGCGTGACCACGACCAGCAGACGGGCAAGACGGTGGTCGACTGGGCGCTCGGCAGCGGGGAAGGCGGCGGGAACCGCCAACAGGCGGAGTCGATCGACGGACTCTCGATCTGGAAGGGCCCGGTCGGTCGGATCTCGGCGATCGACATGAATACGGGCGAGTACCTGTGGGTGATCCCGCACGGTGAGGCCCCCCAGGCCCAGCAGGACCTGATCCGGAACCACCCGCTCCTTCAGGGCGTGGAGGGCGTTCCGGTGAACAACGGCCGGGGCGGTCATTCGGCGATGCTCGCGACGCCGAACTTCCTGCTCGCCACCGGCATGTTGGCGGATAACACACCGTCGCTCTTCGCCATCGACAAGCGAACCGGCGAGCGCATCGGACAGGTCGCCACGCCGGCGCTGGGTTCCTACGGCATCATGACCTACATGCACGAGGGCAAGCAGTACGTCGTGCTCCCGGTCGTCGGCGGCTACGCGGCGCTCGCGCTGCCGTAAGTCGTTCAACGAGAACGCACAATAGAGGGGTAGGGGAAGGGCGCGCCACCGGGTTGGAGGCGCCCCCTTTCCCTGCCCCTCACGCACCGCGCGCGAAGAGAGGCGCTCAACGCCGCCCGGGCAAGGTCGACAGCGTCACTTCCCCCGTCGTTCCCTCATCTCCTCGTCAGCCACCAGCCGAGATCCGATGACTCTTTGCGGGTGCGCCGGCCCCATCCGGTGCCTTCGACGTTGCGTGGCCTATCTCCGTCGTTACACGGGATCGAACAAGACGGGCTCGAAAGTCGGGCTCGAAATCGCTTGTTCGGGTCTTTATGACGTGGTATCCTTCATACATGGACGCGATCAAGGTCTCTGATCTTCTTCACCTGAGTCTCGATGAGCGCCTTCAGCTTGTCGAAGACCTCTGGGACAGCATCGCCGCCGAGGCTGAGGCGCGGCCAGATGAGCTCCCCCTCACCCCTACGCAGATCGAAGAGATCCGCCGCCGTTCAGCCGAACATCGCTCGGAACCGGACGCAGCCGTTCCACTGGACGAGGCGCTCCGGCGAATCGAATCCGCCCTGGATTGAACCGCCATCAGCTCTTCCGTATCATCCTCCGGCCCGAGGCCGAAGCCGAGGTTCGGGATGCCGCGCTCTGGTATCAGGAACAGGAGCGTGGTCTTGGTCACGCCTTCCTGCGAGCGTTCCCGGATTGATCGACGAAGGGATCGGCTCGAAGGGCAAGATCCTATTCCGACCTCTCTATGGTCACGGGAATCATCATTGGAACAGCTGAGAGATCGTGTAGAGAATCAGCCCCACCAGTCCGCCCACGATCGTTCCGTTGATGCGTACGAACTGCAGATCCCGTCCGATCTGCAGCTCGATCTTGTCCGAAGTCGCCTCCGCGTCCCATTGCGCGACCGTGTTCTCGATCAGGTGACCGACTTCGTGCCGGTACTGGTCGACCGCGTAGACCGCCGTCTCGATGATCCAATGGTCGATGCGGGCGAGGAGTGCGGGGTCGTCGAGAACGGCGTCAGCCAGACCGGTGAGGGCGCGAACGACCATATCGGGCTCTTCCGCTGAAGCGCCGACGTCCGTCTGGTCGAGCCGCCGCGCGAGCGCGTCCTTGGCATCGGTCCAGAGCGAGGCGGCGAACTCACGCAGCGCGGGGTGGCCGAGTACCTCTTCCTTGATCGTCTCCGCGCGGGAGATCATTTCCGGAGAGTGGCGGAGCCGCTCGATGAACGCCTCGAGCGCATCGTCGAAGCGGTGACGCAGCGGGTGCTCCGGATCTTCCGAAACCTCGGAAAGGGTTCGCTCGATCCCGCTCACGATCCGGGCGTGGATCTTCTCGTCGACGAGCTCCGGTACCCACCAGGGCGTTTCCTCCGAGACCCGCCGGCGGATCATCTCCTCGTTCTCGCTCGCCGCGCGGGCGGCGAGACGGAGCACCTCGTCCAGCAGCTCCTGATGGCGGCGGTCAGCGGTCACCACGGCGAGGACGTCACCGAGAAGCGGACCCGCCTGGATCGCGCGGATGCGCTCGGCGAGCGCGCGTTCGATCATCGCCTGCACCGCGGCGTCTCCCGCCACCCGCGACGCCGCGACGAGCCCCGCGCTGACGTGCCGGGAGATGCGTCTGGCGTTCTCCGGGTCACCCAGCCAGCGGGCGCCCCGCTCTCCCGGGCGCACCCCACTCAGCCGCCGCTCGACCACCTCCCGCGAGAGGAAGTTCGTCTGCACGAAGCTGCCCAGCGACCGCCCGATCCGATCCTTGCGCCGGGGAATGATCGCGGTATGCGGGATGCGCAGGCCGAGCGGATGCCGGAAGAGCGCGGTGATCGCGAACCAGTCAGCGATCCCCCCGACCATCCCGGCCTCGGCGGTCGCCCTCAGGTAGCCGAGCCATGGCCATTGCCCCTCGAACAGGCGCGTGATCACGAAGAGCGCCGCGCAGAACGCCAGGGCGCCCGTCGCGAGCCGCTTCATCGACGCGAGACGCCGCTGCCGCTCCAGATCGTCGAGCGGGTTCCCGGCGATCGGCACGCTCGGCGATCCGCCGGAGATTTCCGTTCCCCCCGTCGTCTTCAGCGGACTCAGTGTCTGACCCTCATGCCCGTAGTCGTTCCCTCATTCCCCATCAGTCACTGGTCGAGCCTCAACGAGTCTTCCGCCGGCGCATCGGGCCCGTCGGGTGCATCGGGAGACGTCGCGCCCGAGGAAAGCGACCCCGGGGAGATAACTCGCCCGGCGCTCCTCAGCCTCCGCTTCTCACGCACCGCCGCCATCGCACGGTTCTCGTGGCGCTGGCGCCAGACCCGGATGCCCACGCCTACAGGAAGTACGACGGCCAGCGCGATGATCGTCACGTGTCGCCCGCCGGGTCCGATCCCTCGCATCAACGGTCCGAGAAAGCGGGTGGCGAGGACCACAGCCATGGCGATCCCCGCCAGATCTCCCTGTCCGCCCGGGCGCGGCCGTGGTTTACGCTCCGGTTGTGTCGCCATTTCTTCAGCCCTTCCGCTCGAAGTTCAGCCATCGGCGCGGACCCCGAACATGCTGCCTCGCCGGGGTGGCGCGCGATCGAGCCATGACGGTACTCGTTCGAGGTCCTCTGAAATTTCTACACCCCCAGAGACGCGTTCGCTCCAACCCCGCGTACAGCACACCGCCGTACGCCGTACAACGGCGCGTCGACCCCGATGCCGCACGGTTGAAATTCCCCACCCCGTCCGTATCTTCCCCCGCGTCCACTGGCCGTCTGGCGAGCATCACCGGCGTCGAACGGCGCCGGCCCCACGAAACGCCGAGGCGACGGTCCACGACCGGACCACCCTGGCGGCGCCCCGGATCCTTCACTCATGCTGGAGGTCGCGGCTGGGCCCAAACAATTCCCGAACCAGGGAGATCACGCCATGGGCCTGATCGGTGCTTTCCGGAGTCACGCGACGTTCAGCGGCCGCTCCGCTCTTCCAATGATCGTTCTCACCGCGCTGATCGGGCTCTCCGCCTGCGGCAAGTCGAGCACCGGCCCCACCGACGCCGTCGCGACGGTCACGGTCACGCCGACGGGTGAAACGATTCTGGCCGGCGCGACGCTGACGCTCACCGCGACCCTGCTCGACGCCGACGGGAAATCACTCACTGGCAAGACGGTTACCTGGTCGACCTCCGACGCGGCGGTGGCGACAGTGTCCGCGGGCGTCGTGACGGCGCACACTCCCGGCGGTCCGGTTACGATCACGGCGACGAGCGGGGGGAAGAGTGGCGTCGCCACGGTCACCGTCGCGCCCGTGCCCGTCGCCGCCGTGGAGATCGCTCCGCCGTCCGACACCCTCGAGGTCGGCGATACACACCAGTTCACCGCGACCACGCGCTCGGCCGCTGGCGCCACGCTCACCGGGCGGACCACGACCTGGTCGAGCGGCGATGAAACGGTCGCCACGGTCTCCACGGCGGGTCTGGTGACGGCCGTCGGCCCGGGATCCGCATCGATCACGGCGATCAGCGAGGGTATCAGCGCCAGCATGCAAGTATCCGTCGCCGGGTGCCGGGTGGTCTCGAATCCATCACCGGCCGGGACACTCACTCGCGACGGAGCCGACTACACCTTCCTTACCCGCGACGGCTGGCGCATCCTCATCAATCGGTCGGCGGTGACGATCATTGGACCGGACCAGCCCGACGTCCTGCAGTTCTGGGGTGGCACCGATGGTCTCCTGGCGGGCAGCCACGAAAACCTCAACGGCAAGCACATCAAGGACGTGTTCGGCAACCGCCGTTCGGTCCGCCTGCCGAGCGGAGCGCTGATCACGATGATCTCCTCCGGCGAGCGGTTGCCGCTCCACACGGTCAGCATATACGAGGATGGCCAGAGCCACACGATCGATCCTCGCACCATGACCCTGCTGCACAGTTGCGCGGGCCATGTGCCGACGGCTGTCGCGCGGGACGAGGCGGAGGCGGACGGGGAAACCGCTTCATTCGGTTACATGGAGAACGGCGGGACGATCTTCCAGAACGAGTACAGGCAGGACGTCTCCGAAACGGGAGAACCATTGGAGAAGGTCATCGATGTGCAGCCCCTCGGCAGCACCGGTGGCCCCGCCAATCCGAAGCAGGTCCACGATCTGTTCGACGACCCCCGGTTGGCGCATACGTGACGGGAATCACGGCCCCCGCGGGGATGGCCTCGCGCGGGGGCCGGTTCCGGCCGGGCGTGGCTGTGCACCGGCCCTCCGTCGCTGGAGCATGACGATCACGGGTGCGCCTCAAGTGTGTGGGAGGCGTCCTCCGAATCGGGGCGATTTCACGGCGTCGGCTCGCTCACGCCCCCTTCTTCCGGCGGATCGGGGGGAGGGGGCGTGAACGGTAGCGCCTGAATCGTCCAGTCAGTAATCCGGAAGAATGGATTGCCCCATTCGTCCCTGGCGGCGTGATCCGCCGTCAGCGTACCACGCATCTTGCCGTCTTCGAAGGTGGCCATGAAGGTGTACGACAGCGGGACTCCCTTGTAGTGCAATGTACCAGCCCCCTGGATCGGGCCCCGCGCTGAAAGGAGCGATCCGGCGGGGGCCGTGGCCACGACCCAAGCCAGCTGGTGATCGCCGGCCAGGGAAGGCGGATCCCGCAACGTGCTTCCCGTCCCGTCCGCCACCACGACCAGGGCGATCTGCTCCATGCCCGCGCCCGGAACGGAGATGAAGAACGCATCCTTGGCTTTCAACGGCAGGCGAGAGAGCTCATAGAGTAGCGGATGGATACCGCTAAGACCGATCAGCGTTGTCTTGGTGGACGTGTCGCCACGCCACGCCCTGATGCCGCCAACGTTGAGCGCCAGTGAATCCACGGCGAGCAAGGCGCCGTTGGCGTTCAGCAACTTCACTACCGCGACGTAGGTCCCCTCCTCCTCGTAGACGTGTTCGACTTCCGGATCCGAACCCTCGATCACCTCCGAACCGTCACCGAAGTCCCACCGCAGCCGCCGTCCCGCCGTCAGCAGCCCGCCGTCGTCCACCGTGAACGTCACCGAGTCTCCCGCCTCCACTTCCGTCGGATCGGCGGTCAGGGTGAAGTCAACGCGCTCGATCGTGTACCAGCCGAGGTCGACGAACGATGTTAGCTCGAGGCCCTCGTCCGGGACTCTCTGGAGGAAGGAAATCACGCCAATTTCGGCTGCCTCGGATTCGGCCTTCACGGCGACTCCCGACAGATGGTCGTCGACGGCACTCACACCCAGATTCGTGCCGTCCGCGGCGTTGATGATCCCGATGCGCGCCCAGTCATCGGGGCGGAAGGCGGACTTGTCACACTTCTCGGCACAGCTCCCGCGAATGAAGATGCTGTCCGAGGTGGTCTCGATGGTTTGCGGCAGTGGATGCCACACCCCGAGCGTGTCGACGGGATCGCGGTACTCCAGGCGGACCTCCGGGAAGAGGTCGTCGCCCACCGAGCCGTCACGAAACCGGGCCCACTGGTCGCCCAGCCGTCCCAGCGGGAAGTAAGCGGATACCCCGACGACGAACGCCTCCACATAATTCCGCTCGGCGGACGCGGTCGCGTTCTGCATGAACGGCAAGGGGATCCACTCGTCGCCGGAATGCCGCATCTCGCGCGGCACCCCCGGCGCATTGGGATCGGCGACGAGCACCCCGTCGGCGTCCATGCCATACGCGATGATGGCGTGGCCGAACATGCGCCCTTCGGCGTAAACCGCGAGCTGTTGGGGCAGGCCGGTAAGGCGCATGGACGCGGCGAGAGAGAGGATCTGGGTGCGGGGCTTGCCGAGGCCGGTGAACTCGGCGGCCTGCGTGAGTGTCGCGAGTTCCCGCTCGATCGATTCCCACTCGATCGTGTGCTGGGCCACGGAAGCGAGCCGGATGCCGTCGGGGTTGTCCGCCCAGAAGTCGGGGAACCGGTCGTAGAAACCGAACAACCGAAGGCCGTTCTCCATGTAGTGCCGATACAGCGCCGTCAGCGTCGACCCCGTGCAGAAACCCAGGGGTTCCAGCGCCGACCCGAGATTGGCGAACTCCCAATCGTTCACTCCCGGCACGAAGGTCGTGGTCAGCGGCGAAGCGAGAAGGTCTTCGTCCACCTCTACCAGGACGATTTCGACCTCGCCGAAGGGCAGCGAGCCGTCCGCGGCCGCGGATGACCCGAAGGCCGCGATCGCGAGACCTGACGCCTGGCCCGGGATCAGCAGCTGGTCCGCCGAGACGTGCCGGGTGGCCACGACGATGCCGGTGTCGTCGGTGCCAAGGAGCGGGATCAGTTCGAAGGTGCCGCTGCCGGGATCGTGGTAGAAGGCCACCGTGTTGGACCGCGATTCCTCGGGAACCGGGATGGTGATGGTGAACGGCCGGTTCCCGTACGCCTGCTCGTTCCGGATTCGGAATGCGGGTCCCACCCGCGTCAGGCCCGGCGGCAGATTGAGCGTCGTCCCGCCGTCCTCGATCACCGTCCAGTGCGTGGTTCCCCCGTATGTCCCGGCGGTGAGTTCGACCCGCATCCCGTGGAGCGGACTTTCCGGCCGGTCCACGACGACGCTGCCACCCGAGGCCGGAACGGGCACACGGTTCACCAGGACATTGGCGGCGACCACCGTAATCGAAGCCGACGCGGAGCGGGTCGGATCCGCGATACTGGTCGCCTTGAGAGAATGGGTACCCGCCGTGGTCGGTGCGGTATAGGTGACCGTGTTCCCGCTCCCGGAGACCGCGCCGGCTGACGCGGTCCAGGTGACCCCGGTTTCCGAGGTGCCCGTGACCGTCGCCGTGAACTGGGCTGACTCACCCGCGGCGAGGCTCACGGTAGACGGACTGACCGACACCGCGACGGGCGCCGGATTCGTGACGCCGCCGTCTCCGCACGCCATCAGCAGGACCGGAACGAACGCGAGCGCGATCAGCGCGGAATGAACGCGGATTCTCATTGGCA
>CAZWJE010000108.1:0-8432 GCA_964634395.1 uncultured Gemmatimonas sp. | reverse complement strand
ACATCCCCGAGAGCCGCAAGGACGACTTCCGGCGCGAGATCATGAACTACATCGGGGCGCTCGCGGTCGACGGGAAGACGTTCCGCTACAACACGAACGAACGACTGCAGAAGGCGCTCGAGCTGAAACTCTTCGAGGACCAGAAGGACTCGATCAAGCTCACCAGCCTGGTTTCGAACGTGCTCGACAAGGCCACGCAGGAGAAGATCGACATCGTGAAGTCGCGCCTGATCCGCGAGCATGGCTACTGCGATACGTGCGCGACGGACGTGCTGAACTTCGTGGCGAGCATCTTCGCGCGGGGGGATGTTTCGTGAACGACGTTTTTACCGCCAAGACCGCCAAGAAACGCCAAGAATAAGCGCGGAGGCATTGGAATTCGCGAGTATCAAGAATACGGATCAGAACAGGTTCATGGACGGCGGGCCATGACTCCCGACGTTCCTGGTCAGCCGTATCTGAATGCGGCAGAGAGGATCCCGTCGTTTCTCGGCGGTCTTGGCGGTCTTGGCGGTCTTGGCGGTAAAAAAGTAGTCCCTCAGGAACTCAGATGATCAAGCGAATCGAGCGGGACCGGAAGCGCTTCGAGGACATCGTCCGGGGGCGCGTGAAGCAGGACCTGCGGAAGCACATCACCCGACACGAACTGATCGGGAAGCAGGGAGATGAGATCGTGTCGATCCCGCTGCCGCGCATCGAGCCGCCGCGGTTCCGCTACGGACCGCGTGAGCGGGGCGGAGTCGGCCAGGGTGCCGGCAACGTGGGTGACCCGATCGCCGGGGAAGAGGACGGGACGAGCGCGGGAGACCAGCCCGGATTTCATCCCCGGGAAGTGGAGTTTTCGATCGAAGAGTTGACCGGGCTCCTCGGTGAGACTCTCGAGCTGCCTCGGATCCAGCCGAAAGGAGCGGATTCGTTGACCGCCGTGAAGGGACGATACACGGGGATTCGGCGCGTCGGACCCGAAACGCTGCGCTCCTTTCGCCGCACCTACCGGGAAGCGCTCAAGCGGCAGATCTCGACGGGCAGTTACGACCCGGGCCGCCCGGCCGTCGTGCCGATCCGCGACGACATGCGCTACCGTTCCTGGCGCGACGTGAGGGAACCAGTCGCCAACGCGGCGATCTTCTACCTGATGGACGTCTCCGGTTCGATGGGCCAGGAGCAGAAGGACATCGTACGCATCGAGTCGTTCTGGATCGACAACTGGATCCGGAGCAACTACGACGGAGTCGTCAGCCGGTACATCATCCACGACGCCCAGGCGAAGGAGGTGGATCGCGACACCTTCTTCTCGACGCGCGAGTCGGGTGGCACGCGGATCTCGTCGGCCTATGAGCTGGCCGTGGAAACCGCCGAGCGTGAGCATCCGGCGAATTCCTGGAACCTGTACTTCTTCCACTTCTCCGACGGCGACAACCTGAGCAGCGGCGACAACGAACGTTGCTTCGGCCTGCTCCGCGAACGGCTCCTGCCGATGTCGAACCTCTTCGGCTACGGTCAGGTCGAGAGCCGCGCGGGGAGCGGCGCTTTCCTGGGCGCGCTCGAGGCGAACGTCGAGGCGGAGAACCTGGTGGTTTCGCGAATCGCCAACCGCGAGGCGATCCTCGATTCGATCGGGGATTTCCTGGGGAAGGGGAAGTGACGCGCCGGGTGAGTTTCCCTTTTTTACCGCCAAGGGCGCCAAGAACGCCAAGTAACAAAAAACCGGCTACGAACTGGATCAAGAAGGAAACGATTGTCCATCGCCCGTCATCACGACCATGGATCGATCAGGGACCCAAGCGGCCGGCTTCCAGCGCGGCATCGCCCTTGGTGATCTTGGGGCTTGGTGGGCTTGGTGGTGTTGGCGGTAAAAAATGAACGCCGGATACCACGACAATCGACTCGGCCGGTAACCTGGAACCACGCTGACAGATGCCTCAGCTATTGACACCTGACCTCCGCGAACTGCAGCGGACCGTCGAATCGGCCGCCCGCGAATACGGTCTGGACTTCTTCGAGATCGTGTACGAGGTCCTCGACTGGGAGGAGATCAGCGAGGTGGCGGCGTTCGGCGGCTATCCCGCGCGCTATCCGCACTGGCGCTTCGGGATGGAGTACATCGAACTCTCCCGCTCCTACGCCTATGGGTTGTCGAAGATCTACGAGATGGTGATCAACAACGACCCCACCTACGCCTACCTGCTCGCCGCCAACCATCACGTCGACCAGAAGCTGGTGATGGCGCACGTCTGCGGTCACGGCGACTTCTTCAAGCATAACTTCATGTTCGCGGGGACGAACCGGAAGATGCTCGACGAGATGGCGAACCACGCCTCTCGCGTGCGCCGATACATGGAGCGCGAAGGGGTCGAGACCGTGGAGTCGTTTCTCGACCGGTGCCTCTCGCTCGAGAACCTGATCGACTACTCCGCGCTCTCGGCGGACGCGGTCGCGCACGCTCCCGGTCGGTACGAAGACGACGACGATGGGGATGCGCTTCGCGAGCCCTGGCGGCTCCGCTCCAAGGAGTACATGGATCCGTTCATCAACCCGCCGGAAGTGATCGAAGCGGAACGCGAGCGGCTGGTGGCCGCGTCACGGCCGGTGCCTCGATCACTCCCGGAACGCCCCACGCGCGACGTCCTGGGCTTCCTTCTGGAACACGCGCCGCTCGCCCGCTGGGAGCGTGACGTCCTGGGGATCGTGCGCGAGGAAGCCTACTACTTCGCGCCCCAGGGCCGCACGAAAATCATGAACGAGGGATGGGCCTCCTACTGGCACTCCCGGTTGATGACCGAGAAGCTTCTGGACCCCTCCGAGCTTCTCGATTACGCGGATCACCACTCAGGGACGATGGCGAGCGGGCCGGGACGGCTGAACCCCTACAAGGTCGGAATCGAACTCTGGCGCGACATCGAAGAGCGGTGGAACAAGGGCCGGCACGGACCCGAATGGGATGCGTGCACGGACACCCGCGCGCGGGCCGGCTGGGACACCGGCGCGATGCGGGGCCAGGAGAAGATCTTCGAGGTCCGCCGGTTCTATAACGACGTGACCTTCATCGACGAGTTTCTGACCCCCGAGTTCGTCCGTCGCCACGGACTCTTCACCTGGGAGTATGACGAACGGACGAGGACCTACGTGATCAGCGACCGCGATTTCGCGGCCGTGAAGGAGAAGCTGCTCTTCATGCTCACCAACTTCGGGCAGCCGACGATCGACCTGGTCGACGCCAACTACCTGAACCGCGGCGAACTGCTCCTCATCCACCGCTATGAGGGTGTGCCACTCAAGATGGACGAGGCGGCCGAGACACTGGAGAACCTGCAAGCCCTCTGGAAGCGGCCCGTGAACCTGGAGACGTACGTCGACGACGCACCAGTGGCCCTGACTTTCGACGGGACACAACATCGCCAGGAAGCGGCGCTTGCGGATCGGAGGTGAGCCGCAAGTTTCTCCGGATCTGGCGCGGCAAGGGACAGGGGAAACACCGATATGCGACAGAGCGTTCGTTCGACGCTGGGTGCTTCGCCCCGTTCGCCCCCGGTAGCGAACGAACTCCATTCCGCCGGTACTTCTTCCGTCCGCCGATTCACTGCTCGGGAGTCGTCCGAAGCCAGACGGCGATGATCGAGTACTGGGCCCCTGCTTCCCAGCAACCCTTCGCATGATACTCCAGAGGAGCCAAGGTGAAATCCCGATAATACTCCACGCCCTCGAGAGCCTTCGGGGACATCGCTCGAACGTAGTTGGCTGCCTCGTCGACCGGCGCTTGCGAAGATCCCGGCGGTTGCCTACGCCCCGACCACTGCGGGACCCCGTTCACGAACCAAACAACACACCGACCTCGCGAGATCGACCCGATCTGCAGCCACCGGTCCAGTAGCTGTCCGACCGACGACACGCTCTCGAGCTCCGGATCACCACGTACAAACACTCGACTCGATCCGACCCGCGGCAGAACTTCTCTTCGCGAGTATAACCCGGGGACCGACGCCCTGGGGTCGAGGCGTCGCCGACGTACGACGACAGTAATGGGGTCCATCTCCACAACGGCTTCTCCCAAGGAGACCGTCAGCGAGACTTCGTCCCTCCTCCGAAGTTCGAGGACCGTATCACGCCTTTCGGACCCCGGCCGGCTAAAGGTCAGCGTGACCGAAACCGATTCACGTACGATCGAGCGCGGCAACACGGAATCATCGAGGCGTACCGCGAAAGCGCCAATTTCGTCGCTGATGGTCCTTGCGACGATCATATCATCGACACTCGCGAGCACCTCCACGCCGATCGCGGGACGCGCGGATCGTCCCTCGACGATCGTTCCCGTTATGGTTTGCGAATGCAGTTCGCCGATACCGCCGCTGGTGGCGATGCAGAAGAAAAGGTAGGCGGAAACCCGTGACCTACAATCATCCGCCATCGACGCCATCCGTTGCAATGGGTGCGTCCTTGTCGATCCGGCTCCCCGGAATCACCCCCGACACCAGCCTCCTGCTGGTTCGAGTCGCGAACCGACCCATCGTGAGATGATAACGGAGTGCTTCTTGTGCCTTTTGTGCTTCTTGTGCCCTTTGTGGCGACCCGTCACACCTCCCAGGGCAGATCCGGCTTCCCGAAGTGGCCGTAATTCGTGGTGCGCCGATAGATCGGCTGGAGCAGGTCGAGCCGTTCGATGATCGCGCGCGGGCGGAAATCGAACTCCCGCTTCACGAAATCGGCGGCAGCGCACTCGTCGCCGGTTCCGAAGGTATCGACCTTCACGGAAATTGGCCGGGCCACGCCGATCGCGTACGCGACCTGGACCTCGGCCTTCCGGGCGAATCCGTTCAGCACCACCTGGCGCGCCACGTACCGGCAGAAGTACGCCCCGCTGCGATCCACCTTCGAAGGGTCCTTCCCGCTGAACGCACCACCGCCGTGCCGGCCCATCCCGCCGTAGGTGTCGACGATGATCTTGCGGCCCGTCACGCCCGCGTCAGCGGACGGACCGCCCTGCACGAAGCTGCCCGTCGGATTCACCAGCACCCGCAGATCGTCGCTCTCCCAGCCGTCGACGCACTGGGGGATGACCTCCGAATTCAGGAACACCGCGATCTCCTCCCGCCGCACCGACTCGGTGTGCTGCGTGGAGATCAGCACGTCCGTGATTCGCACCGGGCGATTGTCCTCATAGGCGACGGAGACCTGTGTTTTCGCGTCGGGGCGGAGCCAGTCGACTCCGCCGTGCTTGCGGAGGTCGGCGAGAGAGGCGGAGAGGCGGTGGGCGAGGAGGATCGGGAGTGGCATCAGCTCGGGGGTCTCGTCTGTCGCGTACCCGAACATGATCCCCTGGTCGCCCGCGCCCTGGTCGCCCGAGAGCGAAGTCGCCGCGGTCACCCCCTGGGAGATTTCCCGAGCCTGCTGGCTGAGGAACGAAAGGATCTTGACGTTGTCGGCACGGAAGACCTGGTCGGGATCGACGTAGCCGATCTCCTCGATCGCTCGGCGCACGACCCGGTCGTAGTCGATCGCCGCCGAGGAGGTGATCTCGCCAGCGAGGATGACGTGATCTTCCTTGGCGAGCACCTCACACGCGACCCGGCTCGCCGGATCGACCTCGAGGTGGGCGTCGAGGATCGAATCCGCGATGTAATCACAGACCTTGTCCGGATGACCCTCGGAGACCGACTCCGACGTGAAGGTGTAGGTCGAGGTCAGCATCTCGCAGAGGTCTGTTTCCACAACGCTCATCGGTCGTTCTCTCGTTCTGTTGGCCGGCGGTGGCGCCGAAGCCAGGTGAGTGGGCACCCCGGCCGCGAACGCGAAAAGGGTCCCCCGGGCGATTGCTGCCGCGAGGGACCCCTCGGCGGTTTAGCACATTTCTAACGCGGAGCAATCGCGATAAATCGCCGCGGCGCGCGGCGACAGCCACACGCACCCGTATGTTAACGGGGGGCCGAAAGCGTGTCAATCGGCGCGACGGGGCGCGACTCGCAAGTGACGTTCCGATCCCTTCAGCCGGTACTCTGCATCGCGGCGGCGATTCCGTTCACGCTCAGGAACAGCGACGTCCCCAGCGCTTCACGGCCTTCGTCGGGGGCGGCGCGCCAGCGGCGGAGCAACTCGATCTGCAGGAGGTTCAGAACGTCCGTGTAGGGATTGCGAAGAGCGATCGACTTCCTGATCACGGGGTTCTCCTCGAGCAGTTCGTCCCGGCCCGTAATACGGAGGATCGCGTCGCGCGTCCGCTCGAATTCCTCGGCGATCCGGGCGTGCAGTCGGCCGGAGACCTCGGGATCCGGATCGAGCGTGGCGGCGTACTGGCGCGCGATCGCGAGACGCGCGCGCGCCATCTCGCGGGTCGCGTTGTCGACGACCGCGCGAAAGAAATCCCACTCGCGATAGAACGTCCGCAGGGTAGTTTCGGCGTCCTCGCGCGCCTCCATCACCTCATGTAACGCCGTTCCGACGCCGTACCAGCCGGGGATGAGATAGCGCACCTGTGTCCAGGCGAACACCCAGGGGATCGCGCGCAGACTCTCGAAGTTCACCTCCGACGCGGACCCGCGCGAAACCGGCCGGGAGGCGATCGGGAGCTGGCTGATCTGCTCGATCGGGGTGATCCGGATATACCAGGGCCAGAGTTCAGGAGAATCGATCAGCGCGCGGTACGCCCGCATCGAACGTTCGGCGACCTCGACCATCAGCTCTTCACCCGCGACCGCTCCTCTTCCGCCCTGACGAGCTCGCCCAAGGATCACCGCGTTCACGATCTGCTCGACGTGACGATGCGCGATCTCCGTCAGGGCGTAGCGGAAGGAGATCACCTCCCCCTGTTCGGTGAGGCGGATCCGGCCGTTCCGCGCCTCGGGCGGCAGGGCGAGGATCGCGTTCCCCGCGCGGCCCCCGCCCCGTCCCACCGTCCCGCCGCGGCCATGGAAGATCGTGAACCGGACGCCGGCCTCATCGCACGCCCGGCCCAGCCGCTCCTGCGCACGGTGCAGCGCCCAGTTCGCCATCCAGTAGCCCCCATCCTTGTTGCTGTCGGAGTAGCCGAGCATGATCTCCTGGAAACCGCCCCTCCCCTCGAGCTGCCGCCGGCAGACGGGCTCGGCGAAGACCCGTCGCATCAGGTCGTCAGCGTGCTCGAGGTCTTCGATCGTCTCGAAAAGAGGAACGAAGTCGATAGGAGCTCCGACACCCGGGCGCCAGAGACCGACTTCCTTCGCGAGCAGCATCGGCTCGAGAAGGTCGCTCACCGAATGCGTCATACTGACGATATACGACCCGATCGAGCCGGGCTCTCGCGCGAGTGCCTCCGCGATGACCCCGAAGGTCTCGACCGTCTCCCGCGTGGTCGGCGGGAGATCGAACTCGCGCGGCAGGAGCGGCCGCGGATTCCCGAGCTCGGCGGCGAGCAGCGAGACCCTGCGTTCCTCAGGCAGGGCGGCGTAATCCGCTTCCACGCCCGCGAGCTTCAGCAGGTCCGCGACGGCTTCCTCGTGAACGCGGCTGTGCTGACGGATGTCGAGCGCGGCCAGGTGAAAGCCAGCGGCACGCGCGAGGACGCGAACCCGTGCGAGCCGCCCCCGATCGGCCGCGTCGGCGAACCCACTCCTCCTCAGTGAGCGGTCGATCAGGTCCAGGTCGGCGAGGAATCCGGCCTCGTCATACGGCGCCAGCCCGTCGGACCGCTCAGCCCCGGCGGGCGCGAGGAGCGCCTCGATCCGCTCCATCATGCAGGTGATCTTCAGCCGGTAGGGTTCGTGACGGTACTGCCGGAGTCGTGACTCGGGAAGCGTCAGCCCGGCCACGTCCTCATCGACCGACCGCAGCATCTCGTCCGGAACGGGCGCGCGACGCGCGGAGATGCTCAGCTCCCGGCGCAGCACCCGCAGTTCCTCCCATTGCTTGTGCAGCGCCGTCTCGCGCAGGGCGCGGAGCGTGTCACGAGTCACCGCCGGCGTCACGCCCGGGTTGCCGTCACGATCTCCGCCGATCCAGGAGCGATAACGCAGGAATGACGGTGGTTCGATCGTCTCGCCATAATGGCGCTGGACGGCGCGACGCACGTCACGGTGGATCCGGGGGATCATCTCCCAGATCGTGTCGGCCAGGAAGTAGAGTCCCTGATCGACCTCGTCGGCGACCGTCGGCCGCTCGGAGCGCACTTCGTCGGTCGCGAAAAGCAGCGAGATCTGCGTATGCAGAGAGTCCAGCAGGTCGCTGTACTCCGCGGGGGTCGGCGCGCCATCGAGCGCGGTGAGGATTCGCGAGATCTCTCGCTGTTTGTCGAGAATCGTACGCCGGCGGACTTCGGTGGGATGAGCGGTCAGCGTCGGTTCGATCTCCAGCCCCGCGAGCAGCTCGGTCACGGCCGCGATCCCGAAACCGTCCGCTTTCAAGCCACCGATCGCCGCATCGATCGATTCCGGTCGACCCGCTTCCCCTTCCGGTCGGCTCGCCCG
>CAZWJE010000107.1:0-8705 GCA_964634395.1 uncultured Gemmatimonas sp. | reverse complement strand
CGGTGGCGGTGCGGCGGTCGGCGGTGGAGACCCCGTCAGCGCGCGCTATTTCACGATGCAGCTGGATCTGGATCGCTTTCGGGGTGACCGCGCCTCGATCGAGCGGATCCTGGGTGAGGCACGGTCGAACGGTCTGCCACTCGACGCGCTGGCCATGATCGAGTCCGTGCAGACTTCGGGTGATCTGCGAGTGGCGCTCGAGGAGTACCAGGCCCGCAAGGCGGAGAGGCGCGCGCTTCTGGATCGTTATACCCCGGACCACCCGTCCGTGGCCCGCGTGGATCGCACGATCAGCGACCTGGAGACGACCACGATTCCGCGGCTCGCCAATCAGCTGGTCGTGCAGCTCGCCGACCGCGAGGCGGATCTCGCCGGGCGCGTGGAAACGGCGTCCGCTCAGTTGCGGGCGGTCCCCTCGCGTCAGCTGGAGCTTGCCCGGCTGCAGCGCCAGGTGGTCATCGCCGGGGACCTGTACGGGATGCTGGAGGAACGTCACGAGCAGGCGCGGGTCGCGGCGGCGAGCACGATCCCCGACATCCGCGTACTCGACCCCGCCGTGGCGCCCACGGGTCCGACGAGCAACCGACAGCTCCTGGTGTTCCTGCTGGGGGTGGTGGGCAGCCTCGGTCTGGCCGTGGTCGGTGTCTTCCTCGCCGACCGTTTCGACCCGCGAGTTCGCTATCCCGAAGAGGTTACGAACGGAATGGGCCTCTCCGTTCTCGGCGTGCTGCCGTTCATCCGGCGGCTGGGCTCGAAGTCGAGCGCGAAGGCCACGATCCAGGCATCAGAAGCGTTCCGCGAGATCCGCATGAATCTGCTTCACGCGCATGGAGCGGCGGGAACGGTTACGGTGACGATCACCAGTCCGAGCGCGGGTGACGGGAAGTCGTTCGTCAGCTCGAATCTGGCGCTCGCGTTCGCGGATGGCGGGAAGCGCACGCTCCTGATCGACGGAGATATTCGCCGAGGGACCCTTCACCGGCGGCTCGACACGGAACGGACCCCGGGCCTTACCGACTACCTCGCCGGGGACGTGACGCTCGGTCAGGTCATCGTCGAGACGAGCGTTCCGAACGTGTACCTCATCCCCGCCGGGACGAGACGAACGGATGGGCCGGAACTGCTCGGGTCGCCGGCCATGGGTGAACTGCTGCTCGAGCTGACGCCGCGTTTCGAGACGATCCTCATCGACAGTCCGCCACTCGGTGCCGGAGTCGACGCGTTCGTGCTCGGAACGCTCACGCGCAACATGATGATGGTGCTGCGGACCGGTACGACCGACCGTTCGCTCGCCAACGCGAAGCTGGCCATGCTGGACCGTCTGCCGATCCGCATGCTGGGCGCCGTGCTCAACGCCACACCGACCATGGCCGGCGCGTACCGTTACTACTCGTACATCCCGGGTTACGAGATCGCGGACAGCGCGGAGGACGTGAGGCTGCTGGTGGGCGAGCCGCGCTGACGTACAGCGCGGACGCCCGTGGATCAGTTGGCCGTGCCCTGGTTTTCTCCGACGAAGAACTCCACGACGTTGAATCCTGGCGCGCGTGCGCGCCCGAGCGCGAGCGTCGCATACGTGATCATCTCCGCGGGCTCCACCGACTCCATCGCCAGGTTCGAGACGGCCGAGCATCCGGCCCGCAACCGGATGCTCGCGTCCTGTTCTTCGGTGCTCTCGCGCACGAAACGATGGGCCATCTCGATGATCCCGACGGGATCCGCGTCCGGGGCCAGCACGACGTATTCGTTCGCGCTGATCCGGCCGACGATGTCGGACCCCCGCCCCAGCCTCGTCAGATGAAGCGCGATGCGCCGCGACTGATCTTCCCGGGACTCGCGACGGTCGCGGGTTTCGTCCACGGACGCGAACACCGCGCAGCCGAATGGACGATTGTACCGGCGGGCGGTGTTGCTGAGCTCGCGCGCCCAGCGCAGGATCCCCTGGAGGTTGTAGAGGCCGGAAGCCTCGTCCACGAGCGCGTGCTGGCGGGCGGTCGCGGCGGCGCGGGAGGCGGCGAGAAACGCCTTGATCTTCAGCGCCAGCTCCTCGCCGGACGCCGACGGGTGCAGGCATTCCCAGGCCCCGACGCGGAGTGCTTCGAGCCGCGTCGGCGGATCAGCGGCGGATTCGCTGACGACGATCACCGGATACTCCCGGCCGAAACCTTCCCGCCGCAGTTCGGCTACCACCTCGGCGAGCGGGAATCCGGCATCCGCGTCGATAATCACGGTTTCCGGCTTCCATTCGCGGAGCGACTCGTGCCCCTCGCCGCCCGGGCTCGTCGAACGGAGATCGAACAGGTAGGGCTCCAGTGCCTCGCGAATCGCGCGGCCCCGGGCGTCGGCGCTCACGAGAAGCACACGCGGCGGCTGCCGAGAGAAATCGGGCTCAATCGTCAGGATCGAGCTCATCATCATGGCTGTCAATTGATCAGTGAAACGCGAACGGAGGATTCGTGATCGGCGATTGGCTCGGATTGAGTCGAGGCAGGGTTGATTGCAAGAACTGGTGCGTCTCGTGGCGCGGCACGAGGATCCCGCGCTCGCGTGCTCGCGAGCACGACGGGGAGCGGCGCCTAACCACCGTCATTGCTCATCGATCCCGTGGATCGGAGGCTCCGCGCGGCGCGGCCGGAGCGGGGTCGAGGGCCATGCCCGGCGCTGATGGGAGTGAAGTGAGCGCGCGACGCCTCGTAGCGAACGAGCCACAGCCGGGTGCGGCCACGCGCCGGGTTTCCCGTCCGATTCTGTTCCGTTCCAATTCGACCTTGACACGTCCGCGCCGATACTCCGCGGATGAAGAGGGGTTGATTCCCAAACCAATATCCGGTCTCATGAGATTCGTTCTGCCGATCATCGTTCTGGCGGTGTGCGCCGTCACGGCTCCCGCGCGCGCGCAGGTCGGCCCCAGCCTGGAGGTGACGCGCATACAGCTCGATTCTCTCCTGACCAGCTATGAGGAAGTGGCGCAATCGAGCGCTTATAGCGGGACGATCCGGGAGCGTGCTCGAACCGACGCCGCGCTGATTCGTCGACGGCTCGAAGCGGGCGACTTCCAGATCGGTGACCAGGTCACCCTGTCCGTCGAAGGTGAGCCGACGCTTACCGCCGTCTTCACCGTCGAGGCGGGACCGGTTCTCCAGCTGCCGACGATCGGCACGGTTTCGCTCGTCGGGGTCCTGCGCTCTGAACTCCAGGAGCATCTTCGCCAGGAGCTCTCGCGGTACCTCCGAGATCCGGTGTTGACGGCGCGTTCGTCGATCCGGGTTCTCGTCTCGGGCCAGATCCTGTCGGCGGGATACAAGGTCGTTCCGACGACGATGGTGTTCTCCGAGATCCTGACCGCGTCGGGAGGCGCGACGGGCGCGGCCGACATCCCGCGAATTCGCATCGAGCGGGGCGACCAGGTGATCTGGGATCCGGAATCGCTTCAGCGGGCGATCGTGGAGGGGCGAACCCTCGATCAGATGAGTGTGCAGGCGGGCGATCACGTCGTCGTGCCGACGCTCCGCGAAGGGGCCGGATCGAGTATCGCGCGATGGAGCACGACGATCATCATCCCCGTCATCCTGCTCGTACTGGCGCTCATGGACCAGTTCTAGAAGGGTCGCTGGCGGGAGTTCCTCGCGTCGTCTCGGCGCAACCTCCCCTGGATCCGGTGGTATCATGTGACCACCGGCGGATCGCCGGCCCGCGGTATACCCGGATCGTACGATGGCCCGAGGCAACGCATTGAACCACCGGCACCTGGAGCTCCACGAGCCCGATCCCGCCGGCTACTTCCCGAGGCAGGAAGAAACGCGAGGTGCGCGCGTCGCGCGGCGGCTGCGCGCGGTCGGACGTCGCTGGCCTCTCATCGTGCTCACGACCGTGGCGTCGACCGCGGTCGGATGGTTCGTCGCGCCGCCCGCCGAAGATCTACGGGAAGCGACCGCCGTCATTCGCGTCGGGAACGTTCGCCCGCCGGACGCCGACGAGATGGGACTCCCGACGGAGATGGTGGACGTTACCGCGATGCTCGCGCAGACGCACATCGTCCGCGGGGAAACGCTCGTCGGTGCGGTGGTGGACGCCAACTCTCTTCGCTTCTGGCCGTCGCCGGACCTTCCCTTCTACCTGTTGAAGGACGTTGGCGTCACCGCCGGCGTGGCCGCGACCGACACCTTCTCGTTCACTTTCCAGGCGGACGGCTTCCAGGTTTCCAGCGGCGGCGGCGAGCGGAGCGGTCGTTACGGTGTGCCCGTGACGGCCGGCGCCGTGAGCTTCGTCCTCGACGGTCGCCCGGCGGGCCCGGCGTCCGCGACGGCGAGCCTGCTGCCCCAGCGCGAGGCGATAGAACGCATCACGGCTCGCCTCTCCGCCGAGGTCCGCGCGGAGACGGACATCATGGACGTCTCGTATCGCGATCCGGACGAGGACCGGGCGCTGCTCGTGGTGAACGAAATCGCCCGGGCCTATGAGGATTACGCCATCCGGACGGCGGCCGGGGTGAGCGGGCGGAGCGAGATCCTCGAGATCGAGCGGCGGCTCGCCGAAGCGGAAGCGGAAGTCGACAGGATCCAGGAACTCCTGCGGACCTATGGCGGAGCCGGGGCCGACCTGGCGCCGCCGGGCCCGAGCGCCGACCAGGCAAGTGTTTCCGCGCTGGAAGCGCAATGGCGGCGGCTCGATGATCAGCGGCGCGCCTACGCCAGCTTTCTTTCGCGGGTCGAAGGCGCCGGAGCGGACCGGGTCGACGCGGAGATCGCGGTCCTGACCGCCCTGCCCGCGATGGTCGGCAACCCGCGATTCGATCCACTCGTCTCGGATCTCAACGCGCGCCGGCTGGAGCACGCCCGCCTGCGGGCGAGCGGCCTGGGCGAGACGGACGCCGAGGTCTCGCGCCTCGCGCGGAGCATCGCGACGGCTCGCGACGTGATCGTGCGGGCCGTGGCCGACGAGGTGGCGCGGATCGCGGCCGAACTCGCGTCCGTGAACTCACGGTTGACCGAACTCTACGGCGCGGCCGGCTCGGGTCCGGTCAGTGGCGGTGAAGAGGAGTTTCTCCGGGGGGAACTCGGGGCGGCGCAATCCGTGGTCGCTTCGGTCCGCAATGAATTGCAGCTCGCGCGGATGGGGCCGGGCGGACCGGCGCGGGCCGAGATCCTCGACCTGGCGACGTTCACGACGGACGTGCTGATCGACGACCGGTCGCTGGTTCTCGGGATGTCGCTCCTTCTGGGATTGCTGCTGGGAACCGGAGGTGCGCTCGCGCTCGAGGCCAGGGACACGTCGGTCCGCGGCCGCGCCGAACTCGAGACGATCCTGAACGTTCCCGGTCTCGCCGTGATCCCCCGCATCCCTTCCGCGGGGAAGGATGCCGGACGGGGTTCCACCAGCCTGAAGAACTATTCGCCCGCCCTCACCGGCACCGACAACTCGATGTCGGTGAGTCCCGAGCTGCGCGAGTTCCATTCGCTCGCGGCGGAGGCGTACCGGATGCTGCGGACGAATCTGATCTACCTCCGAACGGATCAGGCCCTTCGCTCGATCGTCGTGACGAGCGCCGGGATGGGTGACGGGAAGACCACGACCGCCGTCAACCTCGCCGTGGCGTTCGCGCGGCAGGGGAAGAAGGTGCTCCTCGTGGATTGCGACCTTCGTCGTCCGCGGCTGCATACGTTCTTCAATCTCCTGGTCGGGCCCGGGCTCAGCGAAGTGATCCTGGGTACCGAGACGGTCGACAAGGTGGTCCAGGCGACCCCGATCGAGAACCTTTCGCTCCTTACGCGTGGCGCGTTCGACGAGCGGGCGGGCGAGATGCTGAGCGGTCCCCGGGGGCGACGGGCGATCCAGAGCCTCCGCGAACGATGCGACCTGCTCATCCTCGACACCTCGCCGACACTGCTCACGGCGGACGCGTCGGCGATCGCGCCGTACACGGACGGAGTTCTGCTCGTCGCCCGCGCCGGCCGCACGCCGCGCGAGGCGGCTCGCCAGGCGGTGGCGCAAATCCAGGTCGTCGGCGCGACCGTCCTCGGCTTCGTGCTCAACGATCCGGACGCGATCGGACAGCGCTACGGGGAGGGGAAGTACACGAAGGAATACTACTCCGTGGAAGCGTGAGTCAGCGGCGCGCGGGGATGGCCCCGCGCGATCATCAGTCCGCCGGCGACATCCGGCCATTATTCGATGATAACACGACGTAACAGCTGCGCGTTGAGCGCCACGATCACCGTGCTCGCGGACATGAGGATCGCCGCGAGGGCCGGGTCCAGCACGAAGCCCCACGGGTACAGCACCCCCGCCGCCAGAGGGATCGCCACGATGTTGTATCCGGCGGCCCACCACAGGTTCTGCACCATCTTTCGATAGGTCGCGCGGGAGAGTTCGATGATCCGCGCGACGCCGCGAGGGTCGTCACGAACGAGCACGACATCCCCGGCCTCGACGGCCACATCGGTGCCCGCGCCGATCGCCACGCCCACGTCGGCGGTCACGAGTGCCGGAGCGTCATTGACCCCGTCGCCGACCATCGCGACGCGCTTCCCCTTCGACCGCAGCGATTCGATCGTGGCCGCTTTTCGATCGGGGAGCACTTCCGCGAGGACGGTGTCGATCCCCAGCTCCTTCGCCACGCCCTCGGCGACGGCGCGAGCGTCACCCGTCAGCATCACCACTTCGATGCCCATGCGCCGTAGCGCGCGCACGGCCTCGGCCGATTCCGGCCGGTTCGCGTCGGCGACCGCGAGAGCGGCGAGGACCCGATCACCCTCGACCAGGTAGATCGTCCCCTGGCCCCGCGCGGCCGTCTCGTCGGCGAACCGGCCAAGCGCCGGACCGGGTCGAGCGCGGATCGCCGCCAGGAGATTCGGACCGCCGACCTGGAGTTCGCGCCCCTCCACGACCGCCCGGACACCCTGTCCCGGGATCGCTTCGAATCCGGTCGCCACCGGCGGAGAGACTCCTTTTTCCCTGGCGCTCGCCATCACGGCACGCGCCACGGGGTGTTCGGAGTCTCGCTCGACGGCCGCGGCCAGGCGAAGCGCTTCTTCCCCGGGGAGCTTCTCAAGGGTGACGATGCCTACGACCCGATGCTCACCGAGGGTGAGGGTTCCCGTCTTGTCGAAA
This sequence comes from uncultured Gemmatimonas sp., assembly GCA_964634395.1. Classification (GTDB taxonomy): domain Bacteria; phylum Gemmatimonadota; class Gemmatimonadetes; order Longimicrobiales; family Longimicrobiaceae; genus WHSP01. The sequence goes on along the minus strand of CAZWJE010000107.1, from coordinate 1,595 downwards.
ACGACGGTGTCCAGGAGGCGGGCCTCCTCGAGCCCTCGCCGGTCGCGGACCAGCAGGCCTCCTTTCGCCCCGATCGTGGTGGAGATCGCGACCACCAGCGGCACGGCGAGTCCGAGCGCGTGTGGACACGCGACCACGAGCACCGCGACGAGCCGTTCGATCGCGAACGACGCCTCCGCGCCGAGCAGGAGCCAGGCGGCGAGCGTGATGCCCCCGGCCCCGATCGCGATCAGCGTGAGCCAGAACGCCGCCCGGTCCGCGAGCGCCTGCGCCCGCGAGCGCGAGGTCTGCGCGCTCTCGACCAACCTCATGATTCCCGCGAGCGCCGTCCGGTCGCCCGTTCCGGTCACCCGCACCCGGAGGGACCCGGTACCGTTCACCGTCCCGGCGATCACGCGGTCGCCCGGGCGCTTCTCAATCGGGCGCGATTCACCGGTGATCACCGACTCGTCGATCGACCCGCGGCCTTCCAGGACTTCGCCATCCGCCGGGACGCTCGCGCCCGGGCGGATGAGGACCCGATCCCCCTCCTCGAGTGCGGCGACCGTGACCCGTTCGATCGAACCGTCCACGATCCGTTCGGCGGTGTCCGGGAGGAGCCTGGCCAGCTCGTTCAGGGCTCCCGTGGCGCGCGAGATCGACCGCATCTCGATCCAGTGGCCGAGAAGCATGATCGTCACGAGCGTCGCCAGCTCTTCCCAGAGCGGAGTGCCCGGATAGCCCAGCGTCACGGCGGCGCTGAACACGAAGGCGACGACGATGGCCAGGGAGATCAGCGTCATCATTCCCGGCCGCCGACTCCGGAGCTCATCGCCCGCGCCGCGCAGGAACACGAGGCCGCCGTAGACGAACACGGCGGTCCCGAAAAGGGGAGAGATCCAGCGGGATCCCGGGAACGCCGGAGGCACGAAGCCCGTGAAATCCGTGAGCATGTGACCCCAGACGATTGTCGGAATCGTCAGGGCGAGCGATAGGCAGAACCGACGCCGAAACATCTCCGCGCCGTGCCCGGCGTGCACATCGTGCCCCCCATGCCCGTCGTGGCCCCCGTGTTTCTCGCGCGCCCCGTGCCCCTCGTGCCCCTTGTGCGTTACGCGTTCCTTGTGCTCCTTGTGCTCCTTGTGCTTCTTGTGGTCTTCGTGACTTTCGTGGCCGCGGTGTTCTCCGTGGCCCGAGCGTTCCGGGGGCACTTCATGCCCGTCAGGCACCGGATCTCCCTCGAGGTGAGCGCCGTCGCCGGCCGTTGCGCCGTCACGCGCTTCGTTCATCGCGATTTTCCCGTTCCGGGTTCTGGATGCGCTGCGCACGGAGGCGGTCCCCCCGCGATCGGCATCGCACGGTCGCGAGGGATTCCCCTCGGGATCGGCCTCGTCTCCGGAAATGATATCGAGGGACCCGGCATGGCAACCGAAGGCATCATGTGCCCGTCAGATGGTCGTCCCGAACATGTGGATCCGCGTCGACGGCCTCTCGGGGCGAGTCGGATGGACGGCGAGACGCGCGCGGGCACATCGGTTACCCGGGTGTGACGAGATTGACACGTCTTGCCGACGCCGAGTTCGTGGCACATGGATTACTCTCCAGGCATGGAGTCA
>CAZWJE010000106.1:1877-8857 GCA_964634395.1 uncultured Gemmatimonas sp. | reverse complement strand
ACGGTGGAGGGCCGCGAGCGCTACGGGGTGCGGCTGCGCTACCCGCACGAGCTGCGCGACCAGCCGGAGAAGCTGGCCGAGCTGCTCATCCCGGTCGGCGAGCGACGGGGTGATCCGGCGGGGTCGGGGACGGGGGGCGCGATGGCGGGGATGGGCGCGGGCGCGGCGAGCGCCAGATTGGCGGCGCAGATCCCGCTCGGCCAGGTGGCCGCCATCCGGCGGGTCAGCGGTCCCATGGCGATCAAGACGGAGGGCGCCTTCCCCACCGCCTGGGTCTACGTGGACGTGGAGGGGCGCGACATCGGCAGCTACGTCGCCGACGCGAAGGCGATGGTGGAGGAGATGGTCACACTGCCGCAGGGCTACACGCTCCAGTGGTCGGGGCAGTACGAATACATGCAGAGAGCCCAGGAGACGATGAAGATCGTCGTCCCGGCCACGCTGCTCATCATCTTCCTCCTGCTGTACATGCACTTCCGCAGTGTGGGGGAGAGCCTGATGGTGATGCTCTCGCTGCCCTTCGCGCTGGTTGGCGGCGTAGTGTTCATGTGGCTGCTAGACTACAACTGGTCGGTGGCTACCGCGATCGGCTTCATCGCCCTTGCCGGTGTAGCGGCCGAGACTGCGGTGGTGATGCTCCTCTACCTGGACCACGCATGGGAGGAGCGACGGCTCCACGGCCACACGAGCCTCGCCGACCTCTACGAGGCGGTCATCGAGGGGGCGGTGGAGCGGGTGCGTCCGAAGCTGATGACGGTGGGGACCACGATCCTTGGCCTGTTGCCGATCCTCTGGGCGACCGGAACGGGGGCCAGCGTGACCAAGCGCATCGCCGCGCCGATGGTGGGCGGAATGGTCTCGTCCACCGTGCTCACGCTGGTCGTGATCCCGGCGGCCTACGCACTCTGGCGCGAGTGGGAGCTACGGCGATCCGCCGTTCCCCATGCTGCCGAGGAGCGTGCACGGGAACCGGAGCCGGTGGCGGTGTAGCGACGCCTGAGACGCCCTGCCGCAGGCCATTCGGGAGTGGTGTACTCGGGGTGGTGGGGTGTGTCGGACAGTGGACGGGCGGGAAGCGTTGCCTTCCGCCCGTCCATGCTGTTGGGAAGCGAGGTATCAGCGCACACGGCGGCGGTGCGCCTCGTGCTTAGGGCAGAGTCCTGACCACCATCCACGGATGTCCACGAGTCGCGCCGGGAGGGAGCACTCTTCGCATGTGCGCTGGCTCTGAGCCCTGATGACATCAAGACGTTGGCGGGCCGCGGCCCATGCGACGGGCCGCTGCTCCCAGTCCCGGGGCGAGATGTAGATGCAGAGTTCCCCCCACTTCTGCTTCGCCGCCGACACGCTCAGCGGCGGGTCGTACCCCTGGCACACCTCCCACGCCTCTCGCACCAGGGCTGCCCAGCCCGGTGGCGTGCTCTCCAGCATCTCCTGGAGGGTCATGACTTCGCGCCGCGATTCTGCCGCCCGAGTCGCTCCAGGGTGGCCTGGAGCTGACGCTGGATCTCCTCCGTCGCCTCGAGACGAGCACGTAGCTCCAGTGCCGATTCCCGCATCACCTCCGCCTGCTGACGGGCTGCGTCGCGCTCTCCCTCGGTCCTCGCGCGGGCGTCTCGTTCCTCCTGGAGTCGCCGTTCAAGGTCGCCGAGCCGCTGCCGGGCAGCGTCTCGGTCCGCGGTGACCGCCGCCGTCTCTCCGCGCGCCCGCTCGACGCTGGTCTCCGCCGTCCGACGCTCTCGCGTCTCCTCTTCGACGCGGCCGGAGAGCGCCGCAATCTCGGTGCGGACGCGTTCCGCCTCGCGCATCCGGGCCTGCTCGGCATCTGCGACGGCGGCGCGGAGTGAGGAGACCTCCTCGCGCTCGCGCTCGACCTGCGACTTGGCATTCGCGAGGTCCTCCGCGGTTTCATCGAGCTCGGCGTGCAGCGACTCGAGCTCTTGGCTGAGTGCCTCTGCCTCCTCCGCGTGCGGCGTGCGGACCCGAGTCAGCTCTGCGCGTGCGCGCTCCGCCTCCTCTGCTCGCGCGGTCGCGAGCTGCGAGATGATCCCGACCTCCAGCCGGCTGACGAGGTCGCGAAGGGTGGGCGGGAGCATCGGAGCGTCCCCCTCCTGCACCGCTTCTGCACCGCGGTCCGCGGTGGACCTTCCCATGGCCTGCCGGTACAGGTCCCGGACCTCGTCGTTGCTCGCCGACCCTCCCCGGGCCCGGATCGCCTCGCCCAGAGTCCGGTGCTTCAGCCGCCCCTCTGTCCGCGGGCCCGTGGCGATCTCCAGCTTCTCAGCCTGCTCCACGTTTCGTCCTCTCAGTTGTGCGACGGAGCGACGCTCCGCTCTGCCCCGTTCCACTCCGTTCCGCTCCGTCGCGCTCCGCCGGAGCTATCGGTGCCGCGATTCCTCCCACAGCTACCCGTCCACCTCCAGAAGCGCCAATACGCCGCCGGGCCACCGACTCGCCTGGAGTAGTACGAAGCAGCGGCCCGCGGCGTTGTGGGCTGTGGAGGCGATCGGCTCCGTGGATTGACCGCTCTGGCGCTCGTTGGTAGCTTGAGCGCTTCTTTCACGGCCGATGCGTCGGCGGGGGAGGAGGGCCCGATGTCCCGGGTTCTCGGCTGGTGAAAGCTCGTGGTGAAAGGTTGGCTTGAGCCTGGCTGAAACGCTTTTAGCTGGACGTGGGTGATCCGTAGGCGCCGAGCGGGTTTCTTCAGCCTGAGGTAGCTAGGTCATTCAGGCTGGATCGGCCTTCTAAGCCGTAGGTCCCGCGTTCGAGTCGCGACCGGCGCATCGTAGCAGGCAAGAGCCCCGTCGCGAATTGCGGCGGGGCTCTTCTTGGTCGCCGATATCCCAACCTCGTCACCGCGACCTGGCTACGCCTATCGGCGGAGGGGCGCGATAGTACGGCGGAATGCCGTAATGGCCTGGCTTCCAGGAGCGTAAAACCGCGCACCTCCAGCTCGGAAAACGGCTCGATCAATGATCTGAGCAACCCGCGATACCGTTGCCCACGTGGCGGGGGATCTACGTGGACCCCATCCACGAGAGAACCAAATTTCGGAGGCCTCCCTGGCGATACCGCCGCCAGAGAGGCCTCATTCCTACCCGGTCAGATCCGGACTACAGACGATCGACCGGCCCTTCATAACCGAACGGCACGTTCGGGTTGTTCTGGTACTCCGACAGCGGCATCACGTAGCAGGTGGCGTTGCCGTACGCCATCTGCTTGTGAGCGAATCCCTTGCCACGCGGGAACCAGAGGTCCTTGCGGAGCTTCTCCGCCAGGAAACGACCCTCGAAGAAGAACTCACGGCGCTTCTCCTCGATGATCACCTTGCGGATCGTCGCCGCGTCGGTCGGACCCGCGTAATGCGGCAGGTTCTCCGCGTCACGGACAGCGTTGATGTACTGAACCGCGTCGGCCGGGTTGGTGGCCGCGGCGACCTCAGCCAGAATCAACTGCGCCTCGGCCCACCGACCGATCGGTACGTCGGCATCTAGGCCCAGGTACTTCCGCTGCGCCCAGCTGTCGGTGATTCCGTCCTGCAGGAACTGACCCACGGAATCGACCGGAACACGCGGATCCGGGACCCCGTCCTTGACGGTCTGGAGACCATCGCTCGAAATGGTCAGGTTCCGGTAGCCGGTGAACTCGATCGGCGCACCGGTGTCGAAGTCGAAGAACACCGGCGCCACCGCGGCGTACCCCTGTCCATCGAACGTCCGATAGGTGGAGTTCCACCGCTGACGAACGGATGCGTCCCGGGTCGCGTAGGCGACGAAGCCCGGCTCGACCTGCGCCGCGTCCGCCGCCGCGCCGGTGAGGTCACCCGTCGCGAGCCGCACCCGAGCACGACCGAGAAGCGCGAGTTGCTTCAGGCTCGAGGTGCTAACGATCGAGTAGTCGCTCCCGCCCATGGTGGTGAGCGCCCGATCGAACCAGCTCTCCGCGACCTCGAGCACCTCGTTATTCTGGTACACGTCGTTCACGACGCCGCCATCGACCGCCTTCATGATCGGTCCGACATCCGCCGTCACCTCGCAATACGTCTCACCGAAGATCTGGTAGACGAGACCCGCGTACGTGGCGGCGGTGGCCGCGAGCTGCTGGTTGTTCGTGACTTCCGAACCCCACTCGCCGAGCAGTCCGTAGGCCTTCTCCGCGAGGGTACGCGACTTCTGGAAACCAGTGCTCCAACCGGTGCTCGTGTCGCTGGTCGCGCAGTCGCCCGCTCCCGGGCGAATGGTCTGGTACTCCGCCCAGCCGCCCCAATAGCCGGTGGCGCGGATCCAGGTGTCCTCCATCGCGGAGGACATCGTCGTGAAATACGAGTAGGAACACTCGAAATCCGCGATCACCGAATTGACCAGTGTATTCGCCGCGCCGGGCGTATACAGGTCACCCTCCGTCATGTTACCGGGGAGCTCGACCTCCATGATGTTCTCGCACGCCCCAAGGGCGAACGCGGGCAACGCCAGCACCGCGATCGCGAGTCGGCGGGAGTTCCCCCTGTTGGTTCTCTTTCGCATGTCTCTATAGTCCGGGATCATATCGTGTCGGATATCTCGGGTCACCGTGCCTCAGAACGACGCACGGAGCGTCACGAGGAAGCTGGTCAGCGGAGGAACGTTCGAGTTCGACCCGAGGTTCACGTTCCCGCCACCGCCCTCGGCGCCACCACCCGCGAGGCCACGGGCCTCAGGGTCGTGGACCACGGCACCCCAGATGTCGGTCTGCGCCCGGTAGAGGAACCCGAGGTTCCGCGCCGCCAGGTTCAACGACGCCCGGCTCGCGCCGACCTTGCTCACGACACTCTCCGGAAGGGTATACGACGCGCTGATCTCGCGAAGCCGAGCGAACGCCGAGTTGTAGGTGCCCGCGTACGGCGTGCTCGACGCCTTACCGTCCATACCCGCGAGCGGAATCGCGCCGGCCGCGCCCCAGGGGCTGTCCTGGCGCTTGACCGTAAGTTCCGACGTGGTGAAGCAGGTGTGCCGGCAGCTCGCGTCCGTGAGCGTCCGGTAGTGCTCACCCTGCCAGTCGACGAGCGCCTGGATCCGCAGGTTGTTGAAGAGCGTCACGGCCGCGTTGAAGTTGCCCTCGTGCACCGGAATGCCGAAACCGTTCTCATACCGCAGCACCGGCGCGGCCGCGCAACGCACGTCCGCTCCGCCCGGCTCCCAGTTGTTCTCGCCCGTGCCACCGTCGCACGTCACCGACGCATCGTTGATCGTCCCGTCGGGGTTGAACTCGGCGTTGGTGATGATGCGTCGCGTCACCGCCGGGAAGTTCCAGCCCTCACGCATGCTGTTCGTCTCGGCGAGACCGCCCATGTCGTCGATGCGGTTCTGGTTGCCCGAAACCGCGAACCCCGCGTCGATCGCGAAGTTGGGCGAGTCGAACACCCGGGCGTCAGTCACCCACTCCCACCCCCAGTTCGAGAGCTGGCCCAGGTTGTGAGACTGCGAACCCGGGAAGCCGGACGACCATGGCACCGGCACGTTCACGAGCGCGTCGTTCACCTTCTGCGTGTAATAGGTGACTTCCGTCGAAATCTTGTCATCGAACAACGCCGCCTCGAAACCGACCTCGAGCTCCGTGCTCACTTCCGGGCCCAGGTCCGGGTTGCCCAGCAGGTCCGGTGTAACCGCCGGCTGGCCCCCCGGTCCGGTCTGCGGGGCGAAGAGCGTCACCGCCGCGAACGAATCCGGCTGACGGCCCGCCTTACCCCAGGCGCCGCGCAGGCGGAAGGCGTTGACGATGTGATCCCACTGCCAGAAATCCTCGTCCGACATCACCCACGTCGCCGACACCTTCGGGTAGATCGCGGCCTCGTAGTTCGCGCCGAACGCCGAGTTGTCGTCGCCGCGGACCGCCGCCGTCAGGAAGATCCGGTCGAAATAGTTGAACTCCTGCTGCAGGTACATGCCGAACGACTTGTTCTGCACCTGCCGGGAAGTGGCGGTCGTCGAGGCGGCACCGCCCAGCGTCCGGATCTCCGGGGCCGGGAAGACCAGGCCGTTACCGATGACCACTTCCTCGAACCGGTCGTAGTACTGCGCGCCGAACGAGGTGGTGAACTTGATGTCGTCGTTCCGGATGCCGTACTGCAGGCTCGTGGCGTAGTCGAATGTGCTGTACCGCGTCACCGGCTTCTCGACCGAGATCTGACCCAGCGAGAGGCAGGTGAAGTCGTGGTCGCAGCCATCCGGATGACGCGGGAAGAGGATCGAGTTCTGCTCCTGCGCCACGTCGGTCCCGATGATGAGCCGGTGGGTGAACCAGTCGCGGGGCTGATAGGTCAGCGTCCCGCTCATCGTGAAGCGGCTGTTCTCGCGCATCGCCTCGATGTTGGCGATCTCTTCCGGGCGAGAACGCAGGAATCCGCGAAGAACTCGATCCTGACCGAGCGGGTTCGCCCACTGCGCCTGCTCCCACACGCCGTACCCCGTGTACTGCTGCATGAAGCTCGTCTTGCCACCGACATAGCCCATGCTCACGTCGAGGTTCACCTGCGTCGCCGGAATCACCGTGACGTTCGCCCGGGTACTCAGGCCACGATCCCAGTTATAGTCGACGATACCGGTGTTGTCGTCCACGTCGGCCGAGAGGTAGTACCGGATGTTGTCCGTGCCGCCCCGCATGCTCAGGCTGTACGTGCCCAGCTGGCCGTAATCGAAGAACTGACGGCCGGCGGCCTTCTCGGCTTCCCAGATGTTGAAGCTGATGTACTCGCCCGTATCGGTCTTGGCCCAAGACGTACCGATCTTTTCGCTCGCGTTCGCCAGCCAGGTGGTGCCCGTCCGGATCGAAATGTCGAACTGCGGCGCGCCCGAGGCGCCCTTCTTCGTGATGATGTTGATGACGCCCGCCGACGCTTCCGTTCCATACAGCGTCGCGGCCGCCGGCCCCTTGATGATCTCGATGCTCTCGATCTGGTCCGGCGCGAAGTCGTCCAGCTTCGACACCTGGCGGCCGTCACGCAT
>CAZWJE010000106.1:0-1777 GCA_964634395.1 uncultured Gemmatimonas sp. | reverse complement strand
TCGAGCGCGAGCGCGTCTTCCATGATCGAGAAGTTGGCCGTCACCGTCTCACCCGCGGCCACCGTCACCTGCTGTGTAATCGTGCGATATCCGATTCGCTGCGCCTGTACCGCATGCGTCCCCGCCGGGACGTTATTGAGAACGAACCCGCCATCCGAGCGGCTCAACACACCGATGCCCAGGTCCGGCGTGAATACCTGCACGGCCCCAACGGGCTGCAACGTGCGGCCATCGACGACCCGGCCCGAGATCGTCCCGGTCTGCGCTTCGACCAGTCCAGCCGTCGCCAGACTTAGAAACGCAGCCGCCGCCAACCGAAAAACGGCGTTACGACGTCTTCTCATTCCGTCCTCCTCTGACAATTGAGTGCGTTCCTTCAGCCGCGAAGAAACGCGGGAACAGGAGGCCGCGATCCCGTCGGTACTCGAACGGGGACCGTGTCTCCAGGGGGGATTCATCGATATGTCGGGAAACCGCGAGAGGTGATTTCGAGATGTGCGAAAACACGGCCGACCCTGGACACCGGGCGGTCGCATTCGAGTTGCGGGAAGCAGGGCTTTCGCGAGCCATCCGATCCGTTCCTTCCGCGTGGATCTCGGAAAAAAATCACGAACGGGGCGGGTCACCCCCGGAAAAACGCGCCGTCACGAAAAAAAAGGCGAGCCGGTTTTCGTCCGCGTCAAACCTCCACCTGACCCGATATGATCGGGCTGGATGGAGGAGCGTAATCGTGCCGGACGGAAATGATACCGGACGTCACCGAGATCGTACAAAGATGTAACTACGGTCGTGACCATTCGATGTCAAGTGTTTCGGGAAATCGGTGGTTGGTCCTCGAAACCCTGGCGCATGCCCCGGCCCTCCCCCTCCGATGACGTTCGGCCCCAATGTCTTACCTCATCGTTCGCGGTTTTCGGAACCAGCCGACCACCACCGAACCGCCCGGCGCGGCGGACCCCGCGCCCGCACCTTCAGGAAAACGACCATCGGGCGCGGCGCCTCCTTCGTCCAGGACGATCGAACCCTGGCTCCCGTGACGCCGACCACCGTGACGCCGGCCCTTCCCGGTCGCCCGGGTCTTCCGGTCCGGGCGCCTCGCTCCCCGCCGTACGCCTCGCGACCCTCTGATTGACACCCCCCCGCCACGAGACTAGTTTTTGAGGTTCACGGCGAACGAGGGGCGTGGCTCCAGAACCCGTGGTATGGTGGGCGTAGCTCAGTCGGTTAGAGCGCCAGATTGTGGCTCTGGAGGTCGCCGGTTCGATCCCGGTCGCTCACCCCTTTCTCAGTACATCCGATGGCCCCGCGTCCGTTTCGTACGGTCGCGGGGTTTTTCGCGCGATATCCACCCCCGTCCGGCGAATCCGCGATCGTCGGCGGCCGGGCCTGGTTGTCGATACCATCCATCGTGCTCCGGAATCGGACGGCGGACCTCCCGGCCACCGAAGCGAACGAAACCCCTCGAGCTTCGCGAGCCGACTCGATCCTCGTTTCGGGTGGCCTCCGCTGACCTTGACCCCGCGACCTCGCGAATCTATCATGGATGTCCTCTCGCCACGGCGCACCATGTCGCCAACGCGAGACCCTCTTGACCCGATGGGTTGAAGGGGTTAGGATAGAAGGCTGTGCCCGGCTTGGGGGTTTGGTGAAGTGGCCGGGTGTGGGGATGGTGGGAGTACGGCGGGGTCCGTGGGGCCTGAGCCGGGAGTGTTGAGAAGTGCGTTGACAATCCGGGTCGAGTGACGAGAGAGAAGTAGGCGTTCAGGAGGTCGCGTTG
>CAZWJE010000105.1:0-8907 GCA_964634395.1 uncultured Gemmatimonas sp. | reverse complement strand
AATTCGGTCGAGAAGCCGGAGGCGACCCACCTGAACAAGGGAGAGTGGGTCGACGCTCAACTGCCTCTCTATCGCCACCTCGCCCGTGCGATCCGCGATGCGGACGGTGAGCCGTTGAGTCTCGATGGGGAGACCGTTTCGCTCGGCTACATCGCGATTCCTCGCGAAGTCCACGGCGTCGGTGAAGGGATCGCGAAATGGACCGATCATGACCTCGCCGAGGCCGACGAAGCCGTACGTCGCGCCGTGCGAGCGATTCGACACGGGTCGGTGGCGTTCACCGGGAACTCCGCCACATCGGGCTGGGCGGACGCATTCGACGCCCTGCTCGGCAACCGTCTCCTTTCGAGCGCCGATGATGAGGGTGCCGGCACCGACACCGGCGCGATGGAGAGTGGCGAATGACGGGGTCCGAAGCGCCACGCGAACTCGTCCTGGCCTCCGCCGGCTCGGGAAAGACTTTCCGGATCTCCTCGCGCTTGATCGGACTTCTCGCGGCGGGAGTGCCCGCCGAGCGCGTTCTGGCCTCCAGCTTCACTCGGAAGGCGGCGGGTCAGATCCTCGATCGCGTCCTCGAGCGAATGGCGGCGGCGGCACTGGACCCGGGGCGGGCGAGGGAACTCGGTCAATATGCGACGCTCGATCCGGGCCGACCGGCCCCATCCGATCCCGACGGGTGGGCGGAAATCCTGGCCCGTGTCGCCCGTGACCTCAATCGCCTGAACGTCTCCACGCTCGACGCGTTCATGGTCGGGGCCGCCTCCAGCTTCGAAACGGAGCTCGGCCTGCCCACCGGATGGCGGATCGCGGACGAGGCGGAGACACGCAGACTCGTCTCACGCGCGGTCGCGAAGGTCCTGGAATCCGGAGAGCGTGGCAGACTCCTGCGAAATCTGCGCGCCGTGGGCCGCGGTACTCCCGGTCGATCGGTCCACGACAGGCTCGTCCGCTTCGTACGCGAATGGCTCGATGTCGATGAAACGCTGGCCCGGGAGGGGCCGGACCCGTGGGGAGCATTCAGACGGGCCGGCGTCGCGGCTCGGCCGACGCCGGCCGAGGCGGCGGAACTGGCGAGATCAGTCGAGGAGCTACTCCTCCAGTCGGGAATGGCGATCGGGAAGTCAATGACGACCGCGGTCGGTAACCTTGCGCAACAGATCCTGGCAGGGGAGTGGGTCAAGCTGCTGGGGTCGACGCTGGTGAAAAACTGCGCGCTTCCCGCTCCGACCTTCAGTCGTCAGGCGATCCCGGCGGATCTCGTCGAGGCGATTCTTGGCGTGGTCGTCCCCGCCGCGCGCGCGGCGCTTCGCGCCGATCTCGCCGATCGGGTCGAGGCGGTGGGAGACCTCGCGCGAGCATTCCGGGACGAGTTTCGGGCGCTCCAGGCGGAGACGGGGGCCTACCGGTTCGGGGATATCACCCGGCTCGTGGGCTCCGGGAGCAATGACTCCGTGGGCGGACGTGCCGACTTCTACTACCGGCTCGACGGTCGGATCCAGCACATCCTCCTCGATGAGTTCCAGGATACCTCGATCGCCCAGTGGGAGGCGCTGGAGCCCCTGCTCGACGAAGTACTTTCCGACGACGGTCGGGCCGCGGTCATCGTGGCGGACCCCAAGCAGTCGATCTACGCATGGCGTGGCGCCGAACCCGGGCTGGTCCACGCGGTCGGCGACCGCTATTCCCTCGAGGCGGATCGCCTGGCGGTCAGCTTCCGGTCCAGTCAGAAAGTGCTCGACTTCGTGAACCAGGTGTTCAGGGGGATCGCCGGAAACCCACTTCTGCATGACGGCGCGGGGCGCGAAGCCGTGGCGGCGAACTGGGCGAAGGATTTCGACGAGCATCGGGCCCACCACGATCTGCCGGGATACGGGACCCTCGAATACGGACCGGAGGACGAGGACTCATCCCGGCCATTGCTCCTGAAGTACGCCGCGGAGCGGGTGGTCCAGCTTCGCGCGGAGGCTCCCGGCTTCAGCATCGGGGTCCTCACCCGGACCAACCAGACGGTGGCCCGGCTCTACCTCGAGCTGAAGAAGCTCGGAGTGCCCGTGAGCATGCACGGTGGCAACCCCTTGACTGATTCCGTCGCCTGTGAATCACTGCTCGCGCTCTTGCGCCTCGCGGATCATCCTGGTGACATGATCTCGGCGTACCTGGTCGCGGAATCTCCCCTTGGTCCGGTCACCGGTTTCACCGCGTGGAATGATCCGCTTGCCCGGGCTCGGTTCTCGACGGCGATCCGTTACCGTCTGCTGGATGAAGGGTACGGACCGGTCATCGGCCAGCTGGCGATGAAGCTCGCGCCGTCGTGCGACGCCCGGGAGGCACGTCGCCTCTCTCAGCTCGTCGATCTCGCGCATCGTCATGATGTCTCGCCGAGTCTTCGGCCCGCGGACTTCGTCCGGATCGCGGAAGCGGAGCGGGTGGAGGATCCTTCGACCGCGAACGTGAAGGTGATGACGGTCCACCAGGCGAAAGGGCTCGAGTTCGACATCGTCGTGCTCCCCGAGCTGAGCCGAAAGATCGAATCGAACTCCCGGCGCGAAGTTCTCCCATTACGACTCGACGAAACCCGCCCTGACGTAGCGGAGAGCGGGTTGGTCGGGCCCGAGCGAACCGCGACGCGCCGCCCCGAGGCCGTCATGCCCGGCGGCGGGGAAGCGATTCGCGCGCATTTCCCGGAGATGGAGCGGGCGTGGCTCCAGGATCGGATGTCGTTGTGGCGAGATGAACTCAGCGGGCTATATGTGGCGATGACGAGAGCTCGATACGCGACGTACGCGATCGTGGCGCCTTCAGCCGCCGCGGCGGAGAGCAGGAAGGTGACGGCGGCGGCCCTCATCGCGACGTCACTCGGTATCACGCTGGACCCGGCGCCCGCCACGGGTACCAGGGCATTCTCGGTTGGCTCACCGGAGTGGTTCCTCGATCCGGCCGCCAGGCCGGAAACCACGGAAGACGCGACACCCGCCCCGCCAGCCGGGGTCCGCGCACGGATCGACTGGGGCGCGCGCGCGCGGCGCAGGATTTCTCCCTCCGAACTGCATCGGCGCGAATCAACCGATATTCGAAACCTTCTGAGGCTCGACGCCGCCGTCTCGATGGAGCGCGGCACGTTGGTTCACGCGTGGTTCGAACGGATCGGCTGGATCGAGGATGGCGTTCCGAGCGACGATGAACTTCGTGAGATCGCCGCCCGTGTCGCGCCCGGATTCCCGGACGACGGGGTGAACGTCGCGATATCGGATTTTCGTCGATGGACGACGGGAGGCGGTCCGATCGCGGCCGCGTTGCGCCGCCCCGCCGGTCGTTTCACCGCCGAGGTCGAACTCGAGGTACCGTTCATGGAACGGCGGGACGGCGGACTCATGGAGGGTGTGATCGACAGGCTCGTCGTGATCCGCGAGAATGGGCGGGTCGTCGCGGCGGAGGTCCTCGATTACAAGACCGGAACACCCGAAGACAGTGTGATCGCCGACCGCGTCGACGAGTATCGCCCGCAGTTGGAAGCATATCGGCGGGCGGTGGCGACGATGTTCGGGATTCCCGCCGACCGGTGCGCCCGCACGCTTCTCTTCGTCGACCTGGAGCGCGTGATCCGCCTCGATGGCGAAAACACGTCAGGCATCGTGCCGCCGCCGGCGGCGCCGACATGAGCGCCGGAGGCGGCGCGGGTGCCGGTGAGACTGGAATCCGGATGCGGGAAGCTCTTCCGACCCGTCGTATCCTGCACATCGATGTCGACGCGATGTTCGTCCAGTGCGCGGTGCTCGCCGACCCCGAGCGGCTAGCCGGAGAACCCCTCATCCTCGTGGGTGGGTCCCCGGAGGGGAGGGGCGTCGTCACGTCCGCGAGTTACGGGTGTCGCGCCTTCGGTGTCCGCGGCGCGATGCCGACGGCCACCGCGCTCCGCCTCTGTCCCGAGGCGATCGTGGTTCGCACGCCGGGGGAGATGATCCGGCGCAAAAGCCGGGAACTTCGCGATCTGCTCCCCAGGTGGTCGCCGGTCGGTGGAATGGCGTCGGTCGACGAAGCGTACCTGGACCTCTCGGGCACCGAAGCGCTCTATCGGGATGAGACCCTGGAGGCCACGGCTCGGCGAATCCAGACCGAGATCCGTGAGGCCACTGGACTCGACGTCTCGACCGGGGGCGGAACGAACAGGCTCGTAGCCAAGCTCGCGACCTCATTCGCCAAGCCGGCGGGCGTGTTCATCGTGCCGCCCGGCGAGGAGGACGCGTTCGTCGGCCGTCTGCGTCTGGATGACCTGATCGGAGTCGGCCCATCTCTGCTCGCGGATCTGAACCGGCGTGGGGTGACCACGATGTCGGCTCTGCGGGCGCTGGACCTCGCTACGCTCGAATCCTGGTGGGGTCCCGACCGCGCCCGCTGGCTCTGGCGCCGCTGTCGCGGAATCGACGGCTCACCCGTGTCGCAAAGGGTGAAGTCGAAAAGCGTTTCCAGCGAAACGACATTCGCCCGCGACCGATCGGACAGGGTGGAAATCGAACGCGCCCTCCTCGGGCGGGTGGTCGATGCCTGCGCCTCACTCCGTAAACAGGGCTATTTCGCGCGCACGATCACGGTGAAACTTCGCGATGCGGAGTTCCGCGACCGATCACGCGGCCGCACCCTCGCCGAGCCGGTGCAGACCGATCGGGTCGTTTACGCCGTCGCGCGGGAGCTTCTCGAAGATCTGCGCCGAGGCCATCCCGCGCGCCAGTACAGGCTCGTCGGCCTCTCGCTCAGCAATCTCGAGCGATCCCCGGATCCCGAGCAGGCGGCGCTCCTCGACCTCGTTCCACCGCTCGAGGAGGCACGTGATCGCGATCTCGCGGCCGCCATCGACCGGATCCGTGCCCGCCATGGTCGGGTCATCGGGCCCGGCGGCGTGACGGGGCGGGAGCGATGAACCCGAGCGATCTCCGCCTTCCAACCGCGCCCGCCTTTCGACGCTGTCGTTTTCGGGCCAGATTCCCCGGAGTTTCGCTGACTCGCTTCGAGGAGTCTCCCCTACGGCCAGTGACCCGGTTCGCGCCCCATCTTTCGATGGCCAACAATCGGGTCCGTAACGGTATCGGATGAACGATCGAATTCTCAGGGCCATCCGTCGCGAGCATGCCGACGCCACGCCCGTCTGGTTCATGAGGCAGGCGGGACGCGCACTCCCGCGTTACCGGGACCTTCGCGCGGAGGCCGGCATGTTCGAGATCCTCCGAGACCCGGAGGCCGCCGCCTTGATCACCACGCTTCCCCTGGAGTATTTCCCGGTGGACGCGTGCGTCCTCTACAACGACCTGTCGACCCCGTTCTTCGGCGCCGGCTTCCATGTGGAGATGCGTCCCGGTGTTGGGCCGGTCGTCGACCGCCTGATCCGGGAACCCGCGGATGTCGACTCGCTGCGTCCCCACGATCCGCGAGTCGAGATGAAGTTCATCATGGATCAGATCCGCCTGCTTACGGAACGAATCGACGTGCCCGTCCTCGGTTTCGTCGGTGCTCCATTCACGCTCTCGTCCTACCTCATCTCGGGGCCCGGATCCCGGAACCAGGAGGAAACCAAGACGTTCATGTGGCGCGAGCCCGAGGCCTGGAATCGCCTCGCCGCCTTCTGGGCGGACCATATGGCCGATTTCGGTATCGCCCAGTTCGAAGCGGGCGCCGCCGCGATCCAGGTGTTCGACTCCTGGGCGGGATACCTCGGCGTCGACGATTACGATCGGTACGTCCTGCCACACATGTACCGGATATTCGACCGGCTTCGCGAGGCCGGCGCGCCGACCATCAATTTCCTCACCGGGAACCCCGCGCTCCTGCCGCTCATGGCCGAATCCGGCGGAGACGTGATCGGAGTCGACTGGCGAATCCCCATCGATGACGCCTGGAAGATCGTCGGCGAAGACCGGGCCGTGCAGGGCAACCTCGATCCCATGCTGCTCCTCGCCGGTCGACAGAGAGCCATCGAAGGGGCTCGGACGGTGCTCGATCGGGTCGCTGGACGCCCCGGCCATATCTTCAACTGCGGCCATGGCCTGTTGCCCGGGACAGACCCCGAGGTGCTCGCGGCGGTCGTGGATTTCGTCCATGAGTATACCGCGCGGTGAGTCGAAATGGTGTGAGGTGATAATTCATAACAGGGGATGATTGATGAAGATAGGTGTTCTGCTCCTGAATTTCGGCGAACCCGAAAATCCGACTCATGACGAGGTCGTCCCGTTCCTCGAGCGGATCTTCGCGCTGAACTCACCGCTGATGGGTCAGGAAGGCGCGAGCGAGGCCGAGATCCGGACGAGGAGCCGCCGGCTGGCTGAGGACCGGGCGCCGGGCCTGATCCATGAGTACGAGAACATCGGGGGTTCGCCGCTGCATGCCCAGGCCCGAGAGCAGGCGGCGGCACTCGAGGAAGAGTTGTCCAGGCGCCACCGCGATTCGGTCGTGCTGGTGGGGATGCAGTTCACCGACCCATCGGTGGAGAGCGCGATCGAGGCGGCCAGGGATGCCGGGGTGGAGTACCTCGTGTCGCTTCCGGTGTATCCGATCTGTGGTCCGTCGACGACGGTTGCGGCACTGAACCAGGTCGATCGATGGTTCAAGGCGAACTCGTGGGAGGTGCCTCGACGGCAGCTGGGCGGCTGGCACCGTGATCCGCGATACCTGGCGACGCGGGTCAACGCGATCAGGGCCGTGGTCGACGCGGGAGGGCTGGACCTGGACGATCCGGATACCAGATTGGTTTTCTCCGCGCACGGAACTCCGATCCGGTACCTGGATGACGGGAGTCGGTACGAGGAGTACACGCGGGAGTTCTGCGCGTCCGTCGCCGAGGAGCTGGGTGTCCGGGACTACGTGATCGGCTTCCAGAACCATACCAACCGTCCCGGCGTATTGTGGACCCAACCTGACATCGAGGTGGTGATCGACTCGATCGAAGCGACCCGTGTCATCGTGGATCCCGTCTCTTTCATGCATGAGCAATCGGAGACGCTCGCCGAACTGGACGGGGAGTTGCGCGAGCAGGCGGAGGAGCGAGGGCTGGAGTTCCACCGGGTCCCGATTCCCTACCTGGCTCCGGATTTCGTGACGATGCTGGCGGATCTCGTCGAGTCAGCGATCGACCCGGGGTTCGCGACTTCGGTCGCGCTTCAGCAGTGTCGGTGCAAGCCCACCAGGGGCACGCTCTGCACGAATGGTGTCAGTTGAAACGGGATGAATCGGGCCGATCGGGTACCGTGATCGAGCCCGCGAAGCGGTTGGCCTGGTCCTGTGTGATGCGGGATCCTGAACCGGGAAAAGTAATGATGGGAAGAATGCTGATGAGGCTTCGCCCGCTCGCGGGAGCGCTGATGATCGGCCTCGTGGTCGGGGCCTGCGCGGACGCGAGCGCGGATGCGTCGCCCATGACGGAGTCCGCCGCGTCGGAGGCGTTGAACACCATGGATGCCCACGCCGGACACGCGGCGATCCCGGCGGCCGTGCTCGGGGTCACCCCGGCGGCGGGGGATGTCGAGATGACCGTCTATCTGACCCCCACGTGTGGATGCTGCGGCGGGTGGGTCGACCATATGCGCGAGGCGGGCTACACGGTCACGACGGTCTATCAGGACGACCTGGTGGAAGTGCACAGGCGGCATGGTATCCCGTCGGACGTGGTCTCCTGTCACCTCGGGGTGGTGGACGGTTATCTCGTCGAAGGGCATGTACCCGCCGATGTGGTGACGCGTCTGCTGACGGAGCGGCCGAAGGTCGCCGGAATCGCGGTTCCCGGGATGGTCACCGGAACTCCGGGGATGGAGCATCCCTCAGGACACGTGGATCCGTACGATGTGGTCTCGTTCGACGAGAACGGCGTGGTGGGTGTCTACGAGTCCCGCCGCTGATCGGTTCGTGAAGGGCCGGGGGCCGGGCATCGGTCTCGTGATCAGACCTTTCCGCGCCCGAATCGTCGCGCGAGGACGATTCCTTCTCGTCAAATGACCGAGCATACCCACGTCGCGATCGTCGGTGGCGGAATCACCGGGCTCGCGCTCGCCGATCGGCTCCGGGAGGCGGGCGTCCCGCACCTGGTTCTCGAGGCCACGGATCGCGTGGGCGGCGTGATTCGCAGTGGCTACGTCGAGGACTCGCTGCTCGAATGGGGTCCCCAGCGAACGCGGCTCACGCCAGCCTTTTCCCGGCTCGTCGAGTCGCTTGGCGTCCAGGATCAGCTGATCACCGCGCGGCCGGGCCTGCCGCTCTTCGTCTGGGCGTCCGGCCGTCTCAGGAAGGTCCCGTTTTCCGTCCTCGAGTTCCTCACCTCGAACATCGTTCCGGCGCGCTCGAAGTTGCGGGCGATGATGGAACCGTTCATGCCCGGCGCGGACCCCGATGAATCCGTCGCGCGTTATCTGACCCGCAAACTCGGTCGTCGCCTGTACGAGAATGTCGCGGGTCCGCTGTACGGAGGGCTCTATGCTTCCGATCCGGCGGATATGGTCATGCGACTCTCTCTCGGGCATGTTCTCTCCGAAATGGGAGTGGGTCGGAGTCTGGCGTTGCGCCTCCTGCGAGCGGGGGGGCGGGTGACACCTCCCCCGGCATGCTCCTTTCGCGAAGGCATGGAGACGCTCCCACTGGCGCTGAGGGCCGCCAACGCGCGGGACGTCCGAGTGGAATTTCCGGTCGATTCATTGAGCCGTCAGGGGGCCACCTGGCTCCTCGATGGGCCACGCGGCACGGTGGCGGCGGAGCAGGTCGTACTGACTGCCTCCGCAACGGCCACGGCGCGGATTCTCGGCCCGTCCCACCCCGCTTCCGCCGCGGCGGTCGCCTCGTTGCGTTACAACCCGCTCGTCATCGTTCACCTGTATTGCGAGGCCCCGCTGGAGGGACTCGGTTACCAGGTTTCGCTCGGTGAGCGACTGGTCA
>CAZWJE010000104.1:0-8942 GCA_964634395.1 uncultured Gemmatimonas sp. | reverse complement strand
CTGCGGAATCGGATCCCAACTCCACGCAAGCACACCCGTGCGCGCATCGAACGCCCGCACCTCCCCGCTGGGTAGTTCCGGGATCGTGTTGTCGCCGACCGATGACCCGGTGATCACCAGGTCGTTCACGATCACGGGTGGCGAGGTCACCGTGTAGGCGGCCGGTTCGAATGGGGCGGTTCGCAGGCCCTGCACGAGATCGACCCTTCCCGCCTCGCCGAAGTCGGGGCAGGGGCGTCCGGTCCCGGCGTCCAGCGCGATCAGCTGCGACTGGGCGTTCGCGACGAACACGGTGCGCCGGCACGGGTCGCCCGGTTCCGCGCGGCCGTCGACCCACAGCGAGACGCCGCGGCTCACGAAATCCCCGTACGTGACGTCGCGCCGAATCTCAGGATCGAACACCCAGAGCTCTTCACCCGTCGCGGGGTCCAGCGCAATGACCCGCCCGAGCGGTGTTCCAATGTACATCACCCCCTCGCTCACCAACGGCGTAGCTTCGAACGAAGTGGGCCTAGTCGTCCGGAATCGCGGCTCCATCTCGCCGGTTCGATAGGTCCACGCCACTTCGAGGCGCGAGACATTCTCGCGGGTGATGACTGTCGCGGGAGAGTAGCGAGTGCCGAGAACGTCGCGCCCGTTTGATTCCCAGCCGATCTCCGGAGCGGCCCCTTCTGACCCGCCGACGCACGCGGTGAACGTGATCATCAATCCCGGTACGATTCGTCTAAACACACCCGCAGGCAGAAGAACTCGATTCATGTCACCGTGACTCCTTGCGTAGAGCGTTTCGTCGTCCTGCCGTTTGGTATCCGCGGCACAGGTCCCTTCCAAGCATCGGCGAACGCACCCGCTTCCTTGGCGCTTAGGTGCGGAAGCGATGCGAGGAGTTCCCAAGAATCCCCGAGACAGCGACCTGTCACGACCGGCGGGAGAGGCGATATTCCATTTGACGATAGGGCGAAGCGAATAGTGTAAACCGCCCTCTTCGCATCAGCACGATTGGGCGCCTAACGATTGGGCGGCAGAGTCGAACCTGGACGCCGCGACCGTAGGTAGGGCCTATCTGTTGCTCCCCGTTTCCTCTGGGAGTGCCTCACTAGCCCAACCATAGCGCGGTTTTCCAGACCCGCTCATCGAACCGGACGTGAGGTTTTCCCGCATCCGGCTCTCGGACTGGTTTCACGCCAAGGCATACGAGCGCGACACCGGCCGGCGACTTGTCAAGCGCATCAGTCCTGACTCCTCGTACAGATACGCCTCGCTGAACCGCCGGGTCCCCCGCCCGGGGACCTTGTGTCGTTGCACCAGAAACGTACACGGTAGAGTCCTGGTGTACTGGTCCACAATCCGGCAGGCGCGCTGCAACGACCCGATACTGAAGTACTGGCTCCAGCCGCGCAGCTTCCGGTTCACCTGCTCCAACACCTCTTTCAGCGGAGCCTGGTTTCCCCGATGCAACACCTCCCGCAGAGACTGCTTGAACAGACAGAGACCCAACCACCCGATGATCCACCTCAACCACGCCAGCGCCTCCTTCGCCCTGCCGCGGCTCACGATCACAAGATCGTCCGCATAATTGATGATCCTCGCCTGAAGCCTGGACTCGAGGCCGAACTGCTTCCATGCCCTCAGCAACCGATGCATGTAGAGGTTCGCCAACAACGGCGAGATCACCCGACCCTGCGGGGCCCCCGCCTTCGAGCCCTTGCCGAATCGATTCCACCGACGGCTCGAACTCCCGGGCCAGTTCCTCCGGCGTCCGCCCCGCCCGGACCATCTCGACGATCTGCTCCCGAAATTCCGGCGGATACGGCGGTCTTGTTCTTGGCATCGTTGACTCCTTTCATCCCGTAGGATCGTGAGTCCACGAAATCGGGTCAACTCCATTTCAAGTCGGGCGTCCGGCCGCGAACCGCGGCGTCGTGGCCGACCGCGGGAGGTTTTTCCGCTTTGAGAAGGGAAGCGCGAACTACGCGCCCTGGCGATCCGCAGTGGCCAGGAGGCCTACTCATCCGGAAACTCCAGTATGTACTCGATCTCTTTTCGTCATCTTCCTGCGCTCGCCGTCCTCTTCGTTTTCGGCTGCGGAGACGGCGGCGGCCCCGTCGACCCGTCGGATCCTGAACCGCCGGCACCCGCTGAGGCGGATGCGCCCACGGCCTCTTCCAATGAGGTCGCGCCACTCGTGCCACTGGTTCTGAACGGACTCCCCGCGGGGCGCACGGACCTTTATGTCGAACTTGCCATCCCCGGGGCCTCCAGGCCTGAAGCGGTGGGCGAATACACTCTGCCGCTGCTTCCGGACGGATCGGAGTATGCGCTGATGGTGATCCTGCATCCCGATGGTGGCCTCGACGGCGGCGAGTTCGAGATCCGCGTGCGCGGTGACGACTGGGTCACCGGACCACTTGCCCTGACCCTGCTCCCCCTCCCCGAAGCGCCGGGCGCATTTGCCGGTGTGCTGGACGCGTTCCAGGCGGCGTTGGATCAGCGCTTCGCGGCGGCCGGCACCACGCGCGAGGCAGTCCTGGCGGCGGACTGGCCCACGGCCCTGGACCCCTCGCTGTTTCCCGCAGCGATCGCCCAGACCGTGCTGGATGATCCTACCCACGACCGGGATCTGCGGGACCTGCTGGCCGGGTCCTCATCCCTCACCGAACTGATCGGAGCGGAGGCGTTTGATGCGGAACTCCTGGACCGCCTGACCGCGGCCGGGGAGCTGGAGGCCCTCTTCGAGACTTTGGTGGACGACGCGCAGGCCGCTCCGCGAATAGCCGATCCCCCGGCCGAAGCCGATACCGGCCCCGCCCACGCCAACCTGATTTCCAGTGCCGCCGAACTGGACGCCGACATGACCCGGGCGTGGGCCGCCGCCAGGGAGATCGACCCGAATACCGCCACGGGCGAGCTCCTCCAGGCGTATGGTCTTACCCTGGGCGCACTGGGACTCGTCACCGGCCCTCAGGGGGCGGTAGTCACCGCGGCCCTGGGCTCCGCGCTCTGGGCGTATCAGACCTATCTCGAGGGCCAGGCTAACCTCCTTCCAAAACATTTCGTGGAAGGCAGCCTCAGCTTCGATCTGGACATACCCGAGTTCGAGGAGGACCGCCCGGGTCCGGCAACCTGGTCGAACGTGCGCGTGAGCGCCCGGAGCGAGGGGTGGAAGCTGGACAAGGTCATCGCGGATTTCCTGCTCAACCTGGCCGGAAGCGCCGACGCCTATCGCACATGGGTCAAGCGGTTCGACGACGAGACATCGACATTCGTGCGCGATGCGTCCGGATGGCTCTTCACCACGCAGATCGGGCAACTGCCGGTGGCGGAAAGCGGCTACGTGGAGATTCCGCCCGAGGTCTGGACGGACATCGACATCACCGGCGCCCCCTGGTCGGGAGGTCGCCTCGCCACCGGCGATGCCGTGGAGATCAGCGGCGCCACGACCCTCGAGCCCATCCGACCCGGCGAGGCGCTTCTGACCGTGGAGACGGCGATCTCCCGCTTCGGGCAGGCCACCCCCGCATTCCAGAGGCGGGAGGTCACGGTCCACCCCATCGAGATCGATATCCAGACCAGTGAAACCTCGGTGAGACCCGGCGCAATCGTCGAGTTGCAGGTCACCGTGTCAAACGCCCTCGACACCGGGCTCGAGTGGACTCTTTCGGCAGGCGCGTCCTGGGAAGAAGGGCCGACGGAGATCGGAGAAGGGGTCTGGGCCGCCGCCATCCGGACGCCGGCCTCCTCAGAGCAGTTCCCCGTTCAGGCCACCTTCACCTCGACCGCCATCGGCGGCGCCCGCAACACCCCCGGCGCGCCGGCGCGGAGCGCCGCCGTCCGGATCTCGGCGGTGTACGTCATGGTCGACCCACCAAGCGCCATCCTCGCCGAAGGGGAGAGCCAGCAGTTCGAGGCCATCGTGATTGGGGCGGACAACACGGATGTGACGTGGACGGCCTACGATCCCGACGGCGCGCCGTCGGCCATCGGACCCAACGGACGCTTCACGGCACCGGCCCGGATGGGGTCGTACCTGGTGGTAGCCACCAGCGTAGAGGATCCGACCGCGAGAGGGTACGCCAACGTCACGGTGGCCGGACAGTGCTACTGGACCATGAACATCCAGGGCCCTTACGGGGGAAGCTGGTCGGGGGCCATCGCGACGCACATCTACGCTGGGGAAATCTTCGCGCAAAGCGCCTACACGATGACCTTCACCGACGATGAGGAATCCGATCTGCTGGGTGTCATCCAGGCCCTGGGCCCCGAAGCGGAAGAGGGCGCTGGATCCTGGACGGCTCTGCTCGGCTTCTCGCCGTACACCGGCCTGCAGTGGAGCGCCGGGGACACTCAGGATCCGCCTTCCAGCGTATCGTTTAACGTGTCGTCCAACGACGGGGGTGCGGTGATGGGAAGCGCGACCGGGGTTGCGTTCATACCGCTCGGGGGAGGGGAGACCCACTCGGCGCCCTATCACCTGACGTTCAGGAGCCTGAACAGCTTTGGCGAAGCGTCGTGCGCGGAGTGACGAAGGAAGCCGACCGGCAGAGGGGTGGCGTGTAACCTGTCACCCCCCGCGGTCCGAACCGCCGGATGCCGTAGCGGTTTGCCCCACCGATTCGCGCAGGGTCTCTTCGACTTCGCGGGCGAAGGCCTCCAGGTCCGACGTATCGGACACGTCGTCGATGCGGGGGATCGCCGCCCGGGCCTGGTCGAGTGCGGCCCGGGCTTCGTCGAGGCGGCCCAGCGCGGCGAGGGCTGCCGCGTTCCGGAGACGCGAGCGGGTGGTCCAGCTGTGGCCAGGACCCAGGGCCACGGTGTAGATCTCGATCTCGCTCGCACGATGCGGGTAACCCTCGGCCGTGCGCCCCTGCCACTCGAAGATCGTGGCGACCACGTTGTGCGCCATGGCAACAGAAGCATGGCTCTCGGGGAAGGTGGCCTGCGCGAGGGCGAGACTCTCGCGCGCCACCGCAAGGGCTTCGTCCCAGCGCTCGAGTTGGCCAAGGACGCTCGACAGATTGTTGAATGCCACGTACAGCTGCCTTTCGGCCGGATCGCTCTCTTTCTTCATGATCTCCAGCGAAGCTCGCATGTGGGCCTCCGCCTCGGAGAGCCGGCCCTGCGTCCTCAGGAGCTGGGCCAGGTTGTTGAGCACGCCAGCGCGGGCGCGCCGTGCGGTAGGGTCCATGCCCGGCTCGAGCGTCAGCAGCTCCCGGTACCGGGCTTCGGCCTCGTCGTCCTGCCCGGCGCGGCGGGCGGCATAGGCCTGCTGCGCGAGCGCCATCCTGTGTCCGTCGCTTCCAACGGTGCCGCCGGCCTCGTGGAGTGCCACCGCCTCGCGAGCCGCCTCGCCAGCCGCTTCAGCCTGGTCGAGCTCGGCCAGCGCGCCTGACAGGACCCCGAGAGTGGCGGCGAGGCTGTCGTGGGGAAGCTCCGGCATCGCGCGTCGGATCTCGAGGGCGGAGGCGGCCCGGTCGGCGGCGCGGGCGAAGTCCCGCATGTTGTTCATCGCGTTCGCGCCGGCATGGAGGATACCGGCCACCTCGCCCGAATTGGCGCCATGGGCCTCCGCGGCGAGCGCCACGCCGTCGTCGAACCACGTGTGGGCCTCGGCGACCATGCCAAGTGCCGAGGCCACCTCGCTCAGGGCCACCATGAGTCTCGCGCTCACGGCGGGATCCACGGCGTCACCCTGGCGGATCCGTTCGGCGCCCCGGGTCAGCAGCGTTCGGGCGTTGAGGGTGTCGCCCCGCTCCCCGTTTCCCGGATCGGCTGAACGGAAGAGTTCGACCAGAAAACCAGTGATGTTCTCGGCGCGGCGCTGCTCGAGCCTGGCGCGTTCCGCCTCGGAGCGAGCCCGGTCTCGCTCCGCCCGCAGTGCTTCCGCCCCGGTCACGACGCTCCACTCCCAGCCCGTCAGGAGGATGGCCAGGATCGCCGCCGTTGGCGCCACCCATCGGTGTCGCTGGAGGAATCGTGCGGCGCGGTAGCTGACGGTATCCGGGCGCGCAACGATGGGGCGCCCCTCGAGCCAGCGGTCGAGCTCCTCGACCAGTGCCCCGGCATCGCGGTAGCGCCTGATCGGGTCCTCGTGGGTGGCCATGGCGATCACCTGCCGCAGGTCGCCGCGCACACCGGGCGCGCCCGGATCCCCCACTCCAGACCCGTTGAGGATCTCCTCGAGCAGGAATCCGAGCTGATAGACATCGGTGGCCGCCGTCACGGGGAGCCCCGCGCGCTGCTCCGGCGCCGCGAAGCGGGGGGTGAGGATGCGATGGTCCGGGCGGGTGCGATCGTCGGCGTCGGTCGGGTCATCGCCACCCGCGACGAGCTTGGCGATCCCGAAATCGAGCAGCTTGGGCGCGCCCAGCGATGTGACCAGAACGTTCGAGGGCTTGATGTCGCGGTGCACCACCAGGTTCCGATGCACCTCGCGCACGGCATCGGCGACCTGGCGAACCAGCCGAACCCGGTCGCGTTCGCCCAGTCCCTGTCCGGCACACCAGGTATCGAGGGGCACACCCTCCACGTACTCCATGGCAAGCCAGGGGCGCCCGTCGGGCATGGAGCCGCCATCCAGCAGATGGGCCACCCCGGGGTGCCGAAGTCCCGCCAGAATGCGGCGCTCCGCCCGGAACCGGGCCAGAAGATGGTCCGTGTCGAGGCCCCGGCGGAGAACTTTCACCGCCACGCGCAACCTGAAGTCGCCATCGGACCGTTCCGCCAGGTACACGGTCCCCATCCCCCCGGAACCGAGCTCGCGCAGGGGACGGAAAGGCCCGATGGCCTCCGGCAGCTGCTGCAGAGCCAGAGCCTCGAGGGCCTCGGTGGCGGCCTCCAGAGGGATGAGAGATGCGGAGCTGTCGGGATCGCGGGTGGCGTGCAGCAGGCGAAGCACTGTCCGGCGCACCGATGGTTCGGTGGAGCGCCGTTCCAGAGCGTCGGACCAATCCCCGGGTTCCAGATCGAGGAGGGACTCGAACAGCGCATCGATCTCCCCCCAGCGATCCCAATCGGCACGCTCTCCGTGACCGGGCTTCCCGGTCGGCGGATCTTCTTCCATGTCTACTCCTCTTCGAGAGCCACCTTCAGCCAGGCACGCCCGCGCTGCCACTCGCGGGCGGCGGTGCGCTCCGAGACCCCCAGGGCATCCGCCACCTCTCCGTCATTCATCCCGCCGAAGATGCGGCACTCGGCCACCCGCGCCATTCGCGGGGAATGCGAAGCCAGCCGATCGAGCGCGCGCTCGAGGTCGAGGATGGCTGTCGAAACGGGACCGTTGCCCACCAGGTGGTCGGCCAACTCGACGCGTCCCCACCCGCCACCTCGCTTTGCGGCCGCCTTTCTCCGGGCATGATCGACCAGCACCCGTCGCATCACCGTCGACATGAAGGCGAAGAACTGGGCTTGCCCTCGCCAACTGGGGCGCGCACCGGCGAGGAGGTCGAGGCATGCCTCGTGGACGAGAGCCGTGGTGTCGAGGGTATGCCCGACGGCCTCACCCCGGAGTTTACCGCTCGCCATGCGCTTCAGGTGCGGGTAGACGAGCTCGAGCAGCGTGTCGCGGGCGTTCTCGTCGCCGGTGGTCCAGGCCTCGAGGAGGGGTTCGATGTGTTCGGTGGAGAGCTTCATGAAACGGCGAAAGCAGGTCGAATTCCGGGGTCCAGTCAGTTCTCGCGCAGGGGCAGAGCGTTCGCTGGCAGGCAACGCCGGGTTTTCGCGCCTAGCGGGAGAAGCGTAAACTCAAACGGAGGAAGCCCCTCATGCGCATCTCCCCAATCGCACGCGTGCTCGCTGTCGCCGCGATCACCTTGGGGTCGGTCCTTCCCCAGCCTGCCGACGGCCAGATCTTTCGACGGCTTCGGGATGCCACCACCAACGCCGCCGAGCGCGAGGTGACTCGCCAGGTGGAGACGCGGGTCACGAACATTGTTCAATGCGCCTTCGACGACCTGGCCTGTATCGAACGAGCCAGGCAGGAGGGGCGGCCCGTTGCCTACGTCGATGACCAGCGGCAGTTGATCGTCGGAGATGACGGCGCGCCCGTCACCGACCGCGACGAGGCCGCCCGCGCCTTGATAAGCCGGAGGAGTCCACATGCTCAATTGTTAGGCGACCGCGCGCACACCGACGCCACCTTAGAGATGGGCGACGTCAGGCCGCGGACTGGCCGGATGGCTGGCCGGGAACGCCAAGCTCACTCGAAAAGCACCCTGCCCTCCGGGCCTCCTCCGGGAACGCTCACGCCACGCGCAACGGCTTGATGCGCGCCACGTCCTCCCGGATCGCCTGGGCCGCGTCCCACAGATCCACCGCCCGCTGCGCGTTCATCCAGAACTCCGGAGAGTTGCCGAACAAGCGCGAAAGCCGCAACGCCATCTCCGGACTCAACGCGCGGCGACCCCGCAGCAGCTCGTTGATCGACTGCCGGGAAACTCCGATGGCCTCCGCCAGCGTGGCCACCGTGAGGCCGAAGTCCGGAAGGAAATCCTCCCGCAGCATCTCTCCCGGATGCGTGGGCCGCCGCTTCATTGTCCGGGTGTTGGGGATACTCATGCCTCACCTCGCCTTCTAATGGTAGTCACAGACCTCCACGTCATACGCGTCTCCGTCCACGAACCGGAAACAGATCCGCCATTGATCATTGATCGCGATGGCGTACTGGCCCTGGCGGTTTCCCTTCAGCGCATGAAGACGGTTTCCGGGCGGCACCTTGAGGTCCTCCAGGCGGGTGGCGAGGTGCACGTACTCCAGTTTGCGCGCCGCGCGGGCCGCCACGTCGGATGGAAACCGCCTCGCCGTGCCAGCCAGATACAGCTCCTGAGTCCGCCGGTCGGCGAAAGACTTGATCATGGAAAGAATGTACCGCGTCACGTGACGCGCGTCCATTCACCGTAAGGAGTGCGAGCGACGAACGACATCGAGATGATGGCAGAGCGGTCGGA
>CAZWJE010000103.1:0-9155 GCA_964634395.1 uncultured Gemmatimonas sp. | reverse complement strand
GTGGGCGCAACGTGGGCCACGCTTCGCGGCGGCGACGCCCGGTCTCCATCTTCGGCTCGAATCCGAGGTCCGTGCTCGAAGCCCTTCGCCGGGAGCGCCAGGAGGTTTCAAGGGCAAGACGGGTGCCCGCCGGGAGGGTCGGCGAGAGAGCGGACATGGACGTCTTCGGAACCGCGTGGTGATCCCGCCAGGGACCTTCGCGGGGAGGCGTCCGATGGCGTTCGAATTGCATCGCTCGACGACGGGCCGCGGAGGAGATCCATGACATTGGCGCCGGTCCGCTCGACCCGTGTGGATGGGCGGTGAACGGGAGAAAGGGTGGCGGTGATGTCGCGGAAGCCGCGGTCGGATTCGGCGGACCGGGGACGGCCACCGGGGACCGGGCGGAACAGCCCTCACGCGCCACCCGCTTCCGCCGAGCGGGTACACGCGCCCGATCCGAAAACCGCTACCGAAACAGGCGCGAAGGCCGCGACCGCCGACGGCGGTCCCATCTCCCGCATCATCCTTCCCCTGGCACTGACCCAGTTCATCGCCAGCTTCGCCGCTTCGAGCATGAACGTGGCGATCAGCGACATCGCGAGGGACCTCGGCACCGATACACGCGGGGTACAGACGGCCATCACGTTGTTCACGCTCACGATGGCCGCGTTCATGATCCCCGGAAGCAAGCTGAGCGATCGATGGGGTCGCAAGAAGTGCCTGCTCCTGGGGCTGGTGATCTACGGAGCCGGAGCGTCGCTCGCGGCGCTCTCCGATCAGCTTCCAACTCTGATCGTGGGCTACTCGCTTCTCGAGGGGCTCGGCTCGGCGCTCATGATTCCCCCCATCTACATCCTGCTCACGGTCGTGTTCGGCGATGTGGAGTCGCGCGCGAAGGCGTTCGGCGTGGTGAGCGCGTCCGCCGGACTGGGGGCCGCCGCCGGCCCGCTGATCGGCGGGCTGATCATCAGCGCGATCAACTGGCGAGCCGTCTTCGTCGCCCAGGTCCTGGTAGTCGGCGGTATTCTCCTGATGTCCAGAAAGTATCCGGCTCGGCCGCACGATCGATCATCGGCCGAGTTCGACATCAAGGGGACCATCCTGTCCGCCGTCGGTCTGGTCTTCCTCGTCCTCGGGATTCTCATCTCCGGAACGTACGGGTGGGGGAGGTCGCGGGAAGCGCTCGAGATCGGCGGTGTCGTTCTCATACCCGAGGGCGGAATCTCGCCGGTCTGGCCAACGATGGCCCTCGGCGCGCTCATCCTCTTCGGCTTCTTCCGCCACGCCCGAGCCAGCGAGCGAAAGGGCGAGGAACCGCTCATCGCGCCCGCGCTCTTCCGGAATCGCGTATCGAACATGGGACTCGTGACCCAGAACGTTCAATGGCTGATCATGCAGGGCAGTTTCTTCGTTATCTCGGTCTTCCTGCAAACCGCGCGCGGGTACAGCGCGATCGAGACGGGACTCATTCTTACGGCGGCGACCGTGGGTATCCTCACTTCGTCGTCGGTCGCCGGACGACTCGCCCGTCGCTTCTCACAGGTCCTCCTCATCCGCGCCGGATTCGCGATCACCATCCTGGGCATCGTTCTGCTTCTGCTGCTGGTCGACCAGACCTCCGCGATCCTGACTTTCGTTCCGGGGCTCCTCCTCATGGGCATCGGAATCGGCGTCATGCTGACCTCGTCGGTCAATGTGGTGCAGTCGGCATTCCCCGAAGAACGGCAGGGGGAGATCTCGGGCGTTTCGCGTAGCGTATCCAATCTCGGGTCGGCGCTGGGAACGGCGCTGGTGGGCTCTGTCCTCGTCTCCGCCGCGATGCCCGACACGCGGGTGTATGGCGTCGCTCTGGTTCTCATGGCCGCCGTGGGGATCATCGGGCTGCTGGCCTCGCTGCGCATCCCGAAGGAAGCGCTCCCGGCGGCGGAGAGCTGAGGCGCCCCCGGGCAGGGCGTTTCTGACAGGCCGTCCCGGGGTCAACCCAGGCCGAGCACCACCTGTTCAGTCAGGCAATGCCGGGTCCGGCCGGCAAGCGCCTCCCTGGCGATCGGCATGCTAATTGCTTTCCCCGGGTCCCGGCTCGACCCATCGAAGCCGCGGAAACCGCGAACGAAATGAGACCCGCATGGACAGCGTGGAGGAGGCGATCGAGCGTCTGGGTGACAGCGTCGATGCCCGTGTCGCGAATGGTTTGCGCGCCTCCTATCGGATCGAGACGGAGCAGGGGAAGGACTGGACGCTCGAGGTGAGCGACGGGCGCTTCTCCGTCAACGGTCACCGGGGCCAACCCGACTGCACCATCCGCGGCGACGAGGACGATCTCGCGCACATCCTGCGAGGCGAGCGGGATCTGTTGACGGCGATGTTCCAGGGCCGCGTGGAGATCGAAGGCGACCTGGGAATCGCGCAGAGGCTGGTCGCTCTCCTGCGGTCGCGGCACTCCTGAACCGGCATCCCTGGAGGCATTCGTGGCGGGCGGCGACACCATCAGCATCCTCGAGGGAAATACTTTCGTCGTCGCGAATCGCAGGGGCGACATCGACGCGACGCCCACGGACCCGCACGGCCTCTTCCACGCCGACACTCGATACCTGTCTCGCTGGATTCTCACGGTTGACGGAGAGAAGCTGAATCCACTCTCGGTTGATGATGTGGAGTATTTCAGAAGTCAGTTCTACCTCGTGCCGGGCACGGGTACGATGTACGTCGATTCGCCGATGTCGGTGGCTCGACGTCGATCGGTGGGGGCGGGATTCCACGAGGACCTGATCCTGCTGAACCATACCAAAGAGCCGATCGACTGCGAGATCCGGATTGAAGCGGCCGCGGACTTCGCGGATCTCTTCGAAGTGAAGGACAGGCTGTCGAAGAAGGGTGAATACTACAGCCGGGTCGAGGATGGAGTGGTCGTGCTGGGGTACCGCAGGGAGAGCTTCGTCCGGGAGACGGCGATTTCGGCGAGCAACGAAACCGCCGAGCTATCGGACGACGGGCTGGTGTTCCACGTGAGCATTCCCGGCCATGGCAACTGGATGACGTGCCTGGAGGTACGGGTGCGGGGCGGGGCGGAATCCCGTCCGCGGGACACACCGAGGCACTCGCACACTTCAGAGAAGTCGCGTCCCGGCAACGGAGTCAGCCTGGAAACGTGGCTCGCGGAAGCTCCCCGGCTCGTGTCCTCGTGGAAGCCGCTGGAAGACATCTATCATCGCAGTCTGGTCGACCTCGCGGCGTTGCGCTACTTCCCCCCGCTGGCCGAGGGTTCACTTCCGGCCGCCGGATTGCCCTGGTTCATGGCGCTGTTCGGGCGTGACAGCATCATCACGAGTCTTCAGGCAATGCCGTTCGTGCCGGAACTGGGGCGGACGACGCTGGAGACCCTGGGGCGTTGGCAGGGCACCACCGTCAACGACTTTCGCGACGAAGAGCCTGGCAAGATCCTTCACGAAGCCCGGATGGGTGAACTTACCGCGTTCGAGGAGCGACCCCACTCGCCGTACTACGGGAGCGCCGACGCGACGCCGCTCTACGTGATCCTGCTCGACGAATACCAGAGATGGACGGGTGACGACGACACGGTCAGGGCGCTCGAGGCAGTCGCGCGCGCGGCGATCCAATGGATCGACGAGTACGGCGATCGTGACGGTGATGGCTACATCGAGTACGACCGTCGCAATAAGGAGACGGGGCTGGAAAACCAGTGCTGGAAAGATTCCTGGAACTCGATCCTTTTCGCGGACGGGGAACTCGCGCCGCTTCCGCGCGCGACGTGCGAGCTGCAGGGGTACGCGTACGACGCCAGGCTGCGCGCCGCCCGTCTGGCCCGGGAGGTCTGGGGGGATCCGGAGTACGCGGCGCGCCTGGAGTCCGAAGCCGCGGCGCTGAAGGAACGTTTCAACCGGGATTTCTGGATCCCCGAGCGGAAGTTCTTCGCGCTCGCGCTCGACCGCGACAAGAAGAAGGTCGACTCGCTGACTTCGAACATCGGGCATCTGCTGTGGAGCGGCATCGCGGACGAGGACAAGGCGGCGGAATGCGTGCGCCACCTGATGGGATCCGAGCTCTTTTCGGGTTGGGGCGTGCGGACGATGGGGACGGAGGAAGGGGGTTACAACCCGATCGGATATCACGTCGGGACGGTCTGGCCGCACGACAACGGCATCATCGCCTGGGGGTTACGGCGGTACGGATACAAGGACGAGGCGGCGCGGATCGCGATGGGGATCCTCGAGGCGGCGACATACTTCGAGAATCGGTTGCCGGAAGCGTTCGCCGGCTACATTCGCGAGACGACGCACTTCCCGGTGGAGTACCCTACCGCCTGCAGCCCGCAGGCGTGGTCGACGGGCGCTCCCCTCATGCTGCTTCGCACGTTGCTGGGAATCGACCCGCTCGAAGAGAGACTCGTCGTCGATCCTGCGGTTCCCGGACGGATCGCGCGTCTGGAACTGCTCAACATTCCGCGAGGGAGATGGGAGAAGGTGGACGCGTTCGGTCGCGGGCGCGTCGGACCCCGGGACGAGGCCGACACTACAGCTCGATCTGAACCCGCGGAGGATCGCCCTCCTGGGAGAGAAGATTGACGAACGTCTGCTTGCCGCGACGGCGGAACTGAAGTCCGACACTCCCATTGCCTACGCGCAGGTTGTTGATCGTCACTTCCTCCATAAAGAGAGGCAGACGCGGCCGACGAATGTGGAGGATACCCTGGCTGGCGTCGGGGAGCAGACCCAGCACCGCCTGGAGCAGCATGAAGAGGGCGCCGGACGCCCATGCCTGGGGGGAGCAGCTGACGGGATAGAGAACCGGGCGCGTACCACCAGCTCGCTCGATCCCGCAGAAGAGTTCCGGGAGTCTCTGTGACTCCGTGTGCATCGCGACATCGTGGAGCGCCGCGAGAACCGGCAGGGCCGTATCGACGAGTCCGTAATGGGAAAGTCCGAGAACCACGAGCGCGTTGTCGTGCGGCCAGACGGATCCGTTGTGATAGCTCATCGGATTGAACACGCGATGCGCCGCGCTCAATGTGCGGATCCCCCAGCCACAGAACATGTCCGGGGCCGCGAAGACCTCCGCCATTCGCCGCGCCTGCTCGGGTGTCGGCACGCGACTCCAGAGCAGGTGGCCCGCGTTCGTGGTGACCGTGGGGATGGGGTTCTTCGAGCGGTCGAGCGCGAGCGCGAAGGTGCCGGTCTCTTCCATCCAGAATCGCTCGCGAATCCTCTCCGCGAGCTGGTCCGCTTCACTCCGCAGCGTCGTCGCCCGGTCGGGCCGGCCGAACGCGTCCATGAGCTGCGCCATCCTTGCCTTCGCGTCGTGGACGTAGCCCTGCACCTCGACGAGCGCGATGGGAGGTTCGGGTAGCCGTCCGTCGGGCCAGGGGATTCCATCCCCCGAATCTTTCCACCCCTGATTGACGAGACCCTTACTCGAGGTACGCGAGTACTCGACGAACCCGTCGCCGTCAAGATCGCCGTACCGATCGATCCACTTGAGCGCGCGCTCGGCGTGGGGGAGAAGGTCGTGGGCCAGGTCGTCGTCGCCGGTCCAGCGCCAGGTCTCGTGGAGGAGGACGATCCAGAGCGGGGTCGCGTCGATGCTGCCGTAGTAGGGGATGTGCGGGATCTCCGCGTTGCGGGCCAGCTCGCCCCGTCGCAGTTCGTGCATGATGCGACCAGGCTGCTCTTCGGTGAAGGCATCCTCCTTCTCGCCCTGGTGCCGAGCCAGGTACCGAAGCGTATCGATCGCGATCCGCGGATTCAGCGCCAGCGTCTGGAGCGCCGTGATGATCGAATCGCGCCCGAAAGGCGTGCAGTACCATGGGATACCCGCGCAGATGATCTCCTCGCGGGCGTCCCGGATGTACAGAGAGCGAAGGTCGTCGACCGCCTGACGAAGCGTCGTGTTGAACTCGGCGATGTCGGTATGCCATTGGGCGCACTCGGAGCGCCACCTCGCGTACGTCTCCGCGAGGCGAATGTGTTGGCGCTCGATGGCGCGTCCTTCCATGGCCACCCCGTCCGACTCCTCTTCCATCGGCGCCTCCGCTGGCCCCGGGGCGATCTCCCACCGGAGTTCACGTCGCTCGCCGGCGGCCAGCGAGATCTCCCACTCGACCCCGCGGGCACCCAGCCGGGTTGGTGGTTCGAGGAAGGTGACGTCGCTCTCGAGGAGCAGCCCGTCCAGGCCGCGATAGAAGAAGCCGAGCGAACGTTCGCCTACTTCGGTGGCGTAAAACTGTCCGCGTCGCGACCGCTTCCACCCCCGTACCTCGAAGATGTCCGCGAAATCACTCCCCAGGGCAAGGGACATCGCGAACTGAAGCGGGCGGGTGAGGTGATTCGTCAGCGTCGTCCGTTCGATGAGCCGGTCAGTCAGCAGCAGTTCGCGCCGTATATGGATCGCGTTCTTCGGATCCCAGTGGTCTCCACCGAGCATCTCGTCAGTGATCGCGAGATCGACGTAGAGGTGGAAAGGAGAAGTTACCTGGGACGAGAGCAGTACGAACTCGTTCCCGGCGAAGGTCAGCACGTACTCGCCGAGGATGCGGGTATCGTCGTGAAAGAGCCCCAGACCGCACTGGCCGGGCGGAGCGATATTGCCGCGTTCGTCGAGGAGGAGGAAGAAGCGGTCATGCTTGAGTACCAGCGCCTCCGCGGTAAGCGTCTGGTACTCGCAGTCGATCGCCGCGTAGCCCACGGCGTCGGTCATCGAAATCGGATGAAGCGCTTTCTCGGTCGCTGACATACGACGCTCCTTCGGGGATACGGTCACGGTCGCGCTTCAGGCCGTACCGGATGCATGTCGAATCGCCTGTTCGTACAGCCGCACGTGGTTCTCGACCATCCGATCCCGGCTGAAGCGGACGATGGCCCGCTCGCGGCAACGAACCCGGTCGAAGGCGTCGAGCCGGCTACCAGGACGAAGGAGTTCGGTCATCTCCCTCTCGTCGCGTACGACGAAGCCCGTCACTTCCGGTTCCACCAGCTCGGGGACGCTCCCGCGTGGGAACGCGACGACCGGGCAGCCGCTCAGCATCGCCTCGATCAGGACCAGCCCGAATGGTTCGTCCCATTCGATTGGGGCCAGGAGGGCGCGTGCGTCGCGCAACAGCGGGATCTTCACTTCCGGGCCGATCAGGCCGAGGTAGCGGACGTGGGGTTGCTCCAGGCGCGGCAGAACCTCCCGCTCGCCGAACTCCCGGTTCACCTCGTGCACCTCCCCACCGACCCGAATCGGGACGCCGGCACGCCCGGCGACGTCGATGGCGGTATGTGGGCCCTTCACCGGGGCGAATCGCCCGATGAACGCCACGTAATCGGCCGCCTTCTCGCTGACCTCGAATCGGCCGGGATCCAGCCCGTGGTGGATTACCTCGACGCGTGACAGCGGAACTTCCCGGTCCCTCTGGTCCGCCGAGATCGCGACGTACCACGCATCCGGAAAGTGGCGATAGAACTCGGAGAGCTCCTCGTCACGCTCATGGTGGATCGTGTAGAGGAGCGGTACTTCGGGATGCAGTCGCGCCAGGGCGAGAGCGACGAACGAATGCGCGTGGACGACGTCGCACCCGTTCTGCAGCGCCGCGCGAACCGACCAGGACACATGGTTCACGTCCGCGTGGACGCACGGCGGCCACTGCGCCGTCGGATAGTATGACCGGAGCGAGCCGCGCGTCCGGGAGTCACCGGTCGCGAAGAGGGTGACATCGTGCCCCCTGTCGATCAGACCTTCCGTCAGTTCGTGGACGATCAGTTCCGTTCCCCCGTAGTCCTCCGGAGGCACCGCGAGAAACGGTGTGGAAATCATCGCGACTTTCATGGATCGACGTCTCCCTCACCCTGTTCGTTCGTTGCCGCGCACGGCCGGCGCCGCGCGTCCACGCCATCGCGCCATGGTCAATCCGCCGAGGGCCGACAGGGCCGCGAAGTTCCCAGGGGAATTCGGCAATCGGTGTACCAGACACGGCGCGGTGTTTGCGGACCCGGTTCGGCATCGAAACGGGCCGGCAACGCATTCCACGACCCCTCACTTCGCGACCGGGCCGCCCGCTCCTCTCGGCGACAGCGCTCCCGATAGCGGGGCGGCTCCAGTCGGAGGAGACCGCGAGCTTCCACTTCATGCCGCTGGATCTCAGTCGATGGGAAGAATGGCCAGTCGCGAAGGAGAAGAAACGACGGTCCGGCTGAGGGCGCCGGGACCGGCTTCACTCTTCAACGATCTCGATCCAACACCGATTCCGGGAAGGGAACTCGACCCGGCGATCGCCGAGTACATCTCCGACAGGTGGTTCGACGGGAGAGGGCGGCACGCCGGGGAGATCCGACTCGCCGTGCACTTCGACGAGCGACCCTCTCCCGTCGTGGGCGCCGAGGTGGAAGAGGCGCTGAGACGCGCGTTCGAGCGCCAGGGTGAGCGGGCCGATCAGTCCTTTTCATCCCTGATGATTCAGGGTCGGCGTAGTCTGATCATCAGCACGTCCTTCGTGGTCCTTTCGATCGTTGTGCTGGTGGCGATCTGGGGGGATCCGACCGAGGCGCCGCCCCTCGCGGGCGGAACGGCCTCCATCGCTTCCTGGGTCGTCCTCTGGCGGCCGATCGAGATCTTCTTCTACGACTGGTGGCCGATCGCGGCCGAACGCCGGATGTGGCGGCGCCTGCGGGACGCGCCGATCGACCTGTCGAGTCCCTGAAGCGCGCGGATCGGCACTCGTCCCGGGATTACCGCCCGGCCCCGCGTTCGTGTCACATGGCGCGGAAGGCGTCCAGCATCTCCTCGACCTCGCGCATGATCGCGTAGCCGTGCCGGTCGGCGACTTGCCGGGGCCGGGTTCTCCCGCGTTCAAGTCGTCGCGGCCGCCGGACGAAACGCGGTCTCGAGATTCATGTACGGGCGCTTCTATCGCGAGGACGCCGGGTCGGCCTTACTTTGACGCGGCGAGAAGGCAGGCCAATTCTTCAGATTGGAGTCATCGGCAATGCGAACTTTATTCGGACGGGGCGCGGCGCTCGCGGGAGTGGTGACGATCCTGGCGTCGTGCTCGGTGATCCCCGGGGTTGGTTCGGGTGGCGGCGGTGGAAGCGGGTTCACGTTGACCAGCTCCTCCTTCGCCGAGGGCGCCATGGTCCCCGAACGTCACGCCGCCTACGGCGATGAGATCACGCCACCGCTCA
>CAZWJE010000102.1:0-9231 GCA_964634395.1 uncultured Gemmatimonas sp. | reverse complement strand
CTTCCCCGACATCCGCCGCAGCACCTTCTCGCCGAAGTCGTCGAAGTACGTGTACGCCACCGGCACCACGATCAGCGTCAGCATCGTCGAGGTGATCAGACCGCCGATCACCGCCCGGGCCATCGGCGCGCGGAACCCGCCGCCCTCGCCCAGCCCCAGCGCGATCGGCAGCATGCCGAAGATCATCGCCAGCGTCGTCATGATGATCGGACGAAGTCGCACGCGTCCCGCCTCGACGAGCGCCGTCCAGCGGTCGGCCCCCGTGAGCCGTCGTTCGTTCGCGTTGTCGATGAGCAGGATCGCGTTCTTCGTCACGAGGCCGAAGAGCATGATGATGCCGATCATCGACATCATGTTCATCGTGTCGCCGGTGAGGAGCAGGGCGATGAGCACGCCGACGATCGAGAGCGGCAGCGAGAGCATGATCGCGAACGGCTGAGAAATGCTCTCGAACTGTGACGCCAGGATCAGGAAGATGAGGATCACCGCAAGCAGGATCGCCTCGATCACGAACCCGACCGTCTCCTCGAGCTGTTCCGTCTCACCCCCGAGCTGGATCGCGTATCCCGGAGGCAGGTCCATCCGCGCCGCCGCCTCCGCGATCTCCGTCGACGCGAAGGTGAGCGACGTTTCCGGACCGACGTTCGCCGACACCGTCCCCACACGTCCGAGGTTCTGACGGTCGATCTGGGATGGCGCGGCGCCCTCGACGATCCGGGCGACCTGGCCGAGCGGCACCGTCAGCGCCCCGCCCGCATCCCCGCGCTGTGGCGTGGCGATCGGCAGGTTGACGAGGTTCGCGAGGTTGGCTCGCTGTTCCGGCGCGACCTGAACGACCACATCCCGTTCCTCACCGGTCGGATCCTGCCAGGTCGTCGCCGTCTGACCGGCGATGAGCGGCCGGATCGTCGCCGAGATCTGGCCGATGTCGAGCCCGACCTCGTTCGCCGCGTCGCGGTTGACCTCGATCCGGTATTCCGGCCGGGGGTCGCCGAGCGAGGACTCGATGTCCACGACACCGGGGATACTCGCCATCATCTCGGCGACCTCGTCGGAGATGCGCTGAAGTTCGAGCACGTCCGGCCCGCTCACGTTGACCATGATCGGCTTCTGACCGCCGCCCGGCCCGCCCGCGAGGGTGACCGATGTCCGCGCGCCGATGACCGGGGCGATCTTCTCGCGCGTGAGCACCATGATCTGTTCCTGCGAGAGATCGCGATCCGAGACCGGCAGCAGGTCGACGTAGATGTTGCCCTGCGTGACCGTGCCGGTCGCGCCCGCTCCCACGGTCGTATAGGTGAAGTCGACCCCCGGGATCTCGCGGATGAGCCCCGCGAGCTGGACACCTTTCTCGCCGGTGAACGCCAGGCTCGAGCCTTCCGGGGTCCGGAACGATACAGAGAACATGCCGTCGTCGCTCTCGGGCATGAACGCGCCGCCGATGAACGGGAAGAGGGCGAACGCGCCGACGAACGAACCGGCGGCGATGGCCATCGTCGTTCGTCGATGGCCGAGCGCCCACTCGATCACCTTCCGGTAGCCCTCGGCGGTGCGGTCGAACCAGGCGTTGAACCGGGAGATCGCCCGGGTGAGTGGGTTGCCGGTCGCGTGCGACGGGTCGTGCGGCTCGACCCCCCACCACGCGGAGAGCATCGGGGTGAGCGTGAAGGACACGAAAAGGGAGACGAGGACCGCGAACGCGACCGTCATCCCGAACTGATAGAAGAAGCGCCCGATGATGCCCCCCATGAACGCGACGGGCACGAACACGGCGACGATCGAGAGCGTGGTGGCCATGACCGCGAGGAAGATCTCGCGCGTGCCGATGGACGCGGCGGCGAACGCGTCACGGCCGAGCTGTCGGTGGCGAACGATGTTCTCGATCACCACGATCGCGTCGTCGATGAGGATGCCGATGGAGAGCGAGAGCCCCATCAGCGTCAGCATGTTCAGGGTGAAGCCCAGCGAGTCCATCAGGACGAACGAGGCGACCACCGAAACGGGGAGCGCCAGCGAGGTGATCACCGTCGCTTTCCAGTCGTTGAGGAAGAGCATGACCACCACGACCGTGAGCACCGCGCCGAGGAGCAGTTCGAAGATGACGTCCTCCACCGAATGGCGGATCATCTCCGAGTTGTCGCGGATGAGCTGGAAGTCCACCCCGGCGGGTAGCGTCTCCCGCACCTGGTCGAGCAGTTCGAGCACCTCGTCCGCGACCTGCACCGTGTTCGCGCCCGAGACCTTCACCACGTCCATCGAGATCGCGCGGTCCTCATTGACCATGGCGATCGTGCGCTCGTCCTCAGCGGCGTCCTCCACGCGGGCGACCTGGCCGAGTCGGATCGGCTGACCGTCGCGGGTGGAGACGATGACGCTCGCGAACTGATCCGGCCGCTCGAACCGACCGAGCACGCGGACGAGCTGTTCGCGCGGTCCCTGTTCGACCCGTCCCGCCGGCACCTCGAGGTTCTGCCGTTGCAGCGCGCCGAGCACGTCCTGGGCGGTCACCCCGAGAGCCTGCATCCGTTCGGGCTCCAGGAAGACCCGGACCTCGCGGTTCAGACCGCCGGCGATCTGCACACGTCCCACCCCCGAGATCGCTTCGATCTGCTTGCGAACGTTGTCGGCGAGCGTGGTCAGTTCCGGCACCGACAACGACGTCGACGAGAGCGCGAGCGAGAGAATCGGCTCCGCGCCCGGGTCGAACGTCTGAACGACCGGCTGCTCGATATCGATGGGAAGCTCGCGCCTTACCCCGTCGATCTTGGCGCGGATATCCTGCGCCGCCTCCTCGGCGTTCCGGTCGAGGTCGAACTCGATGATGATGAGCGAGACGCCTTCCAGCGAGTTCGAGGTGATGCGGTCCACTCCCTGGGCCGGGTTGAACGCTTCCTCGAGGCGCTCGGTGACTTCGCGTTCGATCGTCTCCGGCGACGCCCCCGGGTATACCGTCTGCACCGCGACGATCGGGATGTCGATGTCGGGGAACTGGTCGATCGCCAGCCGCCGGAAGCTGAAGATACCGAGCACCATCAGCCCGATCATCACCATCGAGGTGAAGACGGGCCGGCGGATGGCGAGGCCGCTGATGCCTCCGCCCACCACACTGTCCTGGACCCGCGCTCGCCTTGGCGGGTCGCTATGCGGCTCGGCGCCGTTCTCGTTATGGCTCATGTTTTACCGCCCTTCGCCCGCCGTGGAATCTGAAGTCGTGCCGATCGCGGGCGCCGTCGCCTCCGCCGCGGCGGAGCCCGTCATGACCCGGGCGCCCTCCTGGACCTCGCCCGGCGTGGAGATGACTCGATCCCCCGCCGACAGCCCTGACACGATCGCGATCACTCCCTGCTCGCCATCGCGCGTTCCGGGCTCCACGTTCCGGCGTGTGATGACGTCATTCTCGATGACGAACACGTAGGGTGTGTTGTTCGCCCCGCGGAGCGCGGTATTGGGGATGACGATGACATCTTCCTCGACGGAGGTGAACACCCGCCCTGTCGCGAAAAGGCCGCCGATGAGTTCGCCGTCCTGGTTGGGAAGCCGCATGACGACCCCAACCTGGCGTGTACTCAGATCCGCGATCGGGGCGACGCTGGCGACGGTGCCCGTGAACTCCCGACCCGGGTAGGCGTCGATCGAGAACGCCACCGGCTGGCCCTCCCGCACGCGTGCCGCCTGGTCGACCGGTACCTGGCCGCGCAGCTCCAGCGTGGACGAGTTGACGACGGTGAAGAGCGTCGCTCCCGGATTGACGGCCTCACCGAGGTTCACCGATCGTCGACTGACCTCACCCACGAATGGCGCCACGACCTGCGTACGCGAGGCCTGTTCCGAGGCCCCGGCGGCCTGTGCGCGCGCGCCGGCGAGCTGGGCTTCCGCCGCCTGCAGCTGGGTCATCGCCGCGCGATAATCGATCTCCGACATCGCGCCGGCGTCGAACAGCGTGTTGGCCGACTCCGCCTGGCGTTCGGCCAGTGCCAGCGCCGCTTCGGCGGCCGCGACGCTCGACGCGGCGCCCGTCGCCTGGCTGGTGATCCCCTGCGCCTCGATGCGAGCCAGCAGTTGGCCTTCGCGCACCGCCGAGCCTTCGTCCACCGCGATCGACGTCACGACGCCGGGAACCTGTGCCCGGACCTCCGTCATCCGGTATGGGTTGAGGGAGCCCGCCAGCGCCACGCCGGTACGCAGCGTCCGCACCTCGGCGGTGGTGACGTCATTGGGTCCCAGGAGTATCTGTGCTCCGGTGTCGGAGACCTCGGCCGTGTCGCCGCAGGCCGCCTGCAGGAGCAGGATCATCACCGCGCCGCCCGCGGGGATGATCCGGGGTCGGATTGCCTTGTATCGCCGCATCATCGTATCGGTTCTGGTGGGGTCAGCCGGTGTGTCAGTTCGGTGCGTCAGCCGCGTCGGCGAGTGTCCGTTCGACGGTCGCATCGGCGATGTGGAAGTCGGCGATCGCCTGCGCGTAGTTCATCCGCGCCTGAAGCAGGTCGAGCCGCGATTGCGAAACTTCGAGCTGCGTGGCGAGGCCCTGGTTGTAACGGAGAACGGTGAGGTCGTACACGCGCTGCGCCTGGCCCACCGTCGTCTCCCGGGCGGCGATCGCCTCACTCGCCCGCGCCTTTTCGCCAGTCGCCTGCTCATACTGGAGCTGAACGCCCTCGCGGAGCTGCGCCAGCTGCAGCCGCGAACGTTCGAGTTCGGTACGGGCCCGCGAGAGTTCCGCGCCACGCTGACCCCCGTTGAAGATCGGGATCTGCGCGGTTACGCCGACCGTCCAGTCAGTCCGCCAATCCTGATCGAAGGTGAACGGTTCCACTGGGAAGATCTGACGTCCGTAGTTCATCGAGAGTGACACCGTCGGCAGGTAGGAACCGCGCGCGACGCGTACTCCCTGCTCACGGATGGTGACCTGCCGCTCCGCCGCCTGGATGGCCGCGCGCCGGGAGATCAGCGTCTCGGCGTCGATCCGCCCGTTGGTCATCTCGTCCGCTGAAGGAGCCTCGAGCGGCGTCGTCAGCTCGACCGGGGCGGTGAGCGGGATGTCGACCAGCCGTTTGAGGTTCAGCCCCGCCAGCTCGGCGGCGTTGCGCGCCTCGACGAGCTGGGGGCGGAGGTTGTCCCGGGCCACTTCGGCGCGCATGGCCTCGAGCTCGGACGCCTGGCCCGCGCTCAACCGCAGTCGCTCCTGCATGAGAAAGCTCTCCGCCTGCTCGAGGGCGGCGACCGAGATCGCCTCGAGTTCCCGCGCGAGCAGCGCCTGGTAGTATGCCTGCCTGACCTGGAGCTCGATCTCGGCGGTCTCCTCGACCAGGTTGTAGCTCGCGGCCTGGCGATAGTTACGCGCGATGTTCAGCGCCGCGCCGACCCGGCCGCCCGCGTAGAGGAGCTGAGAGCCGTTCACCTGCGCGATGTACGTGTGCGCCTGGCCGAACGGCAGATCCCCGAAAAGCTGACCGAGGCTCCCGAGCGCCGCGAACGGCACCCGCTGCTCCAGGTACCGAACCCGTTCTTCGATCGGTTGAGAGGGGTCCGGGTCGAAACGCAACGAGTCCGGCAGTTCGAAGCCGCCGCCGCCGCTGTCGAAAGACGACGCGAGGGTTCGCGTGTAACCCACCGTGCCACTCAGCTGGGGAAGCGCCTGGGCGCGCGTCGAACGCACGTCCGCACCCGCGAGGTCGAGCTGCGAACGGGCGAGGCGTACCTCCTCGCTCTCGCCGACCGCCCGCGCGATCGCTTCCTCCAGCGACAATTCAACGGCCCCCGGCACCGGCGTCCTCTCGGGAACCTCACCTTCCGGCACCTGCGCGTGCACCGGCCCAACGGCCAGTGTCAGCGCGAGCAGGGCCTTCGACGATAATCTGGATCGAATCACTGTGATGTTCGCTTCGTGTTGATGGCCGCCAGTTCGCCGGTACGGCCCCTTCTGAATCGCTCCTCCCACTTCCTGCACTCCCGATCGAAAAACTCGATCAGCCCGCAGAACCGCTCCTTCACTTCCGGGTCACTGTCACGAACGGCCTCGAGCCCGACATCCAGGCGTTCGGTCATCAACCGCGCCCGCTCCACCATCCGCAGCGCGAACTGGTCGCGCGCGTCCTCCGCGATCCGGTAGAAATCCCGCCGGTCTCCGGCCACCGTGACCCTCTCGGCGATCCCCCAGTACTCCAGCCGTCGCGCGTTCATGCTGACGCTCGCCTTGCTCACCTGGAGCTGTTCGACGAGATCGTCGAGAGATGCCGGCTCCAGGTTCAGGAGCAGCACACCAATAAGCCGGCCGGCGATCCGCGGAGCTCCCTCCTCCTCGAAGTGCCGGCCCATCAACTCGACGAATCTCTCTGCTTCAGGTTTCATCCCTCTCGAACGATAAAGGTCAAACGGCAGCGAAAAACCATAACGGAGGGTCATCGTTTAGTCAACACTGAACGAACTGAAAGCTGTGGCGTCCGACATGGGAATCCTCGCCGATCACCGGCACTCCGGTGAAGGGTTGCACCCGGGGTGACGATGCTGAAAACGGGAGTGCGCGGTGGGGCGGAGGTGACCGTTCCGGCGGAACGTTTCGCACGTACGCGGGGCTACAAACCATCTCCGAGAGTCGTCGTCCGCCATGCCGGCGTCGAGGCCCGGGGTGGTGAAAAGCGGGATCCGGCCACGCTTCGGCCGGAGTGATTTCGCATGATTCAGGAAAC
Organism: uncultured Gemmatimonas sp.; assembly: GCA_964634395.1. Lineage (GTDB taxonomy): Bacteria > Gemmatimonadota > Gemmatimonadetes > Longimicrobiales > Longimicrobiaceae > WHSP01. The sequence continues at coordinate 2,542 of CAZWJE010000102.1, read as the reverse complement.
CAGGAAAAAGGGAGTGGACATGAGATCGATTCGCGGACTGATACTGCTGGCGGTGACCGCGTTCGCCGGATGTTCGGATTCCGCCGGGCCGGGAGACCGTATGACCCGCGCGGAGTCGTTGGCGCTGGTCGCCGCGATCGTTCAGAGCGCGGACGCTTCCTACGCGGACGGCATGGCCGAAGCCTCCGCGATCGGCGGGGATGGCCTCAACCGGCTCGAACTCGTTCGGGACCTCGACATCGTCGCGCCATGCCCGCTCGGGGGCAGCGCGGAACTCGGGCTGACGCTGGCCGTCCTCTTCGATGGCGAGGAGGAGTCCGCGACGATCGATCTCGACGGCACGCTCACCCACATCGATTGCGGCTTCATCAATGAAGGCGTCACGTTGACGGTGAGCGGTGATCCGCACCTCTCGTTCGCGGCGCACGCGTCGTCGGTGCGTGGTGTGGCGAATCCGTTCACCGTCGAGGTCGCGGGAGCGCTCGACTGGGGTGCCGATGACGGTCGCGCGGGTCGGTGCGTCGTTTCGATCGACGCGGTCACCGACTTCACGGCGGGGAGCCGGGTCGTCACCGCGGACGTCTGCGGGCAGCGAATCTCGCAGACGTTGAGCTGGAGCTGACGACGACGGGAGCCGGACGGTGAAATCAGGCGCACGCGAAGGGGGAATAACGACGACGGCGGCTCATTCGGGCCGCCGTCGTCGTTTCCCCCTTTGTCACGTTCCTTCTTCGTCGGACACCGCGTCGGTCGCCTCGTCCGTTGAGTTCGCGCCATCCGGGATGACCGCCGGTGTCGATCCGGAGGACAACAATCGACCCGGTCCGACCGGTCGTCAGCTTTCCGCCGGCGCCCGCCAGCCGCGGATGACCTCGATGACCATCGGCGTCACGGAGAGCAGGATGATCGCGATGATCACGAGACCGAAGTTCTCCTGGACGACCGGAATCGTGCCGAAGAGGTAACCCGCCGTCACGAACAGCGTGATCCAGATGACACCGCCGACCACGTTGTAGTAGATGAACCTCCCGTACGGCATCGTGCCGGCGCCCGCGACGAATGGCGCGTAGGTGCGCACGATCGGCACGAAGCGCGCGAGGATGATCGTCTTCCCCCCGTGTTTGTCGTAGAAGCGCCCCGTTCGCTCGAGATATTCCAGCTTGAGGAACCGGTTTCCTTCCTTGAAGGCCCGGGTCCCGATATAGGATCCGATCGAATAGTTGACGCTATCGCCGAGAATCGCCGCGATACAGAGGAGGATGATCAGCGGAACGGGCTGCATCCCTCCGGTCGCGGCGATGGTGCCGGCGGCGAAAAGGAGCGAATCGCCCGGCAAAAACGGCGTGACGACGAGTCCGGTCTCGCAGAAGATGATCAGGAAGAGGATCGCGTAGACCCAGCGTCCATAATCACGGGTGAGCTCGACGAGGTGAGCATCGATATGGATGAAGTAGTCGATGAATGTCTGAAGCAGATCCATACGGACGGCGAACACCTGTTTCGGGTGGAGGAGGTCGCGGGCGAATACTAGGGGCCTCCGGAAGGTCGCGCCACGCCCCGACTGGAAGATCGGCATCGATCCTCCGCCACGATACCTCCGGAGCGGCTCGCAAAACCGCGACCTCCGGGAGGATCCAGCCGAAAATCGGCGTCCTTCAACATCCCAGCGGGCGCGCGACCCGCCTACGCATCAGGAGGATCCAACCGAAAATCGGCGTCCTTCAACATTCGACCCGTGGGCGCTGACGAAGAGGTCTGGTCGTGCTCACCGGGAATTTCTCCCCGCCCGGACACCTCGGACGGATTGATTTCCCCGATAGGCACCGCCCGGCGTCCGCTCCGTCCCCGCGCGGAACCGGAATCGTCGAGGGGAATCGTCGGAGGGTCGCCTCTGGCATGAATGATGACCGGGTGTTCCGCGACATCTCGCGTGAACCTGGGCGGAAGCTGACATGCCAGCGCTGGGTACCCGATTCCTGGTCGACGCCGAATCTCGCGACGAGACCCGGCGAGCATCCTCGCCATGTCGCGATCTCGATCCGTTATCGGGATCGACGAGCCGAACGGTCCGCCGCCAACCCCCGACCGTCGAGTCTCTGCTCTCGGTATTCGTCCGCGTGACTTCTGAAATCGTCCGCGCGCCACGGCGTTGAGCCGACGTTGAGCCAGTTCACCGCTCCCGCGTCTCCACCTTTCGCCATCCCCACCGGACCTCCAATTTCCCCTCACTCACGTTCGCTCGATGCGTCGGACCTCTACACCGCACACCTCTCGAGATGCATCACGAAGAGATCCCGGAAGAGACGGCGAAAGCGATCTGGCGCCGGGCGGCCGAACTCCAGGCCGACGCGGAGTACCGGATGGAAGAGCGCGCCCGGAGGCTGACGTCGGGAACCGGGGCGGGAGGGTTCGGGGGCCTTCGCGCAGGCGAGGTGGAGGCGGCGGCGATCGAAGCGGGGAACTCGCCCGAGTTCGTCCAGATCGCGCTCGCCGAGCTGTCCGTCACCGAGCCAGGCGGCGACCCGCTCACGGGCTGGGAGGA
>CAZWJE010000101.1:0-9377 GCA_964634395.1 uncultured Gemmatimonas sp. | reverse complement strand
CGTCGATCGGGGATAACGGGAACGAGCGTGCTGAACCTCCGTCGGAACGAAGATCAGATCGCCAGAGCGGGGAGTGTCGGATGACGAGCGGGATCCGGACGTTGATGTGGGGACTGGGGATGGCCTTGTTGCTGGGAGTGGTCGGATGCGCTCGGGAAGCGCGGGCGAGGGTACTGCCGCCGACGAGCGAGGTCACCGAATGGTTCGGTGAGGGAACGACCGCGGAGTTCAACGGGAACCTTCTCGCGATCACCGGCCCGATGGAGCCGGAACACATCCGCGGAGGCGGTCAGCTCTGGGCGCGGAGCGGCCCATATTTCTTCCTCTTCAACGTCCACATCCGCGACCTGATGGTCGAGTACCCGGACATCGCCGCCGTCCGCGCGACGGTGGTCACCGCCGACGGTGACTACCTCGCCTCCGCCACACTCAACCGCGACAGGATGAACGAGTTCCGCTGGCGGGAGGCGCTGGCGCAGAGTTCGCTCGCCCAGCGGCAGGGCACCGAAAACCCGCGTCTCATCGAGCAACTCGTCCGCTTCGGCCAGGACAACACCGAATACGACTACGGAGAGCTGGCGGCCCCGCGGTAGGCGGAGGCGGCCCGATCGCGCGCCGTCCGGTTCCCGCGGCTGATCAGCTCGTCGTGGAGGTCCTCGGGGCGCAACGGTCCACGATGGCGCGGGCGTCCCCGCGGACATCGTCGGTCGGGCTGCCGCGCGTGCGGTCTTCGTCACCGACGATGAGAAGCCCCGACGTGGTCTCCACGGTATTGCCCTGCGGATACGGGCGGGTGTAGACGAAGACGGTCAACTCGTCATAGCGGGTTCGTGGGCCGGGAGCGAGGCCGACGGTGATGACTTCCGTCGCCGCCGCGCCCGCGCGGCGCGCCGTCTCGCGGATGCCCCTGATCTCGCGTCTCCCCTGGAGCAGACCACCCACGGTATCCGCGAGCACCACCTCGTACTCCATCGTCTGGAGCTGGGCGAGCGCGCAGTCGAATGCGTCCCGCAGCGGGTACGGCGTCCCCCGCGTATAGGAGCGTGGCGCGGCACACGCCGCCGCGATCAGCGCGAGGGAGACGATGAGCAGAATGGATCGCATACGCCCCTTTGGATCGGCCGCTGGCCAATGATGGCGATTTTATCTCAATACTGCGGCTTCCACATCATTCCGTCCACCCCGGATACACGTCCGGTCTCAACCGTTCGCCACCAGGGCCTGCTCGATCCGGGGCTGTCGGAACTCGAACCCACACGTTTCGAGCGCGGCGGGTACCGCGCGCTGGCTCACGAGGAGGAGTGACTCCGCCATCCCCAGCGTGAACGTCCGCAGCAGCGGTGCCGGAACGGCCAGGAACGCCCTTCGCCCGACGGATTCCGCGAGCGCGCGGGTGAACTCCGCGTTCGTCAAAGGGTTCGGCGAGCACGCGTTCACGGCACCCTCGAGTGATCGGTCAACGATCGCGAACTCCAACGCGCGGACCACGTCTCCCAGCGCGATCCAGCTCATCCACTGCGCGCCATCACCGAGGCGAGCACCCACCCCCCAGCGGAAGGCGTGACGCATCAGGCGGAGCGAGCCGCCCGCCGGGTGCAGGACGAGACCGAAACGGGCGCGGACGACACGGACACCCGCCGCGCTGGCCGGCCGCGTCCCATCCTCCCACGCGAGGCACACGCCCGAAAGGAAATCGGTGCCCGGAGAGCTCGATTCGGTGAGGGTCACATCGCCGGCATCCCCGTAATAGCCGACTCCGGACGCGCTCACCAGGACGGCCGGCGGCCGGTCGAGCTTCGCGATCGTCTCGCCGAGCAGCCGCGTGCCGATGGCGCGGCTCTCGAGGATCCGTTGCTTCTTCGCGGCCGTCCAGACGCCGAAGATGCTCTCGCCGGCGAGGTGAACGACGGCGTCGATCCCTTCGAGTTTTCCGGCCTCGATCGTCCCGTGGTCCGGATCCCACCCGATCTCACCCGCCGCCGGGGCGCCTCGAACCACACGCGCGACCTCCACGCCCGCCGATCGCAGTGACGCGACGAGCGCGGTACCGATGAAACCACTCGCTCCCGTCACCGCGACGCGCTTCGGTGAAGCTGTCTCCCGCATACTGCCTCCCGTCCACGGGGGGACGATACTTCTCCGTTCGCCCGGTTTCCCTCGGTGTCACCCACTTCTCTCAGGCGAGAACCGCGCCGCCCCGGGTCACTTGCGGCATCGTGGGCCCCGGCGGCCGAGCCGCCGGGTACCGCCTGGCCTGGCCCTGGCCGGTCCGTCACCCCTCACCCGTCACCCGTCACGCGGCGACGTTCGCCCGCGAACGACGATCGTCAGCTCTCGAGTTCGGGGATCGTTTCCCGCGCCCACACCCGCTTCCCGAGCGCCGAGAGCGAGAGGCTCACCGCCAGTTCGGCGGTGGTGTTGCGCTCGTCGAGCACCGGATTGACCTCGACGATATCGAGTCCGAGCAGCCTCCCGGACGCCGACAGCAGTTCCATCGCCAGATGTCCTTCGCGGACCGTGAGTCCCCCGGCCGAGGGCGTCCCGACTCCCGGCGCGATCGATGGGTCCATCACGTCGAGGTCAAAGCTGGCGTAGATCCCGTCGGTGTCCGCGCCGGCGACGCGGATCGCGCGCTCCATCACCTTCGCGATCCCGTATCGGTCGATCACGGCCATGGAGAGGACGATCACTCCGTTGGCGCGCAGCAGATCGACCTCGAGCGGATCGATGTCGCGCGCGCCGACGATGACGATCTTCGTCGGGTCCACCGCCGGGGACGGGTCACGCCAGCCGTCGATCGAGACGAGTCTCGGGTGACCGAGCCCGGCGAGCGCCGCGAGCGGCATCCCGTGGACGTTTCCCGAGAGCGTCGTCTCGTGGGTATTGAAATCGCCGTGCGTGTCGATCCAGATGACTCCGGTACGGACGTCTCGCGCGGTGGCGGCGATGGAGGCCAGACCGACCGAATGATCGCCGCCGAGGACGATCGGGAAACGCCCCCGGCGGCGCGCGCTGGAAACGGCGTCGGCGAGGGCGCGGTGGACGGTGAGTATCTCGTCGAGATAGCGCAGGCGCGGATCACCCACGGCCCCATGGTCGCGTACCGGCACCTCGACGTCACCGACGTCGGTGACGGAATGGCCGAGCGCGGTGAGCTTCTCGACGAGGCCGGCGATGCGGATGGCGGCCGAGCCCATCTCCACGCCCCGGCGCCCGGCGCCGAAGTCCAGCGGAGCACCGATGATCTCGATCTCCATGCGAATCGTCATGCTCCTGGCGCGCGCAGAATGCTGAGCGAAGTCTCGCCCAGCGTCAGCTCGGGTCCGGTGCCGGCGACCCGGTGGTCGGTCGCGTGCTCGAAGGTGAGTATGCGCGAGAAGGGACGGGCGCGCCAGCGCTCGACGAGGCGGTCGAGTTGCCTCGAGTGGTAGGGCGGGTCGGCGAAGACGATCTCGTAGCGGTCGTCGCGAACCGAGTCGATGAACCGGAGCGCGTCGCGTTTGAAGACGCGGGTTCGTCCGCGTGTGCGGATCGCCGCGACGTTCGCTTTCAGCGCGTGCAACGCGGACGGTCCGTTCTCGACGAAATCGCAGCTGGCCGCGCCCCGCGAGAGCGCCTCGAGTCCGACGGCGCCGCTCCCCGCGTACAGTTCGAGGAGCCGCGTGCCCGGAAGGTCAGCGGCGAGCGCCGTCATCCAGGCGTCGCGCACGTCCTCGGCGGTGGGACGGACCCGCCCGGACGGGGAAACCAGGTCGGTGCCGGCGAATTTCCCGAAGAGGATGCGCATGTGCCGGATCTCGCGCGGCGGAGAGACGGATCGGGTCGCCTGGCCGGCGGGAGCGGAGCGACGGATCGGGTGTACACAAGCGAGCTCGCGCCGTACGGGCCCGAGTTCTTCAGGATCAGGGAGATGGAAAAGGAATGTCGGTAGAGCCGGGCCGCAAGGAATCCAGCGCGCCGCCGCCTCCGGAGAGTACGCCGGGGGCGGTGGCGCTTTCAAGTCGAGAGAAGTTTCTCGCGATGGCGGGTACGCTCGCCGCGTTGATGATGGCCGGCCTCGACAACACGATCGTCGCCACCGCCGGCCCGGAGATCCAGCGCGCCCTGATGATCCCGGCGTCGCTCTACCCGTGGATCACGACGGCGTATCTCGTCTCGTCGACGGTCATGCTGCCGATCTATGGCAAGCTGTCAGACGTTTACGGCCGGAAGCCGATCCTCATCACGGGCGTTCTGATCTTCCTGCTCGGATCACTCCTCTGCGGCGTCGCCCCCACCACCGGGTTCCTGATCGGCGCCCGGGCACTCCAGGGCGTCGGTGCCGCCTCACTCTTCACCACCACCCTTTCGGTCATCGCCGATATCTTCCCGCCGCGAGAGCGAGGGAAGTACATGGGACTCATCGGCGCGGTGATGGGAATCTCGAGCGTCCTGGGCCCCCTCGTCGGCGGGATCATCACCGACCTCTTCGGCTGGCACTGGGTGTTCTTCATCAACCTGCCGGTCGGGATCGCGGCTCTCTGGCTGATCGTGACCTCGATGCCGAAGCTCGGCGGCCACGCCGCCCAGCGGGCGCGCATCGATCTGGCGGGCGCGTTCTGGCTGCTGGCGACCGTCGTGCCGCTCCTTCTCGCCCTCTCGCTCGGCAGGTCGGCGGGTACGGAAGGAATCGGATGGCCGTGGGCCTCCCCGCCGATCCTGGGGATGGCCGGCGCGTCACTCGTCTCGCTCTTCGCCTTCCTCATCACCGAGCGGAACGTACCGGATCCGATCCTCGATCTCTCGCTCTTCGGCCGCAGACGCGCGATCTCGCTCACGGTGCTGACGATGTTCCTGCTCGGGACCGTCTTCCTCTTCAGCCTCGTGTTCCTCCCTCTGTACATGATCAACGTACTCGGGGTCTCGGCGACGCGCGCCGGCATGAGCCTCACACCGCTCACCCTCGCGATGGTCGCGACGAGCGTGCTCTCCGGGAATGCGGCGTCCCGGTTCGGCGGGGTGAAATGGCAACTCGTCGGCGCGTGCGGGGTCCTCTCCGTCGCGTTCGCCGTCCTCGGCTTCACCCTCGGGCCCGACTCGACGCTGGCGGGGGTCACCTGGCGGATGGTCCTCGTGGGGATGGGGATGGGACCGACGATGCCGCTCTACCTGCTCATCGTCCAGAACGCGGCGCGACGCGAGGACGTCGGCGTCGTCACCGCCGGCTCCGTGTTCTCGCGGTCGATGGGTCAGGTGATCGGGCTGGCCTTCTTCGGGACACTCTTCGCCGCCACACTCACCGGGATCGTGGGCGCCGGTATGACCGCCACACTCGGGAACGAACCGCCTGAGGTCCGCGCCGCCGTGGAGGCGGCAATGCCCCGGCTCGAAGCGGGAGGTGACGCGGTCGCGCTGAGCTTCGACGCCGACCAGATCCGCGCCGGACTCGCGGGTGAACCCACCGAGGTCGCCGCGGTCGCGGCGGTGGAAAAACTCGAACAGGTGTACGTCGGTGCGTTGACCGCCGCGATGACGAGGATGTTCCGGATCGCGATCGTGATCGCGGTGATCTCGATGCTCCTCACGGCGATGATCCCCGGCGAGGGCTGGCGTCGGTCAGCGCCGGGACCGGGCGGACCGCCCGCCCATCCCTGACACGACCCGGGAACGCCGCCGCTCGCGCGACGGGACACTGATGGCTCACCCCCCTTCCAATCCATCAGCGCCCCGCCACGCGACCGACGGCGAACACTGACCGTCAGCTCGACGGACGCGCCCCCGGCTCCGGTTCCGCCTGGCCGATCGAGGGGCCCACCTCAGGGCTCGACTCGGCGACATCCGAGCCGTGATTCTCGGCGCACGCCAGGGATCGGCTCGCCTCCGCCGCCGTCGAGCGGATCTCCAGCGCGATCGGATCCCCCGCGACCTCCTCCAGCCTGAACGGCAACTCCGTGCGTACCTCCGCACTGCCCTCGGCACTGACCTCGATAGTGCCGAGCGGCGCGATCACGTTGCCGCCCTCACCACAGTGACCGGCCAGAACGAATCCGGCGATCTCGGTACCCGAGGGCACCCCGGTCAGATCGAGCGCGAGGAGCGTCTGGTCACCGATCGCGGTGAGCACCGCCTCGCCTCCCACGGCCGCGTCCGCCCGGTTGAACTCGATCGTGATGCTCTGCCCAGCCGCGATCTCCGGCGCGTCGGGCGCCTGCGCCTCGGCCGACCCCGCCCATCCGGCGATCAACGCCACCGCGAACACCCCCGTCACCACCTTTCCGCGCTTCATCTCATTCATCCGCCTGCCTCCCACGGTTGTGAATCCACTTCATTCGACGGTCGTCCGGTCGAAAACCCGGCACCGGTGATCGGATGCGGAAGTACCCATGCACCGATTCGCCGTATGCTCGCGTCACCGCGATACCGTCCGATCTGCCGTACCGCCGATGGCAACGCGCGTGCCGGCTCCGTTCCGATGGTCATAACTCGCCTTTTTGTCGATACTTACGAGTCATTTGACAACACCCGGAGACTACGTATGTTTGTGGGAGGTCTGGGGATATCTTCCCTGAACGGGGACGCGGTTCGCGGACTTTCTCCCCTGCACGCCGGCCGGTGGACAAGGATTTCCGCCCGGTCGGCGCCGGCCGGGTCGGAACTACCGGTCCTCCGCCGGGTTAGGATCACTTCCCCGTGGACCTCGACGCTTCCCCCCGCGCGAGCACCGCACCCACCCGCGGGCCCTCGAAGGATGAGCCGCCGATGACCGACCGCTCACATCACCGCCAACTTGAGGAAGGCCGCCGGGCCTTCCGGACGCGCGTTCGTCGATTCGCGCGCGGCGCCGCGCGCGTCTCGCTGATCGGGGGCGGCGTGCTGGCGGGGTTCTTTCTGCCGAGCGGCAACGCGGAGGCGCCGGAGGTCGAGGCGATCGAAACGGTGATGCCGGAGCCGTCGCGGCCACCGGTGATGGAGGATCTGGTGTCGCTGCTGATGCGTATGCCGAGGCTGGAGCCGACGTTGTCGGTGCCGTTGTTCGAGCCGGTCGACGCGGCGCTGGTGGGCCTGGATTCGCGCGGGCTCGAGCGCGCGGCTGACGCGGTCGCGCGGGAGGTCCGGCGGGGAATGATCCCCGGGGCGGCGCTGGTGCTGGGCCGTGGCTCGAACGTGGTGGAGCGGAGAGGGATCGGATTGCTGGCGAGCGGACTCGGCGCGGTCGACCCCGATTCGACGATCTACGATCTCGCGTCGTTGACGAAAGTGGTGGCGACCACCTCGGCGGTCATGCTTCTCGTCGAGGACGGGAAGATGGAGCTGGACGCCCCGATCGCCCGTTATCTGCCCGAGTTCCGGGGCGGATCGAAGGGGCGGGTGACGGTGTGGCACCTGCTGACCCACACCTCGGGGCTGCCGGCGGGAGTGAGTCTGCCTCAGGGCACTCCGAAGGAGACACTCGAGCGGCTGATCGCCACTCCGCTGAAGACCGCGCCGGGGGCGGGGGTGGTATACTCGGACATCGGCCCGATCGTGCTCTTCGCGGCGGCGGAACGGGTGGCCGGCGAACCGATCCCCGTACTGCTCGAGCGACGGGTTTTCCGTCCGTTGGGAATGACGTCGACGCGGTTCAATCCGGTCAGCGCGTGCGACCGATGCGCCCCGACGACCCGGGAGTTTCGCGGCGTCGTCCACGATCCGACGGCGCGCCGGCTCGGGGGTGTCGCGGGCAACGCCGGTCTCTTCTCGACGGCGACCGATATCGGGCGGTTCGCCGCGATGATGGCCGGGGGCGGGGAACTCGGCGGCGTGCGGATCTTCCAGGAGGAGACGGTTCGGGAGTTCACGCGGCGGCAGCCGGGCGCGCATGATCGGGCGCTGGGATGGGTGACGCCGGGAGACAAGCGGAGCCAGGGATCGGAAGGCGTGCGGATCTCCGATGGCGCGTTTGGCCACACCGGGTTCACCGGCACGTCACTCTGGGTCGATCCCGAACGCGGGACATGGGCGGTCCTTCTCTCCAACCGGACCTACATACCCCGGGCGCCGAACCGGATGCAGGCGCTGCGGCGGACGGTGAACGATTTCGTCTCCGGCGCGGCCGACAGCGAGGAATGAGGCGGCTTCTTCAGTTCGCCCTCCCTCCCATCTCCAGGTATTCATCCCACGACTGACCGCACGCGGGGCCGATCGACCGTTTTCGCGGAACGAATCCCCCGCGGGCGACTGCTCCGATCTCTCGCTCGATCTCGGTCGCGTATCCTTCGACGGTCCATTCCCTGATCCCCGCTTCGGTTTCACGTCGGATCAAATCCTGAAAATGCTGATGCAGTTCGCGAACGTGGCCGATGCCCTTCTCGCAGGAATCGAGGAGCGCCGTCACGCCCATGTACTGGGAGATGCCGTCGGCCCCGGTCGGTGAGGCCGCGATCGAGAAGAGCAAGTCGAGGATCTCCGGTTGGGGGACATCGGAGAGGGCAACATGTTCCGCGAGGAGCTGAACGGTCCGGGATCGTACTCGAAGATCCGGCGTTTCTCGATAAAGCCGGAGTAGGCGTTCGCCCATCCTCGTGTCAGGTCGAACGAGGTCCGGGAAGGCGGTGAGTCGCTGAAGTAGTCGCAACGCCAGCCCACCCGCGCTCCGCGGCTGGTCGAGCGTACCGAGCAGCGCGATCTCGATGATGCCATCGAGCAGTTGTTCGCGTTGCGACTCGGTGTAGAGATGCCGATTGCCCGACTGAAAGCCGCGATAGGTCAGTCGGGCCTCCGCGAACGCCAGGTGGATCGCCTCATCGTCAACCCCCGCGCGAAGCGCCGCGAGCAGAGCTTCCGGATCGGCGAGGGACGCCGGCTCCCGCACCTCGGCATCGGTGGGCGGCTCGATGACGAACTCCCACAGCGCCTGCTTGAACACGCCGGACCGCACGTAGAGAGGGTCGGACAACGACGGAAGGGTGGGAATCCTCGCGAAGTAATCATCCCACCCCTCGTGGCAGGCCGGCCCGGTTTGTGACACTCGTTCGAGCGGGAAACCTCGTCTGGCGAGGGTGGCGAGCGCGACCTCCACATCCGGGGTTCCCGCCCGAGCCTCTTCCTGAAGCCCGCGCAAAACCGGGATTCCCTTTCTCGCAGGTGTTGAGCAGAGCGCGGATGCCCGTCATCGGAAGCGGACCGTTCGGATCTGGCGGCGACGCGGCCAGGTCGGCGAAGAGCTGGAGAAGCTCGGGCTCGGGCGTGTCCGAAATCGCCACGATCTCGGCGAGACTGAACACCGCTCGTGACCTGATCCGGGGCGGCGCATCGCTTCGATAGAGCCCGATCAGGCGTTGGCGGATTTCCGGCCCTGAGACGGTATACGTCGAATCGACCGCGAGGTGAAAGAACACCAGCATCGCTTCATCTCCCGG
>CAZWJE010000100.1:0-9384 GCA_964634395.1 uncultured Gemmatimonas sp. | reverse complement strand
CCACCTCCGCCGGCCGCGCCCGCGCCCGCGCCGCCTCCGGCCCCGCCGCCGGCGGCCGCGCCCACGCCGGGCCAGACGGCGCGAGGCGAGAATCCGGATGCGTCGTCGCCGGGCGGAGACAATCTCAATGTGCGGCTCCCGGGGGTCGAGTGCCCGACGCCGGACTATTGCAACAACATCGTCCGCCAGATCGACCGGTACTTCCGGAGCCCGAGTCCCGGCGAGGCGGAGATCTATTTCGCCATCAACCGCGACGGTTCCATCTCGGGGTTGCGGTTGCTGAGCAGTACCGGAAACGCGAGTTTCCGCGTCGCGGTGCTGGAGGCGGTCGAGCAGGCGGGTCGGAACCAGGCGTTCGGCCCGTTGCCGGGCGCGTACCAGGCGGATCAGCTCCCGGTGAGCTTCTACTTCCGTCCGGATCGATGAACGAGACGCGGGTGCGCACGCCATGGAGTAGCGGTCGGCCGGGGCGGCGCCAACCACGGAAAGACATGCAACGATTTCGTATCGCCGCCGTCATCGCGATCCTCGGGTTGATCCCGACGTACCTGTCGGCGCAGGATCCGGTCGAGGGGGTGCGGCTGGGGCTGATGTATCAGCCGGAGTACCAGCCGGGGCTTGTGGTGTTGCCGTTCGCGGCGGACCCGGGAGGGGAGGCGATGACTTCCCCGATCCACGGGATCGTGCGGCAGGACATGGACTTCAGCGACCGATTCAATCTGCTCGAGGCGGGGGTGGGCACGATCCCGGGCGGCGCGGTGAACCTGCCGCTCTGGAAGGAACGAGGTGCTGACTGGGTGCTGGACGGGTCGATCGCGCCGGGCGCCGCGGGTGGTTCCCAACTGCGGCTGGTACTGCACGACGCGGTCTACGGGCAGGTACGGGGAGACCACGTCTTCGCGCTGCCGGCGCAGGGCGACCCGGGGTTCAGGATGGCGGTACACGCCGCGTCCGACGAGGTCGTGAGATGGGCGACCGGGACCCCGGGGCCCGCCGCGAGCCGGATCGCCTTCGTGCTGGAAGCGCGCGGCGTGAAGGAAATGTTCGTGATCGATTACGATGGCGAGAACGTTCAGCGACTGACGAACGACGGATCGATCGTGCTCTCTCCGACGTGGGCGCCGGACGGGGGGCAGATCGCCTACATGTCCTACCGGACCGGTGAGCCGTACCTGTACGAGATGGATCTCGCGACGGGCCGGGACCGGCTCATATCGGACCGGGACGGGTTGAACGCCACGCCCAGCTACTCGCCGGACGGGACGACGATCGCGTTCGCCACGTCGGTCGCGGGGAACACCGAGATCGCGACGATCAATCGCGAGCGGGGCGGGAACCTTGAGCAGCATACGAGCGGCCGACGGTTCGACTCGCTCTCGCCCAGCTATTCGCCCGATGGCCGGCGGTTCGTCTTCGAATCGAACCGGCTGGGTGAGCCGCACATCTACGTCATGCCGGTGGGCGGCGGCGATCCGCGGCTGATTTCGGAGTATGCCTTCGGCGCGCGCGGGTACAACACGTCGCCCGACTGGGCTCCCGTCGGCGAGCGGATCGCGTACCATACGCGCCTCAACGGGGTGCACCAGATCGTGGTCGTGGATCTGAGCAACGGCAGTCGTCGATTGCTCACGAACGAGGGATGGAACGAGGACCCGAGTTGGGGTCCGGACGGACGACACCTCGTCATGTCTTCACGGGACCGGGACGGCGGAGGACTGTTCATCCTGGATACGGTGAGCGGCCGGGTTCGGCCGCTTCTGAGGGGCCTGGGTTATGGGCTTCCGGCGTGGTCTCCCGCGCTGGTGAGCGCCCAGGTTCCGGACATTCGGTAACCCCGGCGGCCGTAAGGGCCGCCCCACCGGCGCAATGCGCCATATCGCTCAAATTCCTGGAGGAATGATGAAGCTCCGCCTTGTAGTCGCGCTCGTGTTGGTGGTCGTCCCCATCGCGGCATGCGGTAGTCCGCCGCCCCCGGAGGTGCCGGCACCGGTCACGGACGACGGCGCCGCCGCCCGTGCGCGGGCCGACTCGATCGCCGCGGCCCAGGCTCTGGCCGCGCGGCAGGCGGAAGAGCGCGCGCAGATGGCCCGGGCGCAGGAAGTCCTGACGAGCGTCGTCTATTTCGAGTACGACAGTGAGCAGCTCGATGCGCAGACCGAGGAGCGGCTCCGGCTGAAGGCCGCGATCCTGCGAGCGAATCCGGCGCTGGAACTGCGTGTCGAGGGTCATGCCGACGAGCGCGGTTCGACGGAGTACAACCTGGCCCTGGGTCAGCGTCGCGCCGAGTCGATCCGTACCTTCCTCGCGGGTTACGGGATCCCGACGACGCGGCTCTCGACGATCAGCTACGGGAAGGAGCGTCCGGCGGTGCCGGGCTCGACCGAGGCGGCGTGGGCTCGCAACCGTCGTGGTGAGTTCGCGGTGACGGCTGGTTCCATTTCGGCCATTCCGCCCGAGGTACGCTGATGCGTAAGGGCCTCCTCGTCGTCGCGCTCCTCCTCCCGCCCCTCGTGGCGGGGGGGTGCGCGACGAAACGGGATCTTCAGGATCTGCGGTCGGAGATCAACCAGCTGCAGGTCACGCTGGTCCAGGAACTCGAACGTCAGAACGCCGCGATCCTGGATTCTCTCACCGCTCAGGACGTCCGGCAGCGCGGCGATTTCATGGCCCAGATGATCCGCATGGAGAGGAATCTCGTGCAGATCCAGGAGTTGACCGGGCAGAGTCAGCAGGCGCTCACGGCCTTCCGCGAATCACTGCAGGCGCGAGAGGAGGCCCAACGTCGTCTGGAGAATACGAGCCTGGCCGCGAATGGAGACGCGGACGACCTCTTCTCGAGCGCGGAAGGCGCGCTGCAGCGAGGCTCCGTCGCGACGGCGCGCGTCGCGTTCGAGGAGTTCGTGGGGTCGTTTCCCGACCATGAACGGATCCCCGCCGCCCGTCTTTTCCTGGGTAACATCTACGCCACCCAGGGCGACGCGGAACGGGCTCTCGAGCAGTATTCCGTGATCCTGAGCACGTTTCCGGATTCCTCGGAAGCACCCGCGGCGCTTTTCCAGGCCGCGCTGGTGGAGCGAGAAAGGGGAAATACGGATCTCGCGGAGAACATGCTGAACCAGCTCACCGCCGCGTATCCATCCTCACCCGAGGCTGGCGCCGCGCGCGATGAACTGAGACGAATGCCGTAGCACCGGCGTCATCGCGGGACCCGGAAGAGCGCGAAGGGGTCGGGTACGTACCCTTTCGCGCTCTTCGTGGCTCAGGGGATGTCGGGGACCTCGTCCTTTCGTCCGCCGCCGGCCGGATCGTTCACGGTGCCGGTTCCGGGTCGCCCGGAGAGCGGATCCCGGTGGCATGGAGGAACGGGGACGAGGAGAAACCGAACGCCCGCTCGAAGGTACAAGACGGGCGTAATCACGCGGGTTGAAGATCACGGGGGCGCCGGAACGCGGAGTCGGTCAGACCGTCCGTCGCGTCCGGTGGCGATGACGAATGCGCTGCCCATTCTGTAGCCATATGGAGGACCGGGTCGTCGATTCGCGCACGAGTCGCGAGGGTCGCGCCGTGCGTCGTCGTCGGGAGTGCCTCGACTGCGGAAGGCGTTACACGACCTACGAGTACATCGAGGAGCGCCCACCCCGCGTGGTGAAGCGGAGTGGCGAGATCGAACCCTACGATCGCCGGAAGCTGCTGACGAGCATCGAAGTCGCCGCCGCGAAACGGCCGATCGGTGCGGCGGAGATCGACGAGATCGTCGAGGACATCGAGCGCGCGCTCGATCGGGGTGACGAGACGGATATCCCCAGCGGGAAGCTCGGCGAGATGGTGATGGACCGTCTGAAGGCCCGTGACCATATCGCGTATGTACGGTTCGCCTCCGTCTATCGGAATTTTCAGGACCTGACCGAGTTCTACGAAGAGATCCGCGAACTCGACGAACGGAGCGCGGAGAGCGCGTTGCGGAGGTATCAGGAAGAACTGCCGCTCGGTGCCTTCGGTGGCGCCGAGCCGGAACGGGAAGGACAATGAGTTTCAAGTACTTCGGGGCGAGCGACGGCGACATGCCCTTCCTGGATCACCTGGAAGAACTCCGCTGGCGTATCCTCTGGAGTCTCATCGCGATCGTTCTCTTCTCGCTGATCGGCTTCTTCCTCGTCATCCGGTTCGACGTCCTGGGGATCCTGGAAGCGCCCATCGAACCCTTCCTCGACGGCTCGAAGCTGAAGTACCTGAACCCCACCGTACCCTTCTTCATCAGCCTCAAGCTGGCGCTCGCCGTCGGGCTGCTCCTGGCCTCTCCCATCGTCGGTTACCAGACCTGGGCGTTTCTCGCGCCGGCGCTCCGCCCGAACGAAAAGCGCGCGATCCTTCCCACGCTGACGTTCGGGCTCATCCTCTTCGCCTCCGGCGTGGCGATGGCCTACTACGTCGCGCTGCCGATGACCCTCGAGTTCACGATGGGGTTCCAGACGGCGAGCCTCGAACAGTCGATCGTCATCGACCAGTACCTCAGCTTCGTCATCCGCCTGCTCGTCGCGTTCGGAATCGTATTCGAGATGCCGGTGTTGATCCTCGCGCTCACGGCGGTCGGCCTGGTCACGCCCGAATTCCTCGTCGACAAACGACGGCACGCGATCGCGGCGATCACCATCGTTTCGTCGCTCGTCACACCTGGTGACGTGGTGACGATCACCGTGTTGATGATGGTTCCGCTGGTTCTCCTCTACGAGGTGAGCATCATCCTTTCGAAACTCGTCGTTCGTGGGCGGACGTCGCCGGTCGCGCTGACGGGTTGATGTCGCCGTGAACGTCTTCGAAGGGATCATCGACGGCTTCCGCGAACGTTCCGGGGAGGTCACCTTCCTCGATCGACTCGACGATCTCCGGAAGCGCCTGGTACGGGCCGCCCTCGCCCTCGCCATCGGCACCGCCGGCGGGTTCTGGCTCGCGATGAATCACGATCTGCTCGGCTACTTCACCCGACCCGTCATGCCCTTCCTCGACGGCCAGCGGCTGAAATACCTGAACCCGATCGACCCCTTCTACGTCACCTTCCAGATCGCGCTCTGCATCGGTCTCGTGGTGACGCTCCCGTACCTGATGCGCCAGGCATGGCTCCTCGTCGCGCCCCTCCTGCTGCCTGACGAAAAACGGGTCCTGCTCCCGACGATGCTCGGGGGCGTCGTGCTTTTCTTCTCCGGGATCGTCTTCTGTTACTACCTGGCGCTGCCGCTCGTCCTTCGCTTCACGATGGGTTTCCAGACCGAGAGCCTGGAACAATCGATCGTGATTGGGGAATACCTCGCGATGGTTCTCCGCCTGCTGGCAACCTTCGGGGTCGCGTTCGAGCTGCCGCTCATCATCCTGGTGGGCACCTTCCTCGGAGTGATCACCCCGGAGTACCTGGCGGCGAAGCGGCGGCACGCGATCGTGATCGTGATGATCGTGAGCGCCCTGGTCACGCCTTCCGAAGTAGGCAGTATGCTCGTCCTGACGATCCCGGTGGTGCTCCTCTACGAGATCAGTATCGCGCTTTCCCGCCTGATGGCGGCGAGACGGGTCGCGACCCTGGCGATGCCAGAGATCTGATGACCCGCGTGGTTCAGGGATTCCTTGGCGCGGCCATGATCTGGCTGGGGCTGCTCGACGTCTGCGCCGCCGCCGCGCAGCGGCCGACGCCGGCCGTGCCGGACGTGTCGTCATCGAGCCCGACCGCGTCGGTACCCGATTCAGTGGTTGCCCCGAGTTCTTCGGACACCCTTCCCGGCGCCGCCCCGGACACGATCCCGACGGCGGCCGCGGACCGACCCGCGGGGGCCACGCCGGACACCATCCCCCCGGCCACGCCGGACACGATTCCCTCGGGCGCGCCGGACACGATTCCCTCAGGCGCGCCGGACACCATCCTCGCGCCGGCGACGGACACCATCCCCCCGTTCGCCGGAGACTCCGTACTCGGCGCCGGCCGGGCGGACGGCGGCGGCCCCTCGCCGCCGTCGCCGAGCGCGTCGGCGGATTCGGTGATGCGGGCACTGCGAGTGCTCCCGGGGTTCGTCGTCACCGAGTACCATGGCGAGTCGGCGGTCTATCGGACCGCGACCGGGACGCTGCGCCTGGAGGGCAACGCTCAGGTCACTCGGTCGGGCGATCAGCTGACGGCGGATACCATCGAGTATCGAGACCGGGAGGGGCTCGTCACCGCGCTGGGCGGCGCGCGCGTGGTCGGCGCGGACCAGGAGCTGGACAGCGAAGTCCTCTACTATGACGTCGAGAGCCGAAAAGCCACCGCGCTCGGAGCGAGGACGGAGATCGTGCAGGACGCGACATGGTTCGTGACCGGCGACGTGACGCTGGAGGGAACGAGTACGCTCCTCGGCAGTCACGCGCGCTTCACGAGCTGTGACCTGCAGATCCCCCACTACCACTTCGAGACCGACCAGGTGATGGTGATCCGGGACCGGATCCTCGTCGCGCGACCGGCCCGGCTCTATTTCGGTGATGTCCCGGTGATGGTCCTGCCGTTCGTGGTGCAGAGCCTGGAGCAGGGGCGGCGAAGCGGGTTTCTGACGCCGCGCTTCGGCGTCAACGACATCGTGCGGAACTCGTCCGGTTACACGCGACAGATATCGGATATCGGCTTCTACTGGGCGATCAACGACTACATGGGCGCCCAGGTCAGCACGACCTGGCGGAGCGGTGCCTACACCTCCCTTCTGGGCGATCTCACCTATTCATGGCGGAAGCAGTTCCTGAACGGGAACTTCCGCGCCGAACGGATCTGGGAAACGACGGGCTCGCGGCAGATCACGCTGGGGACGTCGACTTCCTGGCAACCGGACGAGCGTACCAGCCTCTCGGTCAACGGGCGCTACGCCTCGTCGAGCCGATTCCTGCGCGAGGCCACGTTCGACCCGCTCCAGCAGTTGCAGGATCTGACCTCGGGTCTCTCGCTCAGCCGGAGATTCGACTGGGGACGGGTATCGCTCGGGGCGGACCGGAGACAGTCGATCGCGACCGGCGACGTATCGTCGACGTGGCCGAGATTCAGCGTCTCGCCTTCCGCGGTCACCTTCTTCGACGCCCCGCCCGGGGCTGGCCGGTGGTTCAGTAACGCGACGTTCACGCCCGGCGTAATCTCGGGGTCGAGGGCGACCAACCGGTACGCGGAGGGCGGTCGCACGATCCGCCAGGACCAGGACACCGAGACGCTGCGCGTCGGACCATCATTCTCGGTCGGACGATTCACCGTCTCCGGCGACGGTGACCTGAACCGTCGCCGGGTTTTCGACGGATCGGGGATCGATCTGGAGGGCGATACGGTCCACCTGGACGGCTTCGATCGGGACGAAGGCTCGTGGTCCGCGCGGGCCAGCTTCCAGCAGCCGCTGATGGGAACGTCGAGTATCGCGCCGAACATTTCATTGCGGCAGCGGCTTGTGCGCGACACGCTCACCTCGGGCGCCTATGTCGGAGAGCCGACGCGACTCAGCTTCGGCGTCGGGCTGAACACCGACCTCTACGGATTCTTTCCGGGGGTCGGTCCATACAGCGCGATCCGTCACCGGGTCTCGCCGCGCGTCTCGTACAGCTACGCGCCCGAGGTCATGCAGACGCCCCTGCAGGACTCCGTATTCGGCATCTCCAACGCCCGCACGCAGAACAGGGTCAGCCTGGGGATCACCCAGAGCTTCGAAGCGAAGCTGAACCGGCCCGCGGTGCGGACTCCAGACCAGGAACGCGCCGATTCGCTCGTCGCCGCTGGTGACACCGTCGGCGGCCGCGCGCCGACCCCCACGCCGATCCCCTCGGATCCCGAGAAGGTGACACTCCTCTCGCTGACGACGAGCCCATTCGAGTTCGACTTCGTGAAGGCCCGCGAGGAGGGCAACGGGTTCGTGACGGAGCGGATGAGCAACACCATCACCTCGGATTACCTGCGTGGGCTCACGATCCAGATGTCCCATGAACTGTTCGACAAGCGGGAACTGGATCCGAGCCTGCCCGGGAACACGGGCCGCCTGGGGCGGTTCGCGCCGCGTCTCACCTCGCTCAGCACTTCGTTCCAGCTGGGTCCCCAGTCGGCGCTCTTCCGCTGGCTGGACCGGCTGGCGTTCGGAACCCCCGACGCGGGGGCCGATGGCCCGGTCCCGCCTCCGGTCGAGCAGCCGCCCGCGAACCCCGCTGGCGACGGCGGGGCGTTCACCGGTAACCCGATGGGGACCGGCGGAGGACCCTGGCGGACCGCGATCTCGTACAGCTACTCCAGGCCACCGCGCCTGTTCTCCAACGGGCCGCCTCCACCTGACGACGCCGTCCAGACGCTCAACGGTACCGTCGACTTCCAGCTGACCCCCAACTGGTCGGTCAACTGGGAGACCAGCTACTCGATCACCGAGAACGAGTTCGGGGCTCACCGCCTGAACTTCCGGCGGAACCTGCACGAGTGGCAGGCGAACTTCAGCTTCTACCAGGCCCCGAACGGGAACACGGCGTTCGAGTTCTACGTGGAACTGCTGCACAACCGTGACCTTCGCCTCGATTACGGGGAACGCAACCTCGGGATCGATCGCGGACGCTAGGGCGCGGCCGATCCACCCTCGATCCGGAGCGCCTGACCCGGCCCGACACCCGTTCGGATCGTAAGCAAGCCACTTCACCTTCGGCTGACTCACTCGCGAACCCGCCCTCGTCACCGTCACCTCGTTCCACGCTCGATCCCCCGCTTCCCCTTCTTGTGGCTTCGATGCCCTTCGTCGCCAACCTCGACGGCTCTCCCCACGTCGGTAACGAGAGACGTGAATCGCCCGGCAAGCTCCTGTCCAACCTTCACTTACCGGCGAACAACGCCTCAACACCCGGCTGATCCGCCGATGAAGTGTCCAATCGAGTGGACGATCAGTATTCGATGAACCTGGAAGATAGAATTGCCGTTTCTTATTGATAGCATACGAGTTACGGTGCGTGTCCGGAGTGGGGCATCGCCGTTGCGACTTGATGGGCATCGGGTATGGCTCTCGAACCGTCCGACGATAGGGGGATTGCCGTGAAGAAAGGAAGCGCGCCAGGAGCCCTGTTGGGGCTGGCGGCCGGGCTCGTATTGATCGCCGGGTGTGACTCGATCGATGCGACGGGTCCGGGCGGCGGGAACCGGGATCCGCGAAACCTGGACGGGTTCTATGAGTGGTTGCTCGAGGGTTTCGACGGTGTGCGCCCCTACGGGATCGGCGTGGTGGAGCTGACCTGGGAGCTGCCGACGCGATATGACGGCGAAGTCTTCCGGGTGTACGGTCGGCGGTCGTCGAGTGGGTCGTATCGACTGATCGCCACCGTCACCTCGTGCGCCGAAGGCGTGTGCCGCTACCAGGACCCGAATATCTTCGAGGG
>CAZWJE010000099.1:0-9676 GCA_964634395.1 uncultured Gemmatimonas sp. | reverse complement strand
CCTCGATCTCCCGCAGGCCCGCCGCCTGCAGGCGCTGCACCAGCTCGATCTTGACCGCGGTGGGCACCGGCTGCTTCTCGTTTTGCAACCCGTCGCGCGGGCCGACGTCGATGAGGCGGACTTGAGTGGGCAGGGGCATGACGGTCGATCCGAAGGTATCTGGCCAGTGTAATGTGCGGGCAGTGTTCGCTGAAGCGCGCTGCGATATTTGAGCGCATCCGCTGCGATATTTGAGCGCCAGTCTCGTTGCTGCTGGCGCAATGAAATTACTTAGGCCGAAACAGCGGCGGTGTCTGCACAGGCAATGATGGCCCCGAGCGCTGTGCACCAGGGGGCCGGGGTCATGATTCGCCGCCGATCGGGATGTAGTCTATTGTCAGCGTCAGCGTACCCACATGCGAGCCGTTGCAGGTGGCGGTGGCGGTCAGCGTTTCGGTCGGCGGGCCATCCGGCAGGCCGCCGGTGATCGCGATCCAGAGCCCGTTCCCGGCCACCACGGCCTCCTGACCGCGCCCAGAGCGGGCCGGGGTGTCGCCCGGGTTGTCCCACCTCAGCACCCACCGCACGGCGCCCAACTGTGCCCCGATGATGGCGCCGAATAGAGCCGCGCGCTCACTCGCATCGGTGCGCACCGCCACGCAGCGTGTGCCGGGGCCCTCGGGAGGCAGGCGATCCGGGTCGTCGCCCTCTGGCCGCACCCATTTGGTCGTCAGGTCCGCGGCCCAGGACGGTAGCCAGTCATGGGCCACCACCAATGCGGGGTCATCGTCATCAGGACTCGTGCTCAGGTCGGCGCCAGCGGACGTCAGGGTACCGAACCAGGCCACGCCGAGCACTTCGCACTCACACGCCTTGACCGCCGCCACGGCGCCTTGCTTGCGCAGTTGCACGCCGAACTCCACAGTCTCCCCCGGCACCTGCTGCACCGCGCGCGCAGGAAAGAAGCGACGCCGCGGCCCGCTCACACCACCACCTCGGTCTCGGTGGGCGGGTAGCCGTCGGCCTCCACGCGCAGCACGTGGCGCCCGCGCTGCACCGGAAAGCTCACGCGCCCGTTGCTGTCGGCCAGGCGGGCGGCACCGCCGTCCAGCGTGACCTTGGCGCCGGCCAGCGGGCGGCCTTGCTCGTCGCGGGCCGTGAAGATGACCTCGCTGCCGGCCAGCTCCACGGTGATGCCCGGCTGGATGAGCGGGTCGAACGCGGCGGACAGACGCGTGGTCTCGATCACCGGCGGCGCGCCAACGGGCGCCTCGACCGCGCAAGACAGTTGCATGCTCTGCAGGTCGAGCTCGGCATCGATCAGGCGGTGGCGGCCGGCGATGGGCGCGAGCGGGTGATCGATCTCCACCCAGGCGCCGGTGGCGATGTTGGCCAGGCCCTGACGCCAGCTCACGCGCCAGCGCGGGCGTGCCAGCCAGGCCAGCATGCGCTGGCCCAGCGCCTCGGCATGGCGCGGGCTGCGCAGCCAGGGCGCCGGCCACTCCAGCTCCAGCGCGCCGTAGTCCTTGACCGCCTCGGGGGCCTGCAACTGGATCGCCCGTCCGAACCGCTGGGCCGCGTGGTCATAGTCATACAGCACCCGCAGCACCGTGAACAGCCCCGTGGCGCTGGTGGCGGCCTGCAGCTCCTGCACCGTCAGGCGTCCCACGCGCAGCGCCGGGGCTGCATCGTCGGGCAGCGGCGGCCAGGTGATGGCCACGCCCGGCATGGCCGCGGCCCACGCGCCGCCGCAGGACTGCAGCAGCGCATCCACCGCGGCGCGGATGCTGACGGTGTTGTCATCCAGCAGTCCGCCCAGCGCGAGCTCGGCCGTCTCGGTCCGATAGTCGTCCAGGTCGGCCCAGGCCACCGGCGCGCCGGCCAGGTCGGCCAGCAGATCGTGCAGGATTTCAGCCGGCGTCTGCAACAACCGTCCGGTGTCTGGATGCATGCGTCCGCGCACGCGCGCCGCCAGGCGCTCGTTCTCGGCCAGCGGCATCGCCAGCTCCAGAAAGGCCACCGCGCGGCCCGTGCTGTCCACGCCGTTGTAGAACGCCCAGGCCGGCGTGGTCACGTCGTCGCGCTTGACCTCGTCGACGCCTTCGATCGGGTGGTCGGCCAGCACGAACAGGCGCTGGTCGTCGCTGTACTGGATCGGCTCCAGCGTGCAGGCGCCCCACACCCAGGGTAGTACACGCACGCTGCGCCAGCCGCCCCACACCGCGCTGGTGCGCAGCGGCAGGTTGTCCGACAGCGGGCGGTCCATGCCTGCCTCCAGGCTCAGGCGCAGGCGCGGACCGGCGTCGATGGCGGTGACGATGCCCTCGAAGATCGGCCCGCCGGCCGCCAGCACGCGCGCGGCGCGGCGCATCGGCGGGCGCTCGCGCCACAGGTGCGTCAGCTGCCCGCCCGCGTTGTCCAGCTCGGCGTCCAGGCTGCTGGTGGGCGCCGCCGCGATGCCCGGCACCGACAGCGGCCGCTGGATGCTCGACAGGCCGGCCAACACCGGCAGCGTCAGGCCGGGCGCATCCGCGCGCGCCGCCGTGGGCGCAATCAGGTTGACCGCGCAGCCGTCGGCGCCGCCGTCGATCTGCAGGACGTAGTCGGCCATCAGGCGAACACCGGGTCGAGCTCGAGCGATGCCGACAGCAGCCGCTGGCCGGCGTCATCGGGCTGGTACTCGTGCACGTCGCTCACCTCCAGCGCATCGTCGGTGCAGCGCACCAGCGCCGCGTCTTGCGGGTGCAGGTGGTGCGGCAGCAGCACCAGCGGCTCGTCGTGCTGCTGGGCCCAGTCGACCATCTGCACCAGCGCGTCCAGGTCGGTCTCGCGCAGCGCCTGCTGCCACTCCACGCGCCAGCCGTCACCGGCGCCCGAGTACAGCGCGGCTGCGTTGAGCGCGTCGCCGCGGCGCACCGCCCAGCGCCGGCGGCGCTGGCAGCTCGATGCGTGGTGCTCGGTGGCGCGCGGCACACCCAGCCACAACCAGCCCAGCGCGCCGCCCGCGGCGCCGGCCACCGTCAGCCGCACATGGCGTGCCGCGCTGCCCGGCGCCAGCAGCTCCACGCAGACGGCTCCGGAAACATCGAGCGCCAATGGCGCGCCCCAGGTCACGCCATCGTCCGACAGCTCGGCCTGCACCGTGGCACCATCGGGCAGCGTGTAGCGCGCCAGCGCCAGCGCCTGCAGCGGTTGGATGCTGCCCAGGTCCACCGTCATCGTCGCGCCCGTGCCCGCCCAGCCCCACTGCGTCGCCTGCGCATCGCGCACGTGGCTGGCCGCCCAGGGCTGGTGCACCAGGAAGCTGTAGGCGTCGCCCGGCACGAAACTGGGCGTCGCGCCCGCGTCGAAGTGCAGCGCCAGCCCGTCGGCCAGCGCAGCCGGCCCGGCGGCCGGGATGGCCGTGTCGGCGCTCCAGACGCCGCCATCGCGCCGCCATTTGAACTGGCCGGCCTCCACCGCCAGCGAGAACGTGTCGCCCAGCGCGAACGCGATGCCGCCCGGCGCCAGCCGCACATCCAGACCGGCGCCACTCCAGGCGGCGATCGGCGAGCCATCGGTGGGCACCACGTAATCGGCCAGCGGGCCGCTGGCGCTGCCCGTCACGCGCCAGGTCTGCTCGTCGGTGCCGTCCACGCCGCCCAGCAGCCAGGCCGGGCGCGCCGCGACGGTCTGGATCACGATCTCGTCGCCCACGGCGTAAGGGCGCTCGCCGTCGACCGACTGGATCGTCAGCGTCACCGTGTCGCCCACCACCAGCCGGTCGGGGCAGGCCACCACCAGCCCGAAACCGAACTCCTTGGTGCTGGCCGGCTTGCCGGTCTTCGGGTCGATCTTGGCGCTGATGTAGGCGCGGTTCGTGAATGCGGGCAGGTATTCGCCATCGGTGTCGATCCACCAAAAGGCGTCGTCATGGTCTTTCCAGCAGCCGCCCGCGTCACCGCTGCTGGAATCACCCTTTGGGACGATGCCCGCCAGGGTGCGACAGTAGTCCATGCGCGCGTTGTAGCGGCGCGCAAGCTGCGTGAGCGCCTGATTGTCGGCGGCGATCTGCTCCTCGGACAGGCCGCGCGCCAGGTCGGCCACCTCCATCTCGGTCAGACATTGATACACCACCGTCATCGTGTCGTTGTTGCCGATGTCGGACCACACCTCGTAAGTCTGCTCGACCAGCGTGCCATCCGTGAGCCAAGACGCATCGTCCGGCGGCACCCAACCCATGTCCCCGGGGCCGATCTCGTGCGTGCCGCCACCGCCCCCCGCAAACGAAATGTCGCGCGCCACGAACCACTTCTTGTGGTGCGCGTTGAACCACGCATGGCCAGCCAGTCCGCCCTGCCACTTGTTGATCAGGATCCATGGTGGACGCGCCGTGTTGTTCAGCCCGCTCATCCAGGCCACATCGTCTTGCAGGTCTTGCAGCGCCACGTCCCATTCGTCGCGCGCGTCCGCCGAGTTGAATATCTCGGCCAGCGCCGCCGCAAACGAATCGATCGCCATATCGGCGAAATCCATGTCCCGCCGAGCAAACCGCTCGCTGGGGGATATTTCCGTGTTCGACTTCATGAAGTCGCTGCGCCATTCATACAACAGCTTCAGGCGCGCTTGATATTCAGGGTCAAGTGCCATATTCGCTCCCGTGCCCAGGCCCAAACAATCAAGACGCAGCCTGGGCGTGGGCATCGTCTTGCAATTGCAATCGGCCGGAGGCCGTTTGCGATATTCGAAACTCACCGTTTTCGGCTTCGCATTCACCCCCAGCGCCACCGGGCGCAGGCAAATGGCGGGCGTGCCCGCGCCTTCCGCGCGCGTGGCCAGGGTCACCTTGCTGACCCAGCTCCCGGTGGCCTGCGCACCGAGCGCGCGCGGCACCCGGAACACGATCTCGTCCTCCTCGTACAGCACGCCAGTGCGGGCCCGCGGCATCTCGCCCGACACGTCGCCCGTCACCGACCACTCTTCGACTCCCACCGTGTCGGCGTTGACGCATTTGACCGAGATCGACTGCGTGGGCGCGTTCGCCGGCACACCCAGGTCGGCCAGCCGCGCCTTGCCGCCCACCGACAGCAGCCACGCGCTGGTGCGCAGCGGCACGTCCACCGCAGCCTGGCCGCCGACGGTGCGGTCGGCCACCACCACGCCCGCCACCTCCACCAGGGCCGAGCCCGCCAGCGCCGTCAGCAGGTCGTAAAACGTCGCGATCGCCGGCTGCGGCAGCGGCAGCGCCTCGGTGTCGCCAAACGTCTCGGTCGTCACGCCGTCGCTCACGGTGATCACGTAGCCGCCGCTCACCTGGTAAACCGCGGTGCGCGCCTCCACGTCGCGCTCCAGCTCGGGTGACACGCCGTACTGCCACTCGCCATTCTTGAACCGGCGCCAGGGCCGGTACACCTGCGGGTCGTAGCCGAACTGGATGCGCGGCGAGCCGGCATCCAGCTCGCTCTTTGCGTTCAGCGGCCGCCCGCCGAAATCCCACTCCGGGCCGGTCTTCACCGGCTCGCCCGCCTTCCAGTCCGTCAGCAGCGCCCACGCGGTGGGCGTGCGCACCAACCGCGGCGCCACCGTGATCTGGATGTCGTTGCCCGCCGCCCCCGCCACCTTGGCCACCAGCCGCACCTCGCGCACATCCAGCGCCGCGTGCGTGGTGTCCACCCCCAGGTCGGCCAGGGTGAACGTGAAGCCCTGCAGCGCCGCCGCGCCGTCCACCGCCTGCACCTCGAGCCGGCCGTTGCCCACCCCGCTGAACTGCGGCACGCTGGCGCGCCGCGAGCTGCCGCCCGTCGCGATTTCCACCTCGATCTGAGTGGCCTCGTGCCCGGTGTAGCTGCCCGCCAGCCGCACCCGCCCGCCGCCCGCGCGCGTGGCCCCGATGCGCTCCACCGCCGTGCTGGCGCGCGCGCTCGAAGCCGCCAGCGCCGCCGTGCGCGCCAGGTTGTCGCGGCCCGAGAAAAAGCGTTGCACCGATGGCATGGCGCCAGTGTCGGCCGGCGGCGCCGGCGCGCCAATGAAAGCGCTTTACTTCAGCGGCCCTTCAGCGCGCCAGCCGCCCCAGCCGCGCCAGCTCGGGCTCGATCAGCCGGGCCAGCCGCACCGGGTCGTTCACGCCATTGGCGTTCACCGTGATGTTCACCGCGCCGCCCGCCGGCGCCATCAGGCCACCGCCACCGCCGCCGCCACTGCCACCGGCCGCGCCGCCGCCATTGCCGCCGCCGCGCGCGGCCCCGTCGGTCTTCTCGCTCGCGCGTTTGCGCCGCTGCTGTTCCTCGGCCGCGAACACCTGGTCGAGCAGCGCCAGTTGCTCGTTCATGAGGGCGATTTCGCGGCCCAGCCGCTCGGCCTGCGCGTCGTCGCGGTTGACCTGCGCGCGCTCGGCGTCGATCCGCAGCAGCGCCAGCTTGCGCCGCGCCTCGGCCATCTGGGCGTCGTGGCGCGCGCGTGCCACCTGCTCCTCGGTGCCCTGCAGCTCCAGCAGGCGCAGGCGCAGCTCCTCCACCCCGCGCGCCGCGCCGCTGCCCTGGTCCTCCATCGCCTTTTGCTGGCGGTCCAGCCCCTCCAGCACCGCAATCAACTGCGCGTGCTCCTCGCGCAACTTGCGCACGTTGTCCGCGCCCACCACGATCGCCTTGTTGGCCGGCGCCAGCAGCTCGGCCACCTGGCGTGCGTACTTGCTCGCCGCCGCCTCGGCATCCATCCAGCTCGCCTGCACCGGGCCCAGCGCCGCGTTGTGCTTGCGCGCCTGCTCCACCAGGTCGCCGCCCAGTTGCCAGGCCGCGTCCGACATGCCCTTCATCTCGCCGGCGGCCTGCTTGGCCGCATCGCTCACCCCCAGCGTGGCCTGCTTGGCCTCGGCCATGCTCTTCACGATGCTCTTGCCCGCCGCGTCCGTCTCCACCACAAAGCCGTACTGGCTGGCCTGCGCCTTGATCATGCCGTCGGCCACGCCCTGGTTGGCCGCGATCGCCGCCTCGGCCATCGCCTTCCAGGCTTCATTGATCTCGCGCGGCGTGGCCGTGCCCGCCGCCTTGATCGCCGCAAACGACTCGCGCGCCTTGTCGGCCAGCGCCTTCAGCTCGGCCTGCGGCTTGACGCCCAGGTTGCGCAGCGCCTCCTCCACGCTCTGGATTCCGGGAATCTGCCCCTCGATCGCCGCCTTTTGCTTGCGCAGCTCCTCCTGCACGCGCTTGATGCCATCGGCGCCGATCTGCCCGGCCGCGCCCATGGCCTTCAGCTTGTCCTCCAGCGCCTTGATCGCCTCCAGGCTGTCGGCCTTGGGGATGGCGGCGACGAAGGCCATCTCGATGGCGCGCGCCGCCGCCTCCACCCCAACGCCGGCCGCCTTGGCGCTGTCGGCCACCAGGTCGATGCTGTTGATCGCCTCACGCGCGCCTTCGCTCACCTGGCCCAGCGCCTGCGCCGCGTTCACCCCCAGCGTCTTGAAGCTGTTCGCCAGAATCTGCTCATTGGCCTGCGCCCACTGCTTGGCGCTGATCACGCCCTGGCGCGCCGCCTCCTCCAGGTTGGCGCGCAGCGCGCCGATCTGCCCCGCGTTCAGCTTGCTCAGCGCCTGCTGCCAGGCGTCGCCCACCTGCGCGGCGCTCAGCTTGCCCTTGGCCGCCAACTCATCGAGCGCCAGCACAAAACTGCTGGCGCCCTGCACGTCCTTGAAATTCAGGCTTGCAGCCAGCGTCTTGATGGCCGCCTCCACGTCGCCCGACTTCTTGATCGCGGCGTCGAACGAGTCCACCAGCGCCTGCTTCAGCGCCTGGCCCAATTGCTCGGCGCTCAGCTTGCCGCCCGCTGCCAGCGCGTCCAGCGCCGCCCGGAAGTCCTTCAGCCCCTGTACGCTCGACAAGTCGAAGCTCTTGGCCATCCGCGCCAGCGCACCGGCCGCGCTCATGCCGCCCGCGGTCAAGCGGTCGAACTGCGCCACCGCCGCTGCGGCCGCGGCGCTCAGATCGAACTGCTTGGCAATGGCCTTTTGCGTCTCCTGCGCCAGGTGCTCGCGTTCGGCCGCCGCTTCTTTGGCGGCCGCGGCGTTCTTGCGCTCGATCTCGGCGAGCTCGGCGCTGCGGTCGCGGTAGCCCATCAGCTTGGCCGCCGCCTCGCCAATCCAGGTGCCGATGTCCTTGAAATTGGTCGCGATCGTCAGCAGCGCGAAGGTCTTGAGCCCCTTGACGATCGTGTCGAAGCGCTGCGCCGCCACGCCCGCCGCCTTCACCCGCTCTGCCGTCGCCTCCGACACCGTTCCAAGCGCGGCCATCTCGACGGCGGCGCGCTTGCTCGCCGTCGCCAGTCCCAAGAAATGCTGCGCCACGCCCAGCGCCACAAATGCGGCCGTCGCCTGGCCCGCATCCAGCAGCAGGCCGCCCAGGGTTCTCAGATTGCCCGCCAGCGCCTGAATGGCCGCCGCTGCCGCGCTGCTGGCGCCGCTGCTCTTGTCCAGCTCGCCGACGTACAGCGTCCACTTGGTCGACAAATCCTGAAGCGCCCGCCCCACCGTGGGCGGCAGCTTGGCAAACTCCTGCGCCACCGCGTCGCTCTGTCCCTTCAGCGCATCGATCACCGTCTGGGTGCTCAGCGCGCCGGCCTCCGCCATCTTGCGCAGCTCGCCCGTGGTCACGCCCAGACCGTCAGCCAGCGCCTTGGCCAGGCGCGGCGCCTGCTCCATCACGCTGTTGAACTCATCGCCGCGCAGCACGCCCGACTGAAAGCCCTGCACCAGCTGCGTGATGGCCGCGCTGGACGCCTGCGCGCTGGCGCCCGACAGCTGCGTCGCCTGGTTGATCGTCTCCACCAGGCGCAGACTCTGCTCGCTGGCCTGCTGCGTGTTCAGGCCAGCGTCCTTGCCGGCTTGTGCCACGCGGGCAAACAGCGCGCCCGTTTCCTCCAATGCGCCGTGCGTGGCCAGCGCCACGCGCTGCACGCCGTCCCAGGCGGCGGCAAAGTCGTTGCCCGCGCCTGTCACCAGCTCGATGCGGCTGCGCAGGTTGTTGATCGCGTCGGCCGTTTGCGCCACGTCGCGCGCCATGCCGGCAAACTGCCGCGCGCCCGCCACCGCCAGAAACACCGACTGCAGCGCCGCCAGCTGCTTGCTGATCGAATCCACCCCATCGCCAATCTGGCGGTGCGTGCGCACCATCGTCGCACCCGCCTGCTGCGCCCCCTGCGCCACGCCCTGGTAGGCCGGCGTCAGCCCCTGCACCGCGCCACGCACCTGTGCCACCTGCGCGCGCAGCCGCTCCTGCGCCGCCGCCGTGTCCTTGGTGCTGATTCCCATGCGCGTGAGCTGCTCGCTCGCATCCTTGAGCGCGGCGCTGCTCTTTTGGTGCGCCTCGCGCGTCGAATTCACCGCCCCCTGCAGGCGCACCAGGCCATCGGCCTGCTCGCGCGTGGCCAGCGCCCCCTTGCCCACTTGCGCGCTGTAGTTGGCCAGCTCGCGCTCGGCCGCCTTCAGTGCCCGCTGCGTCTTGTCGGCGTCGGCGCTCAGCGCGCGAAAAGCGTCGATCGCCGCGTCCTGGCGCGCCAGCTCGCGCAGCTGCCGCGCCGCGCCCTGCGCCGCCTGCTTGAGCTCGCCATCGACCACCTTGGACACTTCGTGCAGCTCGTCGGCCAGCGCCTCGATCGACTGCGCGCCATCCACCCCCACATCCAGCTTGATGCTGGCCTTCATGTCCGCCATGTTTCGCTCCTACAATGC
>CAZWJE010000098.1:0-9820 GCA_964634395.1 uncultured Gemmatimonas sp. | reverse complement strand
GTGAGGAGGGGACGGGGATCACCTTCGATGATGTCGCGGGGATCGACGAAGCGAAACAGGAAACGGAAGAGATCGTGGAGTTCCTCCAGCGACCGGAGAAGTTCGCGAAGCTGGGTGCACGGATTCCCAAGGGGGTGCTGCTCGTGGGGCCACCGGGCACGGGAAAGACGCTGCTCGCGCGGGCGGTCGCGGGCGAGGCGGGGGTGACATTCTTCTCGATCTCCGGCGCGGAGTTCGTGGAGATGTTCGTGGGCGTCGGCGCGGCCCGGGTGCGCGACCTCTTCGCGCAAGCAAAGGCCCAGGCTCCGTGCATCATCTTCATCGACGAACTCGACGCGCTCGGCAAGGCGCGCGGCGCCGGTGGAATCATGGGTGGTCACGATGAGCGCGAGCAGACGCTCAACCAGCTGCTCGTGGAAATGGATGGCTTCGGTCCCCGGCTCGGGGTGATCATCATGGCCGCCACCAACCGCCCCGAGATCCTCGACCCCGCCCTCCTCCGCCCCGGCCGCTTCGACCGTCAGATCCTCGTCGACCGGCCAGACGTGAAAGGGCGCTTCGACATCCTCAGACTGCACGCGGCGGAGATCCGGCTCGACCCGGAGGTCGACCTCTCACAGGTGGCGCGTCGCACGCCGGGGTTCGTGGGCGCGGACCTCGCCAACCTGCTGAACGAGGCCGCCTTGCTGGCCGCACGCCGTGACCGGACGACGGTGACGATGACCGAGATCGACGATGCGATCGACCGGATCATCGCCGGGCTGGAGAAGAAGAACCGGCTGATCAACGACAGGGAGCGGCGGATCGTCGCCTATCACGAAGCGGGACACGCGATCGTGGCGGAGCGGGTCGCGACGGCGGACCCGGTGCACAAGATCTCGATCATCCCCCGCGGTCTCGCGGCACTCGGCTATACGCAGCAGCTGCCGACCGAAGACCGGTACCTGCTCACGAAGCAGGAGCTGATGGACAGGGTCGCGGTCCTGCTCGGCGGGCGGGTCGCGGAGGAGATCGTCTTCGACGAGGTCTCAACCGGCGCGGGCAACGACCTCGAGCGCGTGACCGACCTCGCCCGACGCATGGTGATGGAGTACGGGATGTCCCGCGAGCTGGGACCCGTCAATTATCGGAACGCCGCCGCGCCCCGATTCCTGCCGGACGGCGAGGGACCGATGTTCGCCGGGTCCGAAGGCCGGAAATACTCCGAGGACACGGCGCGGATGATCGACCGCGAGGTCCGAGGGATCATCGACGGGACGTACCAGCGGGTTCGCGAGATCCTGGAACAAGACCGCCCGACGCTCGATACGCTCTCCGAGCGGCTCCTCGAAACCGAGGTCGTCGACGAGGAAGAGCTACGACGGATCATGGGGCTGCCCCGGCGGACCCGGCCGATCGACGAGGGACGCGTCGTGCATACTCCGCCAGTGGGGACTGACCAGGCGGACGCGGCGGACGCGAGCGTGGTGGACGAGGAGGACGAGGCTGGGTGAGCCGTGAACGGTCGTGGGGGTGCGCGGGGCGTGAAAGCGCGCCGTCAGCGTTCGGGCGGAAGACGCTTTCCTCCAGCTGCTCTAACGCGTCCGGATCACGGACCGAATAACCCCCGCTCCAGTCTCGGCGGCTCCCAAGCCACTTTCCACATAGTGCAGCGCTCGCCTCCCGGCGGACTGTCGTGCCTCCGTGTTATCCATCCATCGCGCAAGCGCGGTGTTCAGATCGTTCTCATCGTGGACGGACCTGGCGGCGCCTTCGTCCAGCAACTCCGCCGCTTCTCTCGAATTCGAGTAATGCGGGCCGAAGAGGACGGGCACCCCGAAGGCAGCCGGCTCCAGTACGGAGTGCAACCCGTCGCGACCGAAGCCTCCTCCCACGTACGCGATCGCGGCCAGACGATAGAGGTCACCAAGAATCCCGACCCGATCGATGACGACGACCCGCGGCACGGCGGTCATACCGACAAGATCACTCAACAGGGCGGAATCCAGACGAGTCGTCCGGAGGCGATCCCTGAGCCCGGACAGGTGCTCGGCGCTCGGTTCGTGCGGCGCGACGATCAGGCGTACCACGCGGTTGGACGTTGACTCCTTCGCGGCGGCGAACGCCGAGAGCAAACGCTCTTCGTCTTCAGGCCAGGTGGAACCGGCCACGACCGTCAGGCCATCCTTCTCCTCGAGGACAGCCATCAGCGCGGGATCCGACATTGGGCGTCGGACGCGTTGCCACACCTGATCAAAACGGGCGTCCCCCATCACCGAAATCCGGTCCGGTGAAACGCCGAGCGACTCGAAGCGCCGGCCATCCGCCTCAGAGATCGCGGCGACATGCCTGAGGCGACGGTGTGAAGGGCTGAGCAACAGCCTCGCCGGCCCGCGCAGGCGAGATGAGGTTTCGGGGAGCGTCGCGCTCAACAACAGCGACGGAATATTCCGTCGTTGTGCCTCACGAGTGATGTTGGGCCATACTTCGGTTTTCGTGAACACGATCGCGTCCGGCCGGATGAGATCGAACGTTTCGGAGACCGGCCCGGGAAGATCGATCGGCAGATAGTCGGAGATATCGACCGGCGCCCTTTCAGCGAACGCGACCGCTGACGGCGAGAAGTACGTGTAGGCGATCTGAACGTCGGGGCGGGAGTCCCGAAGCGCCTCGATCACCGCGCGGGCCTGGAGACCTTCGCCGACGCTCGGAGCATGAAACCAGACGAGCGGACGAGAGAGATCGCGCGCTCCCCGTGCCCACGTTCCGATCCGTTCGAGAGATCCGCGGCGGCCCCGGATTCCGCGAGCGAGCTTGCTCTCTCCGATGGCCAGCGCCGGCTCAGCCAGGGTAGCGACGCGAAGCGCGGAAGTGTAGATGGACTCCAGGAGGGTCACGATTTCCGGACGACTCAGGAGTGCGCTTGACGCGATGCATCGAGCGCGGCGATCACCAGCCGCGCCACTTCCTCAGCATCTTCGAGAACGTCCGACTCCCAGACCCGAATCACCCGCCACCCGGCTGCCTCAAGCAACTCCGTGACTTCCCGATCTCGCGCGGCGTTGCGGGTAAGCTTCGCCACCCACCATTCCTGGCGCTGGCCACGGATTGTCGCCCGAAAAGTCTCCTCGTCTCCCTCGACGAGCGCGCGTGCGTGCCAGAAGTCGCTGTCCACGAAGAGGACGGAACGGAATCGGGGAAAGACCAGGTCGGGCCGGCCCGGAAGACTCGCCCGATGAAGGCGGTAGCGAAGGCCACGTGACCAGAGCGCTTTCCGGATGGCGATCTCCGCCTTGCTATCCTTCCCCCGCACGGCGGACATCATCCGGGACGTGACCGCCGCGTCCCGAGGCTTGTACGGTCGAGTGGGGGCTCGGCGCGGTGTTGATGACATGCCGCTCAACCCGCGGAATACCGCGTGATACAATAGGCGTGGACTTCGTCGATGATCTGAGGCCAGGCACGAGGATTGGCGACATTACCGGGAGCCAGTGCCCAGGCTCTCCCGGGATGAAGCGTGTCCCACGGCGAGCGCGTATTCTTTCTCGTCGTGGCGGCGTCACCATGCTTACCGATTCCGTAGCAGACCCCGGCCTCGTCGTTCCAGACGGGCATATAGTGGCGAATCAGATTCTCTTCCACCGCGCCGGCGTATGCGCTCGCCAGGACGAGAAAACGGCATTGGAAGCTCTCGATCCGGATCGGCGGGATACCCTCGACGTTGTTGTCCGATAGCGCCCAGCGCTCGGCCGCCATGATGCTTCTCCTGTGA
This sequence comes from uncultured Gemmatimonas sp., assembly GCA_964634395.1. Lineage (GTDB taxonomy): Bacteria > Gemmatimonadota > Gemmatimonadetes > Longimicrobiales > Longimicrobiaceae > WHSP01. The sequence goes on along the minus strand of CAZWJE010000098.1, from coordinate 6,069 downwards.
TCCTTGAGACGCCGAAAAAGCCGATCACCCTGCTGGATCGCGTTGGCGGCATTCGGCGTGGCGGGATCGGCCTTCCCCACGTAGATCGGCTTTCCGCTACCACTGATCACCTGGTACGCGGGGTGGTCGCCGTCATAATAGATCGCGTAGACTCCCGAGCCCCAGAAAGGATCGAGTTCGGTGAGCGGCTCGCGTTTCTGATCCTCCAGCTGGGATGCCAGAAACCGTGCAGCGACGGCTGGATCCGCCGGGTCGAGAATGGGATAGTGCCGGACGGGATCCACCCACTCGACAAGAGTGGATAGCTGGGCGAGAAGCGTTTGGGCGGCGTGTTGCACCCGTTTCAGTTGCTTCGGCTTGATCCCTTCGAGTTCCGGAGGCTGTTCCGGCAGGACTCTGATGGCGTCCTCGAGATGCCGGGCGACGAGTGGAGCGTCAAAGGATTCTTCCGGACGGGGTCGATCGCCCGGAGAGTCAATCGGCATATCTCAGAGTCCCTGGTCCCGCGGAAGGCGCCCGGGAAGGGCGGTGGGGTCACCTGAAGGTAGAGAGAAAAACGACCTCACGCCACCCGAGCCACCACCGCCCCGCGGCTTGCGTCGTCGAGCGACTCCTCATAGACGCGACGCATTCGGGCGGCGACGGCGTGAGCGAGATCCACCGGTACCGCGTTGCCAAGCTGGCGCATTGCCTCACCCCAGGCCCCACGGAAGTGATAGTCATCCGGGAAGGCCTGGAGACGCGCGGACTCCCTCACAGTGAAGTATCGGACTGTTCCGTCGGGGCGGAGAAGCATGTTCTCCCCACCCGGAACACCATGCCCGCCGGCCTTGAGCGTCTTGGCTGGCACGTGCAACGGCGAGCCCGTGTGTCCGGGGTAGGATCGGGCGCCAGGTTGGCCGACGTGCCCATGCAGTTCCCCCGTTTGTTCACCGTCGACCGGCTCCGGCAGGTCGTGTATCCCGTCCCAGACGGTCCGCCAGGGCATGTCGAAGAGCGACGGGCCGCGATCGGCGAGACGAGTGACGCGGGCGGCAAACCGCTTCGGCGCCACAAGCGGCTTCAGGCTCCGTTCGCTCCAATACGTCCCACTCACATACTGGGAATAGAGGAGCGCGTCTTCCGTGTGCGTCGGCACGAGTTCAGACCATCGGACGTCAAGGTCGGACCGGAACGCGGTGATGAAGACACGCTCACGCCGCTGGGGAACACCGAAGTTCGCCGCGTTGACGAGTTGATGATGGACGGTATACCTCATTCCCACGTTCCCGCCCGATTCGACCAGCTTCCGCAGTCGCGAGGAGTGATCCCGCCAGTCCTCATTCGTGCCCGCCAGTACTTCCGGCAAAGCCAGCTGAAGAAGGATGTAGTCGAAGTACGGTCGGAACGCCGTTCGCAGGAGCCCCTTTACGTTCTCGACCAGAACCATCTTCGGTCGAAGCTCGCGAACCGCGCGGAACACCTCGGGGAACATGTTGCGGTGGTCCGTGTCGCCCAGATGCTTTCCACCCAGGCTGAACGGCTGACAGGGAGCACCGGCCGCGAGTAGAGTCACCCGGTCCGCCCAGGGGGTGAAGTCGACGTCACGAACATCGCCTTCGAATACCGGCCACCCGGCCATCGTTTCGATTCGCTCTCCATTGGCGCGTAAGGAGCGGCAGGCATCCCGGTTCCATTCGCAAACACCCAGGTGCTCGAAGCCCGATTTCGCCACTCCCAACGCCAGACCGCCCGCGCCGGTGAAGAGCTCAAAGGAAGTCAGCATCGCCTCGACGAGTTTGGAGAATGGTCCGCTCGAAATTACCCCGGAGCCGGGCGCCAGGGAAGGCTCGGACGACAGAAGACCAATAGGATTTTCCCTCCTTTCCACTTTCGCTTTATCTTCGGGTTTTGCGACTCGATACGCAAGTCTCGTCCGCGGCCATACCATGACGGCGCTGTTCGCGATACCCTCTTCCCCGCTCCGTGCGGCGGATCTCTCATCGTGAGCCAGGGTGAGAATCCGTTCTATCACGGACGTTCCATCCCGCCCACTCCCCCGCCCCTCCTCAATTCGGTATATTTTCGGGATGACCAAGCAGTCGATCGTGGTGCGGGGCGCGCGCCAGAACAACCTGAAGAACATCGACCTGGAGATCCCGCGTCGGCGATTCGTGGTGATCACGGGGCCGTCGGGGTCGGGGAAGTCGTCGCTGGCGTTCGACACGATCTACGCGGAGGGGCAGCGGCGGTACGTGGAGTCGCTCTCGACGTACGCGAAGCAGTTCCTGGAGAGGATGGAGAAGCCCGATGTTGACCGGGTGGACGGGATCTCTCCGTCGGTGGCGATCGAGCAGCGCAATCCCACGAAGACGAGCCGGTCGACGGTTGGTACCGCGACGGAGGTATACGACTACCTGCGACTACTCTGGGCGCGGATCGGAAAGACGGTATGCCCCGGCACACCCGACGACCCGTGCGGCCGGGTGGTGGTGCCGGACACCGTCGAGAGCGCGACCGACAGGGCGCTGACGCTCCCGAAGCGATCGCGAGTGATGATCGCCTTCCCCCTTCCCCTCTCGGCGCGGGTGACCCATCCGCTGATCGTCGAGAACCTGCGCGCCCTCGGATTCGTGCGCGTTCTGGCGCATGGCCGGGAGATGCACCTCGACGAACTGCCCGAGGATATCGACCTCGCCAGATCCGACCCATACGTGATCGTCGACCGTCTCCGGGTGGATCCGGGCGAGCGTTCACGGCTCGCGGATTCGCTCCAGACGGCGTTCCATGAAGGGGATGGTAGCGCGTCGGTATTCGTGGTCGATCGGGCCGGCGAACTCGAGCGGCTCGATTTCACGGAGCGCTTTCGGTGTCCACGCCACCCGGAGATCCAGTTCCCGGCGCCGACCCCGCGGCTCTTCTCGTTCAACAATCCGTATGGCTCGTGCCCGGAGTGCACGGGGTTCGGCGCGGTGCTCACCTACGACCCGCGGCTGATCATCCCGAACCCTTCGCGATCGCTTGCCGACGGGGCGGTCGATCCCTGGGAGAAGCCGCGCTACGATGAGCGTCGACGGAAACTGGCGGAGTTCGCGGCGACACACGGCGTGTCGATGGATTCGCCGTGGAGTTCGCTACCCGAAACCTTCCGAACCGCCGTGATCGAGGGCGCTCGCGGATTTCAGGGAGTGATCCCGTTCTTCGAGGCACTCGAACAGAAGCGATACAAGCAGTATATCCGGGTCTTTCTTCGGCAGTACCAGAGCGCGCTCCCCTGCCCTTCATGCGGAGGGTCGAAACTTCGCCCGGAGGCGCTCCGAGTGAAGGTGGCGGGGGCGACGATCGCCGAGGTGTCGGCGGCGCCGCTGGCGGAATTGCGTGACTGGCTGGATCGGAGAGTCGGCCGGGCGGCGGATCCCGCGAGCGCGGAGCCCCCGGTCCCGGAAGTGGGATCCGACCCGGGCATCGAGAAACTCGACGACCCGATTCCGCTCGTATCGGCGCTGGAGACCGCGCCGACACCGGCGCTGGCCGTGAGCCCTCACGATCTGACGATCGCGGAATCCATCCTCAAGGAACTGACCGCGCGGCTGGGCTTCCTCGACGACGTCGGGGTCGGCTATCTGACGCTGGACCGGCAGACCCGCACGCTCTCGGGCGGTGAAGCGCAGCGGATCTCCCTCGCGAACGCGCTCGGCGGCACGCTGGTGGACACGATCTACGTGCTCGACGAGCCGACGATCGGGTTGCATCCGGCCGATACGGAAAGGCTCCTGAAGCTGCTCCTCCGCCTCCGGGACGGGGGGAACAGCGTGCTGGTGGTCGAGCACGATCCGGCGGCGATGCGGGTCGCCGACTATCTCGTCGAACTGGGGCCCGGCAGCGGAGAACAGGGAGGGCGCGTGGTCTTCACGGGTACGCTCGAGGAGATGCTGGCGTCCAACACGCTGACCGGCCGGTATCTCTCGGGCGCCGAGTCGATCCCCATCCCCGAACGCCGGAATCTGGACGGCATCCCCTGGATGCGGGTGAAGGGCGCCCGGCAGCACAACCTTCGGGGGATCGACGTACGCCTGCCTCTCCGGGCGATGACCGTGGTGACGGGTGTCTCCGGGTCGGGGAAGTCGACACTCGTCCACGATGTGATCTATCGGGCGCTGGAGCGCGCGCTCTCCGGAGGTGACACGAGCGCCAAACGGCACCTCGGGGAAGTCGTCGGTCAGGTCGACAGCATCACGGGCGCGGAACGGATCCGGGAAGTCGTGCTCGTCGACCAATCACCGATCGGGCGGACGCCGCGATCGAATCCGGTCAGTTATATCAAGGCCTACGACGAGATCCGCCGGATCTTCGCGGCTCTGCCGGAATCCCGGCGCCGCGGGTACACCGCGAGTGACTTCTCCTTCAACCTGGAAGGTGGCCGCTGCGAGGCGTGCAAGGGAGAGGGGCGGGTGGAGGTCGAGATGGTGTTCATGGCGGACGTCTTCGTCCCGTGCGAGGTATGCGGAGGGTCGCGCTTCAAGCCGGAGATCCTCGAGGTGCGGTATCTCGGGCGGGGGGTCGAACGACCGGGCGGCGTCAACATCGCCGATGTCCTGGCGATGACTGTCGACGAGGCGATCCGGTTCTTCCTGCAGGAAGACCGGCTGGGCGGCGCTCTCTGGCATCTGCAGCAGGTGGGGCTGGGGTACCTGCGGCTCGGGCAGCCGGCGCCGACGCTCTCGGGCGGTGAGGCGCAGCGGATCCGCATCGCCCGCGAGCTGGCGCTCGGCGCGCGACGACAGGGCCGGAAACTCTACATCCTCGACGAACCCACGACCGGTCTGCATCTGGACGATATCCGCAAACTCCTGCGGGTGCTGCACGACCTCGTCGACGCGGGACACTCCGTGCTGCTCATCGAGCACAACCTGGACGTGGTCCGTTCCGCCGACTGGGTGATCGACCTTGGGCCGGGAGCCGGGCCGCACGGCGGTTGCGTGGTCGCGATGGGGACGCCGGAAGAGGTGGCGGCGGTCCCGGGCAGCCTGACGGGGCGAGCACTGCGGGAGGGATGAGGTCCGCGACTCGGCGACGGAGACCAGTCACGAACAGCACGCCCGCCGCGGGAAGACTCCGCGGCGGGCGTCGGCGAACAAGTTCCGCCTATCGGTCGAGGACCGGCCGAGCGAGAGGGTCGCTATGCCCGGGCGGTCGTCGCGAGAGGGTTCGACTCCGTGCGCCAGGTTCCGGCGAGCGCCTCACCCCATTGCGCCGGAAGGACCACTTCCGCCCTCGGCGCGCGACGACGCAGCTGAGGTCGTGCCGGCGGTGCCGTAGGCGCTTCCGGCGCCGGCTTCGCGGGTGGCGGAGGCGGTGCGGGGGCGGGTGCGGGTGGAGGTGGTGGTGGCGTCGGCGCGGGGGCGGGCCGAGGCGCCTCCTCCCGGTCCGGCGTCTGCGCGATGAGGGGCGCCGCGCTCAGCGAGAGCGCCGTCACGGCGATTCCAACCAGCATCCCCAGCGTGCGGTCCATCGATATTCCCTCCGTCGAAGTCCTTCCCGTCCGTACCACACCCTCCAGTCGGGCAATCCCGATGCCGCCCCTTCAAATATCGGTAACACATTGGACCAACATCAGTTACGGATTACCCCAGCCGGCTCTGTCGCTCTGACTCCGTCCTCCCCAACGGACGATCCGCGATCCTTGACGGGACACCTGGATGGAAGGCGCGGGAGAAGCGAACGACAGAGAATCGACGAGAGGCCGGAGTCGACGGGATGATTCGTGCCACCATGACCGGAAACCCCCTCCGCCGAGTCAACCCACGCCGCAACCGAGCCGACGGTATACCCGGCACCATCCGATGTGTTCAGGGGTACTGGGGACACAACTTTCCACGGACTGCCGCGGCGCGACACGCGCACTGCTTATCCGGGCCATCCGGACGCCGCACGTGATGCGCCGTTTCCCGTTTCGAGGTCAGGAATGAGCGACGAAATCCCCCAGCAGAAGATCCTTCCCCGGCTGATCGAAGAAGAGATGCGTGACTCGTTCATCGACTATTCGATGAGCGTGATCGTGCAGCGAGCGCTGCCGGACGTGCGCGACGG
>CAZWJE010000097.1:0-10302 GCA_964634395.1 uncultured Gemmatimonas sp. | reverse complement strand
CGATCCGCGAGGGTGGCCGCACCGTCGGCGCCGGCGTCGTCACCGAGATCATCGAGTAGGCCGCGTAACGCGCCGCTGAGTTCTTTATTCTGACTACCCCATCTCGGCATAGTCGACCAATGGCAGGCAAGATTCGTATCCGGTTGAAGGGCTTCGATCACGCGGTGATCGACCAGACGACGGCCGACATCGTTCGGACGGCGGAGAAGACGGGTGCCCGTATCAGTGGCCCCATCCCACTCCCGACTCGTACGCAACGCTGGACGGTGCTTCGTTCCCCGCACGTGCACAAGAAGAGCCGCGAACAGTTCGAGCTGAAGACGCATAAGCGGGTGATCGACATCCTCGATTCGCGGCCCCAGACGGTCGACGCGTTGACGAAGCTGGATCTTCCGGCCGGCGTCGACGTCGAGATCAAGGTCGACTGAGGGGAGACACCATGACCGGAATCATCGGTAAGAAACTGGGCATGACCCAGATCTTCGACGAGTCGGGCGCCGTCGTGCCCGTCACGGTCGTCGAGGCGGGGCCCTGCCCGGTGGTCCAGATTCGGACGCCGGAACGGAACGGATACGTCGCAGTCCAGCTCGGGTTCGGGCGGAAGAAGGAGACGCGTTCGAGCAAGGCGGAGCAGGGCCACGCGAAGGCGGCGGGCCTGGAAACAACGCCGGCCGTACTCCGGGAGTTCGCCATCGACGAGGCCAACGCGCCCGCGATCGGCGACCAGGTGACCGTGGACGCCTTCGAGGCGGGCATGCGGGTAAAGGTGACGGGCCGCACGAAGGGGCGCGGCTTCCAGGGTGTGGTCAAGCGGTATGGTTTCGCGGGCGGCCAGGCATCGCACGGCGCGACGCGAATCCATCGCGCGCCCGGATCGATCGGCGCGGGCACGAACCCATCGCGCGTCGTCAAGGGCAAGCGCCTGCCGGGCCACATGGGTGACGCGCGTCGGACGATCACCAATCTCCGCGTCGCGCGCATCGATCCCGAGCGAAACCTGCTCTATATCCGGGGCGCGGTTCCCGGGCCGGTGAACGGGTACGTCTTCATCACGAAACTCTGAACGTCGCGGGGAGCGGCCGTCTCCGGCTGAGAACGGCGGGAAATCAAGATGCTTAGCGCAAAATATTTCAAGGCGGACGGTGCCGCCGACGGCGACCGGGAACTGCCGACCGACCCCTTCGACGGGGTCGTGAACGAGGCTGTCCTGCACCAGGCCATCAAGGCATACCTCGCCAACCAGCGCCAGGGAACGGCGGCGGTCAAGACCCGCGGCAAGGTGGCGGGCGGTGGGCGGAAGATCTGGCGGCAGAAGGGGACCGGCCGGGCCCGTCAGGGATCCATCCGGGCGCCCCACTGGAAGGGCGGCGGCGTGGTCTTCGGGCCGATTCCGCGCAGCTACCGCCAGGACCTTCCCCGGCGGGTGCGCGGTCTGGCGCGTCGTTCGGCGTTCAATACCCGAGCGCGGAACGAGCAGGTCTCGCTGATCGAGCGGCTCGACGTCGACGCGCCGAAGACGAAGGCGATCGTCGCGTTGCTCGACAGAATCGGCCTGGGTGAGCGGAAGGTGCTGATCCTCACCGACGGAGTGAAGTCGAACGTCGTGCTCTCGGCGCGCAACCTCCCGAACGTCTCGGTACTGCCGTACGCGGAAGCGTCCGCGTACGACGTGCTCAACGCGATGGAGCTGCTGATCGAGGCCAGCGCTTTCGAATTGGCCGCCCAGGAGAAGGCTGGCGATGAATAACATTCATGACGTGATCGTTCGGCCGCTCGTGACCGAGAAGTCGACCGGCCAGCTGGAGAAGTCCGGGGCGTACACTTTCGTGGTCGCGCTCGAGGCGAACAAGATCGAGATCGCCAAGGCGGTCGAGACGCTCTTCAACGTCAAGGTCCGGGACGTTCGGACGATGCGCTATCGCGGCAAGGAACGTCGGCTCGGCAAGTTCGTCGGCCGCCGCCCCAGCTGGAAGAAAGCGATCGTCACGCTCCGCGCCGGCGACAGTATCGAGATCTTCGAGGGAGTCTGACGATGTCGATCAAGCAGTTCAAACCCATTACGGCGGGCTCCCGGTTCCGGGCGGTGAACACCTCGAGCGAGGTTACGCGGAAAGGCCCGGAGAAGTCCCTGGTCAAGGCGCTGCCGGAGAAGGCGGGGCGCAACCACCACGGCCGCATTACGATGCGGCGTCGGGGCGGTGGGCATAAGCGCAAGTACAGGATCATCGACTTCCGACGTGAGCGATTCGGTCTGCCCGCCGTGGTCAAGGCGATCGAGTACGACCCGAACCGCAGCGCGAACATCGCGCTCATCGAGTACGTCGACGGAGAGCGGCGGTACATCCTGCATCCCGTGGGCGTTCAGGTCGGTCAGACGGTGGTCTCGGGCCCGGGCTCGGATGTCCGCCCCGGGAACGCGTTGCCGCTGACGGAGATCCCGCTGGGCACCACGGTGCACAACATCGAGCTGCGCCGTGGTCGTGGTGGCCAGATGGCGCGTTCGGCCGGCGCCGGCGTGCAGGTGGTCGCGAAGGAAGGTGCCTACGTCACCCTGCGCATGCCTTCGACGGAGGTCCGTATGGTGCGCGCCGAATGCTTCGCGACGATCGGTCAGGTCGGCAATGTGGATCATGGCAAGCAGTCGATCGGCAAGGCCGGCGCCAACCGCTGGCGCGGCAACCGGCCGAAGGTCCGGGGCGTCGTGATGAACCCGGTGGATCACCCGCTCGGCGGCGGCGAGGGCCGCAGCTCGGGCGGCCGTCACCCGGTCTCGCCATGGGGCCTGAAGGACGGCGTGAAGACACGGGCCCGCAAGAAGTCGTCGAACAGGCTGATCGTTCGGGGCCGGAAGCGCGGCAGGAGCACGAAGTAGCCGGGAACCGGGCGGCGGCCCGGGATCGCATCCACCACTGACCGTCATGTGGATCCAGCCCCCGCGAGGGGCGGCTAAGCGCGAGCGAGGACAAGGGAGACTATGCCGAGGAGTCTGAAGAAGGGGGCTTTCGTCCACGAGAGCCTGATGAAGAGGATCGACGAGATGAACGCGCGTGGCGAGAAGCGGGTGGTGAAGACCTGGTCGAGGAGCTCGACGATCACCCCCGAGTTCGTCGGCCACACGCTGGCCGTGCACAACGGAAACAAGTTCATCCCCGTCTATCTGACGGAGAACATGGTCGGACACAAGCTGGGCGAGTTCGCTCCGACGCGGACGTTCCGCGGACATGGCGGCAAGCTCGACAAGCGTGCCAAGCGCTGAGCGGCGACGAGGAGATCACATGAAAGCGCGAGCGATCGCAAAGCACGTCGGAATGTCGCCCCGGAAAGTCCGCATGGTCGTGGACCTGATCCGCGGTCGGGGAGTTGACGAAGCATACTCGATCCTGAGGTTCTCGAAACGGGCGGCGACGGAGCCGATCGAGAAAACGCTTCGCTCCGCCGTCGCCAACGCGCAGCAGAAGGCGGACGCGGAAGGTAGCTATCTCGATACGGATGAACTGGTCGTGAGCGAAGCGTACGTGAACGAGGGACCGCGACAGAAGCGGTTCCGCGCGGCCGCGATGGGCCGCGCCGCGCCGCGGGTCAAACGAACCAGCCACATCACCATCATCGTCGACCGCAAGGAGTAGCGACGTGGGACAGAAGACACACCCGCGCGGGTTCCGGCTTGGCATCGTCAGCCCCTGGAAATCCCGCTGGTACGCGGAGAAGAGCTTCCCCCAGCTGCTGGCGGAAGACGAGAAGCTGCGGAAATACCTGCACCAGCGCCTCGCGCACGCCTCGATTTCCGAGGTCGAGATCGAGCGGAAGCCGCAGAAGGTCATTCTGACGGTCCACACCGCCCGGCCCGGCGTGGTGATCGGAAAGGGCGGTTCGGAGGTCGACAAGCTCCGTGACGAGCTCGGTCGCCTGACGCCGAGCGAAGTGGCGATCAATGTCGAGGAGGTGAAGCGGCCGGAGATCGAGGGCCAGCTGATCGCCGACAGTATCGCGCACCAGCTCGTCCAGCGCGTGTCGTTCCGGCGCGCGATGAAGCGCGCGGTGCAGAACGCGATGCGTTCGGGCGCCGAGGGGATCAAGATCCAGGTCAGCGGCCGGTTGAACGGCGCCGAGATCGCCCGCACGGAAGGATACAAGGAGGGGCGGATCCCGCTGCACACGCTGCGCGCGGACATCGATTACGCCCAGGCGACCGCCCGTACCACGTTCGGGACGATCGGCATCAAGGTCTGGGTCTTCAAGGGTGAGATCGTCGAGGATCGTCGCGGTCGGACCTACTCGAGCGACGTCTAGGAGGGATAGCGACCATGTTGGCGCCGAAGAGAGTCAAATACAGAAAGCGGATGAAGGGCCGTATGCGCGGTGAGTCGAACCGCGGCAATACGGTGGCCTTCGGAGAGTACGGGTTGCAGGCGATGACCCGGGGATGGATCAGCAGCCGATCGATCGAAGCGGCGCGTATCGCGATGACCCGCCACATCAAGCGAGGCGGCAAGGTCTGGATCCGCATCTTCCCGGACAAGCCGATCACCAAGAAGCCGCTCGAAGTGCGCATGGGTAAGGGCAAGGGCAACCCGGAGGGCTGGGTGGCCGTCGTGAAGCCGGGTCGGATCATGTTCGAGATGGAAGGTGTGCCGGAAGCGGTGGCGAAGCGGGCTCTCGAGCTGGCGGCGGCGAAGCTCCCGGTCAAGTGCAAGGTCGTCGTGCGACAGGGTGCACCGACGGGAGGCGCCGAATGAAGACAGCTGATCTTCGGGACCTGACCACGGACGAAATCGCCGGCCGGGTCGAGCAGCTCCAGGAAGAGCTTTTCCGGCTGCGGTTCCGCCGGGCGACGATGGAGCTGGAGAACCCGATGTTGCTGCGGACGCTCCGCAAGGATGTCGCCAGGTTGAAGACGATTCTGCGTGAACGGGAACTTTCGAGCGGGGGAGCGGGCTGACATGGCGACCGAGGCCAAGGACGTGAACGAAGAGGCGAAACGCCGGCGGAAGGTGCGTGTCGGTACGGTCGTCTCCGACAAAATGGACAAGACCGTGGTCGTCGCCGTGGAGCGCCGATATCCGCATCCGCTCTACGGAAAGCAGGTGACGCGCACGAAGAAGTACCACGCGCACGACGAGGGTAACGAGTACCGGCCGGGCGACATCGTGCGCATCGTGGAGACGCGGCCGTTGAGCAGATTGAAGCGCTGGCGTGTCGTCGAGGCGATCGAACGGGCCAGATAGAACGGTCCGCTCGGCGCTCCCGAAGCGGATGACGGCGGTCAACCAGGCATGGAACGATGATACAGCAAGAGTCGATGGTCCGGATCGCGGATAACAGCGGCGCCAAGCGGGCGCTGGTGATCCGCGTGCTGGGAGGAAGCCGCCGGCGTTACGCCCGGATCGGCGACACGGTGGTGATCGCCGTCAAGGACGCGTTGCCGGATGGAACGGTGAAGAAGGGAGACGTGGCGAAGGCGGTCGTCGTGCGGACGCGGAAGGAAGTCCGGCGCCGGGATGGTTCCTATATCCGCTTCGATGAGAACGCGGCCGTGATCATCAACGACGCCGGCGAACCGCGGGCCACCCGTATTTTCGGTCCGGTCGGCCGCGAACTGCGCGAGAAGAAATTCATGAAGATCGTTTCGCTCGCGCCGGAGGTGATCTGATGGCGAAGATGAAGATTCGACGTGGAGATCGTGTCCGGGTGCTGCGCGGGAATGAGCGCGGCAAGGAGGGCACGGTACTGCGCGTCGAGAGCGGTAAGAACCGGGTGGTGATCGAGGGCGTGAACATCCGCAAGCGTCACCGGAAGCCGTCGGCCGTCGATCCGGAGGGCGGGATCCTCAGCTTCGAAGCCCCGGTGCACGCCTCGAACGTTATGCTGCTGGATCCGGCGTCGGGTGAGCCGACGCGGGTCCGGGCCGAACGGAACAAGGAAGGCCAGGCGGAGCGGGTGGCCGTGAAGTCGGGCCGGGTGATCCCCAAGGTCTGAGGCGGCTGGCTCGTCATCGAGCCGTGGAGGGACGTCCGCGGTCATGGATACCGCCAACGCGAATCGAACAGGACACATGACGTGACCGCCCCGTCGGCCTCGCGCGACGGGATACGGAACGAGAAGAGAGCTCAGGATGGCGAAGAAGAAGGAATCGGCCGAGGTGAACGGCGAAGCGAACGGGAAGGTCGTTCTCGTACCGCGACTGAAGGTGGCCTACGCGTCACGTATCCGGTCGAAGCTGCTCGAGGAGTTCGGCTACACGTCCGACATGCAGGTTCCGGTGCTCGAGAAGATCGTGATCAACGTGGGTATCGGTGAAGCGTCGAAGAACGCCAAGCTTCTGGAGTCGGTGATCGAGGAGATCCGGCTGATCACGGGCCAGCAGCCGATCGTGCGGCGGGCGAAGAAGGCGATCTCGAATTTCGCCTTGCGCGAGGGTCTTCCCGTCGGCGTCTCGGTGACGCTCCGGAGGGACCGGATGTGGGAGTTCCTGGACCGTTTCATCAACGTCGCCGTACCGCGGATCCGGGATTTTCGCGGGCTGGCCACGAAGTCGTTCGACGGGCGGGGGAACTATACGATCGGTGTCCGGGAGCAGTTGATCTTCCCGGAGATCGACTATGACAAGATCCTCAAGGTGCATGGCATGGACATCACGTTCGTGACGAGCGCCGAACGGGACGACGAAGGTCTGGCGCTCCTTCGGGAGTTGGGAATGCCCTTCCGTGGGTCGATTCCGGTAACCGTGAACGCGTGAAGCTCGCTGGGGAGAACGGTACATGGCACGCAAGGCGTTGATCGAGAAGGCCAACCGGAAGCCGAAATTCGGCGTTCGGGCATACAACCGGTGCAACCGGTGCGGGCGTTCGCGCGCTTTTCTTCGCAAGTTCGGCCTCTGCCGGATCTGCTTCCGGGAAATGTCGCTGCGAGGCGAGATCCCGGGTGTGCGCAAGGCCAGCTGGTAAGTCGGACGGGAGTTATATTCCATTCACTTCCTACCAGTCCGGCGACGTTTCCAGCCGGATACTATAGGAGAGCGACCGCATGGTGACGGATCCTATCGCGGACATGTTGACGCGGGTGCGGAACGCCGGTCAGGCGCGCCACCGCCGCGTGGATATGCCGGTTTCGAAGCTGAAGGTTGAGATCGCCCGCATTCTCCGGGACAATCACTACATCCAGGACTACAAGCTGCTCGAGGACGGGAAGCACCCGGTCCTGCGGCTGTACCTGAAGTACTATCAGGAGAAGCCGGTCATTCGAGAGCTGAAGCGCGTCTCGAAGCCCGGGCTCCGCAAGTACGTCTCGGTTCCGGAGATTCCGCGGGTTCGCAACGGTCTCGGTATCGCCATCGTCTCGACGTCGAGGGGCGTGATGACCGACCGCGAAGCCCGGGAGGCACGGGTCGGCGGCGAGTTGCTCGCCATCGTCTGGTAGCGGCGCATCCAAACCGACTAAGCGATAGCGAGGCAATCATGTCACGAATTGGGAAACAGCCGATCGCGATACCGGCCGGAGTCGAGGTCGCGATCGAAGGGAATACGGTGCGGGTAAAGGGGCCGCGGGGTGAGCTCGAGCGGACGCTGCACCACGACGTCATCGTGCGGCGGGAGGCCGACACGATCTTCGTGGAACGGCCGAGCGACGCCAAGCAGCACCGGGAGCTCCATGGCCTCAGCCGAACGCTGGTCGCCAACATGGTCGAGGGCGTGACCGCCGGTTTCAAGAAGACTCTCGAGATCGTCGGGGTCGGCTACCGGGCGGAGAACAAGCCGTTCGGGCTGACGCTGAGCCTCGGGTTCTCTCATGTGATCGACGTCAAGGCGCCGGACGGGGTCACGCTGCGAGCGGTTTCACCGACGGTGGTCGAGGTCGAAGGCGCGAGCAAGGAGGCGGTCGGTCAGCTGGCCGCCGAGATCCGGGGTTTCCGACCGCCGGAGCCGTACAAGGGCAAGGGTGTGCGGTACCAGGGTGAGGTGATCCGCCGCAAGGCCGGCAAGGCCGGCGGGAAGTAATCGCCGCGCGCGATCGGAGCGAGGCCTTCAAACGAGTTCCTGAGGATTTCGATAATGGCTCTGGGAGACAAGCTGCGGCAGGAGCGCCGGATCCGGCGTCATCGCCGCGTACGGAAGAAGATCGTGGGAACGGCCGAACGGCCCCGGCTGGTCGTGCACCGTTCGCTCAACAACCTCGAGGGGCAGCTGGTCGACGATGGGCGGCGCGTGACGCTGCTCGGTATCTCGACGCTGACCGGCGAGGTGAAGGACGCGGGCGGGGAGCTCACCAAGACGGAGCGCGGCCGCCTGGCCGGCAAGCTCCTCGCGGAGCGGGCTCGCGCCCAGGGGATCACGAAGGTAGTCTTCGATCGGGGCGGGTATCTGTACCACGGCCGAGTGAAGGCTTTCGCTGATGGCGCCCGTGAGGGCGGCCTCGAGTTCTAGGGGGTAACGTGGCACGAGAGCAGAGCAATCGTGGTGGCCGCGGTGACGGCCGTGGCGGTCGTGGTCAGCGCGAGTCGGATCTGAAGGAGAACGTGATCCACATCAACCGCGTGGCCAAGGTGGTCAAGGGCGGTCGGCGGTTCTCTTTCGCGGCGCTCGTCGCGGTCGGCGACCAGCAGGGCAAGGTCGGTATCGGCACGGGGAAGGCGAACGAGGTTTCGGAAGCGGTTCGCAAGGCGCTGGAAACCGCGCGGCGCGGAATGGTCCAGATCCCGATGGTGGACGGTTCCATCCCGCACGAGATTCTGGGGCGGGCCGGCGCGGGTGAGGTGCTGCTCCGGCCGGCGGGCCATGGTACCGGCGTGATCGCCGGCGGCCCGGTTCGCGCGGTGCTGGAGTGCGCCGGGATCCGCGACATCCTGACGAAGAGCCTCGGATCGAACAACCCGTCGAACATGGTGTTGGCGACGATGGACGGCCTGAACCGGCTGACCACGCGAGCCCAGCTCGCGCGCGAGCGGGGTGTCCCGGTCGAGGCGCTCGGAGGGTGATCAGGATGGCGAATCTACAAATCCGGCAGATCAAGAGCGGAATCGGCGCGCCGCGGGATCAGCGTGCCACGCTCGAGGCGTTGGGGCTTCGGTACCAACGTACGGTGATCCAGAAGGACAACCCCGCGATTCGGGGAATGGTCTTCAAGGTTCGGCACCTCGTGGAGGTGACCGAGATCGAAGGGCGGGAATAATGGACGGACTCCACAATCTCCCCCGGCCGGCGGGGTCGCACCGCGACGCGAAGCGACTCGGCAGAGGCCCGGGTTCGGGGACGGGAAAGACGGCCGGGAAGGGCCACAAGGGTTCGAAGGCCCGCGCCGGCCACCACGGTCCCGGTGGCGGCAAGCCCGCCTATGAAGGCGGTCAGATGCCGATCGCCAGACGGCTGCCCAAGCGTGGGTTCACGAACCTGAACCGCGTCGAGTACCAGGTGGTCAACCTCTACCAGCTCGAAGCGCTGGATGAAGAGGAGATCACGCCCGACGTACTCTTCGCGAGAAGGCTGGTGACCCGCTCGACGTTGCCGATCAAGATCCTGGGTTCGGGCAATCTCACCCGGAAGCTGACGGTTTCCGCTCACGCGTTCAGCGAGAGCGCGAAGACCAGAATCGAGGCGGCCGGAGGAAGCGTTCAGGAGCTGGCCTGACGATGAGTAACCCGGTAGCCACGCTATTTCGAATTCCGGAGTTGAGGGAGAAGATCTTCTTCACCCTCTTCATCCTTCTGCTCTACCGGCTTGGCGCGCATATCGTCGTGCCGGGGATCAATGTGCCCGCGCTGAGGGAATTCGCCGGGCAGTTGCAGGGGACGGTGTTCGGCATCTACGACATGTTCGTCGGCGGCGGGCTGTCACGCGCTACCGTGTTCGCGCTCGGGATCATGCCGTACATCTCGGCGAGCATCATGTTTCAGCTGCTCGCCGCCGTCTTCCCGTCCGTCGAGAAGATGCAGAAGGAGGGCGAAGACGGCCGGAAGAAGCTCACCCAGTATACGCGCTACGCGACGCTGGGTCTGTCGGCGATCCAGGCGTACGGATACTCGGTCTTCCTCTCGGGCATCCCGGGCGCGGTGGTCTCTCCGGGTATCGGCTTCACCGTGCAGATGATCCTGATGCTCACCACCGGCGCCATCTTCGTGATGTGGCTCGGCGAGCAGATCACCGAGCGGGGGATCGGCAACGGCATGAGTCTGCTGATCTTCTTCTCGATCATCGAGGCGTTCCCGAACGCGATCATGCAGACGTCGGAACTCGTCCGGATCGGTGAGGTCACGGTCCTGGCGCTGATCCTCATGATCACGGTGATGGTGGCGGTGATCGCGGCCACGAT
>CAZWJE010000096.1:6635-10310 GCA_964634395.1 uncultured Gemmatimonas sp. | reverse complement strand
ACCGCGCCAGGTCGCGAACGACCCGCCAGACAGGCCTCGTCGGCCGCGGGGACATCCGGACCCGCGCCCATTACCTGGACCCGTCTCTATGTCGGTATCGGTGCGCGCGATGAGGTACGGGCCGGCGACCTCGTTGGCGCACTGGCGGGCGAGGCCGGAATCCCGGGTTCGGCCATTGGGAAGATCGAGATCCGGGACAGCTTTTCGATCGTCGAAATCCAGGCCGATCTCGCCGACAAGGTGATCAACGCGGTGAACGGGACGACGGTGAAGGGCCGGAGCGTGCGCGTCGACTACGACAGAGGCGGCCCCGCGCGTCGACCGGGCAGCGGACCGGGAACGGTTCGGCGTACCTCCCGACCACCGCGAAAACCGTAGCGACGAGGTCGTCACCAAAGACTCGAGACGACTGGACGGGCAATCGATCGGGTGTTCCGTGGGTCGATCGTTACTCTCCCGACGCGCGTCTTCGCATGATTCGCGTCGCTTCCGCTTCGATCAGTGCGGGTGACGGGGTGATCCCCAGATCGGCGAGCGACTCCTCCGCGGCCCGGATGACGTCACGTGGAAATCGGGCCTTCACCGAGTCCCCCGTATGGCGCACCGGCGCCGATGGGGACCGAACCCGGTTCAGCCGCACCCGGAATACGCCGCCACCCGGCTCGCGCTCATAAGAGCGAACCGCGCCGCCGGACATCTCCCGGAGGAATCCCTCCACGGCGGGCGGCAACACCGGCGGCCCCACCGAGTGCAGGCCGCGCCCGGTGACCAGCCGCACGACGACGTCGTTGGCGTCACGGCGCGACTCGATCCATCGTCGCGCCGCCGCGACCGCCTCCGCCGCGGTCATGCCGTGCAGGTCGAGCGTCGGATAGAGCGTGTCCGCGAGATCCCGTCGGACTACTCGGTCAGGTGAAGGAGTTCGGCGCTTGCGGGTCACGCCACGTTCGCGTGGAGAGAAGGTGTAAAGGTGTCCACGTGAACCTCACGTCCGCCTTGCTCGGATCGGCGCGGTCCGCAAGCTTGTGGGTGATATCCGGTTGAACACGGCGACCCCCGGTTTCGAGTTCGCTAAATGCGCTCGGACCATCGATCCGGGCCGGCAGGGGTAGCGTAGGGGATGGCCCACGACTTCGTCAAGCAGGAATTTCCTTGACCCTTCCAGCCCTCGGATGAGTCCTGAAATGACGGCGCTTCACTCCCCGCCAGAGCTGCGGGTCGCGGGAGAGATCGCGCGCGCCTTCCTTACCGCGCGACAGGCGACGGAAGTCTACCGGCTGGCGCTGGAACGCCTCGTACCGCTCGTCGGAGCATCGTTCGCGTGCGTGTTCCTGCGTGAGAAGGAGAACGATCTGCTGCGTGTCGTCGCGGCGCACAACTGGCCCCAGCGCTACGCCACTTACCTCGGCACGCTCCGTGTCCGGCTCGGCAACGGGCCGACGGGCCGGGCCGTCGAGCAAGACCGCCTGGTCGACGTCGACGACGTCTTCGCCGATCCGGAACTCGAAGACTGGTGGGATTCGGCCCGTGAACTGGGATTCACCTCCTCGATCGCGCTGCCCCTATCCTTCGAGGCGATCCCCGTCGGCGCGCTGACCTTCTATTTCCGCGACCGACAGGCCTTCGCGGATGCCGACCGTGATCTCCTGCGCCTCGTCGCCAACCAACTCGCGGCCACGGCCGAGAAAGCGCACCTCATCGAGGGCCTGGAACGAGCCAACGCCCGTCTGCGGGAACAGAACCTCGACCTCGAGCAGCGATACCATGAGGCCGAGGAGGCGAAGCGACTCAAGGACGAGTTCCTCGCCAACATATCGCACGAGTTGCGCACGCCCCTGACCGCGATCCTCGGCTACACTTTCCTTCTCCGCGAGGGATACCACGGCGAACTCGCCACCCCACAAGCGGATACGGTCGGGAGGATCGAGATTGCCGGGAACCAGCTCCTGAGCCTCATCGAGAGCCTCCTCGACCTCTCCCATCTCCGGCTCGGGAAGCTCGACGTGGAGCCGGAACTCTGCGACGCCGTGGAACTCGCCAGGACCATCGTGGACGAACTGAGACCGGATAACGGATCGGTCGAAGTCACGCTCGATGCCCCGGCCATGCGGATTCCCATCCACACGAATCCCACCCTGGTTCAACGGGTGCTGCGGAGCCTGCTCTCCAATGCCCTCAAGTTCACCGACGACGGGTCGGTCACCGTCGTCGTCCGCGCGAAGGATCCGGAACCAGCGGATGAGACCTACCGCGGCCCGCTCGTTACCTGGGAAGTCCGCGATACGGGAATCGGTGTCGAGGACGCGAGCCGGGAGGTCATCTTCGACGAATTCCGCCAGGTCGATGGTTCCGCCACGCGTCGATACGGGGGCGCGGGTCTCGGGCTTGCCGTCGCCCGCGGCGCGGCCCGCGCTCTCGGCGGAGACGTCACCGTGTCGTCGGTTCTCGGCGAAGGATCGAGTTTCTTCCTCACGCTTCCATCGTCGGTCGTGCCGGCGAGCGGCTCGTAGGGAAAGGTCAGGGTTCTCACGCCTGATGCGTCGCGGAACCGGTCCGGACGTCAGGATGTCGGATCGCCATCAGCGCGGGAATCCGCGGCGAAGCGCGAGAATCGGCTGGTGCGCGGTACCTCGCCGCGGCATCCCGGCGGGTTGGAAAATCCGTCGCGGATCCCGTTGCGGCATCCTCCCGCGATCGCGATAATATCCCGCTCTCCTGGAGCGAGCCGCGAGGCTGACCGACGCGTAGGTCCCCGGGCCGGGGGTCTACGCGATCGTTTGCCGACATGCTGGCACGGAGAGCGCGGAGCCGTGCATGCTCTCACTCTCCCCGTTAACCGGACCAGAAAACGATGGAGCTTTCTTCGAACATCGCCGCCCTCCAGCCTTCCGCGACGATGGCCGTCGCCAATCGGGCCAAGGAGTTGGTCGCGGCAGGCAAGGATGTCGTCGAGCTCACGGTCGGCGAGCCGGATTTCGACACTCCCGAGTTCATCTCGGAAGCGGGCATCCAGGCGATCCGGGACGGCAAGACCCGGTACACCCCCGCCGCCGGGATCAACCCGTTGCGCGCCGCGGTCGCACAGGACCTGCAGCGCCTCTCGACCCGCGACATCGACCTCGACCCACAGGGCGTCGTCATATCGGCGGGGGCGAAGCAGGCGCTCTTCAACGTCATCTTCAGCGTTTTCGGCCCCGGGGACAGGGTCATCGTGCCGGTCCCCTACTGGACGACCTATCCCGAGTTGATCAAGCTCGCCCGCGCCGAACCCGTCTTCGCGAAAGGTCCGGCCGACAACAGCTACAAGATCACGGTGGACGACCTCGAGGCCGCCGCCGCCGATGGACCGGTGAAGGGGTTGATGATCAATTCCCCGGGTAACCCATCGGGCGCGGTCTACTCGATCGAAGAACTGCGAGAAATCGCGGAATGGGCGGCCGAGCGAAACGTCTGGCTCGTCGCGGACGAGATCTATCGTCGGATCTACTTCCGGGGGAAGGTCGCGCCCGGGATCCTCGACCTGCCGGGTGAACTCCTGGAGCGGGCGGTGGTCATCGATGGCGCGTCGAAAGCCTTCGCCATGACGGGATGGCGGCTCGGGTTCTCCTATTCATCGCGCGCGCTCGCGTCGAAGCTCTCGGCGCTCCAGAGCCAGACGACCTCGAACGCCTCGGC
>CAZWJE010000096.1:2305-6535 GCA_964634395.1 uncultured Gemmatimonas sp. | reverse complement strand
GAGCGTCTGCTGATCGACGCGAACGTGGCGGTGGTGCCCGGCGCCGCCTTCGGCGACGACGACTATTTCCGGCTTTCGTTCGCGTCTCCCGAGTCCGCGCTCATCGAGGCCATTCGGCGCATCGCCGCGTTCCGGTGATCGTCCATCTCGACAATGTCGCCGAGAACGACCATCCGCTGAACCTGCGGAGGAGGGAGCCGGGTTTCGAACCGGAAGTCACCCGAATCCCTCTCTACGAGGTGTACATGCGCATGGCGGAGGAGCTGGCGAAGCGCTCCACCTGCGCGCGGGCCCGTGTCGGCACCGTGATCACCGACGCGGGCCTTTCGAATGTCCTGGGAATCGGCTACAACGGCAATGCCGCCGGTCTTCCCAACCGTTGTGATTCGGATGAGGCCGGGCGTTGCGGCTGTATTCACTCGGAGATGAACGCGCTCGTCAAGGCCCCCGGCCTCGTCCGCGACAAGGTCGTTTTCGTCACGATGAGCCCGTGCGTGATGTGCGCGAAACTCATCATCCAGAGCGGTGTGTCCCATGTCTTTTATCGAAAGGCATACCGGGACGCGGGGGGATTGCGGGTGCTGGAAGAAGGCGGGATCGAAACCATTCTCTATGATCGGTGGTCCGAAGCATGGCGGTGAGCCGGGGCTCTCTCGAGGGCGAAACGCGGTGGTTCAATCAGGCCGCCGGTTACTCGTCGGTCGTTTTCGACTGTGATTCGACGCTCGTGACCATCGAGGGGATCGATGAGTTGGCCGGTCCCGACGCCGAGGCGATCGCGGCTCTCACCGACGCGGCGATGGATGGGCTGGTCCCGCTCGAAGAGGTCTACGGGAGGCGGCTGGAGATCATTCGACCGACCCGCCAACGCGTGGAGGCGCTGGGGGCGATGTACATCGATTCCCTCGTTGAAGACGCCCGGGAAACGGTCGCCGCGCTCCTCTGGCTCGGGAAGGACGTCCGGGTCGTTTCCGGTGGTCTCCTCCCGCCGGTCGCCGCGCTCGCTCAGGCGCTCGGTATCGGGGCGTCCGCGGTCGCGGCGGTCGGCGTCGATTTCTCCGCTGACGGCGAGTACGCCGGCTTCGACGGCCGGTCACCGCTCGCCGGAAGCCACGGCAAATCCCGGGTGCTGCGCGAGTGGTCGCTCCCGCGACCCGCGATGATGGTCGGCGATGGCTCCACCGACCTCGAGGCGAGCGGTGAAGCGGATCTCTTCGTCGCTTATATGGGGGTCGCGGAACGCCCGAAAGTGGCGGCGGCGGCCGATGTGGTTTTGCGTGCCCGGAGCCTCGCGCCCGTTCTGGCCCTCGCGGCCGGCGAGGCTGACCGGCTCCGGCTCGCTTCCTCGCCATGGGCTCGGCTGATCGACGATGGCGATTCGCTCCTGGGTCGGGAACGGCCCAGGTAACACATTCTGGTACAACTACCTGGCATAGATCGATGTCGTTCGGGCGCTTCTTCCTCCCAGGCCCCACCGAAGTACATCCCGACGTGCTCGCCGCGCAGGCACACGCCGTCATGGGCCATCGCGGCAAGGGCATGACTTCTCTGATCGCCGCGATCGATCGGCCGCTCCGCGGTGTGTTTCGAACCGAGCGTCCGGTCTTCATCTCCTCGTCGTCCGCGACCGGTTTCATGGAAGCCGGCATACGCAACGCCGTGCGGCGACGCGCGCTCGCGCTCGTGAACGGAGCGTTCAGTCAGAGGTTCGCGGATCTGGTCACGGATTGTGGTCGGGAACTGGATACGTACACCGTCGAATGGGGTCAGCATCACCAGCCGGAAGAGGTCGAACGGCGACTCAGGGAGGGCGGTTTCGACGCGGTGACGGTCGTCCATTCCGAGACCTCGACCGGTGTTCTGAACCCTCTCGCGGAAATCGCTGAAGCCGTGCGGGCGGCGGAATCGGCGACGGGAGAGGAAATCCTCCTGCTCGTCGACGCCGTCACCAGCATCGCGGGTGCACCCGTGGAAACCGATGCGTGGGGGCTCGACTGGGTACTCACCGGTTCGCAGAAGGCGCTGGCGCTCCCCCCCGGCCTCGCGTTCGGCTCGGCGAGTTCTCGCCTGCTCGCGCGCTCGGCGGAACTGCCGGCCCGCGGCCAGTACTTCGACCTGGTCGAATTCGCCAGGAACTGGGAGAAACAGCAGACGCCGAACACGCCCGCGTTGACGCTCATCTTCGCGCTGCGCGAGCAGTTGAATCGTATCGAGGCCGAGGGATTCGACGCGCGCCTCGAGCGGCACGGGGCGATGGCGCGACGCTGCTGGGAATGGACGGAGACGGTCGGGGTCCGCTTCGGTCTCTCGCTTTTCGCCCCGGAAGGATACCGGGCGCCGACGGTCACCGCGATCGCGGTGCCGGACACGCATCGGGGCAGTGACATCACGAAGGCGCTCGAAGCCCGCGGATACACGATCGGTTCCGGCTACGGCAAATTGAAGGACGCCACCATCCGCATCGGCCACATGGGCGACCACGATCTGAACGGACTGAACCAGCTCCTCGCCGAGCTGGAGGAGATATTGGAAGGATGACGGGAGAGCAACGCAGGTTCCGCGTACTGGTCACTGACGAGATCAACGCCGATGGCCTCGACATTCTCCGGCAGACGCCGGAGATCGAAATGGTCGAACGGCCCACCCGCCCCCTGGACCAGGTGATCGAGGAGATCGGGGACTATGACGCCCTGATCGGTCGGAGCGCCACGCGCATCACGGCGGAGCTTCTGGAGGCCGGCACCAGGCTGAAAGTGATCGGCCGGGCCGGCGTGGGCGTGGACAACGTGGATCTCGACAAGGCCACCGAGCTGGGGATCGCCGTGATCAACGCCCCGGGCGGCAACACGGTGTCGGTCGCCGAACTGGTCTACGGGGTGGTCATCTCCTACCTGCGTCATATCCACATGGCCGTGGACCTGATGAAATCGGGCGAGTGGCCACGGTCGAAGCTGGGGGGCACCGAACTGCGTGGCCGTAACCTGGTGATCATCGGCCTCGGCCGGATCGGCGGCGAAGTCGCCCGCCGAGGCCGTGCGTTCGGAATGAAGATCGGGGCCTACGACCCGTACATTTCGAATAATCGCTTCGAGGAACTCGGTGTGGAGCGCTACGAAACGCTCGACGCCGCGCTCCAGGCCGCGGATATCGTCACGCTCCACGTGCCGCTCACCAGCGAAACGAGGGGGATGATCGGCCGGCGCGAACTGGGGCTGCTTCGCACCACCTCGATGGTGCTCAACTTCGCGCGTGGCGGCATCATCGACGAGGAATCGCTTCTGGATGCGCTCCGCAACAACGGAATCGCCGCCGCCTTTCTGGACGTGTACGCGTCCGAACCGCTCGCCAGAGACCATCCGTTCAGGCAGCTTCCGAACGTCATGCTGACCCCGCACCTGGGCGCGTCGACCGTCGAGGCGCAGCGGAACGTGGCGATCGAGGCGTGCGCGGCGGTTCGCGACGCGCTCGTTACCGGCGACCTCAGCGCGGCGATCAACGCGGCGGGGGTCGGCGGCGCGGCGCTCGGTGAGATCCGCCCGCTCCTCCAGCTCGCCGAGCGACTTGGCCGGCTCGCCCAGTCTCTACTTCCCTCTTCGGGGCTGAGCGCGATGGAACTCCGCTATACGGGGTCCCGCGCGGAAGCGGCGCGTCCGCTGCTTCTCGCCGCGCTCCAGGGGGCGATGAACAACGTCCTCGATCGTCGGGCGGTCAATCTCGTCAACGCCCAGCACGTCGCGGCGTCTCGTGGCATCGAAACCGCGTGGACGCAGGTGAAGCCCCAGAAGGAACAGGGCGACGAGATCGAGATCCGCATCGACGCGGGAGGCCGCGGACTCCGCGTGACGGGCGCGCTGATCGGGGACAGCTACGGCCGTATCACCCGGATCGGCGCCTATCGGGTCGATGTCGCCCCTCGCGGAACGCTCATCGTGCTTCGTAACCGCGACGTGCCGGGAGTCATTGGCAGGGTCGGCACATTGCTCGGCGCCGCCGAGGTCAATATCGCCGAATACCAACAGGCGCGTCTCCAGGCGGGTGGCGAGGCGCTTGCGGCGATCCAGGTCGATTCCGCCGTGAGTTCCGAACTCCTCGAGCAGCTCTGCGCGCTCCCCGAAGTCCTGGACGCGAGACAGGTGAGCATGGAATAGTGAGTCTTCGGCGATGGCTCCGTGACCTGATCCTCTCGGAAGATGAGCTTCCTGGCGACGATGTCCCACCGGGATCGGCGCT
>CAZWJE010000096.1:0-2205 GCA_964634395.1 uncultured Gemmatimonas sp. | reverse complement strand
CGCTCATCAACGCATCGCTCGACGCCGGACGCATCGACGAAGCGAAAGGCCTCGCCTTCGCCGCCAGGCAGCGACGCATGGAATGCCTGGAGTCCGAATATCCGGAGATCCGCGCCGAGGTCGACTGGACGAGAGAGTGGACGCCGGAGGATTTCGAGGACCCGGACGTGGAATAGAGGAACGGCTCGAACGGCGCCCTCCGCACATCCCTCCCGCCGCACCCGAACCATGATCGGCACGAACCCCTCGCTGGCCGCGCTGGCCGCTCTGGTGGCGAACATCCAGGACGCGATCATCGTCCTGGATACGACCGGCCAGGTCGTGTTCGAAAGCCCCTCGGCGTCGGGCATGCTCGGTGCCCCCGGGAATGACCCGGTCACGCGCTTCGGCATCGACCGAATCCATCCTGACGAGCGAGAGGCGGTGATCCGCTCATTCGGCGAGACGATCGAAGAGCCGGGTTCGATCGCTCGGGCGACCTATCGATTCCAACGGTTCGATGGCGACTGGCGGCACCTGGAGGCGATCGCCAAGAACCTGCTCGACGACAAGGAACTGCGTGGCGTGCTCATCACGTTGCGGGACGTGACCGACCGGATCCGTGCGCTGGAAGCCGCCGAGCGCGCCGGAGCCGCTCGCGACGAGTTTCTCTCCCGCATGAGCCACGAGTTGCGCACCCCTCTCCACGCGATTCTCGGATGGGCTCAGCTCCTCGAAGCCCGCGACGATCCACGAATCACCGAGGCGATCGGGCAGATCTCTTCCGCGGGGCGGCACCTCCTGCAACTCGTGGACGAGACACTCGACCTCGCCGCCGTCCGTGAGGGCCGAGTCGCGCTCGAACTTCGACCCGTTGAGATTGCCGAACTCGTGACCGATGCTCTCGACATGCTGCGGCCCGTGGCGGATCGTCGGGACATCCAGTTTCACGTCGAATCCGAGGTTCCTCGGGAGGCCTCGGTCCTGGCCGATCCCGATCGTCTCCTCCAGGTCCTGCTCAACCTGATTTCCAACGCCGTAAAGTACAGTCGCTTCGCGGGCGATGTGTGGATCGGATGGGCGACGCGCGAAGGGGATGTCCGCGTCCATATTCGCGACTCGGGACCGGGAATCCCTCCAGCGCGCCTCGGTGCTCTGTTCGAGCGATTCGAGCGGCTGGGAATGGATTCGGTCGGCGTCGAGGGAAGTGGCCTGGGGCTGGCGATCTCGCGCCGGCTGATAGAGATGATGCATGGGACGATCGGCGTCGAATGCCGACCGGGCTCCGGATCCGTCTTCTGGTTCCGAGTACCCGGGTCGAATCCGCCGGGACATGCATCATGATTCGCGTCGGTCAGGAGAACAACCACTGGAGGAGGGCAAGATGTCGGCGGTTCTGGTCACGGGTGGCGCGGGGTTCATCGGATCCCACATCGCGGACGCGTATCTGGCGCTGGGCCACGAAGTCGTCGTCGTCGACAATCTGTCACGCGGCAATCGGGCGAACGTTCCGGACGGCGCTGAGTTCGTTCAGGCGGACATTCGCGACCCTTCCGTGGCCGATCTCATCCGCGACCGACGGTTCGACGTCATCAACCACCACGCGGCGCAGGTCGACGTACGTGTCTCCGTCGCCGACCCGCGCTTCGATGCGTCGATCAACCTGGATGGGCTGCTGAATCTTCTCGAGGCCGCCCGTGACCACGGTGTCGGACGATTTCTCTTCGTCTCATCCGGCGGCGTGGTCTATGGAGAACCCGCGGTTCGCCCCACGCCCGAGACGGAACCGAAACTGCCCGCCAGTCCCTATGGCGTCACCAAACTCACCGGCGAACAGTACCTCTACTACTACAACCGTGTGCACGGTCTCGATTACGCGGCCCTCCGCTATTCGAACGTGTACGGGCCCCGACAGGATCCGCACGGAGAAGCCGGGGTCGTCGCGATCTTCTCCACCCGTCTCATCGACGGAGAACCGCTCACGGTCTTCGGCGACGGCGAACAGACGCGCGACTATGTTTACGTTGGCGACGTGGTGGCGGCGAACATGCTCCTCACCCATGCTGACCTCGGTCCCGCGAGAACACTCGACGATCGGGCATACAACGTCGGCACCGGTGTGGAAACGAGCGTGAACGACCTGGCCGAGTCGCTCGCCCGCGCCTCGGGTCGGCCCCTGGAGATTCGGCGCGCCCCCGCGCGTGACGGAGAACTCCTGCACTCGAG
>CAZWJE010000095.1:1904-10538 GCA_964634395.1 uncultured Gemmatimonas sp. | reverse complement strand
GGGCGCAAAGAACCCCCGGGCCTCATCAAGCCCGGGGGTTCTTTGCGCCTTTTTCGTGTTTTCCGCGCCTTCGCCTGAAACTCAGCCGCGCACGAGCTTCCTGTACTTGATCCGGTGCGGCTGGTCGGCTTCCGTACCGAGACGCCGTTTCCGATCCGCCTCGTACTCCTGGTAGTTCCCTTCGAAGAACACCGTTCGGCTGTCTCCCTCGAACGCCAGAATATGCGTGGCGACGCGATCCAGGAACCATCGATCGTGGGAGATGACGACCGCGCACCCGGCGAATTCGAGGAGCGCATCCTCCAGCGCCCGGAGCGTATCGACATCGAGATCGTTCGACGGCTCGTCGAGCAGGATCAGGTTTCCGCCCTTCTGCAGCGTCTTCGCCAGGTGGACACGGTTCCGCTCGCCTCCCGAGAGCACCTTCACCAGCTTCTGCTGATCGCTCCCCTTGAAGCCGAACCAGGAGCAGTAGGCACGGGCGTTCACCTCGCCCCGGCCGAGCCTGATGTTGTCACTCCCGCCGGAGATCTCCTGGTAAACCGATTTCTCACCGTCCAGCGTATCGCGACTCTGGTCCACGTATGCCAGCTCGACGGTCGAACCGACGCGCAGCGTCCCGGAGTCCGGCGTCTCCTGGCCCGTGATCATCCGGAAGAGCGTGGTTTTCCCGGCTCCGTTGGGACCGACGACACCGACGATGCCACCCCGCGGCAGCCGGAACGTGACTCCCTCCATCAGCAGCCTGTCTCCGTATCCCTTCGACACATTCTCGGCGACCACGACCTCGTCGCCCAGCCGGGGACCGTTGGGAATCACGATCTCCGCACGGTTCAACTTCTCGCGCGGGTCCTCGTTGAGCATCGCCTCGTAGGCGTCGAGTCTCGCCTTGCCTTTCGCCTGGCGGGCCCTGGGCGCCATGCGCACCCACTCCAGCTCACGCGCGAGGGTCCTCCGGCGGGCGGATTCCTGCTTCTCTTCCTTCCGCATCCGCTCCTGCTTCTGCTCGAGCCACGAAGTATAGTTTCCCTTGAACGGGTGTCCCTCCCCGCGGTCCAGCTCGAGGATCCACTCCGCGACGTTGTCGAGGAAGTAACGGTCGTGGGTGATCGCCACGATCGTCCCCTTGAACTCGGCGAGATGATGCTCGAGCCAGGCGACCGACTCCGCGTCCAGATGGTTCGTGGGTTCGTCGAGCAGGAGCAGATCGGGCTCTTCTAGGAGGATCCGGCAGAGCGCGACGCGACGCTTCTCGCCGCCCGAAAGTCGTTCCACCCGGGCATCGGGAGGAGGCAGCCGCAACGCATCCATGGCGATCTCGATCTTCCGGTCGAGGTCCCAGAGATTTCCGGCGTCGATCTGGTCCTGAAGCCGCGCCTGCTCCTCGATCAGCGCGTTCATCTCTTCGTCGGAGGTGATCTCGGCGAACTTCAGGTTGACCGCTTCGAACGCGCGCAGGAGATCGCGCTGATGGCGTACGGCTTCCTCCACATTGCCGCGCACGTCGAGCGCCGGGTCCAGCT
This sequence comes from uncultured Gemmatimonas sp., assembly GCA_964634395.1. Taxonomy (GTDB): domain Bacteria; phylum Gemmatimonadota; class Gemmatimonadetes; order Longimicrobiales; family Longimicrobiaceae; genus WHSP01. Next base: position 9,015 of record CAZWJE010000095.1, on the reverse strand, counting down.
CCGGCTCCTGAGGCAGGTATCCGATTCGCGTCCCCTGGGCCGCCCACGCTTCGCCGTTGAAGTCCTTGTCCAGGCCCGCCATGATCTTCAGCAGCGAGCTCTTGCCGGACCCGTTCGGTCCGACGACCCCGATCTTCGCCCCGGGATAGAACGAGAGCCAGATATCCTTCAGAATGACCCGGTTCGGTGGTACGACCCTGGTCAGCCCCTTCATTACATAGATGAACTCGGGTCCCGCCATCGCCTCCCTGCCTTGGTGTACTTGTCACGAAAACGCGCTGGAAAGCCCGACGTATGGTCGTCGGCCTCAACCTACTAACTTAGGACTGTACAGGGATTTCGACCAGACGACCGGAATGGAGTGTCAGAGCGGGGCGTCGAGTTGCAACTGGAACGACCACCGGTTCGGAGAACCGCGGAGCGCCCTCGCGAGATCGGCCCGGACAAAGCCATCGAGGAAGCTCACCCCCACGCCGGCGGAGATGAGCGTTGGGTCGGCGCTCCAGGCCGAGCGATCCCCCGCCCAACCCGCGTCGGAGAAGAGTACCAGCCGGACACCCGGCATCTCGGTACCCAGTTCAGCCCGCGCGGTCCAGAACGCGGTACCGACGACTCGGTCGGTTGGTCGAAATCCCCGGACGCTGGCCGGTCCACCGATATACCAGAGGCGCTGCACCGGAGGCGTACCCAGAGAAGTTCCGGCCGCTACCTCGAGAGCGCCGACATGGGACGCCAGCAGCGGAAAGGTGCTGTAGAGCGCCAGCCCGGGGCGCACGAAGTCGAACGTGCCTATCTCGCCGCGTACGTCGACTCGCGCGCCAAGGCGGAATCCGCGCGGGTCGAGGCCATGGTGATAGGCGAAGTCGACCTCACCGCCGACCTGGTCCGCCGGATCAGCCGCCAGGTTCTCGCGGAAGACACTGCCGTCGAGCCAGTTCGGCACGCTGGAGTCCGTCGATTTCTCCATCGTGGCATGACGCTCGACATACCCGCGAAATCGCGCCGAAAGCGGACCGGCGAGTTCGTGTTCGCTCGAGAGATCCACGCCCAGCACCCGGAAGTAGTCACCGCCGTCCGTTCCGAAGAGAAAGGCGGAGAGCGAGTTCCCCAGCGAAAAGGGATTCTCGTCCGGCGCGAACGCCTCGGCGCGCCGATAGGCGGTGAGCGTTTCCGCCCCGCGCAGCCGGCTCCTGGCCACGCCGAACTCGAACCCGGGAGACGGATCGGCGGTGCCCAGCCATGCCGCTGCCGACGCCGAAAGCGGCGCGAGTTCGATCCCCACCCCGGTCCCGATCGTCAGCCCTTCGACCCGGTTGTAGTGGACGACTCGCCCCTCGACCGGGTGCCAGTAGAATCGCGGAGACCGGTTCGCGAACCCACGCCACCGCGAAGCACCGAGCAGCGTCGCCAGCTCGTCCAGTTCCCTCTCGGTGGTCAGCCAGCGGCCACCATCATAGATCGAGGGCGGCAGCTCGGGACTCTCCACGAGCCACGTCGTATCCCGGGGCACGAGGTAGGTTCGCGGCGGGCACTCCGTTACTCCGTCCTCGCACTCTCTCTCGATTACCCGGTACCGGGCCGTGTCGGGTTCCGGAAATCCCACCCAGGGATTGGTCGCCGTATGAATCGTGTAGTCCTCGTATCGTTGTTCCAGGACCACCGGTACGGAGATCGACCGCAGGGTGGCGATTCCCTCGAACGAAATCAGTCGAGGCAGCCACCAGCGATCGTCCCAGAAACCATACTCCACGGTCAGGTACCGGATCGTGGCGGACCCGACGCCGAAGGAGAGGAGCCCGCCGCCCATGTCGAGGTCCAGTGTCGCGGGCGCCGCGAGGCTGAACACGCCCCGCACCGGTGCGTTCGTCGACGCGTCCAGCCAGAACGATCCGTTCAGCAGCTGGGGACGCGCCCGACGCGGTAGGACCTGCAGTTCGATCAGCCGGATCTCTCGCCCGTCCGCGAGTCGGATCGTGGTCGAGCCGCCCGTCCGAAATCGATAGTGCGATTCGCTGCCCGGGGAGAGCGGATGGATGATCTCATCGAAGTCGTCACCGCCGTCGTCGTTCGAATCAGCGCCACCCGGCTCAGCGCCATCGAGAGCAGCCCCGTTCGGGTCGACTGGTCGGTTGGGATCCTGTCCGAGCCCCCTGAAGGGAACGCGAAGCAACCATCCGCCGGCCGGGTCGATGGCCAGGTCCGCCTCGCCGCGGGCGAAGTCCGCGCTATCGAGTGCGGCGACGCCCGGGAACGCGACCGGGACCACCTGTCGGGCGCCCAGGATCTCGGAACGCCGGCCCTCGCCACGCGTCCATGTCACCCGCGACGCGATCTCTCGCCGAAAGAGCAGCCGGTCCCTCCGTCGCGCCTCGAGGCCCAGCGAAACGCGCTGCCTCGCGACCATTTCGTAGGCCTCGATCTCGTCGTTCGCCGAAGCGCCGCCGGACCTCGCGCCCTTGACGAGCACGCCCGCCTCCCGGTCGAGATAGGAATCCGGCGGCGGATTCTGCGCGAACCCGGGCCTTGGCACGATGATGGCGGCGCCGATCACGAGAACGAGCGATAGCCGGATGCGAACCACGGAATACGAACGGAGTCTTGGGGCCAGTGGCCGTGGGGAATCTGAAGATGACCGAACCAGGCCACTCTACGCTGGCGATCCATGGCCGGTTTCAGGCGTTACCGCATCCGTTCGGAGGAACGGGACAGGTCCGGAGCTATCCGTCGGCGCCGAACTCCAGCGCGCTCCTCAACACGTCTCTCCTCACGCGAGAGATCCGGTTCTCCGCCCGTGGCTCATAAGTCCGGTTGCTGAGCAGCACGACCCAGATCCGTGACTCCAGGTCGAGGTGGATCGACGTCCCGGTCCAGCCCGTGTGGTGGATGATCGTCGTGGGAACACAGACGTCGCCATCGCCCGGATCGATCTCACAGAACTCTTCCCAGCCCAGGCGAAACGGCCCGTCGTACGGTTGGGCGGCGATGAACGCGGCGACCGCGGTTTCGGAAAGGACGCGCACACCGTCGAGTTCTCCGCCGTTCGCGATCATCGCCGTGAACCGCCCGAGGTCGTGCGCGGTGGAGAAGAGGCCCGCGCTGCCGGTGACGCCGTCGAGCCGCTGCGCGAGCGGGTCGAACGGTTTCCCCCGATAGAGAGACTGGTCGCGAAGGCGGCCGGTGGGCGCGCAGACCTCGCAGTCGAACCCCGGCGAGAACCGGGTCGACGTCATCCGCAGTGGAGTGAAGAGCCTGCGCTCGAGATAGTCGGTCATTGGCTCGCCCGCGGCCTGCCCGGCGATCTCCCAGAGCAGGATGTACCCGAGATCGGAATACTCGGGATGACGGCCGGCCGGAGGATAGATCGAGAATCCCCGCAGGCGCGCGAGGCGGTCCTCGCGGGTCGTTCCGAGCAGGGACGCGCCCGCCGGCAGGCCTGACGTGTGGGTGAGCAGGTGACGGATCGTGACCGCCGATTTCGGCCCTTCGGAGTATTCGGGCAGGAATCGCGACACGGGGTCGTCCAGTGAGAGACGCCCTTCGTCAACGAGCAGCATCACGCCCGTCGCGGTGGCGACGACCTTCGTCAGCGATGCGAGGTCATACATCGTCACCGCGGGATCCACGGCCGGCGCGTTCCTCGTCCAGCCGATGGATCCGAGCGCGACCTCGTGGATCTCGGCGGCGCCCGATCCGATCGCGATCGCGGCGCCCGCGAAAGCACCGGCCGCGATCTGCTCCGCGACGGGCCGGACCACGGAATCGACCTCGGACTCGCTGAACACGGGCCCGGTCGGATCCGCCCTCGCGCTCCCCGCTCCGCCCGCCCCGGCTACCCCGTCCGTCGCGGCGACCGTCGACGAAAGTTCGACAGGCCCTTCGGATGGGTCTCCCCCGGCCATCCACGGGACCATCGCGAGAGACGCCGCACCGGCCAGCGGCAGTCCGACGCCGAGCGCCACCGCGTATGCCACGCGACGGGCGGGCGAAGTCATGAACCCTCGCCGAGGGCGGCGAAACCCGGCCGACCCGATTCTCGTAGAGATCCGCGACTCGGTACCCTGATCAACCTGGAGGCAAACATGGGCGGAAACGGAAACTGTCGAATCGATCTCGGCACCATCGGGACCTGGCTGGTCATCGGCGTGGTGGCCGTGTTCGCGCTCAAGATTGGTCTGCTACTCTTCGGATTCGTGAGCCGCGTGGCGCTATTCGTACTCTTCACTCTCGGCCCGATCCTTTTCTTCGGATGGCTCATCCTCAAGGCCCTTCGCTACTTCACCCGCGATACCGTCTCATCGACCTACTGACCCTCGCGACCGTGGCGGACGAGTCGCCCTTCGACTCACCCGCCACGGCCCGCTCCCCATGGACGACACACTTCGCGCTCGGCCTCAGCGATCCCCATCCCCCTCGGGCTCGAGTCGTGGTGCTCCGTCCGGAAAACTCTCCCTGGGCGTCGGTTCCGAAGACGACGGCGGGGTGGTCGTGAAACCTCCATCCGGTTCCGATGTCGCACCCTCAGTGGAAGTCTCGGGCGCCGGGGCGCTGGACGAAAACCCGTCCGAATCCGCCGCCTGAGCGGAAGCCTCTGTCTCCTTCTCTTCTCCCGTCGTCCGCTCCTCCGCGACGCGAACCGCACGGTTCTCCAGGTCCTGTCGCACTTCCTCGAGCTTCTCCTGGACCTTCCGCAGCACCGAGTCCATCCTTGGCTGAACGTCCGCCAGGAATGAATCCACCTTTGGCTGCACGTCCTTCACCCTGGCGGAAACCTTCGGTTTCAGATCGGCCACCGCCGCGTCGACCTTCGAATCCAGCTCGTCCAGTGCCTTCTTGACCTTGGGCCTCAGCTCCTCCACCGCCCGCTCGAGTCTCGCCTGGAACTCCTCGAAGGCCTCTCGCGATCCTCGGCCCGGTTCATTCGGCGTTTCCATCAACGACCTCCTTCTGGATATCCGTTGCAATGAGTGGCGCCTCCGTCACTGACCGAACTACGCCCACCTGATACCGTCAGTTTCATTGACCGGGCCGGAAACACCTGTCGAACACCGGCTCACAACTCCATGGAAGATATTATGCCACAACAGGATAGAATACATAGATCTACCGAAGGAATCGCTATCCCATTCGGCTGCGGGCGTTGACCGGATCCTTCCGGTGGCCGGCCCTCATGGGCGAGGAGTGACGCGGGCGATCACCCGACATCCTCCACGCCAGGCGGCGATCGACCGCGAGAAGCGAGAACCGGCCAGCGGCCGCCAGCGTGGCTGCCGGTCTCATGAAGCTCATCCGCGCGGAACGGAGGCCAGCGGAGAATGTAGCGGACGCGTATCGACCTGCCAGCCCCGATACCGTCGCTCCGGTTGCCGACGTCCATCGACATCGGCAGATTGACCCAACCGCCCGTATGGCGCGATTCAGTTCGATCGGCCCGCGAGGAGAGCCGAATGACCGATCAGCAGGAAAACCGAAGTCTGACCGGTTCCGTCCCGCCCGGTACGCCACTCCCCCCCCACGACTCCGGTGAAATCGCGCTGGTCATGACCGGAGGCGGGGCCCGCGGAGCGTACCAGGTGGGGCTGCTTCGTTTCATCGCCCGAAACTATCCTTCACTCCGTTTCCGGATCATCAGCGGGGTCTCCGCTGGGGCCGTGAACGCCGCGCACCTCGCGCAGCACCGGGGGACATTCGGCGAAGCGGTCGACGAACTCACCCGTCTCTGGCAGGAACTTCTTCCGGAAACGGTCTTCCGTGTCGATACGTCCTCGCTACTCTGGAACGTCGTTCGGTCCGGAGGTCATCTCATCACCGGTGGCCGCGGCTCCCCTCGAGTCCAGGGGATGGTCGATACGGGACCGCTTCGCGAGATGCTGACCCGCGAACTCGCTCCGGTCGACGACGAACTCACCGGTATCGAGTACAACCTCGCCGAGGGCCGACTCACCGCTGTCGCGATCAGTACCACGAGCTATACGACGGGGCAATCGGTGACCTGGGTACAGGGCCAGTCGATCGACCCGTGGCAGCGCCCGAATCGTCGCGCCGTCCGGGCGAAGATCAACGTCGACCATGTGATGGCTTCCGCCTCGCTGCCGATCTTCTTCCCCGCCATCCAGATCGGCGAGGCATGGTACGGCGACGGAGGAATGCGGCTGAGCGCGCCGCTCTCCCCCGCCCTGCAGCTCGGCGCGCACAAGATCCTCGCCGTCTCGACGCGCTATCAGCGCCAGGTCGGCGAGGAGGACCTGGTCGAGGTGGAGGGCTATCCACCACCCGCCCAGGTGCTCGGAGTCCTCTACAACGCCGTCTTTCTGGACGTCATTGATCAGGACGCCCACCGCCTCCAGCGGATGAACCGGTTGCTCGAAAAGCTTCCGGCGGAGGGGCGGGACGGGATGCGCGTTGTCGACCTCTTCATCCAGCGACCATCCCGGGACCTCGGCCGACTCGCCAGGTACTACGAGCCTCGCCTTCCCAGTACGTTCCGGTTCCTCACGCGAGGCTGGGGCACCCGTCAGACCTCGAGTCCGGATATCCTGAGCATGCTCATGTTCCAGCCGGACTACATTCGCAGGCTGATCGAACTCGGCGAGGTCGACGCGGAGGTCCGCGCGGAGGAGATCGACGCGTTCATCCGGGGTTGACTTCACGGGATGGCGACGGAACGAAGCGCCCGGGCACGGCGTTTCGAGGGCGGGAGACGGGACAGGCATGCGCGCGTCCGCGACATGCCGGGTATGTTTCTGGCGGCCTTCCGATGATCGGCCGAGACTGACGCGGAGAAAGGTGAGATGACCCGATACATCAGGGAATTCGAGGGGATCCCGTCGGAGATGACAACCCCGGGCGGACTGGATCCGAACTATCGTGACGGCTACCAGGGAATGCGAATGCGGACGGGCCCCGGTCAGGCCGCGTACGGAGCCTATCGGTTCGTGCACCGCGCCGAGCTCGGCACGGTGGGCGGATTCGAGGGAATCCATGGCGGAAGGAGTCTCACCCCGGGGCAGGAGCGGCTCTTGGGAGTGGGCGACCTCGTGGCTCCCGAGGATCGCGACGGGGCCGTGGTCCCGACGGACGACCCGGGGTTCCTGCGTGACTTCGATTCGCGCGG
>CAZWJE010000095.1:0-1804 GCA_964634395.1 uncultured Gemmatimonas sp. | reverse complement strand
GGGCCGTGGTCCCGACGGACGACCCGGGGTTCCTGCGTGACTTCGATTCGCGCGGAATCCGGTTCTCGGCCGACGACGAATCGGACGGGAGCTGACCGCGCGCGCGGTCACGGATGGCGGATTCCGTCACGAATCCGCGGCGGTCGGACTTCGTGCGCCCCGATCCGCCGGACCCTTCTCCTGACCCCTCTCTTCGCTCTCGTCTCCGCTGTCGGTGTCGGCGCGCACGACCTCGACCGCTGATTCCTTCTCACGGGCCCGGACGAGAGTGTCGAGTTCGCGCTCGCGCAGATTGAAGGAATAGCCGGCGCCCACGATCCCGACACGAAGGTAACTGAGCGTGAGCGGACGACCAGCGAGGCACTCATCCGCGTTGTCATAACGGACGCCGCGACCATCGACGAAAGTCAATGAACCACGCCCGACGACTTCACCGAGGTGACCCTGGACGACGATCGCGGTGTCCTCGTCGATACCCAGGCCCATCAGCTCGGGGTTCTGGGCGACGACCATGAAGAGACGCTGAAGGCGACGGCGTTGGGCGAAATGGGTATCGATCACGGCCCGAAACCCGAGGATTCCGAAGCCGGGACCGAGGTGAAGATCGACCATCTCTCCGTAGTCGTCGGGCTCTCCACCGGCGAGGATCGTTTCGGTGAGGGCCGCCGCTCCCGCGCTCGTACCGCATACCACCGCGCCCGAGGCGTAGGCCTCGCGGATCGCGGTTTCGACCCGAGACCCTCCCAGAGTGGCGACGAGGTGTACCTGATCACCCCCGCCGAGAAAGATCCCGGCGGCCGAGGCGATCATATCGGCGACGCGAGCGTCCTGGGCGACGTCGCGGCGATCCACGATCGGGACCTCGACGTTCGCGACGCCCGCGCGGTTGAAGTCGGCCAGCCAGGTGCGCGCGGATTCGCGCGGATCGCTCGAAGCGGTCGTGATCACCACGATACGTCCGCCGTCACGCCCGTGCGCGAGGTCGATGAACGAGCCGAGCGCCCGGCCCCGGGGGTCGCACGCTCCGCCGATGAGCACCAGCGTGCCGGCGTGGCGGTCCGTCCTGCGGCGACCCAGCGGCCCGGCGGTCCCGCGGGCCCGAGCGTTCTTCCTCCCTGATTCCGCCCCCGTTCCGTCCTCGCCGTCAGGCGCGATCCGCGACGACTTCCTTCTCCCATTCCTTCCCGGATCGCTCATCCGCGGGCGGCTCGGTTGACGATACTCCGTGGTAAAGTGCGTGCATGGGTTCACACTCGCGCGAATCGTGCCCCGATGCCGACGTCAATCGTCGTCGCTCCAGGGTGGCGTCCAGCGTGACGTGGTCGACTGGGCAAGGCGCGTACCGAGGAACCTCGACTCGACCCCGGCCTCGTCGGTCCCGCTCTCGCGCGATGAGCTCGATCCGCGTCGCGTACCGGTCCCGGCCCCGTTCCCGAACCCAGACGCGAATCAGGTCACCACGCCGTAGTTCCCTGACCGAGAACTGTCGTGAGCCATACCGCACTCTGGTGCCGTTATCGTAGCGGATTCTGCTCACCTGATTCCATCCTGAAACGACTCGTACTTCTCGCCGCCGCGTGTCCACGGACATGACCTCGCCTCCAACCTGCCCGACACCGCGGCCGACACTCCCGCGACGGGGTGTCGTCATCACGTCACCCAGCGGAATCGGCATCGCGCACCCGGCGCCGGCCAGGACGATCATCACCATCGCCAGCCATCGATATCCCGCCGGGACCTTCGCTCCGTTCATTCCCGTACCTCGTCATTCTGGTTGCGGCGTCCGAGGGTCGGTTCGGACGCC
>CAZWJE010000094.1:0-10618 GCA_964634395.1 uncultured Gemmatimonas sp. | reverse complement strand
GGAATCCCGGGCCTCGGAATCATGATCGAAGGTGCACACAAGCGTCGAAGAGGGCGGGATCCGCGGACCCCGCCCTCTTCCAGTCGCGCGCCACCGCGATCCGTTACTGGCGAACGAAGCGCACATTCCCGCCAAGGTAGAACGACCGGGGCGGACCCGACTCGAAGAACCGCTGACCAAAGGCGTTCACGGCGAGCGAAGTATTGTATTCCGCGTCGAAGACGTTCGAGATACCCGCGAACGGTTCGACCGCTAGCGAACCGAGCCTGATTTCGTTGAGGCCACCCCGGATCTCCGTGATGTTGTATGACGGCGAGAACGCGCTGTTCGCGTCATTGACGGCGACCTCGGAGAGGTTGCGGTTCTCGATCGCCAGATAGGCCGGCAATCCCGAAGGCGAGAGCGTGAGCACGGTCTCGAAGCGATGCGGCGCGACTCCCGGGACCTTGTTGCCCGACGCCGACCCATATTCATCGAAGACGGCGTCCGTATAGGTGTAGGCGGTCTGAATCGAGAGCCCGTCGATCGGCACGACGGTGGCGCCGAACTCGAAGCCCTGGTGTGTCGCGCTGCCCGCGTTCGCGAAGTAGGTGCGGCCTTCTCCGTTCTCGAAAGGGATCAGCGAGTTCGTGACGTCCGAGTGATAGACGCTGGCCTGAACGGCGACCCGATTGCCGAACACACCGCGCCCGCCGATCTCAAAGGAAACCGCTTCCTGGGGCTCGAGGTCGGGGTTGAGACCTCCGGAACCGTCAGGGCGGTTGCCCAGTTCCACGGTCGTTGGCGTCTCGAACGTCTTGCCCACGTTGCCGTAGAGGTGCAGGTCGTCCGAGAAGGCGAAGGTGACGCCGACCGACGGACTGATCGCGTCGAGCGTGCGGTCGCCGGACTCGTCGCCGTCGGAGAGGAAGTGGTCCCGTGCCTCGAAGCCGAAGTAGTCATAGCGGAGTGCGCCCAGCAGCGAGAGCCGCTGCGTGAGGTGGGCCGTCGCCTGACCGAAGAGCCCGACGTTGTTGACCGACTCGGCCTGGTCGATCTGGAGCGTACCGTTCTCCCCCTGATTGTTCGCGAACTCCTGGCGATCGTCGCGCTGGATATCCCCTTCGGCGCCCAGCGAAAACTGCACGCCCAGCGGGGTTACCGGGTTCGCGTGGAAGAGCGCGCGAAGGCCGCCGCCCGAACGGCTCAGTTCGATGATGTCCCCCGGGATCGGGTTCCGCACGTCGCGGGAGGAGTAGTATGTCGAGACCTCGATGTCTCCGGCGTCCAGGTCGCGCGCCCAGCTCGCTCCGACGAGTCCTTCAGTGATCGTCTTGCCGGTTCGATTGTTGATGTTGTTCTGGAAGGCCTGGAACCGGTCATCTTCCTGAAGCGCGGACGAGAGCGAACCGGGGTTGAGCGCGTCCGTGTCCCCCGCGCCGATGATCAGGCGAAAGCGATCGCGATCCGTGTTGTAGCCGACCCGTCCATTCAGGAAGAGGACCTCGGATTCGCTGTGCGCTCGGTACCCGTCCGTGGCGAGTCGCGAGAGACTCAGCTGGTAGTTCACGCGCTCCAGCTGGCCGGAAGTCGTGCTGCGTAGCCGAAGCAGACCCGCCGAGCCGGCCGTCACGCCGAGTTCCTGGGAGACCGGGAACGGTGGCGGCTCGATCGTTTGCATCTGGATGACGCCACCGGCCGTGTTGCCGTAGAGCGAGGCCGCCGGACCGCGCATGACCTCGACCCGTTCGAGCGAGTGCACGTCCACGTAGGTGAGGCTGCTCTGTCCATCCGGCAGGGTGGCCGGGATCCCGTCCACCAGCACCCGTACGCCGCGAACACCGAACTGGGCTCGCGAGCCGAAGCCACGGATCGAGATACGCTCGCCGAGCGCGTAATTGTGCCGGTTCTCCACCTGGACGCCGGGAACGATTCGCAGCGCTTCTTCGACGGAGAGACCGGGCTTGCCCAGCTTGATCTCTCGCTCCGTGTTGACCGAAATCGAGTAGGGGACCTCCGTCATCTGCAGCGGAGTCCGCAGGACGGTGACGGACACGGGGGCTATATGGATTACGGAGTCCGGATTGGCGACCGGCTGCTGTGCCTCGAGCGTGTGGGCGCCAACGGAAGCCAGAAGGAGAACCAGACCGGTTCGGACATCGACGAAGTGCTTCGCCATCACGGCTCCTCATGGGTTTCGGGTACGGCGGTCGGTGGGGCCGGCCGCGAAAGGATCGAGAGAATGATACGGCGGATACCGACCCCGCCAATATAGCGGTCGGGAGCTCGAACGCGCGGCGAGACGTTCCCGCGAGGTCAGGAGCCGGGACCCGCGAGGGCGTCCGGCCGGCGTACCCGCACGCGGCGTCCGATCCTTGGGGGGCGGATGGCGCCGAAAGGTCGTACCCGGGAGGGTGAGGTCAGTTTCCCGTCAACACCACTCGCGCGCCGACCTCGATTCCCCGTTCCCGGAACCAGCCACGATTGACCTCCAGCGCGGAGACGAACGGCACACGCGCCTCGTAGTATGGGCAGGACTGCGGGTACGGGCTCGGACATGGCTCCATGTCGCGGATACTGCCGATCGTGCTGTCAGCCCCGATGAAGGCGATGCTGAGCGGGACGTAGGTCTGGTACATCCAGAAGACACCGTCGGGGTCCTGTTCGGACTGGAAGAGGAAGATCATTCCCGAATCGGCGGCGAGCGACTCGCGGCGCATCAGCCCGACCCGGCGCTGGTCGTCGCTCGCGGCGACCTCCACGCCCAGAGTAAAGGTATCGGTCGCGGTTTCGATGCGTACGGTACCTCCATCGAACTCCATCGCCGTGACGAACGCGTCGCCGGGCGATTCGTTCTGGTCACACGCCGTGATGGTGAAGGCGAGGAGACAGAGGATCAGCATGGTGGGAGCGATTCGTTTCACGGATGGGGCGAGTCCCGGAGGCGAGATGCGATCGACATACCAGCGGCAGCTTGATGGATATTCGGATGAGGGAGAGGGCGCAACCGCCGAAGGCGATCGGGATCGCGAGTTGGCGAAGAATCAGGCCGCTGGGCGTGGTGTGCGGCGTTCGTGATCCGGCCTTCGTCGACTCGACGATCGGTGCACGGCCCTCCGGGTTGACGCGAGTGGACAAACATGTGATGATTAGTGCCGAGCCGTCCGGAACGACGGTCTCGCCCGAGGTAGGGTAGCGAAGACTCCCGCCCGATGTTCAACGCCAACGAAGGAGGTGATCCCTTGTCTAATGGTAATTCTGACCGCGGTCTGACACGGGCAAGCGATCGCCGGAACGGCGCCTGACGCCGGATTCGAGCGAAACCTTCCGCGTCGGCGCGCTGCCAGGCATCGCGTCGGACCGCGGCGGAACTCGAGGAAGCGCCGCCGGAGATCTCTCCGGCGGCGCTTCTGGCATTCGGTTCTGGCAAACAATTCGCGAGAGAGCGGGGTACGGGTGTAGACCGACCATGTTCTCCCCGTAGGGTTTCCCTTCTCGCCCGGCCCACGATGACTCGTTCAATCCTCGGGCTTCTCCTGACCGCGAGCCTGCTCACGGGGTGTCTCGGGATCTTCCCGGGGTACGGATATCCCGACGTGGTGTTCGGCACGGTCGCGGACACCGCCGTCCGGAAGGGTCAACTGGATAATGGGCTGACGTATTTCATCCGTCGGAACGCGGAACCGCGCGCCCGCGCGGAACTGCGTCTGGTGGTGAACGCGGGGAGCATCCTGGAGGACGAGGATCAGCTCGGTCTCGCGCACTTCGTCGAACATATGGCGTTCAACGGAACGCGGCGTTTCCAACGGCAGGAGATCGTCGACTATCTGGAGTCGATCGGAATGCGGTTCGGTCCCGACGTGAACGCCTACACCAGTTTCGACGAGACGGTCTACATGCTGACCGTACCGACGGACAGTGATGAGACATGGCATCATGGGGTCGAGATCCTGCGGGAATGGGCGACGGAAATCGCCTTCGATTCCACGGAGGTGGATCGCGAACGGGGCGTGGTGATCGAGGAGTGGCGTCTGGGTCGCGGCGCGGGATCGCGAGTGCAGTACCGTCAGTTTCCGACCATCGCGAACCGCAGCCGCTACGTCGAACGTCTGCCGATCGGTACGCTGGAGTCGCTCGAGGGCTTCGAACACTCCGCGCTCGTGCGCTTCTATGAGGACTGGTACCGCCCCGACCTGATGGCGATCGTGGTCGTGGGAGACGTGGATGTGGACGAGGCGGAGGCCTTGATCCGGGATCGGTTCGGTGACATCCCCGTTCCCGAGTCGCCTCGGCAGCGGCGCGAATACCCCATTCCGGGTCATTCCGAGACCCTCATCTCCATCGCGTCCGATCCCGAGCTGACCACGAGTTCGGTGAGCCTGTACTTCAAGCGGCGCCCGGAAGAGTGGACCCGCGTCGCGGACTACCGCGGATGGCTGGCGGAAGGGCTCGCCAGCGCGATGCTCGTGAATCGCCTGAACGAGATCGCGCAGCGGCGGGACGCACCGCTGCTCGATGTCTCTTCATACCAGGGCCGGTTCGTTCGTACCCTGACGACATTCGGAATCACCGCGCGGACTCCGGACGAGGACATCAGCGAGGGATTGCAGGTGATCCTCCTGGAGATCGAACGGGCGTCGCGCTTCGGTTTCACGAGAAGCGAACTGGACCGCGAGAAACGCGAAATGCGTCGGATCGCCCGGCAGAGATTCACCGAGCGGAACCGGATGACTTCCGCGTCCTACGCGGCGGACTACGTCTCCTACTACCTCTACGGCGGGAGTGTCCTGGGTCAGGAGACGGAGTATCTGCTCCAGGATGAGCTGCTGGAGCGGATCGGAACGCGGGAAGTGAATCAGGTGGTCCGTCAGTGGACGCAGCCGGCGAATCGAGTGATGCTCGCGAGCGCGCCCGAGCGTGAGGGTGTGGTGCCGCCCACCGAGGCGTTTCTAAGGCTGGTCGTGGATATGGCCCATCTGCAGACGCTCCAGCCCTACCAGGACCGCGAGTCAGAGGCGCCGCTGCTGCGCGAGACACCGAGGCGCGGCCGGATCGTGGAGGAGACCGAGCTGCCGGCGATCGGGGGTTACGTCTGGCGGCTGAACAACGGGGCTCGTGTCGTGTTGAAGCCGACCGACTTCCGACAGGATGAAGTCCTCTTCGCGGCGCGCAGCCCCGGAGGTACTTCGCTCGTTCCCGACGAGGATTACATCGCCGCGTTGACCGCTGCCGCCGTCGTGCAATCGGGAGGATTGGGCGAGTTGAGCGCGAACGACCTGCGCAAGCGATTGACCGGCCGGGTGGCGGGCGTGGGCGCGGATATCGGCGAACTCTACGAGGGGCTCTCGGGCGCCGCGTCGACCGCGGACCTGGAGACGCTCTTCCAGCTGGCGTATCTGCGCTTCACGGCGCCCCGCCCGGACACGGCCGCCTTCCTGGCGTATCAGAGCCAGGCGCGGGCGTCGCTGTCCAATCGCATGGCGAGCCCCGAGAACGCTTTCGTCGACACGTTACGGGTCACGCTCTCGCAGGGACACCCCAGGGCGATGCCTCCCTCGGTCGAGATGTTCGGGCTGTTGAACATGGAGCGCTCGTTCGAGATCTACCGCGACCGCTTTGCGGACGCGAGTGACTTCACGTTCTTCTTCGTGGGCAGCGTCTCGACCGAGGAAATGAGGCCGTTGGTGGAAACCTATCTCGCGTCGCTCCCGTCGCTGGGACGGGTGGAAGCGGGACGTGACGTCGGGATCCGGCCGCCCACCGGGGTCGTGCGAAAGGTGGTGCGGCGCGGAATCGAGCCGCGAGCGACGACCCAGCTGGTATTCACGGGTCCGATCGACTTCGAACGCGACAACATCATCGCCGTCCAGGGATTGGCGGAAATCCTGTCGCTTCGCCTGCGAGAGCGGCTGCGCGAAGACCTTGGCGGCACATACGGGGTAGAAGTAAGAGGAAACGCCGCGCGTGACCCCTTGCCGCGCTTCCAGTTCTCGATCGCGTTCGGGTCAGCGCCGGACCGGGTGGACGAACTGGTGGACGAGGTTTTCGCCGAGATCGAGCGGCTGGCGGCGGAAGGGCCGACGCCGGATGACCTGGGCAAGGTCCGCGAAATGCAGTTTCGAAGCCGGGAGACGAGCCTTCGGCAGAATCAGTTCTGGCTCACGCAACTCATCAACTACGATCAGTACGGATGGGATCTGGAGGAACTCGCGACGATCGCGACGCGTTTCGAATCGGTCGGGCCGGAGGTGATACAGGATGCGGCGCGAACATACCTGAGCGGCGAGAACTACGTGCAGGTTTCGCTGTTGCCGTCGGTCCAGTCGGCGGCACGGTCGGTGGAGCCGTGACGGATGCGGCAATCGCGCCTCTGGACGATCCGGGGAATCGCCCGTAAGATACCGCGCCCGGCCGGGCTTACCGGTGGGGCGCGGTTCGTTGTCAGGCGGTTCGCGGTCAATGCGCGGTGGCGGCGGGGCACGCGCTTACGAATACGTCGTTTCCGGACGAACGAAATCACATTCAACCAGGAGGCGTCTTGGCAAAGCATGTAAGAACGGATCTGGAAGTTGCTCGTGACGAATTGTTGAGTCACATCCATCGCTGTGGCGTCCTGAAGGCTTCGCGGGAGCAGCAGACCGAATGGCTCGAAGACACGATGGATTTCATGGCGGAGCGGTATCCGTCGCTTACGGAGGACGATCTGGGCGAACTCCAGCAGATCGGTCAGCGATTCTGTCAGCCGGTGATCTCGCGAGTGAGCGTGGCTGACGAGGATGACGCGGAAACGGATTCCGAAGGAGAGATGGTCGGAGCGGCCTGACAAGGGTCGACCTCGCCTCGGGAACAGTTTCGGAATGGCGGGTCTGACCCGCCATTTTCGCGTCCGGTGAGCGGCGGGGCACGCGTGGACGAGGCCACCAGAGCGGACCACGGGGGGAACGATGAGACGGATGGCGATGGCGGCGCTGGCCGTAGCCTGCCTGACGGTGACCGGCTGCGATCAGATCGACCCGAGCCGGGGCGACGTGGGTGAACCCGCCCCGGAGTACACGGCACTCACGCTGGACGGAGACTCCACCCGGCTCTCTGACCTGAAAGGGCAGGTCGTGCTCCTCAACGTATGGGCGACGTGGTGCGCGCCTTGCCGTGAGGAGATCCCGGCGCTCCAGGCGCTCTACGAGAGTCACGTGGACGACGGATTCCAGGTCGTGGGTGTCACCGTGGACGGCCGAAACGAAGTCGCCAATATCCGGCGGTTCGCGGAGGAGTTCCGGATGACCTATCCCATCTGGCACGACCCGGAGGACCGGTTCGGGGTGACGTTCCGGACGATCGGCGTGCCGGTGACGTTGCTGGTCGACCGGGGTGGCACCGTCCGCTGGCGGCACATGGGCCCGGTGGTTCTGGACGATGAGGTGCTCAATGCCGCGCTCGATGCCGCGCTCGCGGAGCAGGCTTCCTAGGCGACTCTCGGGCTTTGATGAGCGCCGGCCCGTCGGCTCGCGTGAATACGGCGACCCGGGGAATCCCGCGCTGGCCGAGCGCGGCGGGCCGAAGTAGCTTCATCATCGCCCTCGTACTCTGATGACCATGCCGCCCGACCTCGCTTCTCCGACATCTCAGGCTTTCCTGACGCTCCGCGCGCACCGGCCCGCCCCGGCCCGTGTCGAACTGACCGTCCGCTCCCGTGCACGGCGCTTCCTGGCGGTGTTCGGTTGGCTGCTCCTCTGCTGGGGTTCGATTCCGATTCTCCTCTGGGTCCCACCGCATTTCCCCTGGGTGGCGCTGGCCTTCCTGATTGGCGGTCTCCTGGCGTTCCGAAGCTGGACTGGCAGGTACACGGTGCATGCGTTCGCCGGCATCTGCCCGCGCTGCGGATCGGCGATCTCGCTGAGCGGCGAGAGACGGATGGACCTGCCCCATACGTTGACGTGTTTCCACTGCCACTTCGAACCGAGGCTCGAGGTACGGGCCGGCGGACCGAATGGGGAGTTGCTCACCCGATTGGAGCATCAGGCCGAGCACTGCGTGGGATTGTGGGAGGTGCGCTGGCTCGCGGACGAGCGGTTCGTGTACTGCGCGCATTGCCATGGTGGCGTGCGGGCGGACGCCGCCATGGTCGAGACGGCCGAAACGGAAAACGCCGCCGCGCGGTTGCTTACACGCCTTTCCAACGAAGGACGGCCGCTGATTTAGTCGACGGGTTCCGATAGATCTTTCGCGAGGGGTGCGGCTGGGGCGCGTCGTCATCGGCACGAAATCGAGCCGGGGGCCGGATCACGATTTCATGACGAGCAGGGAGAGTACGCGGAGGGGAGGACGTCGTGTCCGAGCCTCCGCGATTGCGTTTCGGATGTTGCGGGACGCTTAACCGATCGTGGTGCAGGTCCCTCCGGAGGTATCCACGCGAGCGGCCGCGGCGCGGGCGAGCCGTCCAATGAGGCGGGTCATCTCTCGACGGACCGCCGGCTCGAACTCCGCGAGAAGACGCTTTTCCTCGGAGAGGATCCGGGAGCGGATGGTGTCCAGCAATCGCTGGCCGTTCGCGGTGACGTTGAGGTGAAGCGCGCGCCGATCGGTCGGGTTGGCGTCACGTCGCGCGAGTCCCTTCCGCTCCAGGCTGGCGATTACCCGACTGGTCGTACTCTTGTCGAGAAAGAGGCGGGCGGCGAGTTCGTTCATCGAAAGCGGACCGACTTCATCGATGATCTCGAGCGCGTGCGCCTGCGTTACCGAGACGTCGTGTCGGGAGATCTTTTCACGGTCCCGAAACTGGTAGACCCGGATCAGCTCGGATAGCGCGGCGTGCAGTTCGGTCGCGTCTCTGTCGAGGCGGGGATCCTCGCGAATGACCAGATGGGTGAGCGGACCGGGAGGAGAGGTGGTTATGGCCATACGTTTCGCGTCAGTTGATTGTGCCGCACCGGTTTCCGAACGGAGACGTTGTGTCTGACAACATGGGTGGACGCGGGCGCGGGAGTCAAGCGGTTCGGGTCATATTCCTCGCTCTGGAGCGACCCTCTCTCGCGACGCGGGGCGGCCGTCATCCGTCGCGGCGACGAACCCCTTGCGGCGGAAGGCGTTCAAACGAATGACGAGAAGCCCGACGACGCGGTTCGCGATGGTGGCGGTGGTGGCGGCGATCGTCACCATCGGACTCAAGTCCGTCGGTTACTGGTTGACGGGATCGGTCGCGATTCTGTCGGACGCGCTCGAGTCGTTCGTCAACCTTGCGACCTCGGTCATTGCCCTGGCGATTCTGGTGATCGCTTCCCGTCCGGCGGACGAGGAGCACGCCTACGGGCATACCAAGGTCGAGTACTTCGCGAGCGGGTTCGAGGGGGCGATGATCCTCTTCGCCGCGCTGACCATCGGCTGGACGGCGGTCGGACGGCTCCTGGTCCCGGAGGAACTGACTTCCGTGACTTCCGGCATCGCCTTCACGGTGGTCGCCGCGATGGTGAACCTGGTCGCGGCACGCATCCTTTTTCACGCCCGGGACCGGTACGATTCCGTCGCGCTGGGAGCGAGCGCGGAACACCTGATGGTCGACGTATGGACCTCGGTGGCCGTGATCGTGGGCGTCGCGCTGACGATGGCGACGGGGATGCCGCGGCTGGACCCGATCGTCGCGATCGCCGTGGCCGTGAACATCGTGCGGACGGGGCTGATCCTGCTCAAGGGCTCGATGCTCGGGCTGATCGATACCTCACTGCCGGAAGACGTGCGCGCCCGAATCGCGGAAATCCTCGAGTCCGGCCGTCCGCCCGGAACCCATTATCACGCCATCCGGACCCGTCAGGCGGGAAGCTGGCGATTCATCTCTTTCCACATGCTCGTGCCGGGCGACTGGTCGGTCCAGCAGGGTCACGATCTCCTGGAGGCGATCGAGGAGCGAATTCGCGACGCGGTTCCGAACTGTACGGTATTCACTCACCTGGAGCCGATCGAAGACCCCGTGTCATTCGAGGACACGGGGTTGCGACGGGAGGCGCGGCCGGGCGGCTGATCCGTACGATTCCGAGTCCCGATGGACGATGGGGAGTCCCACCTCGAGCCTTTTCCAACGACGGTAGGGCGGGAGACGATCGCGGGTCGCCGAGGGCCGCGGCGGATCGAACGACCTTCCGCACTCCGTCGCTCGTACTCGCTTCCCGTAACTCAAGAAACTCGCGAGCGTGCCCGGACCATAGCCGGTCGGGCGTGACTTTCGCGACTTCGCCGTACCTGACGCTCTTCCCGGGCCGGGTTCAGCCGTCCCGACCAGAGTGTCGATGATGATAGAGAGGCGCCGGCCGCGGAACCGGATCCGGGTACGAGGCGGTAGATCAAGGGACACGACGGGGTCGCGAGAACGGGGTCGGGATGGGAGTCTCGGTAGAATGGAGTATTGCGCATGATTCATCCGAATGTGAGAGCGTCGTTCGGCAGGCATGAGTCGGAGTTGCTGCTGGCGTTGGCCGGACCGGATGGAGAGGACCGGTTACGGCACGAGGGGATCGACGCGTTGCTGGACGACGCCGAGATCGTCCGCCGGCTTCTCGAGCGTGGGGGGATCAACGTGGCGCCGGCCCCGCTCGTCTTTTACCTGCTGGTCAGGCATGCACTCCTCGAGAGAGAGATTCACGACCGACGG
>CAZWJE010000093.1:0-10638 GCA_964634395.1 uncultured Gemmatimonas sp. | reverse complement strand
CTGGCGCCGGAGCATACCACCGAGAACGAGTTCTCGCTGAACGCGATCCTCTTCGGCCGCTACAGCATCGTGCTCACCCACGCGCGCCAGACGACGATCGACCAGCTCGTGCAGGCGACGCTTCCGTCGTTCACGGGTTATCCGTCGCAGTGGATCAATGCGGGCGCCGTGTCGGGTCACAGCACGGAATTCGAGTTCGAGGCGCAGCTGATTCAGGAAGCCGATCTCGGCTGGACGACGATGGTCGTGGCGGACTACAACTACGCCGAGATCACCGACTGGCCGATCGCCTGCCAGACGCCGGGATGGCGCTACAACTGTGAGGGTGTCCCGGTCTACGGGCTCTACAGCTGGTGGCTCGTGAAGGACGACCAGGGGCTGAAGAGGCACCGCGCCGGCGACGCCTGGGAGTTCCGCGATCAGTTCCAGGTCAACGACGAAGGTTTCCTCGTCTGGGTTGGCGACAAGAACTACTACGAAGGTTTGGTGAACGGGGTCGTCCAGCCGGGCACATGGGGTACCACGTCGCCGCTCATCGGCGGCCGGACCTACAAGTGGGGAGTTCCGTTCCCCGAGCAGAACGCGGCGGGTAACAACCTGCGCCAGCTCATGGGTACGGCCGCGCCTTCCACCATCGGCTGGTCGAACAACCTGCGCTACAAGGCGTTCAACTTCAACGCGCACATGCAGGGCTCACTGGGCGGCGTCGTGAACAATCGGCAGAACCAGACGCTGATGAACATGACGTACCTGACGGGTCCCCGGCTCGACCAGTTCGGCCGGCCGGAGGCGCTGAAGAAGCCGATCGAATACTACCGCGGAAACGATGGTGACGCGACGTACAACGTCGAGGACGGGTCGTACCTGAAGCTCCGGACGCTTTCGAGCACGGTCACGCTCAACCGGGGCCAGCTCGATCGGCTCGGCGCCGGCTTCCTGGGGATTCGCGACCTCACCGTGGGCCTTATCATGCGGAACGTCTTCACGATCACGAACTACGAGGGCTTCGATCCCGAACAGGGGCTGAACCTCGGATCGAGGACGAACAGCGACGCCGGCCAGTATCCGCCGACGCGCAGCCTCACCGCCGAGTTCACGGTCACGTTCTAGCCTCCATCACAGGGAATCGATCCATGCGTAGCGAATTCAACAAGCGGAGCCGGGTGGCCCTGGTGGCGGCGATCATCGCCGGCGCCAGCGGTTGCCAGGACCTCCAGGTGGACAACCTCACGGACGCCGACCGGGACCGCGCGACGTCGAATCCACAGGACGTGGAAGCGTTCATCGGTGGCGCCTTCTATCCGGCGATGTTCCGGGCGCTTCACTCGACTTCGGCGAGCGAGGCGAACGGCGGTTCGATCTTGTCGGCGTTCCGGCTGATCGGCTCGGAGTTCACCGCGACGCTCGCGGGGAACAACACGTTGCTCTACTGGGATGACTTCAAGGAGCCGCGTGTTCGGCACGATAACGGGCCGCTGATCTCGGTCGGCAACGGACCGTCCGGCCCACGCGATCTCTGGCGCCTCACCGGCCAGGCCGGCTCCGTCGCGTATGACGGAATCCAGATTCTCGAAGACAAGCCCGACATGAGGATCATGGAGGGTTCGATCGACCGGACCCCGCGCGCCAGGGCCTACTCGAAGTTCATGCAGGGTTGGGCGTGGGGCTATCAGGCGATCATTTTCGAGAAGGCGCACTACATCCCCGAGACGGTGGACATTCCGGCCGATCCGAACGGCGTCATCGATCTCGCGCGGGAAACGCTCGTGGATTGGGATGTGCTTCTCGGCCACGCGCTCGACGCGATCGACGAGGCGATCGCGATCGCCTCGGCGAACCCGCAATCGGTGGATTTCCCCACCTACGACGCGAGCCCGCTCTGGTTCCAGGCCGAGTCGGCGATCTCGAACCAGAAGTTCATCCAGATGGCGAACACCCTCGCCGCCCGGTTGATCGTTCTGAGCGCGCGCAGTCCGCAGGACCGTATCAGCAACGTCGACTGGAACCGCGTGCTCCAGTACACGGCGAACGGGCTCACGTCCGACTGGGAGGTCGTGCTGAACAACTCGCGGCCCAGTCAGCTCATCCTGCGCAGTATGGACAACTCCGCGAGCGGGGTGCATAACCATCGGGTGGATTACCGGGTGATCGGCCTGGCCGATCAGTCGGGCCAATTCCAGTCGTGGATCAACGGGCCGCTCTCGGCGAGGGATCGGTTCGACATCGTGACCCCGGACCGCCGGATCACCGGGGAGACGCCGACGTCGAACGGGTCGTACCTGTTCTACCGGACCGACAACAACGGCTTCGAACCGGCGCGCGGGCTGTACCTCTACTCCGCGTATCAGTGGGGCCGTCACGTCTTCCGGAACGGGATCCCGGAGACCAACGCGTACCGGAGCGCGAGCACGCCGCTGATGACGGCGGACGAAAACAACCTGCTTCGCGCCGAGGCGTTGTTGCGGACGGGTGACGCGGCCGGCGCCGCGGAGCTGATCAACGTGACCCGTACGCGTACCCAGCGGATCGGGGACACCGAGTACCCGGGGCTGCCGCCCGTCACCGCCGCCGGTGTTCCGACGGACGCGGACGGCAATTGTGTGCCGCGCCAGGAGTCCGGCGCGTGCGGCACGCTGCTGACGGCGCTCCGTTACGAGCGGATGCTGGAACTGCTCGCGATTGATGCGATTCGCGGTTACACGGATTCGCGCGGGTGGGGCACGCTGCCCGACGGAACGATCCTGAGCTGGCCGATCCCCGGCAACGCGCTCGATCTCTATGGCATGGAAGGGTACAGCTACGGCGGTGTGGGCGAGCCGAACACGGCGACGTTCGCGCCCGCGAACTGAGATCGATACACCGGCGAACGCCCGGGCGCGAGGAGTTCGCGTTCGGGCACACCGCCGGTGTCATAGCCGCGTTATTGTCCGGCCGCGTCGGGAGGGCGACTTCCGCGCCGCGTCCGGGACACAAACAGGAAAGACTCTGGAGATAGCCAATGAAACACGTATTGCTGCTCGCGGTGGGGGTCCTCACCCTGGGCGGAGCACACGAGGCGGCGGCCCAGTTCTTCGACGGTCCGCCCGCCGGCCAGGAGATCGCGTCGATCCATCTGAAGACGGGTCTGCTGGCGCCCATGACGACCTTCCAGGACGAGGACTTCGGGGAGACGAGCTACGCGAACGGCCTGGCGTTCGGCGCCGGGATGAGCGTGTGGCCCGCGTTCGACCGGAAGCTCGGGGTCAAGGTGAACCTCATCCGCAGCAAGACCGACGGCGTCGCGGATACGGAATGGGCTCCCATCGTCGTCAACAGTCCGACGGTCTGGATTTTCTCGACCGAGGCCGCGTTCCGTCTGCCGATGGGGAACGGGTATCCCTACATCAGCGCGGGATACGGTTTGAAACAGTATACCTGGGTCACCGCCACCTACCAGGGGGACCGTGATGGAGCCCTGACCGGGTCGGTCGGGTACGAGCTGCGTCCCGCCGCGCTCGGCGGCCTCGGGATCAACCTCGAGTTGCGCGGCTACCGGACGGAGTACCGTGCCTTCGGCGTGAACGACGGCACCTGGGAGGACGACGTGATGGGCGGCAAGGTTGGAGGCGTCTCGAACCTCGACCTCCTGTTCACGACGGGAATTTCACTTCACTTCTAGCGAGTGTACGGATGGATCGCCGGTCTTTTCTCAGAGCCGGCGGTGCCACGGCGCTCAGCCTCGCGGTCGGGGGCTGCGCGCCGAGGTTTACCGCCTCGGGTAACGCTTCTTCAGGCAGGGTCTCGCCAATTGTCTATCCCGTGAAGGTCGCGTGGGAACGGGTGATTCGTACGACTGTCGGGCTCCGTCCTTATCGGCCTTCCGGGTTCAAGTTGGGCCCGGAGCGCTTTGATCAGAAGACAATCATTCACAACT
Source organism: uncultured Gemmatimonas sp. (assembly GCA_964634395.1). Lineage (GTDB taxonomy): Bacteria > Gemmatimonadota > Gemmatimonadetes > Longimicrobiales > Longimicrobiaceae > WHSP01. Next base: position 6,725 of record CAZWJE010000093.1, on the reverse strand, counting down.
TTGGACACGGCGGAGCGGGCTGGTCGCTCTCCTGGGGGACGGCCACCCTCGCCGCCGAGTACGCGCTGGATGTGGCGGTCGATTCCGAAGATCGCCGCGCCGCTGTCGTGGGCGCGGGGATCGTCGGACTCACCACCGCTCGTCTGCTCCAGCGTCGAGGTTTCGACGTAACGGTCTACGCGGCGGCGCTGTCACCCGAGACCACTTCCAACATGTCCTGGGCGGGCTTCACACCCGCGTCAGGCCTCGTCGCGCAGCGCACTCCCAAGTGGGACGCGCAATTCCGGAAAGCCATCGCGATCTCCTATCGCGAGCACCAGCTGCTCGTCGGTCGCGGGTATGGCGTCTCCTGGATCGAGAGTTATTCGCCCACGGATAACATCGGTGCGGGCGGTGGCGGGGGCGAGGGCCAGTCGTCCGGCGCGGAACCGCTCATGCCGGAAGGGCTCGAACCGGGTACGATCGTGCTCGGGCCCGGCGAACACCCGTTCGCCACGACGTACGCTCGTGTCTCACCGATGATGCGTTACGAACCCTCGATCTATCTCGAGGCGATCATGCGCGACATCATCGAGTTCGGCGGTCGGTTCGTGGTCCGCAGGTTCGATTCGCCTCGCGACCTGATGCTCCTCGACGAGAACGTCATCGTCAACTGTACCGGCCTCGGGTCGAAGGCGCTGTTCGGGGATCCGGAGCTGATGCCCGTCAAGGGGCAGCTGGTCGTCCTCGTCCCGCAGCCGGAGATCAACTACTCGATGGGCGGGATGATGCCGCGCAGTGACGGGATCACTCTGGGACATACGCAGATACGTGACGACTGGTCTCTCGAGGTCGACGAGGAGGCACGGGTTCGTACCTTCGAGAACGCGCAGCGGACGTTCAGTCCGAGCATCTTCCGCTCGCCGCCGCCCGCCGCTCCGCCCATGCGGGTGACAGCCCGGGAGCCGGAGCCGCTTCCGGCCAGGCTGACCTTCACGTCGCCACCCCCGGTCGAGGCGTTCCTCGGTCTGGAATCATGATCATGTCGGGGTGGCATCGCCGCCGCCCCGTCTTCCTCAGCGCGGCCGCGAACGGAACGAATCCGTGACCGGCCGTGTTCTTCCCCTGACTCAGGGAGATACCGTGAAGAAACTCCTTCTCGCGACAGCGGCCTTCGCGCTCGCCGCCCTGGCCACGCCGACGACGGCCGCGGCGCAGTCGGGACCGAACGCGCAGTGGTTCGGTGTCACCGGGCCCAACTCGGTTCTGGCCAGCGCCGTCATCGTCGACAATATCATCTACCTCTCCGGAGTGACCCCGGGCCGCGACGCGGGGGACGACGTCGCCGGTCGGACGAGGAGCGTGATGGACCGCATCAAGGCGAACCTCGCCGAACACGGCGCGACGATGGACGACATCATTCGCTGCACGGTCTTCATGGAGGACCTTGGAGAGCGTCCGCAACTCAACGAGATCTATCGGTCGTACTTCACCGACAACCGCCCGGTGCGCAGCGCGATCGAGGTCGGGCTCGGCGGGATCGGGGTGGAAATCGAGTGCATGGCGGTCTACCGAGGAGGGTGATCCGGACCGCGAGACAATCGACCGGGTTCCAAGGGTCGAAATGAGCGGGATCCGCGGCGTTGGAGAACATTCCTCCACGCCGCGGATCCCCTTCTTTTGTGCATTCCTTTCTCGGCGGAGTCACGGAATAACGTCGGATTCGGGGCCGACCGGGACGGTGAAACCGTGAGCCTGACGGGGCGCGTATCACACTCCGCATGGGTGACTCATGAGAACGGTTCGCCTTGTCTCGGATTGCGCGGACCTCCGTCGATCATGATCTTCGTTGTGCCCCGACCATGGCATGAGCTTGAGCATGAACGAACCATGACCGCGGACCATGACCGCGGACCATGACAAAGCCTGACCGCGACGTGGCCGTGGACCCTGGACGCTGGACCTTGGACCGTGGCCATGGCCATGACCATGACCGACAGCGATGTGACCAGCGGGCCTTGTCCGACCGGTCGCGGAGTGATCGCAGACCTCGATTCGATGCATACGTCCGTCATCTTCACGACCTACAATCAGACCCGGGCACTCGAACTCGTCCTGTGGGGATTCGCGACCCAGACCCGGAAGGATTTCGAGATCATCGTCGCGGACGACGGCTCCGCTCCGGAGACCGGCGTTCTCATCGAGCGCACGAGCGCGGCGACCGGGATGCCGATCCTTCACCTATGGCATCCCGACCGGGGCTTCCGGAAGACCGAGATCCTGAACCGCGCGATTGTCGCGGCATCGGGCGACTACCTGATATTCACGGACGGAGACTGCATTCCCCGCGGCGACTTCGTCGAAACGCACGTCGGCCTCGCGCGACCGGGTCATTTCCTCTCCGGTGGTTACCTCAAACTCCCCGCCGGTGTGAGCGAAGCGATCACGGTGGAGGACGTGCGCGCCGGCCTCGCGACCGACGTCCGCCACCTCCGTGCGCTCGGCTGGGACGCTGGACGACACGCGCTCCGGCTCCTCCCCCCGGGGGTCAGGCCGACAATCCTCGATCGGATCACCCCGACGCGCGCCTCGTGGAACGGGCACAATTCCTCCGCCTGGCGCGAGACGATCCTCGCCGCGAACGGGTTCGACCTCGACATGGCGTACGGTGGGTTGGACCGGGCGCTCGGCGAGAGGCTGGAGAACGCGGGTATCCGCGGCGTGCAGATTCGTTACCGCGCCCCCTGCGTGCATCTGCATCACGCGCAGCCATACGTGAACGCCGAGGCGCGTGCGCGAAACCGCTCGATTCGTGACCGGATCGCTCGTGAAAGGGAGACGCGGGCGCGGGTCGGAATCGCCGAGTTGGGCGACGCGCGGGAAGCGGGGGTACGGATTCGTGGAGGGGCGCCGGCGCGGACCGGCTGAAGCATTCGATCCGGACACCCACATTCGAACCCTTCGCCGGGAGCGAACGATCCTCATGGGCAACCTCTGGCTCTACCTTCTCGTCGTCCTCGCGGCCGCCGTGGCGTACGTCTACAACGGACTCGTCAGCCTGCGGAACCGCGCGAACAACGCCTGGTCCGATATCGAGGTTCAGCTCAAGCGCCGGCACGATCTCGTGGGTAATCTGGTCGAGACTGTGAAGGGGTATTCGGCGCATGAAGAAGAGACGCTGCGGCGGCTGGTCGAAGCGCGCGACGGGGCCCGGCGCGCGACTGACCACCAGAGCCCCGGTGAGGCCGGGCCGGCCGAGGAGCTTCTCGTCAACCGCCTGCGATCCGTGTTCGCGGTCGTGGAGGCGTACCCCGATCTCAAGGCGAGCGATGGCTACCTGGAGCTGCACCATGCGCTTGTCTCGCTCGAGGACCACATCCAGAACGCGCGCCGCTACCACAACGCCGTCGTGCGGGATCTCAACACGAAGATCCAGTCGTTCCCGCAGCTGCTCGTCGCCCGGCCGTTCGGGTTCCGGGAACGTGAGTTCTTCCGGCTCTCCAGCGCGGACGAGGCGGACGTGCCCGAGGTGAAGCTGCAGTGACCCGGGAGATGGCGTCGGTGAACGGTCGTCGCGCCGCTCGGCGGGCGGGCGAGCGCTCCAGGGTGTCGCGCCACCCCGGGAGCATCCCGCGGTCGATCCCGGCCGTGATCGCGCTGATGGTGTCGCTGGCGATCGTCACGGTCGGCGGCCTGGCCGGCCCCGCTCATGCTCAGGACCGCGGCGGCTACTCGATCCGCAACCTGGACGCCGATCTCCGCATCCAGTCCAACGGAGACCTGCTCGTCGAGGAGCGGGTCGTCGTCGACTTCGCCGAGCCGCGCCACGGAATCTACCGGACGATCCCCGTTCGCTACTCCGACCCCAAGGGCTACGCCTATTCGCTCCGCCCCGAGTTGATCGAGGTCGTCGACGACGCTGGGAACCCGTATCCGACCCGCCGGTCCAATGAGGGTCGCTACTGGATGATCCGGATCGGTGATGCGGACGTGGAAGTCGTCGGGACGGTGGTCTATCGCATCCGCTACCGGGTGCGCAACGCCGTCGCGCGGTTCGCGGAGCACGACGAGCTGTACTGGAACGCGACCGGCCATGAGTGGAACGCGACGATCGCCCGATCGAGCGCCACGGTCCATCTCCCCACCGAAGTCGCGGCGGACGATCTGCTCGCGGCCGGCTATACGGGCGGTTTCGGGCTCACGGAACGGGCGGTCGAAGTGAGCCATCGCGAGCCGGGTGTGGTTCGTTTCGTCACCACACGTTCTCTCGGCCCGCTCGAGGGGCTCACGGTGGCTGTCGGCTTTCCCCACGGTGTCGTCACCTTCCCGACCGCGTCCGAACGGGCGATCGGCATTCTCCTGGACAACGGGATCCTGATCGCGCCCCTTCTCTGGCTCGGGTTCCTCTTCGCGCGCTATCGCGGCCAGGGACGCGACCCGCACGCCAACGACCCCATCGTGGTCACCTATGAACCGCCGCCGGGCATGTCCGCCGGCGGGATCGGCACCCTGATCGACGAACGAGTGGATCTCGTCGACATCACCGCGACCATCGTCGATCTCGCCATCCGCGGCCACCTGACGATCCGGGCCGGGAGAGCGCGCGGCATCGCGGGGTTCTTCGGAGGAGAAGAAACGACCTTTCTACGCAACAGTGGCGGCCGGGGTGACCTGCTTCCGCATGAGCGGCGCGTTCTCGAGGCGCTCTTCGCGAGAGGAAACGAGGTCGATACGTCCGACCTGCGCAACAGCTTCTACACGCACCTGCCGGGGATCCAACGCGCGCTCTACGACCACCTCGTCGACCAGGGACACTACGAGGTGTCGCCGTCGACGGTACGGAACCGGTGGGTCGCGATGGGCGTGGCCGCCGGCGTGTTGACGGGCGCGACAGGCTTCGCGTGGGCGTACCTTCGCGACGTGCCCAGCCCGGCGAGCGCGATCGTGCCGGTCGCCGCTGGCGTCGTCACCGCCCTCCTCTTCGCCGCCTTTTCCTTCGCGATGCCGAGGCGCACGCTGAAGGGCGCGCGCGCGCGCCGCTGGGCGCTCGGCTTTCAGGAGTTCGCCCGACGGGTCGAGGGCGACCGGCTGAACGACGCCGCATCCGATCCCCGGCGGGAGTTCGAGGCGCTTCTCCCGTACGCCATGGCGCTCGGAGTCGCCTCGGAATGGGCGAAGAAGTACGAGGGGATCTATGCGTCCGGTTCGCCACGCTGGTACGTCGGCGACGATTCGGGAGGCCGCTTCTCCACCCGGAACTTCGAGCGGATGCTCTCGACGTCGATGTCGAAGACCGGAGATGTCCTGGCGTCCTCGCCGCGGTCCTCGAGTGGATCGGGTGGAGGTGGATTCTCGGGTGGCGGCGGAGGCGGCGGGGGAGGAGGATCGTGGTGATCCCCGGCCCCGCCCGGATCGTCAGCCCCCGGCGGCCTTCGACCTCAGCCACTCGAGCAGCGGCCGTTCGGATCCATCCGGGTTCCGCAATCCGTACCAGGGATCTTTCGGATCGGTCTCCAGGCAGTACGCGTAGATCCGCTCGAAGAGCCGGTCGCGCGCGTTCCCTTCGATCATCCCCCGCACCGATTCGGCCTGATACGTCGGCGTCCAGCCGATCCCCGGACGCGCGTTGAACTCCGTCAGCCAGAAACGCTGGTCAGCGCCCACGATTTTCCGGATCTCGGCGTGACGCGAGACCGTTCGTGACCAGTCTCCATATACGTGGAAGGCGATGGCGTCCGCTTCGAACCCGCCATTCACCATCCCCCGCAGGAAGTCACGCCACCTCCCCGCCGAGTGGTCCGCGGTCGCCCCGGTGACGAAGCGCGATTCGGGTCGCACCGCCTTCAGTCGCGGATACGCGGTTCGCCACCATCGCCCGTAGTTCATCCCCGTGAAAAGCGCCGGCATCGGAGGGTTCTCGCCGGATCCGAACGGTGCCTGGAGCCAGACATCCATTTCGTTCCACAACTGCCACGCTTCCACCTCCGGGAGCGTGCGCACCATCGATTCCACAACCGCCGTGAACGCGGCGGCGGCGGCGGGGTCGTTCATCGACCGGAATACGGCCCCATCGGAGTTGTGCACCACGAACAGCAGCTGGAGACCGTGCGCCGTGACCCGCGCGACGTGCTCGCGCATCGCGGCCGCGTAACCCGTCTGTCTCGCCCATCGGGTGGAGATCAGCGTGCCGCGGATGTGCGTGAACCCGAGATCGCGAACCAGTCTCAGATCGTCGTCACGAAGTATGTGCGAGGTGATGCCGAGGACGGTCGGGCCGACCAGGTCGGCGGCCGGGGGGGCGGTGTCGGTCGGTCCGGGGGTGAGGTCATGGCTGAAAAGGGGATCGCGACAGGCGGCGAGCGTGGCCGCGGCGGTCGCGATGAGGAACTGTCGCCGGTTCATTCTGGTGGCGGAGCGGTGTCGCGGTACTGGCGGGTGACTGCCGGAAAACGCGTGGTGATCGAAGGGGGAGCCGTGTCGGCCTTGCTCCCCGGATGCTCGAACGGATGTTTACTTCAGCGCGGCCATTTTGTGCCGTGGTCCGGAGTTACGATGGCTGTGGAAGGATTTCACGACAAGATACGACCGGCCGGCCCAACGCGCCACGCTTATCATCCCGAGCCCGTTTTGCCATCCCGAGCCGTGTCATCCCTCCCTTGTCATCCCGAGCCTTGTCATCCATCCCCCGTGTCATCCCGGGGGGGGGGGGGGGGGGGGGGGGGGGGGGGGGGGGGGGGGGGGGGGGG
>CAZWJE010000092.1:0-11042 GCA_964634395.1 uncultured Gemmatimonas sp. | reverse complement strand
ATGATGCTAGCCTTCGCGACCGGATCCAACAAACCCGGACGCACGTCAAACCGGAGGCAGGACTTCTTCGGATACCCCCGTCCCTTTCCGCCATCTCCACGGCTTGTCCGGTATCGGAAACATACGTATCATTGAGCACTGATATGACGATCCCGCGCGGTGGCGCTGCTCGGCGTTGCCGCTGGTGGCGTTGGCGCTGGAAGACGGGAACGGCGGCGATGGCGTGGAGCGATCGCGTTGGTGGGCACGGGCATGCCGGGAGCCCGTCGACCATCCGGACGGGGAGAGACCGAATGGAAACGGAACGTTTGACGCGCACGACCGCGTTGAAAGCGAAGCTTTTCCGGGGGCTGGCGGATGCTTCCCGGCTGGCGATCCTCGAATCGGTCCGCGCCCGGCCGCTCTGCGTGACCGAGGTGATGGAAGTCACCGGCCTGAGCCAGTCGAACGTCTCGAATCACCTGGCATGTCTGCTGGATTGCGGCCTGGTGGAACGGGAGCAGCGGGGCCGATTCGTGTACTACCGTCCGTCGGATGCGCGGGTCGAGTCACTGTTGGCGATGGGCGAGGAGTTGCTGACCGGGGTCGCGCGCGGGGTGGAGGCATGCGTTCATTATGGACCTCCGAAGTAGGATGACTCGCATGCGCGACACGGAGATGCGCGGGTTCCGCGCGAAGCCGGGGGTCGTGATCGGTGGTGTCACGGTCGAGGACCGGGAGGGCGGCAACGTCGGCCCGGCTCGGGTGTTCCTGAGCGCCGAGAACCTTCTCGACGTACGGCGGACCACGTATGATCCGTTCACCCTCCCGGCACGCGCGCCCGACGGGCGCCGGACGACCGACGTGTGGGTACCATCTCGATGGCCGGGTCATGAACGCCGGGATCCGCTATGAGTTCTGACGACCGGGGCTTTCCCATGACCGAACGGGTCCGTCTCGAGCTTCCGCTCCTGTTGCCGGAGGTCACCGATACGCGGGACGAATGTGTTTCGCGCCTGACGGCGATGCTCGAAGGGAAGAACGGGATCACCCGAACGCACCTGGTGAACCCGGATGCCCCGGGCGGCGCCCTGCTCTGCCTGCATTTCGACCCGGAGGTCCTGCCGCTCGGGGAGGTGGAGCGGGTCGCGGCGGCGGCGGGCGCCACGGTGACCCGCCGGTACGGCCACGCGGTTCTGCCAATCCGCGCGGTCGACGGCGAGGACGCCGCGCGGCGTATCGAGAACGGGTTGACCGCCGTCCCGGGCGTTCTCAACGCCTCCGTGAGCCTGCCGGCGCAGCGGGCGCGCATCGAGTACGAGCGTGATGTCGTAACGCTCGACGAGATCCGTGTGGCGCTGGGACGCATGGGCTATCCCACCGCGCCGCCCGCGCACGAACACGGCCCCTCGTGCTGTCACCCTCGCGAACCCGTGCCGGAGGGAGCGGGCTGGTACCGGAGGCACCGCGAACTCGTCTGGAGTCTCGTCGCTGGCGTGCTTCTCCTGGTGGCGTGGGCGGGCGAGCGCTGGTTCGGACTACCCGCGGCGGCCGCGTTGGGCCTCTATGTCATCTCGTACGGGTTCGGCGGATTCGATCTGGTCCGGCACTGGGCGGCCTCCGCGCGGCGCGGGAACATCACCTTCGACATCGACCTGCTGATGCTCCTCGCCGCGCTCGGCGCGGCGGCGCTCGGCGAGTGGACCGAAGGGGCGTTCCTCCTCTTCCTCTTTTCGCTCGCCCATGCACTGGAGCACCAGGCGCTGGGCCGGGCGCGCTCGGCGATTCGCTCGCTGGCCGATCTCGCCCCCGCCCGTGCCCGGGTCATGCGCGATGGCCAGGAGGCTCTGGTGCCCGTCACGGCGCTCGTGCCGGGCGAGATCGTCATCGTCCGTCCAGCCGAGCGGATCCCGGTCGACGGCGAGGTGCGCCAGGGCCGCTCGGCGGTGAACCAGGCCCCGATCACCGGAGAATCCGTACCCGTCGAGAAGACCGGTGGCGACGAGGTGTTCGCGGGCACGGTCAACGGCGACGGCGCGCTCGAGGTGATCGTTACCCGCGTCGCCGGTGACCGCACACTCGACCGGGTGATCCGTCTCGTCGAGGAAGCGCAGACGCAGAAGGCGCCTACCCAGCGTCTCATCGAGCGGTTCGAGCGGGTGTTCGTGCCGGCGGTGCTTGTCGCCGACGTGCTCCTCATCGTCGTTCCGCCGCTCCTGGGCGTGTGGGAATGGAGCCTGAGTTTCTATCGGGGAATGGCGCTGCTCGTCGCCGCGTCGCCGTGCGCGCTGGCGATCGGCACACCGTCGGCGGTCCTGGCGGGGATCGCGAGTGCCGCCCGCCGCGGCGTGCTCGTGAAGGGCGGCGCGCATCTCGAGAACCTGGGCGCCATCCGCGCGCTCGCGCTCGACAAGACGGGGACGCTGACGGTCGGCGAGCCGCGAGTGACGGATCTGACACCGGCGGCGGGCGTGGACGCGGAAGAGCTGCTCCGGGTGGCCGCGGCGGTCGAGCGCTACAGCCAACATCCGCTCGCCCGTGCGGTCGTCGACGCCGCCCATGCCGCCGGGCTCACGATCCCCGAAGCCGGCGAAGTGTTCAGCGTCACCGGTCGCGGCGTGCGGTCGACGGTGGGTGGCCGGCCGGTGGAGATCGGCGGACTCCGACTCTGGAGCGATGACGGCACGCCCGTGCCCGAGTCGATCCGCGCGGAGATCGGGTCACTCGAACGCGCCGGCCGCGGCACGATGGCGGTCCGGCATGGCGATCAATGGCTCGGCGTCATCGGCGTCGCGGACACGGCGCGCGCCGAGGTGAGTCAGGTGCTCGACGAACTCCGCCGGATGAACGTCCGGCCGCTCGTCATGCTCACCGGTGACAACCGAGGGGTCGGCGACGCGATCGGACGTGAGGTCGGGGTGGATCTGGTGATGGCCGATCTCCTGCCCGAGGACAAGCTCGCCGCCGTGCGCCAGCTCCTCGACGAGCACGGCCGAGTGGCCATGGTCGGCGATGGCGTGAACGACGCGCCCGCCCTCGCGCACGCCACGGTCGGGATCGCGATGGGCGGCGCCGGCACGGCGGTCGCGCTCGAAACCGCCGATGTCGCGCTCATGGCGGATGACCTCAGGCAACTTCCCTTCGCCATCGACCTTTCCCGGCGTGTCCGGGCCGTCATCCGTCAGAACCTGGCGATCTCGCTCGCCATCATCGCGATCCTCATCGTCGCCACCACGACGGGGGTCTTCGGCATCGGCCCCGCCGTATTCATCCACGAGGGAAGTACGCTGCTCGTCATCGCCAACGCGTTGAGGCTCCTCAACGGGGAGCCTCGGACGGAAGTTCAGGGCGAGACAGATCGGTCGTGAATCCATGAACCGCGCCGCGTGAACCATGCAGCGTTTCGCCGCGTGGCCGCACGTTATTCGCGAAGGCGGTCGATCCCCTGCTTCGCGGTCGTCGGCTCACTCCTGTCGTGCTTCCTCAACCTCACTCCCACCCCTTCCCGGCCGGGCGGTAACAACTTCACCCCCAGCCGATCCAGGGCCTCGATCAGCTGAACTTCCGTCGCGCGATGAAGCTCGTGCCGGTGGCCTTCGAAGTCCCGCACCGTGCTTCGCGAAACCCCCGCGGCTTCCGCCAGTTCGTCCTGGGTCAGGCCCACGAGCCCTCTCGCCGCCCGACATTGCTCAGGATGGAGTCTCACCGGTCGATATTCCCTTGCGCTCAGGCCGAATCTCAACCATTCTGGGCGAAATTAGTACATACTCTCTTCCCCTCTGTTCCCAGAACGCAAGAGCGCCGTGTCGGATGGCCTTCTTCTCCTGATCCTCATCGGCGTTCCGTTTCTGGGGAGCGTGGTCGCGGCGTTGCTTCCGGCGAACGCGCGCAACGCGGAGGCCTGGCTGTCGGGGATCGTGGGGATGATCGGGCTGGGAGCCACGCTCGCGCTGGGCCGAGGGGTGGTCGACGGGGGAGTCGTGCGCCACACGGTGCCCTGGATTTCGGGGCTCGGGCTCGACCTCTCGCTGCGGATGGACGGGTACGCGTGGATCTTCGCGGTGATGATCTGCGGCATCGGCGTGCTGGTGGTGACCTACGCGCGCTACTACATGTCGCCCGAAGACCCCGTACCTCGGTTCTTCTCGTTCCTGCTGGCGTTCATGGGCTCGATGCTGGGGATCGTACTCTCCGGCAACATCCTCCAGATGGCGTTCTTCTGGGAGATGACGACCCTCTTCTCGTTCTTGCTGATCGGGTATTGGTACCATAACCCGGCGGCGCGGGATGGCGCGCGCATCTCACTGACGGTCACGGCGACCGGCGGGTTCGCGCTGCTCGGGGGGCTGCTCCTGCTGGGTCGAATCGTCGGGAGCTACGACCTGGACGCGGTGCTGGGTTCCGGCGACGTGATCCGCGAGAGTTCGCTCTACGTGCCGATGCTCGTCCTCGTCCTGCTCGGGGCGTTGACGAAGAGCGCGCAGGTGCCGTTTCACTTCTGGCTCCCGAACGCGATGGCCGCGCCGACTCCCGTCTCGGCGTACCTGCATTCCGCGACGATGGTGAAGGCGGGGGTCTTCCTGCTGACCCGGTTCTGGCCGGTGATGTCGGGCACTGACGAATGGTACTGGCTGGTGACCTCGGCGGGGGTCGCCTCGCTCCTCCTGGGCGCGTGGGCCGCCATTTTCCAGAACGATCTGAAGGGGGTCCTCGCGTACTCGACGATCAGCCATCTGGGGCTGATCACCCTTCTTCTGGGGCTCGGTTCCCACCTCGCGGCCGTCGCGGCGATCTTCCACACGATCAACCACGCGACCTTCAAGGCGTCGCTGTTCATGGCGGCGGGGGTGATCGACCACGAAACCGGAACGCGTGACATCCGCCGGCTGAGCGGGCTGTTACGGTCGATGCCCTATACCGGCGCGCTGGCGATCGCGGCGAGCGCGGCGATGTCCGGCGTGCCGCTCTTCAACGGTTTCATCTCGAAGGAGATGTTCTTCGCGGAGGCGATCGGCGCGGCGAGCGATTCACGGTTCGCCTTGCTCCTCCCGCTCATCGCGGTGCTGGCGGGGATGTTCGGTGTGGTGTACTCGCTGCGCGTCATCGTGGAGATCTTCTTCGGGGAGCCGGCGAAGGATCTCCCCCGGACGCCGCACGAGCCGCCGCGCTGGATGCGCTTCCCGATCGAGTTCCTGGTCGTCCTCTGCGTGGTCGTGGGCGTGGTGCCGGGGATGTCGATCGGGCCCTACCTCTACCGGGCGGTCCATTCCGTCCTGGGCGTGGAGACGCCGGAATACAGCCTCGCCATCTGGCACGGTTTCAACCTTCCGCTCCTCATGAGCACCGTGGCGCTGGCGGGAGGTGTACTCCTCTACCGGGTGCTGAGCTGGTACCTCGCCACACAGGCCAATCAGCTTCCCACCATTCGCTCCCTCTTCGGGCAGCGCGTTTTCGAGTTTCTCTACGCCCGGCTTACCTGGCGCTGGCCGCGGGCGCTGCTGCGGATCTTCGGGACCCATCGTCTGCAGCCGCAGGTCTATCTTGTCCTGTTCTTCGCGCTCGCCGCGGGCGCCCTGCCGTTCTGGCGCGGGGGCGTCTCCGTGGTCCCGGCGGCGGCGGCTGAATGGGATCCCGTGTTCGCGATCGTCTGGGTCGTGGGGGCCGGGTGCGCGGTCGGTTCGGCGTACCTCGCGAAATTTCACCGGCTCGCCGCGCTGATCCTGATGGGGGGTACGGGCGTCGTCGTGTGCCTCACCTTCGTCTGGCTGTCCGCGCCGGACCTGGCGATGACGCAGCTGCTCGTGGAGATCGTCACGACCGTGCTCATCCTCCTCGGGCTGCGGTGGATGCCGAAACGGTCGCGAAGCATACCGTCCATCGAATCGGTGGGAGCGATGCGTCGGCGCCACGTGCGCGACATTCTCCTCGCGGTGGCGGTCGGGACGGGTCTGGCCGCGCTCTCCTACGCCATCATGACGCGCCCGATCGGCGAGACGATCGCTTCGGAACTCCTCGCGCGCTCGTACCTGGAAGGTGGCGGCACGAACGTCGTCAACGTGATCCTGGTGGATTTCCGCGCTTTCGACACTCTCGGCGAGATCACGGTGCTCTGCATCGTCGCGCTTACCGTGTTCGCCGTTCTGCGCAGGTTCCGCCCCGCCACGGACAGCCTGGAGCGGCCCGCGCAGCAGCGCCTGGCGCTGTCGAAGTACGGACCGATCGGCGAGCCGAACGGGGAAGATGACCCGCTCGAAGAATACATGTACGTCACCCGGGTGATCATGCACTGGCTCTTCCCGGTGATCAGCGTGATCGCCATCTACATCCTGCTGCGCGGACACGACGCGCCGGGCGGCGGCTTCGCGGCGGGCATCACCATGTCGATCGCCTTCGTCGTCCAGTACATGGCGCGCGGCGCGCGCTGGGTGGAGGACCGCCTCTATATCCTGCCGCTGCGCTGGATTTCGTCCGGGCTGGTCGTCGCCGCCGTCTCGGGCGTGGCGTCATGGTTCTTCGGCGCGCCGTTTCTCACCACGCACTTCCGGTACCTGGAGTTGCCCGTGCTGGGATCCGTCCCGATCGCGAGCGCGCTGATCTTCGACATCGGGGTCTTCCTGCTGGTGATCGGGGCGACGGTGTTGATCCTGATCGCGCTGGCGCACCAGTCGTTGCGCGGACGTCGCGCGAGCGTCGCCGCGGAAGTGGTCGCCGCGGAAGTGGTGGGGGAGGTCTGATGGAACCGATCGTCGCGATCGCCATCGGCGTGCTCACCGCGTCCGGCGTCTGGCTGGTCCTGCGGCCGCGCACCTTCCAGGTGATCCTGGGGGTTTCGTTCCTCTCCTACGCGGTGAACCTCTTCATCTTCACGATGGGGCGGCTGCGCGTGGACGCGGCGCCGATCCTGGCGCGCGGTACCGCCGGGTCGCTCGAACTGCAGACCGACCCGGTCCCCCAGTCGCTCGTGCTCACCGCGATCGTGATCGGGTTCGCCATGACGGCGCTCTTCCTCGTGGTGATGCTCGCCTCGCGCGGCTTCACCGGGACGGACCACGTCGACGGGGGTGAGCCGTGAACCCGCTCGTCAACCATCTGATCATCGTCCCGGTCGTCCTGCCGCTGGTGGTCGCGGCGACGCTCCTGGTGCTCGACGACCGACGGCGCGGCCTGAAGGCGATGATCAGCGTCGGCTCGGCGGTCGCGATGCTCGGCGTGGCGGTCGCCATCCTCCGCCTCGTCGACGCCGAGCCGGGCGCGATGGGCGCGGCCGGCGGCAGCTACCGCCTCGGCGGATGGCCCGCATCCTTCGGAATCGTCATCGTCGTCGATCGCCTCTCCGCGATGATGCTGACGCTCACCGCCCTGATCGCCGCACCCATGCTCGCGTTCGGGACGGTCCGCTGGCAACGCGCGGGACCACGGTTCCACGCGACCGCCCAGTTCCTGCTCGTGGGGCTGAACGGCGCCTTCCTTACGGGCGACCTCTTCAACCTCTTCGTCTTCTTCGAGGTGCTGCTCGCCGCGTCGTACGGTCTCGTTCTGCACGGGCTGGGCGAGGCACGGGTGCGCGAAGGGCTCCATTACATCGCGATCAACCTCGTCGGGTCGTCGCTGCTCCTCGTTGGGATCGCGCTGATCTACGGGGTGACCGGAACGCTGAACATGGCGGACGTCGCGCTCCGCATCGGCGCGCTGAGCGGCGAGGACCTCGTGTTCGCCAGGGCCGGCGGCGCGATCCTCGGCACCGGTTTCCTCGTCAAGGCGGGCGCCTGGCCTCTCGGGTTCTGGCTGCCGACGACCTATGAGGCCGCGAGCGCCCCGGTCGCCGCGATCTTCGCGATGATGACCAAGGTCGGCGTTTACGCCCTCCTGCGTCTGAATCTGGTCGTCTTCGGGCTGGACACCGCCGCCGCGCCGTGGGCGGCGGATCGGTGGATCCTGATCGTGGGTATCGCGACCATCGTGTTCGGCGCGATCGGGGCGCTCTCGTCCCAGACGTTGTCGCGGCTGACCAGCTACTGCGCCATCGTCTCATCCGGCACGTTGATCGCCGTCATCGGCTGCGCCGACTTCGAGGCGCTGGGCGGCGCGCTCTTCTACCTCGCCGGTTCCACGCTGGGGATCGCCGCGCTCTTCCTGCTGATCGAGCTCATCGAACGCGGGCGAGATCCGGGTTCGGACGATTTCAACCTCACCATGGAGATCTACGGTGACGACGAGGAGCCCGACACCGAGCGGGATCTCGTGGGTGTCGCGTTCCCGGGGATGCTGGCGACGCTGGGGCTGCTCTTCATCGGCTGCGCCCTCACGCTCGCCGGCCTGCCCCCGTTCCCCGGTTTCATCGCCAAGCTCGCGATCCTCGACGCGCTGCTGGAACCCCTCGGCACGAGTGCCGCCGCGGGCGCCGAGGAGCCGATCAGCGCGCTCGCCGTGGTGATGATCGTGACGCTCCTCGCCTCCGGCCTGGCGCTCCTGATCGCGATGACGCGTGCCGGGATCAACGCGATCTGGGTCAGCGCGGAAGAGGAAGCTCCCACGGTGAACCCGGTCGAGCTGGCGGCGGTCGCCTTCATCCTGCTCGCGTGTTTCGGCATGACCGTGCGTGGCGGTCCGCTACTGCGGTATGCGCAGGACGCCGCCGCGTCGCTCGGCGCCCCGGCGGAATACATCGAACACGTGTTCCCCGGTCGGACCGCGGGGGGTGATCTCATCGAGGGTGAACTCATCGCGGGAGAGGTGCCATGAGGCCGCTCATCACGTATCCCGTGATGTGGACCATCCTCCTCATCATCTGGGTGTTGCTCGGTCGCGCCTACTCGCCAGGGTGGATCCTGCTCGGAATGGTGTTCGCGACCCTGGGTACCGTCCTGATGGGCGCGCTCCGCCTCGACGAACCATCGATCCGCCGGCCGAAGGCCGCGATCCAGCTCCTCGGCATGGTTTCGATGGATATCATCCGTTCGAACATCGCCGTCGCGCGCATCATCGGTCGCCCGAACCGACCGGTGACGTCAGGGTTCCTGCGGATCCCGATCGCCATCGAGAGCCCCACGGCGCTCGCGATCCTCGCGGTCATCATCACCTCCACCCCCGGCACGCTGTGGTTCAGCTATGACCGCCGAGACGGGACGCTGATCGTCCATATCCTCGACCTGGTTGACGAAGTCGTCTGGCTCAAGCAGATCAAGGGACGTTACGAACGCATGTTGATCGCCATCTTCCAATGAGCGCCCTCGTCCTCTACTGGTCGCTTTCGGCGGCCCACCTGATGCTTGCCCTGGCCATGGTCTGCGCCACCGCCAGGATCGTCCGCGGCCCGCGGGCTCAGGACCGCGTCATCGGCCTGGACACGCTCTACATGAACGCCATGCTCCTCATGCTCACCTTCGGGATCCATTTCGAGGCGAGCTATTTCTTCGACGCGGCGCTGATCATCGCCCTGGTCGGGTTCACGGCCACCGCCGCACTCGCGAAATTCCTGATCCGCGGGGAGGTGATCGAGTGAACGTGCCACCCCCCGATCTGCCGGACTGGGCCGCCTGGCTGGTCTCCGTCTGTGTCGTGCTCGGTGCCGGCATGACGCTCGTCGGGTCACTCGGCCTCAACCGGCTTCGGACGTTCTATGATCGCGCCCATGCCCCGACGATGGGTTCCTCCGCCGGCGTCGGCTTCATCTCGCTCGCCACCATCGTCACTTCCTCGATCCTCAACGGCCGACTGGCACTCGAAGGATTCCTGATCTTCGCGTTCGTCACCATCACCATGCCGGTCACCCTCATGCTCCTCGCGCGCGCGGCTCTTTTTCGCGACCGCGCCGAAGGACACAGCCCGCTCCCGGACGAGCAGGAGCCGGAACCGGAGCAGGAAGCGGTGTGAGTGGGGGGCTGCGCTTGACAACAATATATGGGGTGGTCATCTTGTCGGGGACACAACATATAGCGCTGGTCTCGCCGCCCGCTCCGGGTGGTGAAAGAGGGAACCCGGTGTGAATCCGGGGCGGCCCCGCCGCTGTGAGGGAGGACGAAGGAGGGCGAAGAAGCCACTGCGGCGGTGAGCCGCGGGAAGGCGCTCTCCGGAGGAAGAATCCCGAGCCAGAAGACCTGCCAGGCGCATGGAGCCCGTAGCGTCCCTCGAGGGAAGGGGAACGGGAAGATCGTCCGGCGGGAGGATGCGGAGTGATTCGTGGCGAGTACCGCGCCACGGCCGCGTCCGGGAGCGTCGTGACGAGTCGGGCTCCGGGTGAGTGATCACCTGGGGCCTTTCGTGTTTCTGACCACCCGTGCCGGAAGGTGAGGGGATCGAAACACGACCGTGACCCGGACTTCGGGGGAGGGCGCTCACCTCTTCCGGAGAGACAACATGACGGACCTCGCGACCCCCCCTGTGGTTCCCCCGAAACCGGCGCCCGTCGCCGCGCTTTTCACCCGCGTCCGGAAGCGGGACGGGCGACTGGTCTCCTACGACCGGGATCGAATCGCCCACGCCGTCGAGATGGCGTTCCGCGCCGAGGCGGGCGCACCCTATCCCGACGCGCTCGACCGCCGGATCCACGATTCGGTCGAAGGTGTGACGGACGACGTCGAAGAAGCGCTTTCGCGCGAGCACGGCGCCGATGCCGACCTGGAGATCGAAACGATCCAGGACGAGGTGGAGCGACAGTTGATGTCAGGCGGGCATTTCGCGGTGGCGCGGCGTTTCATCGTCTACCGGGAGGCGCGGGCACGGGGGCGGGCGGAGCGCCGCGTTCGGCTGCGCGAGCCTGACGGTCGGGAATCGGTGCTGGATCGCGCGGTGCTGCGTTCCGCGATCGCGGAGGCGGCGGTCGGGCTGGGGCCGGCGGTGGACGTGGAGGCCGTCTATCGGGAAATGCTGGGAAGTCTCTACGATGGAATCACCCGCGACGAGATCGCCAAATCGGCGGTGCTGGCGGCGCGCGCCCGGATGGAGCGCGAGCCGGAGTACACCTATCTCGCGGCGCGTCTGCTGCTCGTTCGCGTCTATGCGGAGGCGCTGGACACGTCCGTCGCGCTCCACGAGATGGAGCGAATCTACGGTGCCCGCTTCGA
>CAZWJE010000091.1:0-11091 GCA_964634395.1 uncultured Gemmatimonas sp. | reverse complement strand
CTAGGAGTCCGTCCGAGATTGAGCTGAGCCGAGAGCGATCTCCCGGTCCGCGGTCCGGAATTTGACCGTCGCGTCGCTGGGCGGAATGCCGCGTTGGGGGCCGGGACGACCGGATTCCGGAGGCCGAGGGCGGTTTCCTCCCGCCGTTCGGGAGCCTCGCGGACCTCTCCCACCCCCCGATCAGGCGGCTGCCGCCATCGCCATCCGTTGATGGCCGCACAGTTTGAGCAGATTGTGCACCGCGCACACGAGCATCCACTCCAGGCCCGCCTTCTCATGGCCCCGGAAGGAAAAGCGGCGGAATCCCCGAGCCTCCTTGATCTGCCCGAAGACCGGCTCCACCGTGATCTTGCGCTTGTCGTACTCGGCCCGGCCCTCCACCGTCCGTAGCCGGTGCCGCATGCGTTGCTTGCGTGAAGACTCCGGCGGCGGCTCTCCATTCAGGCTTCCTTGCCCGCGCCATTCGGAGTGACGGATCCGCTCCGGCGCCACCACCGCCTCGATTTCGTACTCGTCCAGCACCGCCAGGTCCTCCTCCACCCAGTAGCCCGCGTCCGCGCTGAAGACCTCCGGCGTCTCCTGAAGGTTCTCGCATGCCCGCTCCACCATCGGCACCAACTGGTTCTTGTCCGTACTCGTCTGAAGGACATCCACCGCAACGATCACCTGGCTCTCATGATCCACCGCGGCCTGCGCGTTGTACGCCTGCTCGAACGTCGTCTTGCCCCCCGACGGCATGATCCGGCTCTCGGGGTCCGTGAAGTTGTACTGCGCCTTTGCCTCCGGCTCCGCCTCTTCCGCTTCCTCCTCCGTGGCGCCCGCTTCGAGGGCCGCCGCCCGCGCCCGCGCTTCCAGCGCCGCCTTCGCCTCCTGAATCTTCTTCAGCCGGCTCTGGTGGTGGGCCAGCTCCTCCGGCAACTCATCGCCTCGCTTGTCCCTTCCGTACAACCGGTCCTCCGTCCCGTCCGTTACGTCGGATTCCCGCAGCAGTTTCGCGATCTCCTTCTTCAGCCGCGCCTCTTCCTCCTTCATCCGCCCATAGCTCATCGCCTTGTGCTTGCTCGCCGACGCCTTGACCTTCGTTCCGTCGATCGCCACGTGCCCCAGCTTCACCATCCCCGCGTGCTGGCACAGTTGGAGCACCTGGAGGAACAGCGCCGCGAACGCCTTCAGATGGATCTTCCGGAAGTCCGAAATCGTGCGGAAGTCCGGCTGGTTCTCTCCACACAACACCCGGAACGCCACGTCCTCCTGGCACGCCCGCGCCAGCCTCCGCGAACTGTAGATCCCGCGCGCGTACCCGTAAAGCAGGATCTTCACCATCAGCAGCGGATGGTACGGCGGGTTCCCCCGCTCCTCTCCATACGCCGCGTAAATCGCCGAGAGGTCCAGCGTGTCCACCACGTCGCTCAGCACGAAGACCAGATGATCCCCCGGCAGCCAGTCCCTGGGCGACGGCGGAAAGAGGTGGATCTGGTCCGGTTCGTACCGTCGGAATTTCTTCGCCATCGGGGTTCGGCGCGGGAGAGTGTGCACATCCGGCTCAGTCTCTCTAATTTAACCCCCCGTTCATGCGACTGCGAGGTTAGTCGGACACGCTCCTAGAGGCCGGCACAGGCCCGGACTGCCGGCTCTGCAAGTTTCCCATGCACGACTTCCATGCTGGAGAGGAGCCGGACGAAGAGGAGGAGGAGCGCCATCCAGAGAGGCGCTTTGGCACCTTCTACTGCCGGGGGTGCGAGGCCATGCTGGCGCTCCCAGGAGCTGTCGTCAACGCGGGACATGAGCGGTTCCGCGATACGATCGTTGACGTGCTCCCGTGGGCCGCGCTCAATCACCCGGAGCTTCTGGACGTGATCTTCGAGACGCCGCTGCACTACTGGAGCCACGTGTCCAAGCGCGATTTCGCCTCGTGGCTGTCCCATCCCCGGCACGAGGTCCGGCAAGCGGCCATCCGGCTGATGAAGGGGGAGGAGTGATGCGGCGTCGCGGATTGCGAATGAGTGGAGAGGTTCTGCGTAGCGATCGCCGCGACGTTTGACTTCCTCAGGATCCGAACATGATTTCATAACGTGGGAAAGGCTCTTTCCATTTTGGGGGATCCTCCACCTTCCCTCGTTCGCTCCGAGACTCCCGCGCCTACCCCTCGCGCCGAAACCGGGGCCCCGCCAATACGGCAAAGGGCCCCTCTGTTCGCCCCTCGGTTCCGCAGCTGAAGGACGGCGGGGGTAGTGTAGATCACCGCCGGGATGGCCGCACAACGCTGGCCGGGGGTTTGGAGACGATGCGCAGGGTCGGGTAGGGTGGCTCGTAAGCGAACCGCATGGCGGGACAGCCGGCGGTGACTGAGAGAGCCACAGGCAGGACATCCGAGACGATGAACGAGTTCACCCCGTTCGAGGAGCTCGCCGACGAGCTCCAGGCCCGCGCGAAGCAGCGAGAAGAGGAAACGCCCGGCGACCTCGCAGCGCAGGCCATCGCGTTCGCGGCCGCGCGCCTTCGGGCCACCATCACGAGGGCCAAGACCGACGACCAGTGGTGGACGACAGACCGCGCCGCGGCCGAGTGCGGTTGTACCGTGGCCGCGGTCCAGTACTGGTGCCGCAACGCGACCCGACTCGGGCTCAGAGTACGGCAGAAGCCCTCCCGCGAGTACGAGATTCACCGGGACTCTGTCTTCCGGATGAAGTCGGCTCGCGAGGAGCGGAGGGTCGCGTGATGGTAAAGGCGACCAAGCGGCCCGACCACTACAAGTTCACGGCGGGCAAGCGCCCTGTCACCCTCGTGGCTGAGGAGCGTCCGGACCGGGACTACGAGGTCTACTTCCGCTGGCAGGAGCCCGACCCCGCGACCGGGGCGTCGAAGCCTCGCTATGTCGCCACGGGTCTCTCGGTGCGAGACGACCGGGGTCGGCGCCGCCGCCACAAGGAGAAGGAGGTCGAGGAGGCGGTGGAGAAGGCGCAGGCGTTCTACGCCGCGGGTGGCGACCCCCGGAAGTGGAACGCGGCGACCAGCCCAACGGGTGTCCCACGCACCCTCGCGGAGGGGTTCGCCTTCGCGCTGCCCTCGAAGGCCGACCCAGCGCACGTCGGCGCGATGTACCCGACCCGTGACCGACCTCGCTCGATGCGCGGCATGCCGCGGACTACGTCGAGGCGCACCTCGGGGCCGACACCCGCTGGGACGAGCTCCGGTCGAACTCCTCTATCGAGCTTTGGCGTTCCTGCGCCCGCGCGTACAAGGCCGGCACCGGTCCGGGCTACCGCACGATGGAGCGAGCCGTTTCGGTGCTAAGCCGCACCTGGGAGTTCCTCCGCGAGCTCTACCCTGATGACATTCCTGCTGTACAGAAGCCGAGCCGGTGGAACGTGAAGGCGAAGGCGGACTGGGAGAAGATCACGGGCGAGAACATCAAGAACCAGCGGAAACGTCGCAAGAAGGAGCTCCGCTACTCCGAGGAGGAGGCCCGGATTCTCCTCGGGAACCTCGCGGCGACCGACGCCGAGGGAAAGCCACTGCTCGACCCGCGGATTCGTCCCATCATCGAAATCGGGGCGGAACTCCGTCCGGGGCAAGTCCTCCGGGCGAACCGGTCGCACCTCGACCTTTCGGCGGGCGTGGGCGGCTTCGGGCTCGGACGCTTCAATGGCGAGGAACTCGGGCGGGGGAAGAAGGAGGGGGAGACGGTAGACCTCCACCCGGAGCTCCGCGCGTACCTGGACGACCTGTTGGAGAACGGACACCTGGCGCTTCTCGAGAGGGCCTACCGGGCCGGTCAGATCGCCGACTTCCCCCTCTTCCCGGGGGGGCGCCCGACCGATGGGAAGTTCACCGTCGAGCAGGTCTTCCGCACGAGCGAGCCCATCCGCATCAACAAGCGGACTGCGATTGCCGCATGGAACGCCTACGAGGCAGCCGTCGAGGTGGCCCACGTGACGGACCGGAGCTTCTACGGCCTGCGCCGCATCCTGTCGGACAAGGCGAACGACTACACCACCGATGACCGGGTCCTCAACCGAATGACCGGCAACACTGCGGAGACGCGGAAGGAGTACTATCTGGACCTGGAGCGGGACGAGGACCGTGCGAAGGCGGCGGAGGTGCGACGGCGGATGCGGCTGGACCTGGCGGGGGCGGCTGACGCTGGCCAGACCGTGGCGGAGAACACGGAGGTCCCCGAGGTTCCGGACGTCTCCCTCGCGGAGGCCCTCGGCAGGCTCGACCCCGAGGCGAAGCGAGAGGCGCTCGCGCTTCTCGGGCTCCTCCCGGAGTCGGGCGAGAATGGTCGGAGATAATACCGAAGGCTTCCCGAAAGGGAAGCCTTCCTTCTACCAGGACTTTAGCCAAGCCCCGAACCGCCGGTTGAAGTTGGGGCAAGAAAAAAGTCGTAAGCCCCGGCGGAACCAGGACTTACGACGATGCGCCGGCCTGGACTCGAACCAGGGACCTACGGCTTAGAAGGCCGTTGCTCTATCCAACTGAGCTACCGGCGCGGAAACATCAGAATCGGGACGGCCAGATTCGAACTGGCGACCCCTCGCTCCCAAAGCGAGTGCTCTACCGGGCTGAGCCACGTCCCGCACGAATCCCCAAAACGTACCCGAAGAGCCCGAGGGTGTCAACGGATCGAGTGGCTGATCCGTTCGAGGGCGCGGACGCCGAGTCGCACCCGACCGGGCTCGCGGGGGTGGGTTCCTGGGCGGCCGTCAATCGATCACCACGAGCGCCCTGAGCTCGGGTACGGTCAGTTCGACGGCGTGCTGCCGGTGACTGAGCGTGTTTTTGACCGACGCGGGCAGCCGCCCGAGGGTGGCCCCGAGATGCGGGATGACGAAGAGCGGATCATATCCGAAGCCGCCCGAGCCATCGGGCGTTCTGGCGATCGTGCCTTCACAGACCCCCTGGTGGATGGATTCGGTGCCATCACGGCCGACGAAGGCGATGACGCAGACGTACCTCGCGGTGCGTGGCTCGGGAACGTTGGCGAGCGCTTCGAGGAGGCTCTCGTTGTTGGCGATGTCGAGCGCCTGCCCGGAGAGGTCGTGGCGGCCAGAGAAGCGTTTGGAGTAGACGCCGGGGGCGCCGTCGAGAGCGTCCACGCACAGGCCCGAGTCGTCAGCCAGAACGGGAAGGTTCGTGCGGCGGTGGAACCAACGCGCCTTGGCGAGGGCGTTCTCTTCGAAGGTCTCGAATACCTCGATGGATTCCTCTTCCGGAGACCACTCGACGCCGGCTTCCCCCGGGTCGACCAAATGGAGGCCGGAGAGAGGCGGGATGAGCTGGCGGATCTCCCGCAATTTGTGATGGTTGCGAGTCGCCACGACAACGGTCGTATCACTCATCGGAAGCGACGCTGCACCTCAAGAAGACTCTCGATACCGCGACCCGCCAGCTCCAGCATCTCGACGAGCTGGCCGTTCGAAAACGGGGCGCGTTCGGCCGTTCCCTGTACTTCCACCAGACCGCCGTTTTCAAGCGCGACCACATTGAGATCGACCTCGGCGCGGGAGTCCTCGGCGTAGTCGAGGTCGAGAATGACACGGCCATCCAGGATGCCCACGCTGATCGCGGCGGCGGAGAGGCGGAACGGAGACTCAGGGAGGCGATTCTGCTCGACGAGCCAGTCACAGGCCCGGCGGAGGGCGATCGCGCCACCGGTAATGGAAGCCGTTCGGGTCCCGCCGTCGGCCTGGATGACGTCGCAGTCGATGCGGATCGTCCGTTCACCGAGAGCGTCCAGGTCGACACATGCCCGGAGCGCCCGTCCGATGAGCCGCTGGATTTCCTGCGTGCGCCCGCCGAGACCGGAGCGTTCCCGGGTGACGCGTGTGTGTGTGGCGCGCGGCAGCATCGCGTACTCGGCGGTAACCCATCCCGAACCGGAGCCTTTCCGCCAGGGGGGCGGTGCTTCTTCCACCGAGGCCACACAGAGGACGCGGGTGGATCCCATCGAGATGAGGCACGACCCTTCCGCGTACGGCGCGGCGTCGAGGTCGACGTGAATCGAGCGAAGTTCGTCCGCGGCCCGACCCGTATGGCGAACGGCTTCGTTCTGACCGGGGATGGTCGGGATCATCGGCGTGGTCACATTGAACCTTCCCTGGAGCGGCGGATCAGATCGGTGGTCGAGCGGCCGGCGACGAGCGGGGCGAGCACGACCTCGCCGCCCGCCGCCACGACTTCAGCGGCCCCGACCACCTCTTCGATCGCGTAATCGGCGCCTTTCACGAGCACGTCCGGAAGGAGTTCCGCGATCAGTTCACGCGGTGTGTCTTCGTCGAATATGGTGACGTAGTCAACCGATTCGAGCGCCGCAAGCACGATCGCGCGGTCCTCGACGGGGTTGAGCGGCCGGCCCGGCCCCTTGAGCCGTCGTACGGAGTCGTCGGTGTTGACCGCGACGACGAGGTGATCGGCGAGTGAGCGGGCATGGGCGAGATATTCGACGTGACCGCGGTGCAGCACGTCGAAGCACCCGTTGGTAAACGCGATCCTGTCGGCGCGTGGACGCGCGAGGAGGCGCACGAGGTCCGCGCGGTCGAGGATCTTTTCGGACGGGCGAGTCACGGGCTTCAGGGAGAAGGGATCCCGGGTTTGTCGATCATCGCGCGGACCTCGTCGAGCAGGCCGTCGGCCCCCGCATGGATGAGTCGGCGGGCGAGCGCGTCACCGAGAGCCGCCGCCTCATCGGCCGGACCGACGATACGGTCGCGAAGGTACGCCCGGCCTTCCAGATCGGCGACGAAACCGTCGACGGAGAGTTGCCCGTCGGCCACCGTGGCGAGAGCGCCGATCGGGACCTGGCACCCTCCCTCGAGCGCGCGCAGGAAGGCCCGTTCGGCGGTGACCGCCGCCGCGCTCTCGGCGTGATGGAGTGTACGGACCGCCTCGATCGCGGCCGCGTCGCCCTCGCGCACGACCACGGCGAGCGCCCCCTGCCCAACCGCCGGGATCCAGGAATCAGCCGGAAGATAGTGAGAGATCCGCTCGACCAGACCGAGGCGGGCGATCCCGGCCGCGGCGAGGATGATGGCGTCGTGGTTGCCGGCGTCCAGTTTCGCCAGGCGTGTGTCCAGATTGCCGCGGAGATCGACGACCTCGACGTCCGCGCGAAGGCGTCGGAGCTGTGCTCGACGGCGGAGCGAACTGGTGCCAACGATGGCGCCGGGTCGGAGCGACTCCAGGGTGACCGGTCTACCCATCGGGCCGATGAGAACGTCGCGCGGGTCCTCGCGTTCCGTGATCGCCGCCAGGAGAAGCCCGTTCGGAAGGACGGTAGGGACGTCCTTCAGGGAGTGAACGGCGATCTCGGCCCGGCCATCGAGGAGGGCGTCGTCGACTTCACGGGTAAAGAGGCCGCGCTCGCCGATGCGGGCGAGAGGAACGTCGGTGATCCGGTCGCCGGTCGTGCGGATGACGGAGATCTCCACTTCGAGGCCGGGGTCGGCGGCGACGAGGCTCTCACGAACGGTTTCGGCCTGCCAGAGGGCGAGGCGGCTGCCGCGGGCCGCGATTCGAAATCGGCGCTCGGGAGGGGTCACCACTGCGACTGCGCTCCTTCGATCACTTTGCGAACGAGTTCTTCGACCGCGCGATTGATCCCGTCGTCGGGCGATTCGGATTCGGGTTGGAAACTGCCGGTGACGGACTGCCCCTGGGCACGCCAGAGCGGGCGGTCCTCACGCATATCGTAGATCTCCGCTTCGTAGACGATGCGGACCTGTCTCTGAGCGACGGGGATGATGCCGCCACTGCCCTGCTGACCGGTCTGGAAGCTGGCGGTGACTTCGTCGTAACTCATGATCCGTCCACGGACGACCGCGTCGGCGGCGTCCTCGGCGGCCAGGCGGACGCCGAGATTGCGCGGCAATTCCGCCTGCATCCGCGCCTCGATCTCACTCTCCACCAGCGGTTGCGGCGATTCGTTTTCGAAGGTGACGACCGCGATCGTCTGGATATGTCGCGGCAGCCCGCCACCCGTGAAGGAGTAGAGGCAGCCGGAAAGACCGAGCATCGCCGCGAGGGCGGCCAACGAGACGACCCTGCTACCGGGACCCCGCATCGGGCCTCCAGATGTCGGGCGGAAAGGAACTCGCGGCGGTGATCTCCTCGATGGTGAGGGCGAGGTCCCGGAACGCGTTCCAGTCGCGGTAACTGGTACGGGAGACGGTGGTTCCACCCGCCGCGTGTTCGACCGACACCGTTTCGACCACCCCTCGCGGTCCCGCGCGTTCCAGCCGGGTGAGGGCGAAGGAATCACCCGCCGTTCCGGCGAAGGAGTAGGCGAACACGTGGCCGTCAGACGTCTGGTAGCGGAGTTCGGCCGCGCCATCGGATGCGGTCGCGGAGGAGAGCGAGGCATCGGTGGGTGGCCGGAGGACGCCCAGGGCCGCCCAGAGTAGCGCGGGAGACGGCAGCGCGACGGCGTTGGCCGCCTCCGGCGGCAGCCGATACTCGTCTCCCACCAGCGCGGCGATGAGATAGGTATCGCCGCGCTCCCCGAAGAGGTCGAGACGAAGACGATCCGGGGCCTCGGCGCGAACGACTCCCCGGCCGGAAACCCGGGAGCCCTGCTCGTCCAGCGTCCACCGGAAGGTGACACGTTCGGGCGTCGCCGGTCGAACGGCGTCGCGCAGGGAGGCGGCGAACGCGGCCGGATCCGCGACGGGCGCGCCGATCGGTGCGGCCAGCCCTCCCGCGCCACAGCCGGCGGCGGCGAGGAGCAGGCCGAGCGAGGCCGTCCATACAAGGCGTCGAAGCGTTCTCAAGAGTCTTCCGTGATCTCCCGAACCGAGAGGATCCGATCTCCCGGGAGAAGTCGTTCGATGACATCGATCCCCGAGACGACCTCGCCGAACGCGGTATAACCGCCATCGAGGTGAGGTTGCGGGGAGAGGGTGATGAAGAACTGGCTACCGCCGGTATCCGGTCCGTCGAGCGCCATGCCGATCGTGCCGAAGTCGAACCGGGCGCGGTTGATCTCATCGCGAATGGTGTACCCCGGACCCCCGTAAGTGTCCCCCCTGGGGTCGCCGCCCTGGACGACGAAATCCGGAACGACACGCGGCCATTCCCGGCCATCGAAGTACCCGGCGGCGGCGAGGTCGAGGAAGTTGGAGACCGTGGCGGGCGCGAGATCGCCGAAAAGGACCGCCTCCACATCCCCGAGTTCGGTCTCGACGCGGACGCGGGGAAGGTTCGCCGGCCCGGGCTGTGGGGCGATCCAGCGGATCACATGTTCGCGATAGCGCGCGTCGACCCAGTAGGTCTCGATGGGGAGCGGATCCCCCCACGCGGCGAGCGCGGCCTCCGGGAATCGCGTGGCGGCGCGCAGGCGAACGATCGGGTCACCGCTACGCGGGAAACGGGCGAAGAACGCGCGTTCGGGGGATAGCGAGCCGTTTCGACGCAGGTCGGCGATGGCGTCGATCGCCGCGACGGCGGCCGCGTTCTCGCGGTCGAAGCGAGCGCGATCGTAGGCGTCCAGGACCGCCGGGTACGTGGTCGGGTCGCCGAGGGAACCGAGACCTCGCAGGACGGTGGCGCGCAGGTGCACGTCCGCCGCCTGGAGGAGTTCGATCAGGAGTCCACGA
Source organism: uncultured Gemmatimonas sp. (assembly GCA_964634395.1). Classification (GTDB taxonomy): domain Bacteria; phylum Gemmatimonadota; class Gemmatimonadetes; order Longimicrobiales; family Longimicrobiaceae; genus WHSP01. The sequence continues at coordinate 1,498 of CAZWJE010000091.1, read as the reverse complement.
TGTTCGGCGATCCCTTCGGCCCCGGACACCTCGAGAAGGGCGTCCACGGCGGCGTTCGCGACGCGGGGATCGGCGGCCCGGGCGAGGCCGGTGAGGGTCGCGAACGATACGGGTCCACGTCGCGCGGCGGCCCTGGCGACGGCCGCCCTGACGCGCCAGTCATCGTCGGCCGAGAGGGCGTCGAGCCACTCGCCCGAATTCGCCAGGTCGAATCTCGCGGTGGACTCCACGGCGAGCGCGCGCAGGTGGGCGGGCGCGGTCACATCGTCCGCGATCGCGCGTAGTGGAGGTACCACCCGATCGGCGAAGGCATCCCCCGCCTGACCGAGCACTTCGATCGCGACCGCGGCTTCGTGCGGAGTCAGCAGCGCGAGGCGGTCGACCAGGAACCGTACCGTCTCCACGTCCATGAATCCGGCGAGCGCCCGGATCGCCTGAACGCGCACGGAATAGTCGTCGTCTCCGGCGGCGAGGGCGGCCAGTCGATCACGGACGGGGGTCGCCGAGTGGCCGGCCGCCGTGACGAGGGATCCGGTCAATCCGCGGATCGCGGCGGCGCGGACAGAGGCGCTCCCGTCTTCGAGCAGGAAGAGGAGTTCGGGAACAGCGGCCGTGGAGCGGAGTCGGCCGAGGCCATAGGCGGCACGCCAGCGGATCTCCGGGTCATGATCCCGCGTCCAGCGGACGAACGGGCGGACGTCTCTCTCCCCCGCCCTCCAGGCCGCGATGAGCGCTTCGCCGACAATGGCGCGGAGCAGCGGATCGGCGGACGCGGCAGCCGCTTCGGCGGTTCCGTCGGAGAGGAAATCGGCAATGGCCCGGCGAGCTTCCCCCGTCGCGATCCTGCCCAGGGCGCCGGCCGCTTCGCGGGCGACGGTCGGTCGCTCGGCGATCGACGGCGATATGAGCAGCGCGGCGAGCGCCGGTGTGGCCGCCGTGTCCCGGAGTTCACCGAGCATGAAGGCACTCGACGCGGCCACCGAGGTGTCACCGTCAGCGAGCAGGCCTCGGAGAACGGGACGGCTGTCGGGCCCGTCGATTCTCCCGAGCGCGAGAGCGGCGAGTCGACGAAGCGGGACCGCGTCGGCGCGGGACCCGACGGCGAGGATCGTCATGTCGATCTCTCTACGATCCTCGAGGCGCAGCAGGAGCCCCGCGAAATCGGCCTCCATCGGGGAGAGCGGTTCGAGTGGCGCGGGAGCGGGAACGATCACCCCCGATGACGCCGGGTTGACGCACGCCGCGATCCCCGTCAGCAGGAGCATGGCGGTGGAAACCCGGACGGCGCGAACGGGGCGGCGGGCGAGCCGGATGTCGAACCCGGTCATGTGCCGGGCGGAGTTCGCCAGATTCACGTGTGATGCCTTATCCTCTCGAGGCGAAACACGGGCGGAACACGACGATACGAGGGGCGGCGGTCAATCGGCGGCCAGAGCGCGCAGAAGATCGTCGGGCAGTTTGCGCGGCCGCGAATCGGCGCCCAGGGCCACGAGCCGGA
>CAZWJE010000090.1:6232-11227 GCA_964634395.1 uncultured Gemmatimonas sp. | reverse complement strand
CTCGAAGGTCCCCAACCTCCTGATCAACGGGAGCAGCGGCATCGCGGTGGGGATGGCGACGAACATCCCGCCGCACAATCTGCGCGAGGTGGTCGACGCGTGTGTGCACCTGATCGACAACCCCGAGTGCACCGTGGAGGAGCTCCGCGAGTTCGTCCTGGGTCCGGATTTCCCGACCGGCGGGTTCGTGTTCGGGAAGGAGGGACTGGATGACGCCTACCAGACGGGTCGTGGGCGCGTACTGATGCGGGCGAAGGCGATGATCGAGGAGCGGGGTGGCGGGAAGGGCGAACGGATCGTCGTGACCGAGATCCCCTTCCAGGTGAACAAGTCGCGGCTCATCGAGCAGATCGCCGACCTGGTACGCGACCGCAGGATCGAAGGCATCGCCGACCTGCGTGACGAATCGGACCGTGACGGGATGCGGATCGTGATCGACCTGAAGCGCGACGCGATCTCGGAGATCGTGCTGAACCAGCTCTATCGGCACACGCAGATGCAGTCGACCTTCGGCGTGATCATGCTGGCGCTGGTGAATGGCGTGCCGCAGGTGCTGAGCCTGAAGGAAATGCTGTACTACTTCGTCGAGCATCGTCACGACGTGGTCGTGCGGCGCACACGGTTCGAGCTGAAGAAGGCGCTCGAACGGGAGCATATCCTGGAAGGTCTGAAGATCGCCGTCGACAACATCGACGAGGTGATCCAGATCATCCGCGGGTCGGAAACGACGGATGAAGCGGGCGAGCGGCTGCGGGCGCGATTCGAGCTCACCGAACGTCAGTCAGACGCGATCCTTAATATGCGTCTCGCGAAGCTGACGGGGCTGGAGATCGAGCAGCTGGAGGCAGAGCTGGCCGAAGTCCGCGCCACGATCGCCGACCTGCGGGACATTCTGGAGAGCGTGACCCGGCGCTACCAGATCATCAAGGACGAGTTGCAGGAGGTCGCGGACAAGTACGGCAACCCCCGTCGGACCGAAATCCTGGGGTACGGCGGCGCGATCGACGACGAGGAGCTGATCCCGGACGACGAGGTGGTGATCACCGTCTCGCACTCCGGCTACATCAAGCGGATGCCGATCGACACGTACCGGACGCAGGCTCGCGGCGGACGCGGGATCAGCGGGATGGGCACCAAGGAAGAGGACTGGGTCGAGCACGTCTTCACGGCCCGCATGCGGGATTACCTGATGTTCTTCACCCGTAACGGCCAGTGTTACTGGCTGAAGGTGCACCGGATCCCGCCGACGAAGGAACGCACGAACCGGGGGAAACCGATCGTCAATCTGATCAATATCGAAAAGGGAGACGGTATCGCCGCGCTCGTCCCCGTCCGGGAGTTTTCGCCCGATCGGAACCTCATGTTCGCCACTCGCGGGGGCATCGTGAAGAAGACGGTGCTTTCCGCCTACGGCAATCCGCGGGTCACGGGTATCCGGGCGATCAACGTCCCGCCGGGAGACACGCTGATCGACGTGCAACTCACGGACGGACAGAGCGAGGTGATCCTGGCGACGCGCGGCGGCATGGCGATCCGTTTCAAGGAGAGCGACGTCCGGGAGATGGGCCGGGCGACGACCGGCGTCCGCGGCATCTCGCTTCAGCCCGAGGACTTTCTGATCGGGATGATCATCGTGCACGACGGCGACACCGTACTCGTGGTCAACGAGAAGGGGATGGCGAAGCGGACGGCCGTCGACGCGTACCGGATGCAGAGGCGTGGCGGGAAGGGAGTGATCAACAGCCGCACCACCGCGAAGACCGGAAAGGTCGTGGCGGTCAAGCGCGTGGAAGACAGCCACGAACTGCTGGTGATCACGAAGAACGGCATCGTGAACCGCCAGAGCGCGGCGGGCATCCGCGAGATCGGCAGAAACACGCAGGGCGTCAAGCTGGTGAACCTAGACAGGGGAGACTCGGTCGTCGACGTTGCGTGCCTGGCGAGCGAGGAAACTCTCGTGGACGGAGTCGAAACGGATGCCGCCGAGGATCAGCCGGTCGTTCAGGCCGCTGGTTCCACCCCGGTCGACGTGGTAGAGGAACACGAGGAAACGGCCGAGTAGACAACGTCTCCGCGTCATTTTCCCCGTCGTGAGCAAGCGACCCCGTCGGCCGATATTCGGCCGGCGGGGTCGCGTCCGTTTCGTGGAGCGTCTGCGACAACGGTGTAGCGTCCGTGCCCCATGAAGCGTCTCCACGAGCCGGATATGAGGGTCGAAAGGCCGTCCAGGGCAACACTTTTTGTGGCGTTCGTCTTGCGAAAGCCCGGTGCCATGGCCGCTATGGTCTGGTGGTGTCGTCACTCTGACCCGACCGGATACGGACGTGAATCCGTATCTGGTCGGCGCGATCGTCTCGGATCGGGGCGGGCGCGAGCCGCCGATAGATGAACCGGGCGGGCTTCGACAGCCGCCAATGCCAACGAAGCCGGCCGAATGGTGAATATCTTCATCGCCGAGGACAATCCGATCCTCCTGCAGGGGCTCGAGCGGGCCCTCACGGCGAACGGGTACACCGTTTCGACCGCCGAGGACGGCGAGGAAATGCTGCGTCTTCTGCGCGACGCGCCGCCGCCGGATCTGCTCCTGCTGGACGTGATGATGCCGCGGGTGACCGGGGTCGAGGTGCTGGACGCGGTTCGGGCGGACCCCCGCACGGCGCACATCCCCGTGATGCTCATCACCGCGGCCGCCGGCGGGACGTTGCCTGGTCGCCCGCTCGAAGCGAACAACGTGGAAGTTCTGCTGAAGCCATTCCGCCTGAAGGATCTGCTGACGCGAATCCGGCGACATGTTGATTCGTCGGCGGAGGAACTGATGCCCGCGGCCAAGATGCGCGGCCCGGACTGAGGGCTTCCCCACCCGGCGCGATCCGGTCGTTCGGCCATTTGCTTTCCGGCGTTACCGCACCCACCTCACGTCAGCCGTACCCACCGTCACATCGCGGCGCCACGCACGCCGTTGCGGCGTGGCGAGGGACTCAGTCGAGGACAGCGAAGGCGTCGATCTCGGGCAGGAGGAAGGCGAGTTCGTCTCCCGTACTGGTCAGGCCGACGAGTTCCTCGACGGGGCCGGTGGCGCGAATGGTGGTGGGGATGACGACGTACTCCGTACCGCGACGGGTCAGTTGCACCCTGGACCCGTCGACGATCGCGCGTTCCAGAGAATCCATCCTGTCTGGGGACCAATCCATAGCTGCCTCGGTTCGTGCGGGCGGTCAGGTGCTCGCCCGGGGCGACGTCCGCGGGGATACGGCGGGGCGGATTCCTTCGGGCCGGACGGATACGTAATAGGCCTTGATGAAGAGGGAATCAACGGCCGCGAAGCCCGGATCCGGCAGGTCGCCGAATTTCCGGCCCGGGGGCGGGCGGGGAACGCGAACCCCGAGCGAATCGAGGATCTGCGTGAACTCGGCGAGCGCGATGCTGGAGACGTATCCATTGAAGTCGACCGCCGATCCGGAGCCGATACCGGCGAGCATTCCCGGCGACGGGGCGGGTTCGAAGCGGACGAGGATGCGATAGTTGTCCGGTGTACGTAACCAGACGCTGTTGACCGCGACGCGGCTCTCCGCGTGACCCGTGACGTGAACGAGACGTCCGAGGTCCCGGGTCTCAGGTGGCGAGACGGCCGCGAAAGGGGTGGCGCGAGCCGGCAGAACGGGTGCCCGGTGGTCACCGAAGCCCGCCGACGCGCCCACGCCAGGCCGCTGGTCCGGCGCCGTCGCGTCGCCGACGACGAACGCCGAAGCCCAGAGAAGGAGGCCGACGAAGGCGAGCACGCACACCGTCCCCCAGATCCGTGTTGTCTTCGGTTGGATGAGGCGGATGTCCGTCATCGTTCGGGTGGCGGGTGCGTCGTGGACGGTACGTCGGTGGGCGCGAAGGGTGCAAAGAGCATTCCGATCCGCTTGCTACGACGCGAGATGGGACCTATCGTACAGGAATGCGCCGCGCGCTCCGTCGCTCCCATGGGTCCGGAGCGGACGGTCGTTCCATGATCACCGCCGAGCGGAGAAACCCCAGTGGCAAAGCCAACGAAGCAAACGTCGAGGAGCCGCGGGACCGGCAAGTCGGCCGCGACGACGCGCGCGGGTGGCAAGAAGGCCTCTCGAAATATCTGGATCATCGCGGGGGTCGCGGCCGCGATCCTGGTGGTGATCTTCGTCACCTCCCGCGGCGGGACCGGCGGGGCGGCGGCGACGCAGCCGGTGGCGAACGTGGAGATGGATCCGGCGTCGCTACAGACCGCGCGCGGAATCGAGGTCGGCTCGCCGACGGCGCCCGTCCAGTTGCACGAGTACGCGGACTTCCAGTGCCCGGCGTGCCAGCAATTCGCGACCTTCATCCACCCGCTGATCAAGGAGCGACTGGTCGATCAGGGCCTGGTGCGCCTGGTCCGGTACGATTTCCCGCTGTTCAACATCCATCCGCACGCTTTCCTCGCGGCGCGGGCGGCGCGGTGCGCGGACGACCAGGGCAAGTACTGGGAGTACCACGACGTCCTTTACGCCCGGCAGCCGACGTGGTCCGTGCAGCGGAGCGCGGTGAACACGTTCATCGAGTACGCCGAAACGGTCGGGCTCAATACGAGCACGTTCGAACAGTGCCTGCGTTCCGACCAGCATGCCGAGGAAGTCACCCGGAACCTGAGACTGGGCGAGGCGCTCGGGGTCACGGGAACGCCGTCGTTCCTGATCAACGGACAGCGCGCGACGTTCGGAAGCTACCAGGAACTCGAGGACCGCGTCTACCAGATGGCCGGCCTGACACCCCCAGCGGAGACCACCTCGAATTGAGTTCGCATTCCACCAATGGGAACGGAGTCTCGCGAGTGCGACTCCTCTTCGCCGATCGCGGCGAGTTCCACACGATGACGGTGCCCGTGCCAACGGACCTTCTCGAGGACTACGACCGGCTCGTCGACCTGCTCCGCGAGGATCCGGGCGTTACCCGACAGCTTTACGTGGACATGCGACGTCTCGTATCAGCGGCCAT
>CAZWJE010000090.1:0-6132 GCA_964634395.1 uncultured Gemmatimonas sp. | reverse complement strand
GCGACCGTCCCGTCGGCACCCCGCCAGACGTCGAGAAAGAGGTCGGTCGTGTCCCAGCGGATCGTCGCGGGTCCCTCGCCGGCGGGCAGCGGGTTGATTTCGACGGGGGTCAGGACATTCGCGTACCAGCCGGTGAACCGACCATTCGCGAGATGGAACCGACCCACGTCGAACCAACGGCGCGGGAAGGTGAACCAGATCACCGGGGAGCCGGGTTCGAGGATCGGGTGGCCGGCGACCAGGAGGGGACGTCGCACGGTCGCGGCGGGATGAAAGGTGACCACGCAGTCGGCCGTATCCTCCAGAACGGCCTGGCGAAATACATCGAGGCGAGAAGGAGGTCGGCGATAGTGGATCTCGACGATCGAAGCCACTACGCCACCCGATCGCGATCGCGTCGAAATCCGAACCCGGCGCTTCTCGTGCGCCGCCGAGGAACGGAAGGCCGAGCCGGAAGGGCGAGGCGAACAGTCACTGTGACCAGCCCGCCCGGTCCGCCGCGCGCGCGCGTTCCTGGGCGTCGACGACCGCGATCGCGGTGAGGCGCATGATCTCGGCGGCGGTACTCCCGCGTTGCAGCACCTGGACCGACCGTCCCATTCCGAGCAGCACCGGCCCGATCACTTCAGCCTCTCCGAAGCGAGCGAGGAGTTTGTAGGCGATGTTGGCGGAATCCAGCTCGGGAAAGATGTACACGTTCGCGTCGCCGACGAGCGTGCTGAACGGGTAGGTCTCCCTGCGAAGATCACCCATCGAGGCGGCTTCGACCTGCATCTCCCCATCGATCATGAGATCCGGGTCGCGGCGGCGCACGAGTTCCACGGCGCGCCGCATCCGGTCTGATGAGGGATGGCGGACGGAGCCGAAGTTGGAGAACGAGAGCATCGCGACTCGCGGCTCGATCCCCAGCCAGCGGACGAAGTTCGCGCTGAGCACCGCGATCTCGGCCAGCGTCTCCTCGTCGGGATCGATATTCACGGTGGTGTCCGCGAAGAAGATGAGTTCCTTCTCGAGCGCGATCATGTACAGGCCGGCGACATGGCGAACACCCTCGGCGGTGCCGATCGTCTGGAGCGCCGGCCGGAGGGTGTCGGAATAGTACATATCCTGACCGGCGACCATGCTGTCGATGTCGCCCTCCGAGACCATCATGCAGGCGAAATAGATATCCTGCCGAACGAGGTCGCGCGCCTCGGCGAGCGTCACCCCCTTGCGTTGCCGCCTCTCGTAGAGTCGCTGAGCGTAGCGCTCGCGGGTTTCGCTCTCCAGCCCGGGATCGATGAGGCGGATCCCGTCGAGCGAGATGCCCAGCGCCGCGGCCGTCGAGCGGATCCGGTCCAGTCGGCCCAGCAGCACGGGGAAGGCGATCTTCTCGTCGACGATGCGCGCGGCCGCGCGGATGATCCGCTGATGTTCGCCTTCCGGAAAGACGACCTTCTGGGGGTGACCCATCGCCTGATTGAGAATCCCCCGCATCACCTCCATTCCGCGTCCGAGCCGCGACTCGAGCACTTCACGGTAGTGGGCGAAATCGATCGTGGAGCGGGCGACACCCGAATCGATCGCCGCTCTGGCGACGGCGGGCGCCACCCAGAGCATGATGCGGGGGTCGAAGGGCTTGGGGATCAGGTAATCGGTGCCGAAGCGAAAACGCTCGTTGCCATAAGCGCGTTCGACCGCCTCGGGGACATCCTGTCGGGCGAGGTCGGCGAGCGCGTGGGTCGCCGCCATCTTCATCTCGCTGTTGATCGCGCGGGCCCGCACGTCGAGCGCGCCGCGGAAGATGAAGGGAAAGCCGAGGACGTTGTTGATCTGGTTGGGATAGTCGCTCCGTCCGGTCGCGGTGATCGCGTCGGGACGGGCGGCGAGAACGTCCCGGGGATGGATTTCCGGCTCCGGGTTCGCGAGCGCGAAGACGATCGGGCGTGGCGCCATTCCCCGGATCATCTCGCCGCTGATGATGCCGCCCGCCGAGAGGCCCACCAGCACGTCGGCGCCCTGAAGCGCCTCGGTGATCGTGCGCGATGGAGTCGAGTGGGCGAAACGTGCCTTGTAGGGGTCGAGGTCGGTTCGCCCATCGTGGATCACCCCGTCCGGGTCGGTCATGACGATGTTCTCTCGCCGGACCCCCAGGACGACGTAGTGCTCCGCCGTCGCGATCGCCGCCGCCCCCGCGCCGGAAAAGACCACCCGGACCTCGTCGATCTCCTTTTCGACCAGATCGAGCGCGTTCAGCAGAGCGGCGCCGGAGATCACCGCCGTACCGTGCTGGTCGTCATGGAAGACGGGGATGTCGAGCCTGCGCCTCAGCTCCTCCTCGATATAGAAGCATTCCGGGGAACGGATATCCTCGAGATTGATGCCCCCGACCGTCGGCTCCAGAAGTTCGCAGAAACGGATGATGTCGTCCGGATCCCGCGAATTGACCTCCAGGTCAAATACGTCGATATCGGCGAAGCGCTTGAACAGCACCGCCTTGCCTTCCATCACCGGCTTGGATGCCAGTGCGCCGATGTCGCCCAGGCCGAGCACGGCCGTGCCGTTCGAGACGACGGCAACAAGATTCCCCCGCGCGGTGTAGCGAAACGCTTCGAGAGGTTCGTTCGCGATCTCGAGGCAGGGCGCGGCGACGCCGGGCGTGTAAGCCAGCGAAAGATCACGCTGCGAAAGCGCGGGCTTCGTCGGCACGACAGCGATCTTGCCCGGCCGGCCGTCGCTGTGATAGTCCAGTGCGTCCTGTCGATGAAATGGCATCCGGCCTCAGGGGTCGTTTCCGTGGTCTCGGTCGAGGATCGGGCCTCGAGAAAGGCTATGACATGGGTGGGCCAGGGTCAATCCACCTGGATCGATCGGCCGGAAGTTCGCCCCACGCATGAACCTCCGTTGTAGTCGAACGGGGTGCGGAGCTTGCTTGATTCGTCACCGATGAAGCAGATAAACGACGACCACGACACATCCGGGAACCGCGTGGGAGAAGGGCGAGAGACACGCCGTTCCCGGCCGCCGCATGGTCTGCGCTGGCTGGTCGTCGCTGGACTCGTGGGCGGCGCGACGTGCGCGGGCTCGGGAACCGTCGGGGCCCAGGCGCCGGCCTTCCTCCCTCCCGCGCCATCGCGGATTCCCGCACCGACGCCAGAGCCAGACGGGACGCGGACGTCGTCGCCGCCCCCTTCCCCGGACCCGCAAGGTGGGATCGCGACTCGGCTGACCTTCGGGGACTCCCTCGGCGAAACGGTATGCCCGGACGGTCGAATCGCGGATATTGTCATTGACAACCATTCCGTCTTCGACCTCTCCGAGCCGAGCCGGCTCGGGCGGTTTGACTGGGTATACCGAATGGCGAACGGCCTGCACATGCGGACCAGCATCGATGTAATAACGCGCGAGCTGCTCTTTCATACCGGTGACTGCTACGATGCCGAGGCGCTGCTCGACTCGGAGCGCCTTCTACGCGGGATGGGGTTCCTGGCGGACGCGAACACATACGGGGTTCGTCTGCCCGGTGGCGATGTTCAGGTGCGCGTCGACACCCGTGACGAGTGGTCGACGCGCGTCGAGCCGACTTTTGAGTCGGACGGCGCGGTCGGGCTGAGCGGTCTGCGGTTCGTCGAGGACAACCTGTTCGGGACGGGCAATCACATCGGCGTTTTTTATGAGCGCGAACGAGAGCAGCCCGTGTTCGGCGTTTCGTATTACAACCCGCAGACGTTCGGCACGCGGTGGGACCTGAGCCTCGCGGTTGCGCGGACGGAGGTCGGTCACAGTTATCATCAATCCGCGTTCTACCCGTTCGTCGGCGAGACGGGGCGGGTCGCGTTCCGGCAATCGATCGACCGGCAAGACCGGTTTTTCGAGTTGCTGATGCCGCGGGCCGGAGATGAGCTGGCGCGGGTATGGCTACCGGTGAACCGCGAGTATTTCGAGGTGGGCGCGGCGATCCGCTGGGGTCGAGAGCGCTACACGCACACCGTGCTCGGCGCGGCGATCGCGGGGGAGCGGGTCCGATATCCGGACACGCCCGGACTGTCGAGCGATCCGGTCGAGATCGCGACGGTCCCGCTGCCGATGGCGTGGGAGCCGTTCTCGAGCGTGCGTCTGATGCTGGTGACGGGCCAACGGAACGTGCACTACGTTCGGCGGCGGTCGATCGACACGGTGAACGGGAACGAGGACGTGCGGTTGGGCGTTGAGGCCGAGGCATCGTTCGGGCCGACGCTGCCGATGCTCTCGGAGGATCGTGACGTGGCGGTCGGACTGCGCCTCTCGGCCGCGGGCGCGCCGGGCGAGCCGTTCCTCTTCGGGGGCAACTTCGCGTTCGAGGGAAGGCGCGGGTATGAGGCGATCGAAGGGGTCCCGGAGTGGCATGACATACTGGCCGAAGCCAACTTCTGGGCCTACGCGCGTCCATCCCCGGGGTCTCCACACCTCTTCGTGGGCGCCGTCTCGGCGCTCGGAGGATGGCACAGCCGCGTGCCGTTCCAGCTTTCGCTGGGCGGAGTGGCGGGGCTGCGTGGGTACCCGCGGCATGTGAATCCCGGTGGCCGGCGGATCGTCGGCTCTCTCGAGCACCGGGCGTATCTCGGCGGGCCGTTCGCCGAGCTGCTCGACCTGGGGACGGTGGTGTTCGTGGACGCCGGGAGGATCTGGCCGGGCCACGCGCCATTCGGCGAGCCCGCGTTCCGCGCCAGCGCGGGCATGGGCATCCGCGCGGCGTTCCCGCCAGGGTCACGTCAGACGTTTCGGCTCGACGTGGGCCTCCCGCTCGAGCGCGGAGCGGGTGTCCGCGATCTGACGCTCACCGTCGGCGTGGGTCAGGCGATCGGGCGGAACGCGCCCCGTCGCGATCCGCAGCTTCACCGCAGCGCTCGCTACGGCATCAGCACGAGCGACTTCGAGACGAACGGCCTCCTGCCCTGACCTTCCTCCGGCGTTTCGGCGCGATTCCCCTCGCGATGAGACCTTCTCCTTGAGGCTCCGACCAACGGTCTACCGAGCGGCCTGGGTGCTTCCGGTCTCGTCGGGGCCGATCCGGGGAGGCGAAGTGCTCGTCGGATCGGACGGGCGGATCTCCGAGGTCGGTCCGTCCGGGGCCGCTCCGCTTCCAGAGGGTACCGTCGCTCGCGACCTGGGGGACGCGATCCTCCTCCCCGGCCTCGTCAATGTTCACGCGCACCCTGAACTGACCATGTTCCGCGGCGCGCTCGAAGACCTCCCCTTTGAGGAATGGATCCTCAGGTTGGTGACCACGAAACGAGCGCGGCTGACCGACGAGGACCACGCGGCGGCGGCGATGTGGGCGGTCGTGGAGTCGCTTGCGGCGGGCGTCACGACGATCGCCGCGACGGAGGCGTCCGGAGCGGCGGCGGGGGCGATGGCGGCGGCGGGTATACGGGGAATCGTCTACCAGGAGGCGTTCGGCCCGGACCCCGCCCCGGAGGCGGTTTCCGCGTCGATGCGGACGCTGGAGGCGGATCTGGAGCGGACGCGAGGACTGGCGGCGTCGGGATCGCGGATGTCGGGATCGTCGATCGCGAGACGAAACCGGATAACGGTCGGCGTGTCGCCGCATGCGCCCTATACGGTGTCCGACCCGCTCTACCGGGAAGTCGCGCGACTGGCGCTCACCGACGGCCTGCCCGTCGCCGTGCACATCGCGGAATCGGCGGCGGAGCGCGCGCTGGTGACGCACGGTGGCGGAGCGTTCGCTTCGGGACTTCGAGCGCGGGGGATCGCTACACCGACGCGGGCCCGTTCACCGATCGCCCTCATGGAGCGACTCGGCGTCCTCGACGCTCACCCGCTTCTCATCCATGCGGTGGACCTCGACGACGTGGACATCGGGACGATCGCGGCATCCGGTTGCGCGGTGGCGCACTGCCCGATCGCCAATGCCAGGCTCGGGCATGGAGTGGCACCGATCCTCGCCCTGCGCGCGTCCGGCGTGACCGTGGGGCTCGGGACCGACTCGGTTGGGAGCAACAACCGCCTCGATCTCCTGGAAGAAGCGCGCTTCGCGGCGGTCCTGCAGCGCGCGACGTCGCGACGATACGACGTCCTGACCTCCCCCGATCTGCTCCGCCTGGCGACGATCGAGGGTGCGCGTGCGCTGGGTCTCGACGACCAGATCGGCAC
>CAZWJE010000089.1:0-11395 GCA_964634395.1 uncultured Gemmatimonas sp. | reverse complement strand
CGCTCGTAGGCCAGCGCGAAGTCGGCGAGGAACTCGGCGGGATCGGAGACGTCGATCGCCAGCGACGCATCCTGTCCGACCAGCCTGGCATTGACGATCCGGCGGACGATCACGACCCGGTCAGGATCGATTCCCTCGAGCGTCACGGCCCGCCTCGCCGTCTCGCCCAGCCGGTCCAGGAGCGCTTCGAGCCACTCCGCGCTCGTACCGGACGCGCGATCGAGCACCGTCGAGACCTGTTCCTCCGCGACGCGTTCGACGCGTGCGTGAGCGAGTCCCCACGCGCTGAGCAGCCCCGCATCCGGCGGCACGATCACGGTCCGGACCCCGAGCCGCTCGGCCACCCCGCAACCATGCTGCGCACCGGCGCCGCCGAACGCCACCAGCGCGTAGTCGGCCGGGTCATAACCGCGGCGGAGAGAAACGGCTCGAATCGCGTCGGCCATCCGTTCGTTGGCGATATCCACGAGACCGGCGAGGAGCGCCTCGGGTTCCGGACGGGTCCCCTCCTCCGCCTCGATCGCGGCGATCAGATCATCGAGACGGGAGCGGGCGGCGCCGGGGTCGACGGGTACGGAGAAGGATCCCGGATCGAGCCGGCCGAGAAGGAGGTTGCAGTCGGTGACGGTGAGCGGGCCTCCGGCCCCGTAGCACGCCGGTCCCGGGTGGGCGCCCGCGCTCCGCGGACCGACCGTGAGACCGGCGACGCCGAACTCACAGATCGAGCCGCCACCCGAAGCGACGCTCTCGATGGCGATCGCCGGCGCGAGAAGTTCGGCGTCACCCACTCGGTGACGCCAGACATAGTCGATCTCTCCATCGAATCGTGCCACATCGGTGCTCGTGCCGCCCATGTCGAAGGTGATGAGCCGGGAGTATCCGGCGGCCCGAGCGGCGGCGACCGCGCCGATCACTCCAGCCGCCGGGCCGCTCAGGAGCGAATCCTTCGGCCTGAAGTCGTCAGGGTGGACGAGCCCGCCGCCGCTGGTCATCAGGTGCAGCGAAGCACGACCGAGCGCGGCCTCGACCCGTTCCACGTAACCGCTCACGACCGGCGACAACGCCGCGTTCACCAGCGTCGTCACCGACCGTTCCAGATGACCGATGAGCGGCGCGAGCGCGGTGGAACGGGAGACGTGTTCGAACCCCTCTTCGAGGAGAATCTCGGAGACTCGCCGCTCGTGCGTATCGTCTTCGTGGGCGTGAAGGAGCGCGACCGCCGCGACCCGCACCCCCGCCGCCACCGCCTCGCGCGCCGCGACACGCACCGAATCCTCGTCGATCGGGATCAGCACCGAACCGTCTGACGCGATCCGCTCCATGACCTCCGCGACGAAGGCGTGGAGCGGACGGGGTTTCTCGATCCGCCAGGTGAACAGCTCCGGCCGCTGTTGCGTCCCGATCTCGACGATGTCCCGGAAACCGGCGGTCACGAAGAAGGCCACGGCCGCGCCCTTCCTCTCGAGAAGGGCGTTCGTGCCACGGGTGGTGGCGAGCCGCATCCGAAGCGGCGGGAGCGCGCGACCGGCGGGGGTTCCCGTCGCCAGCCGGGCCGCGAGCACCGGGGCTTCCTCGGTCGAGAGCAGCTCGAACGTCCAGGGCATCCGGCTGGCGGCGAACCGGTCTCCGGAAAGCGGCCGATCGAGACGCAGGATACCCCGCCCGGAATCGTATCCCACGACCCGCGCGACGATCGCCTCGTCACCGGGGCACCGCATCCCGAACCCCACGACGATCTCGTCCGGACCCGTCCAGTGCGGGAGGACCCTCGCCATCGCGGGGCCGGGCATCTCGAGCACGGTACCGCGCAGCGCGCTCGTGCTCAGTACCTTGACGCGATGGACCGATCCGTCCGGAGCGGTCGCCACACAATCGGTGAACGTACCCCCGGTGTCGACCCGGATCGCCCAGGCATCGTCGCGGGTGGCTGTTTCGGTCACGACAGGGAACGGTGTCGGCGAAGGCGGAGGTGTCGGCGAAGGCGAAGACGGTCACTCCGCCGGAGACCGCGAACGGACCAGGCGCTGACCCATCCGGCCACCGGCGGCGGAACCCCGCCCATCAGGAGAGATTACCGTGAGGTGTCATCGGGGGAATGTAGTCATCCCCCCGGGGTCGGAAATCCCCGGCGAAGATTCTTGCAGCGCCCTGACACGCTGACTACCTTGGACGGACTGGCCCCAGGGAATCCGCGCCATCCCGCCATATCCGCGCCCGCCGGTCCGAGCCAGAATCATGCGAGCCGTTCTCGAGATTCACGACCCGGTATCCCGACAGAGCCTGGAAAGGTTTCTCGTACTTCGGGGCTGGGAGGTACACGATATCACGACCGACCCGCCCCCGAACGTCGAGTCGTCGCTCGTTGTCGTCCAGGAGACGCCGGCCGGTACCGGGTCGGCGACGTGCCGATCGGTCAGGCAGTCCACGCCGGGGCGGTCGGTCTACGTGATCGGTATCGTATGGCAACACGACAACGCCGCGATCCGGCGGCTGGCGGCCGCCGGGGTGGACGATATCATGGCCGCGCCGTTCGACGCGGACGAGGTCGAGAACCGACTCACCCTCGCCGAGGCCCGGCTCGGCTCGCCGCGGCCGGGCGCGAACCTCTCCGCCGATGCGTCCCACGATGACCTGAGCGAGATCACTCGCAGACTGCACGTCCAGCAAGCGTTCCTCGAAGCACTCTTCGAGAACGCCCCGGAAGCGGTCGTGATCCTCGACGACGCGTCGCGGGTGGCCCGGATCAACGGCGAGTTCACCCGACTCTTCGGCTTCACGCCCGACGAGGCGCACGGCAGGCGGCTGCACGAGATGATCGCGCCGAAGGGGCGTGGCGGCGAGTGGTTCGAGTTCGCCGGGGGAATCGAGCCTGGCGAGCGGGTATTCGCGGAGACCGGGCGGCGCCACCGCGACGGCCACCTGATCGACGTCTCCGTCCTCGCGACGCCGATCGACGTGAACGGCCCGGCCGGCGCGTTCGCCATCTATCGCGACATCACGCGTCGGAAACGCCAGGAAGCGGCGCTGCGGGAAAGTGAAGCGCGATACCGAACGCTCTTCGACCGATCGCCGGTCGGGTTCTTCCTCTGCGATCCGACGCTGAGGATCACCCACTGCAACGAATACCTCTGCAGGCTGCTGGAGGCGGCGGAAGACGAGATCGTCGGCACGGCGCTGCCGGCGCTGCGCAATGGACGGCTGCGCCCGCACATCCGCGCCGCGAGCCGGGGGGAGCCGGCGTTCTACGAGGGTCCGTACCGGTCCGCGGGCGGCGATCAGCTCTACGTCTCGATCCAGTACGTACCATTGCGGGACGATAACGGCGCGGTGATCGGCGGGATCGGCGCCCTGACCGACATCAGCCATCGTGTGCTCGGAGAGAAGAGACTCCGGGCACAGGCGGCCGAGATGGAGCGGGTCAACAGCGCGCTGCGTGAGCGAACCCTCGAGCTGGAAGCCGCGATGAGCGCCCGCAGCCGTCTGTACTCGTCGATGAACCACGAGTTGCGTACGCCGATCAGCGCGATCCTCCTCTACCAGGAGCTGTTGATCGCCGGGAGCCTCGGGCCGCTGAACCAGGACCAGACGAAGGCGCTCGAACACTCGCATCTCGCCGCCCGCCATCTCCTCGACCTCGTCCGTGACATCCTCGACCTCGGCAAACTGGAGGCCGGGAAGGTGAAGGTGCAGCTGGTGGAGGTCCGTCTCGATACCCTGCTCGGCGACCTGCACGCATCGATGTCTCCGCTGGCGGAGAGTTACGGCTCGCCACTCTATATCGAGATGGCCCCGGACCTGGAGCCGATCGTCACTGATCCGCAACGGCTCCGACAGATCCTGATGAACTTCGTCTCCAACGCGGCCAGGTTCGGTCGGCGGAACCCGATCCGGCTCCGCGGCTGGCGCCGGTCGGGAGGCGAAACGGTCATCGAAGTTCTCGACCGCGGAATCGGTATCCCGGCGGACGAGATCGATCGCGTGTTCGATGAGTTCGTGCAGCTCGGGGTCGGTGTGGAGAACGACGAAGGGACCGGCCTCGGACTGGCCATCTCCCGCCGCCTCGCGGAACTGCTCGGCGCCCGGCTCGAGGTGGAGTCGACGCTCGGCGCGGGCAGCAGCTTCCGTGTCGTGCTGCCGCCCGAACCCGTCGCCCGTCGCGCGCTGGCGGTCGCCAATTGAGTGCCGTACCGTCTCGCCGGACGCCGGGACAGGGACCCGTGGCCCGAGCGCGCGGCGGGCTTTCGGCCGAGGACCACTCACGCCGGCCGCCAGCCGATGAGTGAGAAGGCACCGGGATCCTCGGGCGACCTGGTCGCGCTGAATCAACGGCGGCAGGCCACGATCGACAGGCTCTGCGCCCATTTCGCCGAAGACCATCTCGACACGGCGGAACTCGAGCGCCTGATCGACCGCGCCCATCACGCCATCACGGTCGCGGAGCTGGACACGCTCGTCATGAATCTGCCCGCGCTCGGGTCGAAGACTTCGGTGGCTCCGGGCCGGCCGGCGCCAACGCCGATCCCCGGGGGCGGCGAGACGCTGCTGGCGGTGATGGGTGGCGTGGAGCGCTCCGGCACCTGGTCGATCGGTCAAAGGCTACGCGTATTCACGCTCATGGGCGGTGCCAGCCTGGATTTCCGGGACGCGACGCTTACGGCTCCCGTCACCGAGGTGGAACTCTTCATCCTGATGGGCGGCGTCGAGATCCTGGTGCCGCCGGGTGTGCGGATCGTCTGCGACGCCTTCAGCCTGATGGGCGGCGTCGAACACCGAACCGATCCCACGGCCGGGGTCCCCGCGCCCGACGGCCCGATCCTGCGGATCACGGGGTACGTGATGATGGGCGGTGTCGAGATCGCGGAGCGGCTGCCGGGCGAGTCGGCGAAGGACGCGCGACGCCGTCGCCGGAACCGGGGGAAACCGACGCGCTGAGGTCGCTCGGCCGGCGGCGCCGGCGGACCACCACGAGCCTCGAACGGGTGGGCGCGGCGCAAGATGAACGAACGCGGCCGCGGGAGCGGCCCGGCGGTATCCCGCGTGACACGGTGGCCCCGGATCGGCCCCGCAATCGACCCGAACGGAGGGAGAGACATGGTGAGGATCGCGGTCCCGAGAGAGACGGCTCACGGAGAGAGAAGGGTGGCGCTGGTCCCCGAGAGCGTGGGCCGGCTGACCCGTGAAGGGATCGAGGTGCGGGTCGAGACCGGAGCCGGATCCGGAGCCCGCATCCCCGACGCGGCCTACGAAACGGCGGGCGCCTCGATCGCCGTCGACCGCCTGTCGCTTCTCGACGGCGCGGATATTCTCGTCGGCGTCCAGCCTCCCTCAACTTCCGAGGCGGCCGCTCTCCCACCGGGGATCATTCTCATCGCCCTCCTGCGGCCGGGGACCGACCCGGCATTCGAGGCGGCCCTTACCGCCCGGAACGTCGCGGCGCTCGCGCTCGAGCGGGTGCCACGAATCACCCGCGCCCAGTCGATGGACGTGCTTTCCTCGCAGAGCACGGTCGCCGGGTATCGGGCCGTCCTGCTCGGGGCCAGCGCGATGACCCGCTTCCTCCCGATGCTCACGACGGCGGCGGGCGCGATTCCGCCGGCTAGGGTGTTCGTGATCGGCGCCGGTGTCGCCGGATTGCAGGCGATCGCCACCGCGCGACGGCTCGGCGCGAGCGTCTCGGGGTTCGACGTGCGCGCGGCCGCCGCCGAACAGGTCCGCAGTCTCGGCGCCACCTTCGTCGCGATGACCCTCTCGCCGGACGCTGAGGGGTCGGGCGGCTACGCCCGCGAGCAGTCCACCGAAGAACGCGACCGGACCCTCCAGACGATCGCGGATCATGTCGCCGACATGGACCTGGTCGTCACCACCGCCCAGATCCCCGGTCGGCCCGCGCCGCGCCTGATCACGGCCCAGATGGTCGCGTCGATGAAACCGGGATCGGTGATCGTCGACCTCGCGGCCGAAACGGGAGGCAACTGTGAACTGACTCGTCCGGGCGAATCCGTCGTTGCCGATGACGTCACGATCATCGGTCCGGAGAACCTCCCCTCGACGCTGCCGCTGCACGCCAGCCAGATGTTCAGCCGGAACGTGTTCACACTGCTCAAGCATCTCATTCACGAGGGATCGCCCCGACTCGACCCCGATGACGAGATCCTGGGGCCGATGCTGCTCGCCACTCCCCTGGCGCCGACTCCCGCGCCCGGCTGACGCCGTCGGGTCCAGATCCGGTTCATCCCCCGAAGCATAACCGCGCGACGGACATGATCCCGAAGCGCCACGAACCACGATGTAGCGCGACCCGGATCAGCGGGCGCGAACTTCACATACCCTGACTCGCCCGGCCGCGGGCGGGAGGCTTTCATGACCGAAGTCCTGATCGTCGGCGTCATCGTATTCACCCTGGCCACCTTCCTCGGTGTCGAACTGATCCATCGGATTCCACCGACACTGCATACTCCGCTGATGTCCGGCTCGAACGCGATCAGCGGGGTGACCATCGTCGGCGCGCTGGTCGTCGCGGGAGCCGGGTCGGGCTGGATCTCGACGGTGCTGGGGTTCATCGCCGTCGCCCTCGCCACGGTGAACGTGGTGGGCGGGTACGTGGTCACACAGCGGATGCTGCGGATGTTCAGGAAGGAGGGCGGCAAATGATCCCGGCATCCGTGACGGCGCTGCTCTACCTCGTCGCGTCGGTGATGTTCATCATCGGCCTGAAGCGGCTTTCCAGCCCCGCGACGGCGCGGCAGGGGAACATGATCTCGGGACTCGGGATGCTTCTGGCGGTGGTCGTCACCCTCCTCGAGAGCGGGGTCGTTTCCTTCGGAACGATCGGGGCGGGGATGCTCGTCGGCGGCGCGATCGGCTTGTGGATGGCGAGTGCGGTGCGGATGACCTCGATGCCGCAGCTGGTCGCGGTGCTGAACGGCCTCGGCGGCGCCGCCTCGCTGACCGTCGGCGCGGCGGAGTACATGATGGCGGCGGAAGCCGGGCGAGCGCTCACGATGGGCGTGCTCGTCGCGATCATCCTGACGGTGATCATCGGTGGCGTGACCTTCACGGGGAGCAGCCTCGTCGCCTACGCGAAACTGCAGGAACTGATCACGACGAAACCGGTCACCTGGCCCGGCCAGAAAGCGATGAGCATCGGCCTCCTCGCCGTGATCGTCGTCCTCTCCGGCCGGCTTCTCGTCGCCCCCGAACCGTCTCTCCCGGCGCTCTACGCGACCGCCGCGCTCGCGCTCGTCCTGGGCGTGATGCTCACCATCCCGATCGGCGGCGCCGACATGCCGGTGGTGATCGCGCTGCTCAACTCCTACTCCGGGCTGGCGGTCGCCACGACCGGCTTCGTGATCTCGAACCACCTCCTGATCATCTCCGGCGCGCTCGTCGGCTCGTCCGGAATCATCCTCACCCAGATCATGTGCCGGGCGATGAACCGCTCCCTCGGCAACGTGCTCTTCGGCGCGTTCGGCTCGACCGTGGCGGGGTCGAAGCGGAGCTCGGAAGGCCTCACGGTGAAGGAGGTGACGGTCGAGGATCTCTCGATCCAGCTCGCCTACGCGCGCCTGGTCGTCGTCATCCCCGGTTACGGGCTGGCCGTCGCGCAGGCCCAGCACCAGATCCGCGAACTCGCCGACCTCATCGAAAAACAGGGGGGCGAGGTGAAGTACGCGATCCATCCGGTCGCGGGACGAATGCCGGGCCACATGAACGTCCTCCTCTCCGAAGCGAACGTCCCCTACGACCGGCTGATCACCGACGTCGACGAGGCGAACGCGGTGCTGCCCAGGGCCGACATGGCGATCATCATCGGCGCCAACGACATCGTGAACCCGGCGGCCCTCGAGGACCCCGGTTCCCCGATCGCCGGCATGCCGATCATTCGCGCCGATACCGCGCCCCGCGCGATCGTCATGAAGCGCGGCATGTCGAGCGGCTTCGCGGGGATCGAGAACGACCTCTTCTACCGTGACAACACCTGGATGCTCTTCGGCGACGCGAAGAAGACGTTGACCGCGCTGATCGCCGAGCTGAAGGAGGAGATCAGCGCGGCCGTCTGACCGGATTTTCGATCGGAGGAGTCGTTCCGGCGTGTCGATTGCGGCCATGGACGAGCGACCAATAGTGTCCGTCCAGAGCCAACCCGAAACGGAGATACGAGAATGAAAGCGGTCAATCCCTACCTGAACTTCCCGGGCAATGCCGAGGAGGCCTTCAACTTCTACGGGAAGGTGTTCGGAACGGAGGTGCGGGCGGTCCGCTACCGGGATTTCGGCGACAACGGAATGGGAGCTCCCGAAAGCGAGCTCGACAAGATGGCGCACGTCTCGATCGCGCTCGGGAGCGGCAACGTCCTCATGGCGACCGACGTGATCGAAGGTTTCCCCGCCACGCTCCAGCAGGGGAACAACTTCTACATCGCCATCGAGGCCGACGACGCGGAAGAAGCGGGCCGCCTTTTCGACGCGCTCGCCGCCGGCGGAACCGTCGAGATGGCGCTGGCCCGAACGGAGTGGGCGGAGAGCTACGGTTCGCTCCGTGACCGCTTCGGGATCGGCTGGATGGTGAGCTACACCGGAAACGTCACGTGGGGTGACGGTCAATGACCGGTCCGGGCCGCTGAGAGCGGCGCTCGCGCGACGCCTCGAATGAGCGCGCGGGCAGGCGGAGAATATGCTCCGGCGCGGGGGGCGATTCAGGTGAGGGGTGTCATCGGTCGCGCGGGCCGCGGGCCGACGAGACACGAAAGACGCGGAAACGATTCGGGCCGGGACCACGCGGCGCATGGCGCGTCGCGGGATACCCGGCCCGTTCGTCGGTGCGACGGTGCCGTCAGCGGGTACGGTTGATCAGGCCGAAGTGACGTGCTGGTTCACCAGCTTCGTCATCTCGAACATCGTGACCTTGTCCTTGCCGAAGATCGGTTTGAGCTTCGCGTCGGCGACGATGGAACGCTTGTCGTTCGGATCCTGGAGATTGTTCTTCTTGACGTAATCCCAGACCTTCTTCGTCAGTTCGGCGCGGGTGAGAGGGGCGCTACCGACGACCGCGGCGAGAGTCGCGTCGGGCTTGACGGGCGCGGCGAGCCCGCCACGCGCGTCGGGTTTGGCGGCCTTCTTCGTTCCACTCTTCTTCGGTGCGGCCATTTGCCTTCTCCTCTGGTTGGGCTATGACCCGGCAACCGGACAGTCGGATGCGACGAATCAAGCCGTAGTCGGACGGTGGGACAACGGACAAATCAGTGGCCGGCGGATCGGCCGTGGCAAGCGGGCCGGAACAGGCCCGGAAGCGTCCGCATCACCCGCCACTCGCCGCGGGTGCACTCCGGTACTCGGCGTGGGAAACTTCCTCCATCCACTCCGTCTCGCCAGTGTCGAGGTTGACCGCGATATGCTCGGCGGCCTCTCCCTCCACGGCTCCGTGCCAGTGCCGGATGCCCGGCTCGAACTTCACGCTCTCTCCCGCATCGGCTTCCCGGACGGACTCGCCTTCCCTCTGGTAACGGCACCGCCCCGAGGAAATCACCAGCAACTGCGTTCCCGAATGCGTGTGCCAATGAGTCCGGGCGCCCGGTTCAAACCGCACATAGTACAGCTTCACCCGGCTTTCGCGTTCCGCTCCCGCCATGAGACGGATATACGCGGTGCCGGTGAATGTACGCGGATCGGCGGCTTGCAGGGGCAACACGATCTGTTCGGGCATCGGCTCTGTCAAGGAGAAAGTTGATCGTTCATCGCGAAATGATGGACTCTGGCGGGCAGTTCAGCCCATGAAACCGGCGTCTGGACCGGTGCCGAACTATAGGTATTCCAGAAGAGTACGTTCACCGGGCGCTTCGCGCGACGGCAATGATCGAGGCAGGCGGCGAGCGCCTTCCCGGTATACGTCGTCTCCAGGGAAAGCCCGGCGTCGACATCGCGGATCGCGGCCTCGCCCTCGGCGGTCGCGTGCCCATAGCCCTTGCCGTACCATCCGGTGTCCACCCTGAAATCATTCGGGCCGAGCGCGATCGGGGGGATCGACGGATCCGCCCGCCGCAGGAAGTCGAGCGCGTCGGTCGCGAAGTACGAGACGAGCCGCGCGTTGGCGACGATCGGGTCGGCGACGCGCACCGCGACGACCCGCGAGCGCAGCCCGGCGAGACGAAGGCCGCCCACCAGGCCGGCGGCGGTGCCCGCGGTCCCGAGCGCGACGAAGATCGTGTCCGGCTCGGGAATCTCGCCGGCGCGGACCTGGCCCGCCAGCTCCAGCGCCGCGCTCACGTGGCCCAGGACCCCGAGTCGCGTGCTGCCACCGACCATGATGAAGTATGGACGCGCGCCTTCCGACTTCCGGCGCGCGAAGAGGCGCCGCGCCTCCAGGAACGCCTGACCCGTGCCGCCCGCGTAATGGAGACGCGCCCCCGCCGCGAGAAAACCGCCGAGGTTGCGCCGCACATGCGGGCCCGGCGGCTGCGTGTAGAGCACCAGGTCGGTCCGGAAGCCGAGAGCACCGCCGTGGATCGCGGTCGCGAGCGCGTGATTGGAGCCCACGCCGCCCAGGGTGATGAGCGTGTCCCGCCCGGAGAGCTCCGCCTCCGCGAGGAAGAACTCGAGCTTGCGCGGCTTGTTGCCGCCATACCCCGGGTGTGACTGATCATCCCGCTTTACGTGGAGCCGGGCCAGGCCCGCATCGACGGGCAGTGACTCGATCGGCGTCGGCGATTGACATAACGGCCGCCAGGGTATCCGGTCGGCCAACGCGGGGAACGCCCGGAAGAGCGGGTTCGTCGCGCCGCTTCGAAGCCCCGACAGCGCCTCGCGATCGAACTCGGCGATCGCGTTGAGCGGTGCGAGGAGGCGGCGAAGTATCAAGCGGGACGAGACGCTCGGGGTGTCGGTGGAGGAACGAAAACGGATATTGTGCTCCCATGGACGAAAACTCAACGATGAAGCGATCCGTGGCCGTCGTGGTCCGCCGCGAGGGGGACCGACGGTTCCTCGCTGTGCGGAGGCCCGACGACGATGAGGATCTCCCCGGGATCTGGGGGCTGCCGGCCACGTCTCTGCGCCCGGACGAGTCCCTCACCCAGGCGGCGGCCCGGGTCGGGCGAGAAAAGCTCGGCGTCGAGCTCCGGGTGGGCCGTATCGTCGGCGAACTCACGGCGGCGCCGACCCGGGGGATGACGCTCACCGACGTCGAAGCCACCGTCGTCGCCGGCGACCCCGATGTCACCCTGTCGACTTCCGACGCGACGCGGTACGTGGAACAACGATGGGTGGACGATGTCGAAATCCTGCGTGACGGCGCCGACCGCGGCTCGCTCTGCTGCCGGATCCTCGTCGATGCGTGGGACCGCGGCGCCCTTCCCGAACGGCCCTGACGGGCAGCCGGCGTAGCGTCTCTCGTCGAACCG
>CAZWJE010000088.1:0-12262 GCA_964634395.1 uncultured Gemmatimonas sp. | reverse complement strand
CTGGGGCCCGCCTCCCGGTACATCTTCCTGACGCTCACCGTGGTTTGCGTGGTCGTCCTCATCGGCTGGTTCCGGGGAACGCCATCCGCCGACCGGCTGCGGTTGCTCGCGATCTCGCTGGTGACGGCCGGGGCGCTCGGCAACTTCATCGACCGACTTCGCTCCTCTCGCGGCGTGATCGACTTCTTCGACTTCGGAATCGGCGCGGCGCGCTGGCCGGTGTTCAACATCGCGGATATCGGCGTCACGGTCGGCGCGATCCTCCTCGCGATTTCGCTCTGGCGCGAAGACCGCGATGCCACGGCGGATGGAGGATGAATCGCGGGTCGTCGACGTTGTCCCCGACGAAGCGGGCCATCGCCTCGACGTGCTCGTTGCCTCCAGGCTGGAGATATCCCGGTCACGCGCCGAACGGCTGATCGAGGAAGGGCGAGTCACCGTGAACGGGAAGGTGCCGAAGAAACGGCACCGTCCTGACGTGGGAGATCGCGTGGTCGTACGCGTTCCGCCCCCCGAGACGTCGACGGTCGAAGCCGAGCCGATCGACCTCGATGTCGTCCACGAGGACGCGGACGTGCTGGTCGTGAACAAGCCCGCCGGACTCGTCGTCCATCCGGCGCCCGGCAACCGTTCGGGAACGCTGGTGAACGCGCTGCTTCACCGGGTCCGCGATCTCTCGGGGATCGGCGGAGTACTGCGTCCCGGAATCGTGCATCGGCTGGACCGGGACACATCGGGGCTGATGGTCGTCGCCAAGAACGACACCGCGCATCGCGGGTTATCGGAGGCGCTGAAGCGACGCGAAGTCCGGCGGCGCTATCTCGTCGCGGCCTGGGGCCACCTGTCGAGCGAGGGGGTGACGGTCGACGCGCCGATCGCTCGCAGCTCCACGGATCGGAAACGCATGGCGATCATCGACGCCGGGCGGCCCGCGGTGACGCATTTTCGGCCGTTGGAACGCTGGCGCGCCGCGGAGCTGATCACCGCCCAGCTCGAAACCGGACGAACCCACCAGATCCGCGTACACCTCAGACATATCGGTCATCCCGTCGTCGGGGATGAAACGTATGGGCGAAGCGGAGAGAAGGGGATCTCCGGCTCCGCCCGCGCCTGGGCGACCGAACTGGCGCGACGAACGCCGAGGCAGTTCCTTCACGCGACTGAATTGAGCTTCGAACACCCGCGCACCGGCGAGCCGATGCGCTTCGAGGCCCCGCTTCCTCCGGATCTGTCCGCCGTCGCGGAGTGGGCCCGGCGGACGTCGGCGTGAAGGGCGGGCGAGAGGGCCCGGAATCCGGGTGGAGCGCCCTTCTTCGCGGTCGGCGGGGGCGAGGCGGTCGGCATTGCCTGGACCGTCCCGGAGACGATACTAGAGGGTAAGTCCGAGAGAGATGCCCGCTCCGAAGCGGGTGTACATGGGGACGACGGGTCCCGTCCCTACAGTTCCCCGCACGGGTTGCGCTTCGTGAGCGATATCAGCAACATCAGCGTCCTCATCTGTGACGACGCGATCTTCATGCGGAGGATGATCTCCGATATACTCATGCGGGCCGGGTACCGGATCGCCGGAGAGGCGTCGAACGGGCTGCGGGCCGTGGAACTGTATCGGACATTGAAGCCCGATCTGGTCACGATGGATATCGTCATGCCGGAGATGGGCGGGATCGACGCGGTTCGGGAGATCATGCGAATCGATCCCGAAGCCCGCATCCTGATGTGCAGCGCGATGGGCCAGCAGGCGCTGGTGGTCGACGCGATCGAGGCTGGTGCCCGTGACTTCATCGTCAAGCCGTTCCAGCCCGGCCGCGTCCTGGAGGCGGCGCGGAGAGTACTCGCGTGATCGCCGCCTCGGAAGATTGCCGAACTCAACGGCCGAACTCATTGAACGGGGACCCGAAGACCATACATTCATTGCGCGAACGTCAGTTCGACGCGCTTCGCGAACTCGCCAACATCGGCGCGGGACATGCCGCGACGGCGCTCGCGGAGATGACCGGCGCGCCGATCGATGTCTCCGTTCCGTTCCTCCAGGTCGCGCCCTCCGAGGAAATCCCGGAGGGGTTGGGCGAACGGGGTGAGCGGATCGCGGCCGTGATCATCCCGGTCGTCGGTGATCTCACGGGGCAGACTTCGCTCGTGCTGCCATTCGCGTCGGCATGTCGGCTCGCGGAACTGCTCCTCGACCGGCGTCCGGGTGACGTGGAGGATTTCGGCGATCTGGAACGATCGGCGGTGACGGAAGCGGCAAACATCGTCTCCGCCGCGCACATGAACGCACTATCGGATTTCCTCGGCCTGATGCTCCTTCCCTCCGTCCCGCGGCTCGAGCTTGATCGAGCGGATGCGGTGCTGTCCCGGTTGACGCCGGGGCCAGCGCATTCCGGTGGGTACGCGTTCAGCATCGAAACCCGATTCGCGCTCCGCGGAGCCGAGCCGGTCACCGGCCAGTTCATCTACCTCCCGAGTCTCGCCTCCCTTCGGATCATATTCGACGCCCTCCGTCTGGGTTGAAATGACCGTGGCAGGAGTCTCTACCGTGTTGCCCAGCCTCCCCGAACGGGACCGGACGATCCTGATCGGCCTCGCGTCGCGGATCGAACCCGGTGACGCCGGCGGACACAATAATCTGGGCGTCCTCTATTTCGACAAGGGGCTGGTCGAGGAAGCCGTCGACCAGTTCCAGCGCGCGCTCGAGATCGATCCGGCGATGTCGGTGGCCCTTCGCAACATCGAGATTGCCTACCTCGCGAGCGGCTTCTACGACCGACTGGCGGCTGAACTCGGGGAACGGTTGCGCGCGTCCCCGGGCGACCGCGAGGCGCGGTGGCGGTTGGCGCGGGCGCATCGGCATGCCGGGCGGGCCGAAGAGGCTCGTCTCGAGTTGCGCCGACTGCTCGCGATCGCGCCGGATGATCCGCGGGTCCTCGTGGAGCTCGGCCGCGCCGAGAAGGAGGCGGGGGCGTACGATGAGGCGCGATCGATCTACGAACGCGCGCTCCGCTCCGATCCCGACAGCGCCGTCCTCCACTTCCACGTCGGTGAGCTGCACTATCATCAGGGTCGCAGCGAAGAAGCGCGGCGGGTGCTCGCGCGGGCGATCGAACTCTCTCCGGAGTTCGCCGAAGCGCATCACCTGCTCTCGTTCGTGCTTGGCGACCTGGACGAAAGTGAGGCGGCGGAGACGGCGCTCGCGCGCGCGCTCGAGCTGGCCCCCTGGCTGGGCGAAGTGCGCCCGGGCCTCTCGATCGATCGGCACAGCGCGGTACGATACGCGGAGCTCGTGGGGGACAGGGGGAACCGGCCGGAAGCGTTGACGGGCCGCTTCCTGGCGGACTACCACCTCGGCGTCGCGTACAGGCAGAAGGGGTTGTACGAGGAGGCGTTGCGGGCATTCGAACGCGCGCTCGAACATGGCGAAGACGCGCGGCTGGTGGCGCACGCCCGCGCGGAAGTACTGTTGGTGGCGGGACGCGACGGCGAGGCGGCGAACCTCTATCGGTCGCTCATCGAGGAATACGGTCCTTCCCCCAAGTTACTGAACGAGCTCGGGGTATGTCTGCACCGGGCCGGCGAGCGAGGGCGGGCGGAATCGCGGTACGAAGCGGCGCTCGCGATCGATCCGGGGTACTCGTTGGCGCGAAACAACCTCGGAGTCGCGCTCGCCAACCGCGGTGACCGTGCGGGAGCGAGGACCCTCATATACGAGGCGTCCATGCGCCCGGGGGCGCCACCGGACGCCCACTGCAATCTTGGTATCCTGGCGCTGGAGGAAGGCCGGAGGCGCGATGCGCTGGCCTCGTTCCGCGCGGCGGTCGAAGAGGATCCGCATTCGGCGCCGGGATGGCTCGGAATCGGCGCCGTGCTCTCGGAGAGTGGGGAGTTGCGGGAAGCGCGGCGGGCGCTCGCGCGGGCGATCGAGTTGGCCCCCGAGTCTGCCGAAGCCCGGTACCGGATGGGTTTCCTCCTGAATCGGATGGGCGATCTGGAGGGGTCACTGCGGGAGACGCAACGGGCGCTGGCGCTCAATCCGTACTTCACGGCGCCCCGACTCCGGCTGGTGATCGAGCTCCAGTACGAGTACGCCGAAGTGCTCGCTCCCGAGATCGCCGCGGAGACGCGGATCTCCCGGGAAGAGAGCGTACGCGACTTCTCGGTTTCAACCGGCGAGATCGCGGAGATTTTCGCGGGACTGCGGCGCGGGCGGGAGGCGCGGTCACGGTCGACCATCCCCGGTTTCGATCTGGCGGAGGACTATCTCTCGAAAGGGCTGTTCGGCCGCGCTCTCGCCGAGGTGAAGCGAGTCGCGGCGGCGGGAGGTGATCCCGTCGACGCCGCTCTGCTCTCGGGTGAGATCTTCCGTATGCAGGGATTGCACGGGGAAGCGCTCGACCGGTTCGACGCGGCGCTGGCCCCGCTACGGGAAGCGGGGTGGTCGGAGCGCCGCGAGCGAGCGCACCTGGGGCGCGGTTGGTCGCTCCTTTCGCTCGGGAAGGTGGAGCTGGCGCTTCCGGAAGCGGTGACGGTGGCTCAGGAGGGCGGTGATCGTTTCGAGGCGGGTCGGCTGGAGGCTGAGGCGCGACTCGCCCTTGGCGACGCGGAGGCCGCGATCGATCGCTTCACGCGTCTGATGGAGCTGCGTCCGGGAGATGCCGGACTGCTCTCCCGCATCGGTTCGGCCGCGCGTGTCGCCGGTCGGTCCGATCTGGCTCGTCGGGCACTGATCGGCGCCCTGGAGGCGGATCCTGACAGGATCGCCGTGCGCATCGAACTCGGTGGTCTCTATCTGGCGGATGGTCTGGTCGCGGAGGCCATCGAGCAGGGCCGCGCGGCCCTCGAGGCGCTTCCGGGCTATGCCGAGGCGGCGATCCTCGTCGCCGACGGGGAATTGGAACGGGGCGACCCGGACGCGGCGGTCGACGCCCTGGCCGATCTCCTCCATGACGATCCCTTCCACCTCGACGCCCTGCTCAAGCTCGGCGAGACGCTGCAGTGGAGTGGTCGGGAAGCCGACGCCATCTTCGCCTTCCGCCGCGTGCTCCGTTATGACCCCACCCTCGCGATCGCCTGGCTCCGGCTGGGCGACACCTGGCTCGCCTCGGGCGAGAGAGATGAGGCGATTGCTTGTTGGCGCCGCGCGCTCGAGGTCGGGCTCGATGATGAGACCGCCCGGGCCGTCGAAGAAGAGATCGCGCGCCACGAAACGACCCTGGCGGCGTCGGCTCGACGGAGTGCCTGAGCGATGCCGATCGAGGGGCCGGTCCGCGAACTCGCGCTGAGCGACCTTCTCCAGCTCCTTTTCCTTTCGCGAAGAACGGGGCGGCTGGTGGTGAGCGACGAATCGGCGGGCCTGTCGACGGTCCTGGAACTCGAGGGGGGCGCCCTGGTCGGCGCGACGAGTTCGGCGGGGGAAAGCCGGATCGGAGACCTGCTCATCGGCTCTGGGCGGGCGACGGAAGAGCAGATCCGCTCCGCCGTCGAAGCCCAGCGAACCGCTCCGGAGAGACGTCTCGGGGAAATCCTCGTCGCGCGGGGCGCCGTTCGCGAGAGCGAAGTGCGCCGTCACCTGCGGCTGCAGATCGAAGAGGCCGTTTTCGACCTGATGCGCTGGGTCGATGGACACGTGCGCTTCGAGGAAACCCCGGCCCGGGCCTCCGCCGAGATCGAGGTCCGTCTGCCGGTCGACGGGGTACTGATGGAAGCGGTCCGTCGCCTGGACGAATGGGCCGAAGTCACGGGGAGTCTTCCCGACCCCGACCCGCTGCCGATCCTCGCCGCCGGGGCGAACGGAAGTGGTGGATCGCTGTCGCTCGAGCCAGTCGAATGGGAGGTGCTCGCCAAGGTGGACGGCGAGGCTACACTGCAGCGGATCGCGCGGGGCCTGGGACGCACCGAACTGGAGGTCGCGCGCGCGCTTTACGGACTGGTCGAAGCGGGGATCGTGGAGATCAGCCCGCGTTCGGGCGGCCCATCCGGCGCGGCGGACTGGGAGGCGGAGGTACGCGGCGTGGAAGAGGCACTGCGCGCCGGATGGCTGGAGGAGGCCGATCGGCGTGTCGCCGCGCTCCTCGCTCAGCGTCCCGCCGCCGCGCCGGTTTTCGTGCTTCACGGACGGATCCTCAGCGAGCGGGGTGACCATGAGGCGGCGATCCGCGCGTTCCATCGCGCGGTCGAACTCGACCCGCTTCTATCTTCGGCCTATTTCCACCTGGCGCGGGCGTCATTGCGTGGGGGAGAACTCGCCCGTGGTCGCCGCGCGCTGAACACGTACCGTCGATTGTCCGACACTTCCAATGAGAGACGCGAGATCGGCGCGCGAATGTCGGAAGGGCTCGAACGGCTGATGGCGGCGCTGGAGGAGGCGGTCGAATGAGCTCCGCCTCGAGGAACGGCCAGGGGAACGGCCAGGGGAATCCGAGCGGTGTCCGCCGGTTGCAGGCGGAGGTCGCGCGTGACCCGGGGAGCCTCGCGTTCGTGCCGTTGGCGGACCTCTATCGCGTCCAGGGCCGGCTCGACATCGCCCGGCGTGTCTGCGTGCGCGGGCTGCATCGTCATCCGACCCACGTCGAGGCCCACTACGTCCTGGGGCGCATCTATCGAGATGCTTCGGATACGGAGAAAGCCTACGACGAATGGGATATCGCGCTCCGGCTCGATCCGTTCGACCTGGCGTCTCGACGGGCGATCGCCTTCCTGTGCATCGAGCGGGGTGAACTGGAGGAAGCCGCGAGGCACCTTCGACGGGCACTCACCCTGGATCCCGACGACCCGCGGCTCCGACGCGCGCTCCGGCTCGTGGAGGCGGGTGGAAGAAAAGCCGGTCCGGATCCAGCCTACTGGGAGGGTGTGCACGCCCTCCTCGCTCCTCGGCTGGAAACGTTCGTGCGGGAATCCCGGGTGCGCTTCGTCCTGGCGCTCGACACGAGTGGACGGGTCGTCTCCCGGTGCGGCACGACGGGTGAGGCGGACATCGCCGCGCTGGCCTCACTCGCGGCGGGGGTGAACGCGGCTTCCGCCGAGATCGCGCGGATGACCGGAGCCTCCGGGTTCTCGCAGCTCTATCAGGGACAGGGTGAATACCAGGTATTCATGGGGAAGATTCCCGCGCCCGCCGGCGAGATCCTCATGCTCTGCGTCTTCGGCGGGGACTCGACGATTGGATTGGTGAGGATGCTCTTTCGTGACTTCCTTGTGCCGCTCGAACGCGCCGACTGGCCGGCCGTCTCGCGCGCCCACCACATCGAGAATCTCGAGGCGGAACTGGCCGCCGGTCTCGCGCGGCTCGAAACCCGTACTCGCCCGGGGTTCTGGAGGCGGAGCTAGAGATGCCGATCGTCAACTATGCCGCCCGCGAAGTGACGGCGAAGATCGTTTACTACGGACCCGGCCGCTCGGGGAAGACGACCAACCTGCAATACATTCACGCGGCGGTCGCTGACGACCGGAAAGGCGAGATCGTCTCTCTCGCCACCGAGGGTGACCGTACGCTCTTCTTCGATTATCTCCCGATCGACCTCGGGCTGATCTCGGGTTATCAAACGCGCATCCAGCTCTATACCGTGCCTGGCCAGATCTATTACGATGCGACCCGCCGACTCGTCCTCCAGGGGGCCGACGGCGTCGTTTTCGTCGCCGACAGCCGCGTTCAGCGGCATGACGAGAACGTGGAAGGTTTCCGGAACCTGCAGCGCAACCTGCTCGACCAGAACGTCGATCCGCGCGGAATCCCCCTTTGTTTTCAGTACAACAAACGGGACCTCGACGACGCCGTGCCGGTCTCGGAGCTGGAACGCGCGTTGAACTATCGATCGCTCCCCGCGTTCGAGGCGTCGGCCACCGAGGGCACGGGTGTGTTCGAGACGCTCGAGGCGATCACCGGCCTGGTACTCGCGCGTATCGCGGGCGGACTGAACGCGGTCACCGAACCGGTGGCGAACCATGCCTGAGGAACGTTTCACCTTCGATCGGTTCGTCATCGGCGGCTCGAACGAGCTCGCCGCCCGGGCGGCGAGGAAGGTGGCCGAGAACCCGGGGACGAGTTACAACCCGCTCTTCGTACACGGTCGTACCGGTGTCGGGAAATCGCATCTCCTGCATGCCATAGCGCGCTATGTCGCGACGATCTCCTTCGACGCGATCGTGCGTGTGGAAACCGCCGGAGCGATCGCCGACCGCCTCACGGAGGCACTCGCCGAGGGAGACGCGGATCGTTTCGTCGAATCGTACCTGCCGGTGGATTTCCTGCTCGTCGACGAGGTCGAGCGCTTCGCGGGGATGGAGCGGACGCAGATCGAACTGTGCACGGTGATCGAGCGAATGCTCGCGGAAGGCCGTCAGCTCGTGCTCGCGTCGACCGTCCCGCCCGGAGAACTGGCGGGCTTCACGCCGGAACTGCTCGCCCTGATCACGCGCGGGCTGGTGGTCACGATCGGATCGCCCGATCCGGCGACGGTCCGGCTGGTGGCCACGGAGACCGCGCGCGAGCGGGGCGTGGCGCTGCCGAGCAGTCTCGTGGAGGCGTTCGCGGCCCGTGGATTCCCCGATGTCGGGTCGCTCCGCGAGGCGGTTCGATCGGTCATCCAGGCGGCCGAAGAGAAGGGCCGCGAGGTGCGGCCGGAAGACCTCACCGTGCTCGCCACCCGGTCCGGTGATCCGCGCGGTGGGGGTCGCGCCGACGAATTCGGCTCGTTCCTTGACGACGTGAGCCGCACGCTCGCGACCGTGGTCGAGACCGCGCCGTGGCGCCGCCGGATCGCGGAGGCGATCCTCCGTTGGGAAGGAGAGGGGATCCGCACCGGGCGGCTGGAAGAGGCGCTCCACGCGGATACGCCGCTGGACGTCGACAGCTTCCTCATGGCGTTCTCGCGCGACGCGGAGCGGCTGGTCACGATCCGCCGCGAACTCGCCGCGATGGGGATCGAGACGCGGATCAACGACCCGGTCAGCCTGGCCTCGGCGGAAGCACAGCTGGCCTCGGCGATCGCCGCTCGCGAGGCGCTCGCGCACGAGGGTGACGAGGCCGGCACCGTACCGGGCCCCGTCGTCGACGCATGGTTCCTCAACCCGGACAAGCTCGTTCTCGACTGGGTCGACATCGAAGGCAGACTTCTCGCGGAGACCACCTGATGGCGATCAAGGGCAGCCTCCGGGAAGCCAGCCTCGCGGACGTGCTCCAGCTCCTCGCGTTGGGTCGCAAGACGGGATGCCTCTCCGTCTCCGACCGCGGGAGTTTCGGCCACATCTACTTCGACGAGGGGATGATCACCCAGGCGGCGATCGTCAACCGTCGTGACCGGCTTGGCGACCTCCTCGTCAAGAACGGCGAGATCGACGCCGATCAACTGCGGGACGCGGTCGCCGAGCAGACGTCGCGGAGTTCTCCACGCCTCGGCGAGATTCTCATCCGCCGTGGCGTGCTCACCCGCCAGAGCCTCGAGCGTTTCATCCGGCTCCAGATCGAGGAAGCGGTCTACTACCTCTTCACCTGGAACCAGGGGACGTTCTACTTCGAGGCGGACGACGTTCCCGACGCCGAAGAGGTCACCGTCCTGATCAATCCGGAAGGGCTGCTGCTCGAAGGGGCCCGCCGGGTGGATGAGTGGACGCTGATCGAGAAGAAGGTCGTGCCGGAGATGGTATTCGCCGTCGATCGCAGTCACGGGGACCCTGAGCGCGCGGAGCTGTCGGACACCGAACGCCGCGTCCTGCCCCATATCGATGGGAGCCGGAGCGTCCGCGAAGTCGTCGAGGAGGCGGGGCTGCTCGAGTTCGACGGGTGCAAGGCGGTCTTCGGGCTCGTCCAGGCGGGATACCTGCGCAACAGGGGAAAGAAGCGCGAAGCCGCGGTCGAAGAGGTGCGGCCGGGACGGATCCAGGAGCACCGTAACCTGGGATTCGCCTTCTATCGAACGTCGATGTTCGAGGAGGCGGAGCGCGAGTTCCTGAAGGTGCTGGAGATCGAGCCGACGAACCGGGAAGCGCAGTTCTTCCTCGGCTCCATCGCGCTCCGGCAACGTCGGTCCCGCCCCGCGATCCGCCGCCTGATGCGATTGATCGAATCCGGGGGAGGGCAGGCGTCGTCGTTCCACAACCTCAGCCTCGCTCTGGAGCTGTCCGGCCGGGTGGAGGACGCGTCGATGGCGGTCGACGAGGCGCTCAAGGAGTTCCCGCGAGATCGGGCGCTTCTCCTCGCGCGCGCCATCCTGCTCACCCGGCGTGGCGAGTTCACCCGGGGCTGCGAGGCGTTCGACGCGTACGACTCCGTGCGCGTCTCGAACGCGGCGGGCGAGGAGCCGGCCTCCTATTACGTCTACTCGATCGTGGCGCTCGGCGGTGCGGGTCGTCTGGTGGACGCGATGGTCCGGGCGAAGGAGGGCGCCGACCGACATTCCCGGGCTCCGCGGCTGCTGGTGAACGCGGCCGCCGCTCATGAGCGGTCGGGCGATATCGAGACGGCGGAAGCGCTCTACAGGCGGGCCGTCGAGGAGGGGCCGGAACTGCCGCAGGCACGTCGGGGTCTCGCCGACACGCTCTATCGACGGGGTGCCTACGACGAGGCCGGCGCGATCTATGAGCGACTCGCGCGAGCGGAAGGTCCGGTTTCGCCCGAGACCCTCTTCAAGCTCGGCAACATCGCCTACAAGCGGGGCGATCGCGCGATGGCCCTTTCCTACTGGCGCGAGACGGTGGACGCTGATCCGAGCCACGCGGTCGCGCGTACGAACCTGGAACTGGTCGAGGGCGCGCTCGACGCGGTCCAGAAGTGACCGCGGCGCCCGACGGCGCGGAGATAGACCACCTGCTCCGACGTTTTCGCGCGGGCGAGCGAACCGCTCTCGCCCGCGCGATCTCCATCGTGGAGAACCAGCGGCCCGGGTTCGATACCTTCCTTCATCGCATACACGGGAACCTGGGCCGCGCCCACCGCATCGGCGTCACCGGTCCGCCGGGTGCCGGCAAATCCACCCTCACATCGCGACTCACCGCTCGCTATCGGGAACGCGACGACCGGGTCGGGATCGTCGCCGTCGACCCCACCTCGCCGTTCACCGGCGGTGCCCTGCTCGGTGACCGAATCCGCATGGCGGAGGTGTCGCTCGACGGGGGTGTCTTCATCCGTTCGATGGCCACCCGCGGATCGCTCGGCGGCCTGGCGATGTCGAGTAAGGAAGTCGCCGACGTGCTCGACGCGTTCGGCTTCGACCGCCTGATCACCGAGACCGTCGGGGTCGGCCAGTCGGAACTTGAGATCGCCGGTACCGCGGACACGACGGTGGTGGTGCTCGTCCCGGAATCCGGGGATTCGGTGCAGGCGATGAAGGCGGGCCTCATGGAGATCGCGGACGTGTTCGTGATCAACAAGGCCGATCGTCCCGGCGCGGACCGCGTCGCGCAGGACCTCGAAGTGATGCTGCACATGCGGCTCGGAGAGGGCGCGGCGCCGGCCGCGGGCCACCACGGGGTGAGCCTTCGCACCGTCGCCTCATCGGCGCGCGTACGGTCGGCCGAGGTGGCGGATGACACGGGCACGTGGGCGGTTCCGGTCCTCAAGACGGTGGCCCAGAAGGGAGAGGGAGTCGACGAAGTCGTGGCGACCCTCGACCGTCACCTGGGGTATCTGCACGCATCGGGCGAACTCGCT
Source organism: uncultured Gemmatimonas sp. (assembly GCA_964634395.1). GTDB lineage: Bacteria > Gemmatimonadota > Gemmatimonadetes > Longimicrobiales > Longimicrobiaceae > WHSP01. The sequence continues at coordinate 624 of CAZWJE010000088.1, read as the reverse complement.
CGCCGCCGTCGCCGACGATTCGAGGAGCGCACCCGCGCGGTCGTGGAGCGCGAATTGAAGGTTCTCGCCTGGCGAAAGGGTCCGGGCGAGAGGATTCTGCGAGAGGCGCTTCCGAAGCTCGAGTCAGGGGAGGAGTCGCCCTACTCGGTGGCGGCGCGGATCGTCGGAGAACTCATGTAGCCACGTCCGCGCCTCCTCGCGGTTCGGGCGGCCCGTCCTTCGCTTCACACCCAGCCGGTACGACCGCATGAGCATCGCCGAACGTGACTCGGATCCGGCGGAACTCCGCGATCGCGTCGAAACCGCCGAGCGTGAACTCACCCGGCTTCGCGCGGAACTCGACGAATGGCGGACGGCTTCCGCCGAGGCCCCCAAACGAGACATCTCCTTCGACACCGTCTCCGGCGGAGTCGTCGAACCTCTCTACACCCCACTCGACCGACCCGACCCGTCGGAACGCGAAGCCCGTTATTACAACGAGCGGCTCGGCCCGCCCGGGCGGTATCCCTTCACCCGGGGTCCGTACGCCACGATGTACCGCACCCGGCTCTGGACGAAGCGTCAGTTCGCCGGTTTCGGCACCGCGGAGGAGACCAACGAACGCTACAAATTCCTCCTCGCGCG
>CAZWJE010000087.1:0-12621 GCA_964634395.1 uncultured Gemmatimonas sp. | reverse complement strand
GAGCCGAAGAGCGTGCCGTTGACCTCGAACGGGCCGATCGTTCGTCCGATGTCCAGTGAAGCGCTCCGACCCGTCTCCATCTTCAGATCCCGCAAGGGCTCGAGCGGAGAGAGCCCGGTTGCTTCGGTCTCTTCCGTGAACGGCGTCGGCGCGAATCGCCCAACGCCAATGGAGGCCCGGGCGTTCCATTCCGTTCCCGGACGCAGCAGCAAGGACAGGCGCGGATTGAAGAAGTTGCCGTACTCGCTGTGCATGTCCAAACGGCCGCTTGCCGCGATCGTCATCCAGCTAGCCGGCATGATCTCGTCCTGCACGAACAACGAAGGAATCGTGTAGGAATAGTCAAAGCCGGGGACATCGCGAGCGTCGTATCCCTCGTGCTGGAGAGCGGCGCCCAGCACCCAGGTGTGGCCTCCATTCGTCCCGGTGAGAGAGGCTTCGGTGAAGGCAGTGCTGTGAAGGTCCCTCTCGCCGACCTCACCGAAGAGATGGTGGTGCCTCTGTCCCATTGCCGACGCGCGAAGGTTCAAGAGACGGCCACTCGTCATGAGCATCCGGCCGACAACGCCCACATCGACCCTCCGGGTTTCCAGACTCTCTCGGTAGACTGTTCCCGCGGGCGTCGCGGAGCCGTCGAGGGTTCCGCCCTCGCGGTCCTCGACCGTTCCTCCGACAGTCACGAACAAGGAACGAGCGGCCCCGTCGTCCCAGAAGAGTCGGGGTCGTACGACCGCCCGCCGGTAACCCGGCAGGTCGGCCCAGCCATCGTCGTTCACGTCGTGGCGGCTCTGTCGATGGCCGCTGCCGATCAGCGTGTAGCCCCAGCGTTCACTGAGTTCGCCAGCGGACCAGAGCACGGCGTCGGTCCCACCCCGGCTGGTCTGGTTGAGCAACACCTCGCGCTCATCGTCCGGACGGCGCGAGACGAGATTGATGACTCCGCCCAGGGCGGACGATCCATATAGCGCTGAAGCCACGCCTTTGATCACCTCGACCTGGCCCAGGTCCATCGGCGGAATCTGCAGCATGCTCAGCGCTCCGGTCTGACCGTAGAGAGGCAGGCCGTCCGAAAGGATCTGCGTGTACCGGCCTCGCAGTCCCTGAATTCTGATGTTGGCGCCCCCGAGGGAGGGGGAGGTCGTTTGGACTCGCAGGCCGCTCGTCTCGTTGAGCATCATGCTGATGTCCCCAGGAAGCATCATCATCTTCTCTTCGATCTCTTCCCTGTCCAGCACCTCCACGCGAACCGGCTCATCCTCCATGCGACGACCGGTTCGAGTCGAAAGCACGATGATGCCCTCGATTTGAGTCGCCGCCGCTTCGAGGACCATCACGATCGTCGTGTCCATTCCCGCCCGCACGTCGAGAGTGGCGCTCGGCTCCGAGTAACCGATGCGCCGGGCGAATATCGTGTGGCTTCCCGATGGCAGGCGGAGCGCAGCCGTGCCGTCGTCGCCGGTCAGGGCGCCGATCTGTCCGGAGCTGACCTGAACCCTCGAGAGCGGCTCCCCCTCGCTCTCCGTCCGGACCCGCACCGTGCCCGGTGTCTCCTGCGCCTCCACCTCGTAAACCGGCCCGGCCAGGCCGAAAAGAAACCCAATAAACGCCGTGGCGATGGCGCCGTAGCTTTGCTTTCTCATATCCGTCACGCTGGAGTTGAAATAGTCGCCTGCGCCGCACCGAAGCGGACGCGAGTGCATGCCGGCGCTGAAGGACGCCGGATCGGGGTTCGTGAGAAGGCACTCTCGGACGAGTGCGATGCTGTCAGCGGGGAGGAGGGCGGAAAGGATCCGGCTCGAATGTGAGGAGGGAAGGGAGTACGCGCTCGAATTTCGGCGCCGGGGCAGATGGGGTCAGCGGAGTTCGATCTGCTGCAAGGGTGACGAGTTGTGCATTCGCGCAACCGCACGCGCAGAGGCAGGCGCAGTCGTGTTCGTCACCTTCATCCTCCGAAGCCGGGGCGTCGGTGGCGATCCTTTCGAGGAGATCCACCGGCTCGGAATCGGCGGTCCTCAGTTCCGGAGTACCCGCCAGAGCGATCTCGACTGACGAGACGAGAAGGCAAAGCGCAAGGAGCGCCGCCGTTACCTGACGAATTCGGAGTCGCACGATTCCTCGGCCTCGTAGCGAGTACAACTGGATACCCCCGGCGCGACCTCCGCCAGAATCGCGTCCACTCCCGCAAGCAGCGTTTCGACCCGCGCGTCGGAAATTCGATAGTAGGCGAAGCGCCCCCGCTGCTCGCGGACGACGAAGCCACAGTCGAGCAGGCAGCTCAAGTGGTTGGAGACATTTGGCTGCGTAAGTCCCGTCATCTCTACGATCTCCGAGACGCTACGCGTCTCCTTCCGAAGGGCCTCAAGAATCCCAAGTCGCGAAGGATCGGCGAAGCCCCGAAAGAGCTTCGCCTTGAGAGCCAGCGGCTGACGTAAATCGACCAACAACATAGATGTGTCCCCGGCGGAGATCCCGATACATCATCGGATACTGATGTTTTACCCATCAGCGTGCAATGATATGTGAGAGGTCTTGGGGAGTCAAGCTGGAAGCGTTGGTCCGAGGCGACCAGAGTTCGACGATCCAGGGCGCTTATGCCGTTGCCGTCAATCCGATACGATCGCGGGAAGGTATGCCCCGATTCACGAGAAACGTCGCCCCTATGTCCGCGTCCGTACCGTTCTCGACATCGTGATGTCCGTGAAAACCACGCAGTCGCGTCCCGGGCCACCCGAGCACAGGGTCTCACATCGATCGACGAAGACCTTGAGGCTCCTCTCGAGCCCGCGAAGCTCGGCCAGCTTCCTCCGCACCTCGTCGAGGTGCGTTCTGGCGAGATCGCCTACCTCGGCACAGTCCCGATCCGAGCTGACGGAGAGGTCGGCCAGGAGTCGCACCTGATCGATGGAGAACCCGAAGTCGCGGCACCTGCGAATGAAGGTCAGGCGCTCGATATCGGTTTCGTCGTAGGCGCGCTGCCCGCCCGGACTGCGGCTGGCCCTGGGGATCAGCCCGATCTCTTCGTAGTACCGGATCGTCGGGGCGGGAAGGCCGGTGGCCTTTGCCAGGGCCCCGATGGTCAACGCGCGGGAGTGCATGGTCATGATTTCGGTCTCCTGTTGACCTTCAAGTTACTTGAAGGATTAGCTTTCGTCAGGTGATGGAATCGGAAGCGATTGGGGTGAGGGATTCTTCTGATGAAAAGCGTCAACCGTTCGACGGGCCACCCTGACTCCGGCGACCTGGCCCCGACGGAGGGGGTGAACTCGATCGACGACTGGAGGAGCGCGCTCGCGATCGCCTGCACGCTCGGCACGCGTGACCTCCAGGTGCGTCTCTCGGACATCCGTGATCTGGCCTTCCGCTCGCTGCGCCGAAGCCGGAGGGAGGGACCGGCCCTGCACCTGACCTACGACGGGGAGGTGTTCGCCGAGGTGGAGAAGCTGGTAGCTCGGGAATCCGACTGTTGCGCTTTCCTCGACTTCGACCTCACGCACGACGAGACGGGTGTCCACGTGACGATCACAGCGCCGGCGGCGATTGCCGATGCCGCAGACGAGTTGTTCTCCCATTTCACACCGGGACCTCTTCTCGATGGCCACGACTGAAGAGTCCGGCGCCAGAGGGTCTCGGTGCTCACTTACTCAGGCAGGGTATCATGTTCAAACAACGACGGGGTGTACGGCTCCTGGCAACGGCGCTCGCGCTCACCGCCCTCGGGATTCTCGGCTATCGCCTCCTCCCTGAAGGCTTCACGGCCGTGGACACTCGGCCGGCCAGCGAGCGAATCGAAGGCTTCAGCGTACGGACCCTCGCGGACGAGCGGATCTCGCTGGATGAACTCCGAGGTCAGGTCGTGCTCGTGAATTTCTGGGCCACCTGGTGCGGAAGCTGCCGCTCGGAGATGCCGGGTTTCCAGACGGTCTTCGAGGAGTATCGGGATCAGGGCTTCACGATCCTGGCCCTCTCCATCGACGAGGCATCCGGCACGGTCGAATCCTTCTTCCATGAGCACGGCTACAGCTTTCCCGTGGCCATGGCCACGGAAGACGCGACGCGGCGCTTCGGGGCGACGGGGGTGCCGGTCTCCTACCTGATTGATCAACGGGGCGAGATCCGCTGGACCGTGCATGGCGTCCTCCATGAAGCGGATCTGCGGGCCGCCGTGCGGGAACTGCTGGAGAGTCCTCCGGTCGCGTGGTGAGGCGAAACCGGGATGACGAACGGAATCGAGAAATACCAGATCTTCATCTACCTGGGAGCGGTGCTCGGCGGTCTGGCCGCGGGCACCCTCTTTCCGGAGCGTGCGGCTGTCCTGGAGACGGTTCTCTGGCCGGCGCTCGGCGTGCTTCTCTACACCACCTTCCTCCAGGTGCCGATGGCCCGAATCCGGGAAGCGGCCACGGACGGACGGTTCCTGGCGGCCGCGGTAACCGGGAACTTCGTCATCGTTCCCCTGGTGGTCTGGGCTCTACTGGGCATCCTGCCGGACGACCCCGCGGTCCGGCTGGGCGTGTTGATGGTCCTGCTGGTTCCATGCGTAGATTGGTTCGTCTCCTTCACCCAGCTCGGCGGTGGTGACACGGGACGGGCGATCGCCTTCTCCCCGCTCGCCCTGCTCCTCCAGATGATGCTGCTGCCCATCTATCTCTGGCTCTTCCTCGGAGGTGATGTCGCGCTTGGACTCGCGGGTGGCCGCATGGTGGTCGCATTCGCCGGCCTCATCCTGCTGCCGCTGGGCGTGGCTGCCCTAACCCAGAAATGGGCGGCGAAGGATGCGAGACGAGCCGCCCGTCTCGGCGGGGCGGGCAGGATCTCCATCGCCCTCCTGGCTCTGGTGATCCTCCTTGTCGCCGCATCTCAGGTCGACATCGTGCTGGGTGCGATGTCCCTCGATCTGGTCGGAGGGCTCATGGCGGTGTTCACGCTGTTCCTCGTTGGGGGTGGGGTGATCGCGCGGTTGCTTGCCCGGCTCTTCACGCTTCCCGTGGAACGAGGACGGACGCTGGCGTTCAGCTTCGGCACGCGGAACTCGTTCGTGATCCTGCCCCTGGCGCTCGCGCTGCCGGGGGGATTCGAGTTGGCTGCGGTCGTGATCGTCTTTCAGTCCCTGATCGAACTCTTCGGGATGATCGTCTATCTGTGGTGGGTCCCTCAGGTGTTGTTCCCTAGGCGCGTGAGGGAGGCGGGGCTGCCGGCGGGAGGAGCTGCCTCCTTGCCGTCACCGGATACTCTGCACCGTCGCCAAGGTATCGTTGAGCGGGAGAGTTAGGAGGGCGCGAGAATGATGCCCACGCATTCGGATTGGTATGATCCTCAGCTTGAGACGCGCGCCCGACCGGAGCAGCCTGAGAAGCATGGCGTCCCCACCGTTCATATCCCGTACAATGCGTTTCTTAACCAGAAAGGGCCGAGCGATGGCTTCGTCGTGCCACAGGGCGTACGGTGACACTCGTCTGTGAGAGCACCGTGTTGAGTCACGAATCTCGACGGCTGCTCCCAAACCATCGGGCGAGGTATAGGGCAGAGCTTTCGAGATCGTAGCCAGCGCACCGGAAGGCGATGTATCCGTCGGGTCGCACAATGTACTGCGCCGCGTCCCGCACCCCGAGCCTCGCGAACCCGTCGCCGGTCTCATCCACCAGCACGCCAGCCGCGTGGCCCCTCCGCGCGAGCATGCGCGTGACGAGGAGCGAGCCGTATCGTGCCCCGAGCTCGGCAAGCTTCGTCCGGTCCCAGGAATCCGGGTCACCGCACAGTACCAGGTGAATGTGTGGACCTGCGAGCTCTCGCTGCAGGTACGTCGGATGCCCATCCCGGGTGAGCGGCGCATCGGGCAACCGATCCCCTGCTTTCGGGCCTGCCCTCAAGCCGGGCTTTCCCTCGGCGACCGCCGGGCTCTTCCGGTAGTGAATCCGGAACTCCGAGATGAATCCGAAAGCGAAGTCCCGGAGTCGCGACGATCGTAGAACGCGCGGGAGGATTCGCGATACCACCTCTCGTCGGATCCACGTGGCGAGTGGAGCCGCGGACATTGCCCGGGTAAAGAGGCCGAAGATCCGATCCGTGGTTCGGAGCAAACCTCGTCCCACGGGCCACCGTTCGGCCTCGTACGAATCCAGCAATGCTTCGTCGGCCCACCCGGTGACCACGAGCGCGAGCTTCCAGCCGAGATTCCACGCATCCTGGATGCCCGTGTTCATCCCCTGGGCACCGACCGGGCTGTGGATGTGCGCAGCGTCGCCCGCGAGAAAGACGCGCCCGATGCGGTAGTTCGCGGTCTGGCGATGATGGAGGCGGAAGTGCGTGAGCCACGTGGGATCACGCACCCGCACGGTCGAGCCCGTCGCGCCGGCGATCGCCGACTGTAGCTCGGCGAGCGAAGCGCTACTCGTGAGCGGTGCATCCGACGCGACAGGCGCGCCGCCCGGCGTCATGGCGATGATACGCCAGGTGCTGGGGGAGCCGAGTGGAAAGAACATCGCGACCCCGCGTCCTCCCGGGAAGGAATGGATCGTGTCATTCCTCAGCGGTCCGTCGGCTTCAACATCGCCGAGCAGGAAGTCCTGGAGGTATGTGCCGCCCTTGAAGGGAATCCCCGCACCCTTCCGCACACTGCTGTGTGCGCCGTCACAACCAACCAGGTAAGCGGTACGTACCCTTTCCTCACGACCGCCCTGATGCCGGAGCGTGCAGTGCACCCCGGTATCGCGCGCGCTGAACTCCACGAGCTCGACGCCACGCTCCACGCGCACCCCCCGCGCGACGAGATGGTCGTCATAGATTCTTTCGGTCTCGGCCTGGGAAAGAAAGAGGATGAACGGGAAGCGGGTGTCAGGGACTCGAAAGCCGCCGAGTTCCGCCTCCGCCACGCGATCCTCGAAATGGATCATGAGTCGCGTACTGGTCCTTCCGGCGGAGACGAGCCGCTCGGCGATGCCCAGGCCCTGGAGGATCTCGAGGGTGCGTGCCTGAATGGCGAGGGCGCGCGACTCGCGCGCGCGGTCGAGGAGGCGGTCAACGATTCGGAAGGTCACGCCGAAGGTCTGGAGCTGAGCGGCGAGCGTAAGGCCCGTGGGGCCGGCACCGACGATGAGCACATCGACATCGGCGCCGACTTCGCCAAGCGGTCCTTCGTTCGAGCGCGGCGACGAAGTTGGGATGCTTGAAGCCGGGAGCATGCCTGGTCTACCTTCGGGGAATGAGGTGCAATGACGCGGGATCGTGGGACACCTTATTCCGAAGGAACGGGTCAGGGCAACGCTTTTCATCTCTCGATGAGCCAGGTTCGCCCGGTGCCGGTTACAAGATCTCGCACACCTTCGCGGTCGTGCTGGCCGGGCTTTAGATTCTCATTTTGCGCCCTCGACGAAGCGCGTTTCGCCGCCTTTCGTGGAGGCACAAAGCGCTGGCCGTCCAGGTCGGGAGCCGAGGACAACGGAGGATGGAGAGGAGAATGATCCGATGAGTGATCGTGTGACCGCAAACCTGCCGAGCAGGGATCTCGAAAAGACAGCGGCATTTTATGAGACGATCGGTTTCACCGTCGGGTACAAGGGCGAGGAATGGATGATCGTTTCTCGTGGTCCCTTGGAGATCGAGTTCTTCCCGCTCGAACATGACCCAAGCAAGAGCTGCTTCAGTGCCTGCATCCGCGTGGACGAGCTTGATGAACTGTACGCGGGCTTTCAGAAGGCGGGTCTGGCGGCCAATTGTTGGTCAATCCCGCGTCTGTCTCCGCCCGAAGTGCAGCATGGTCTCCGGATGTTCACACTTGTCGACCCGGATGGGAACCTTCTTCGATGCATAGACAACCGCTGGAATGCATGAGGCGGCAACATGGCCCTCATTTCGTTCCATTCGAACCGTTCGTGTGCCGGCTTCGCTCGAGATATGAGGAAAAAATTATGGGCACGACTCCGATTCCCACAGGCCTTATAACGTGCCCGCAATGCGGTGCTCGTTTCGAGCATGAAATCCCCGAACGTGCATGCCTTCACTCGGTCGATTGCGCCGTGTGTGGTAGACGACTCGTTCCTTTGCCCGGGGACTGCTGCGTGTTCTGTTCGTACGGAAACCGTTCGTGCCAGTACCGCCGACAGACATAGGCCGGTCGGACGACGCTGCTGGAATCGCCGGAATCGGTACCGATATGGTCGGATTGACGACCCAGGGCACCTACGTCTCCGCCGTCACTCCGATACGATTCCGGCACCGGTGTGCCTCGATCCAGTTGCCACCTCCAGTTGGCCCGGCTCCCCAGGCGGGGTCGGGAACGACTCCCGATCCCGCGTTCTTTCGTTATGGAGGAAGCGGTGGATCCGAACCGCCGCCAGCATCGCCGTGACCGGAGCCACCCAGTAGATCCAGTGTGCGGTCCAGATCCCGCCCACGACGGCGGGTCCAAATGAGCGTGCCGGGTTCATCGAGGCGCCGGTGAGGGGACCGCCCATCAGCGCGGCGAACCCCACCGTGAGCCCGATTGCCATCCCCGCGAATCCCGGCGTGATCTGTTCGTCGCTGGCGACCGCCAGGATGACGAGCATCAACGCAAATGAAAGGACCCATTCGATCGCGAACGCGCTCGCTATCGGGACTGCCGGCAGTGTCACGCCCAGCTCGCCGACCGGCCCCAGGATCGCCCGCAGGAAGAATGAGGCGAGCGCCGCGCCGCCGCATTGCGCGAAGATATAGGGTCCGGCATCTCGCGCCTGGAAGCGTCGCGCGGACCAGAGGGCGATGGTCACCGCGGGGTTGATATGCGCTCCGGAAACGCGTCCCAAAGTGTAGACCATCGCCAGTACCACGAACCCGAACGCCAGTGCCACCCCCGCATGACCGACTCTCCCTTCCGTGTACGCGTCCACCATCACCGCCCCGGGGCCGATCAGGACGAGGAAGAAGGTGCCGATCCCTTCCGCGACACACCGGCGGATCAGGCCATCGTTCATCCCCGCGCCTGCCCGGTAGCCGGCGGCCGGCCTCCCGTACGCAGATACTCCGCGAACTCGTCCGGAAGCTCGCTCCGGCGGATTCCCTCCATCGCCCTCGCCAGATCGTACTCCACGCGCACGAACTCCATCACCGGGCTTTCGCCGTCCATGTCCAACACCACGTATCCGGCCCGCCAGTCCCCGTCCTTGGGGCGCCCCACCGAACCCGTGTTCACGAAGTGGATGCCCTCCACTTCACGTTGCCAGGGCAGGTGAGTGTGCCCGAAGCAGATCACGTCACCCGCCAATGCGCCGGCATGCTCGGCCATCCGGAGGCAGAAAGAGTCCGGCCGGTCCTCGGTCCAATACAGGGTGTTCAGAGTGGGCGTGCCATGCACCAGGATCACACGCGGCCCCGGCGCGTGGCCGCCGCGCGGGCGAAGATCAATGCGGAAGGGCAGACTGCCGAGGAACCGCTTGGTCTCAAGGCTGACGTGGCGGCGGGTCCACTCGTAGGAGAGGTGCGACAGCTCCTCCTGGCGCGGGTCTTCGTACCGGCATCCGCAGTGCTTGTAGTCCGTCGCCACCGTGGAGTCGTAGTTACCGGCGATCCCCCCGATGCGAAAACCCTTGAGCAACGAGATGGTCTCGTTGGGCCAGGGTGCGTATCCCACCAGGTCGCCGAGGTGATAGGTCGCCGTGATCCCGCCCCGCTCGGCGATCTGGTTCATCACTGCCTCGAGGGCCGGCACGTTGGCGTGGATGTCGGAGATCAGCGCGTATCGCATCGAGATAGTATGGAGGAAAGATTGGGCAACCAACTTCGGGCCGGAACCATCCAAACCCTCGCGTGTGAGCCGGCGATTCAGGCGGTGGCCGGCTTGCGAGCCCGGACGAAGGCGCTCATGAATCGGCCCTCCACCCGCGGCGCAATCCGATCCACGTCGAGCCCCGCTCCCTCCAGGAATGCGCGCGCATCTTCCACCCGATAGATCCGGGTCGGTTCGATCTCCGGGCCCTCGAATCCGGCCTGCTCCAGCAATCGTTTGAATTCGCCTTCCTCCAGGGCTCCGGCAACGCAACCCACCCACAGTTCCATGCTGCGCCGAACCTCGGTCGGAACCTCCCCGCGCACGACCACGTCCGAGACGGCGAACCGGCCCCCTGGTTTGAGTACGCGAAAGGCTTCGGAGAGCACCCGCGGCTTGTCACCGGAGAGATTGATGACGCAGTTGGAGATGATGACGTCCACCGAAGCGTCCGGAAGCGGGATGTGCTCGATCTCCCCCTTCAGAAACTCCACGTTCTCCACTCCGGCCTGCCGCTTGTTCTCACGCGCGAGCGCCAGCATCTCGTCGGTCATGTCCAGCCCGTACGCCTTGCCGGCCGGACCCACTCGTCGCGCGGAAAGCAGCACGTCGATGCCGCCACCACTACCCAGGTCCAGCACCGTCTCGCCTTCACGCAGATCGGCGAGCGCGGTGGGATTGCCGCATCCCAGAGAGGCCCGGACCGCCTTCTCCGGTAGTGTGGCGGTTTCGCTCTCGCCATATAGGTTCGACGTGATCGGGTCGCATGAGCTGTCGCCGGCCGCGGCACCACAGCAGGCACTTCCCTGACCCGCCACGACTCTCAGCGCGGACTGTCCGTATTTCTCACGCACCGTATCGCGAATCGTCTTCTCGGACATCGGTAGCTCCATGGTCAACGAGTAAACAACAAGGAATCTTGATAGATTTCGGCAAAAAAAGCGGGTCTTACGAACAGCACGTTCCTCCATCCTCCCACCGTTCCACTGGCTTGAGCTCCGTCACGAACGCGGCGACGGAGTCCAGCGCATCGGGATTGAGGGAGTAGTACACCCAGCGGCCTTCCTTCCGGTCGGTGACCAGCCCCGCCGTCTTGAGCGTCTTCAGGTGAAAGGATAGGCGTGACTGCGCGGCATCCATCAGGTCCGTCAACTCGCAGACACAGCGCTCCCCGCCGGAGAGCCGGCGCACGATCTCTAGCCGTGTCTCGTCGGAGAGCGCGTGGAACCAGCCCGCCGCGCGGGCGGTGTCGGAAGGGGTCATCGTAGCCATACCGGAAACATATCAATCTTTTTTGATGTGTCAAGCGGTGGACACGCCACATCGCTCTCGACTCGCTAGAGAGGAGCGGTACCGCTCGTCGTGCTAGCTGCGAGCCGCCTGCTTGCGCTCCGCTCGCTGCCTACGCCGTCCGTACGGGGTCATGCCCTGCGGTTTGTACACCGCAAGCACCGAAGCGACGAGCAGCACCAGCAGGGCGAGCACGGCATGGATCACTGGAGATGCGCTCCGCACCATACTGAGATTGGCATTCGAATCTGCCGCCATATCGGCGAGGATGCTGAACGTCGCCATGTACACCAGCAGGATGATCGTAGCGACGACGGTGATCAGGAGCTTGAACAGCACCCAATAGTGGCGGAACAAACCCCACGGCGTGCCTAACGACTGGATTATTCCGGTCACCAGCGATGCGAAGGCCAGCGGGAGGAGGACGAACCACGCGGCCGGCTCCATCACCAGATAAGTGCCACGCACAGTTTGGGCGTCCTGGCTGGTCAATCCGATGACGGCCAGAGCGAAGAAAACAAGGATCGCACCGATCCAGCCGACCGAGGAAGTAACGTGGGTAGTCAGCACAAACTTCCGCAGGGCTGGTGGCATGATCATTCGTGACCCCCGAGTCGCGATCCGAGACTGAGCTCGTCAGCGGATGGCGCAGGTCTTTTCGCGCCCACGCCGACTGGGTCCGGGCCGCCGCTAACCTCGCTGGACGGCAAGTGACGCGCAGGTCCGTGGCCACCGGGCCCGCGCGTGAACTCGAGGACCGCGAACAGCAGGACTATGATGAGAGCGATGATTCCGAACACCTTCACCCAACGTGGCGTGGCCGTGCCGTCGCGAGTATCGGTATCTGGTGGTAGGTCCGGCATGCAAGTCTCCTCTATCGGGTGCGGTGGCGAGACCTGTTCCCCTAGGTTCAAAAGCGGATGCCGAAGAAAATCCTGTAAATTGTCTCGGTGCCTTCCAGTGTCGCGAACTCGACATCCCCGCCGCCGTAGTAACGACGGACGCGAACAACTCCGCCCTTCCTGAGTCCAAGTCCCGCATCGGTGCTCGAAAGGCCATGCCGGTCGGGGCCGTGCTGCTGACCGTTCCCGTCAACACCTGAGCCGGAAAAGCGCAGAAGGAGCTGCGGCGTGGCGTATGGGATGACCGTCACATTCGCTGACACGGGAAACGGATGCGCTAGAGCCACACCGACCGGGACCGTCAGCGCCGTGGCCGCGAACGATCCAGGCTGATCGCTACCGGATCTCCGGAAGTACTGGAAACCGATTATCGGGCAGAGAGACAAAGGAAGTCCGGACACTTCGAAGGCGATCCTGCCGTAGAAGCTGTGGGCGTTGTTCGCTTCATCAGCGATCGTGAGGCCGTAGCCCGCGCTGATCGAAAAAGGCCCCATAAGATTTCTCGTTACGGAAGCCCCGTAGGTGGTGGATCGATCTCCGAACCCGATGTCGGCCCGACCAGCGTACCACCCCTGCTGGATCGGCACGCCGATGCACGCCTGGCCATGCGCCGGTTCCGCCGCCAAGAACCACGCCGGAGTTATACTCGAAAGTTGTGGATCGTGGAGTTGAGGGGATGAAAAAGGCGGC
>CAZWJE010000086.1:0-12794 GCA_964634395.1 uncultured Gemmatimonas sp. | reverse complement strand
GTGCCGCTGGTGGCGATGATCATCGCCGAGCCGGCGGTGTCGCGGACGGAGACGAGTCCTGCGGCGTTCACCGAAGCGACCCCCGGCCTGGTGCTCGACCAGGTGAAGGAAGCGCCGGGGATCACGTTGTTGCCGACGTCATGTGCGACGGCCGTGAACTGCGCGGATCCACCGGTTCCGACGGTGAGTGTTGCGGTCCCGGGTGTGACAGTGACGGAGTTGAGCGTGCCCGGGCTTACCGTCACGATGACCATGGCGGAGCGAGCTGGACTCGTCCCGACAGCGGCCGCCGTTATCGTCGTGGTTCCGGCAGTCTGCCCCGGTGTAACCACTCCGGCCGTGTCGACCCTTGCCACGCTCGTATCCGAGCTCGTCCAGTTGAATCGCGCGTCCGTGACGACGTTTCCGAACGTGTCACGGGCGATCGCGGACAGCTGTTGGGAAATGCCGCCCACCGCGAGATCGGCGGTGGTGGGTGAGGCCGCGACGGATTGAACCTCCCCGGGTCGTATCGTCACCACCGTCGTCCCTTCCACCCCCTCGCTGAACGCCGAGATAACGACCTGACCGGCGGTCGTCGCCGCCGTGACGAGCCCGGTCGTCGTCCCAACCACCGCGAGGAGAGGATTCGCGCTGGACCAGGTCACGGCCCGACCGCTCAGGGGTCCACCCACGCTGTCACGCGGTTGGGCGGTAAGCGAGACCGTTCCCTGAACGGCTACCTGAGGAGAGACGGGCGTGATCGTAACGGATCGAACCGGGACCCTCACCGTCACCCGCGCGCTCGTCTGCCGACCCTCCGAAATCACGGTGATCGTTGCCGTTCCCGGCCGGATTCCCCGGACCAGGCCTTGATCGTCGACCGTCGCGACCATCGGGTCGTCCGATTCCCAGATCACTGGTCTTCCCTCCAGAACGTTGCCCGTCGCGTCGTAGGTGACGGCGGTCATACGAAGGGTATCAGTGACCAGAATCGAGGCCTCGGCCGGATTGATTTCGACCCGCGCGACCGGTACGGTCGTGACGATCACGTTGGCGACCCCGTCCACGCCGTCGACGGTGGCGATAACGGTGGTATTTCCGACGACCACCGCGGTGACCAACCCGCTCGCGGACACCGTGGCGATCCCCGGAGAGGATGAGACCCAGGTAACTGGCCTGCCCGTGAGCGCCTCGCCCGTGGCGGAACGTGGCGTCGCGGTCAGCTGTCTCGTCTGACCCGGGAGGAGAGAAGTCGAAGTTGGCACGATCTCGACGGTCGAAACCGCGGCCTCACCGACGGTGACGGGTACGACCGTCGTGACTCCTTCGATTGTCACGGTAATGGACGTGGATCCCAGCGCGACTCCCGATGCCAGGCCCGTCGGGCCGACGGTCGCGATCGCTGGATTCTGACTCGTCCAACTCGTCGGTCGACCCGAGAGCGCGTTTCCGGAATCGTCGCGGGGGATCGCCGTGAGCTGAGCGGTCCCGCCGACCGCGATGGTGAGAGGGAAAGGCGAGACGTCGATCGTCGCGACCGGGGCGGGCCCACCGACGGCCACACTCGCCACGGCCGAGAGTCCGCGGTAGCTCGCCGCGACACGGGTGGCGCCCGCGCCTCGCGCGGTGACCAGTCCGGTCGACGTGACGGTCGCGACACTGGTATTCTCGCTCGACCAGGCGACTCGTTCCTCCGAAGTCACTTGCTGGCCTGAGGAGTTCGTAAGTCTGGCCGTCAGCTGAGCAGTGGCGTTTACCTGAAGATCGACCGATGAAGGCTCGACCCGGATCCCCGTGATTCCGGGTTCCGGACCGGTGCTTGATTCACACGCGGCCAGCGCGATCACCGCCGCGATGGCGGTACGAACACGGCGGGAAAACCGGATCATTCGCGCGATCCGTCAGCCGCGGTGTCACGCGTGATCGGCGTGACCGCCGCCCCGTGATCCGCACCGTGGTCCAGCGACCGAAACGGGATTTCGACGTGCGCCACCGCGGTATCCGAAACCGTGACCACGGTGCTCCCGTCGACGCCATCCACGGCGGCGGTGATCGTCGCCTTGCCCATCGCGATCGCCTTCACGAGGCCGTCCGCTGAAACTTCAGCGACGGTGGAGTCAGACGAGGCCCATTGCACGATCCCGCTGACCACCTCGCCGCCTTCGGCCCGGGCGACCGCGGTCATGCGCTGCGTTTCACCGACCCGCAGCGACGGGTTCGAGGGTGTGACCTGGACGCTCGCGACCGGTGGTTGCGTGACGATGATCGTCGCCCTTCCCGTGACACCTTCGACCGTCGCGGCGACGGTGGTCTGCCCGGGCTCATCGCCGGACACCAGGCCGTTGGCGGTGACCGAGGCGATCGACGCGTTCTCGCTCGTCCAGGTCGCGGTACGACCTGTCACCATACTCCCGCTGGCATCCCGTGCGATCGCCTGTAGCTGAGCCGTCGATCCGACGTTGATCCGCAGCGGGGAAGGGGAGAGCGTCACGGAAGCGACCGGACCGCTCACGACTGTGACGTTCGCGATTCCGGAAACCCCGCGGTAACTCGCCGCGACGCGCGTCGATCCCGCGAAACGGCCGGTCACCACGCCCGTGACAGAGACACCGGCGATCACCTCGTCTTCACTCGCCCAGCGAACCTGCTCGTCGGCCGTGACGGTCTCACCGGCCGCGTTCCTGAGCCGTACTTCGAGCAGCGCGGTCTCGTTCACCGCGACCTGAATCGACTGTGGCTCAACGCGAACGCTGGTGACCCTCCCTTCAGGCGGGCCGCTACTCGAGTCGCACGCCGACAACGCGATCACGCCGCCGAGCACCACACCGAACCGGCGAAGCTGTCCCTTCATCATCGTCCAACTCGATCCCGCGTAGCCACAATCCCTGATTCTTCGAGGGGATGACAATGTAGCGGATTTGACGGTCGATGGAAGATGAGGTCCGGGGGAATGGCGAGGGAAGAACAAGGGAAAGAGAGCGCCGGGACCGTCGAGACGGAGCGAGGATCCGGTCTGGCGCCGGGTCGTCAGGGAGCCTGGTCCGGCGGAGCGACGGACACCAGCGGTTTCCGGGCCATGTGATGAGGCGGATCGGCGTCCGTGAGCCCCGTTCGCCAATTCTGGCGCGTCAACGAAGAGCGGGAATCGTTCGTGGCTGGCCACGAACGCCATCCCCTCGCCGTTCCCGTTCCCCGAGCAGGAGAACCACCATGGGCTCGACGCGCCGTCCACGAAGTTCCCAGGGCATGACCGCTCACCGATTTCTCACCGCGACGTTCACGCTGGCCGCCATGGCCGCCTGTGGCACCGCGAGCACCGGACCCCAGGATGGGGTCGCCACGGTCACTATCTCTCCCACGGGCGAGACCGTGCTGGTGGGCGCTTCCGTGACACTCACGGCCACCCTTCGTGATGTCGCGGGCAATCTCGTCTCCGGAAAATCCATTGACTGGTCCACGTCGAACGCGGCCGTGGCCACGGTGTCCGCCGGGGTGGTCACGGGCGTGACCCCTGGAGGGCCAGTGACGATTACGGCGACGAGCGAGGGGAAGAGCGGAACCGCGACGGTCATGGTGGCCCCGGTGCCGATTGCCACCGTGGAGATCATTCCGCTGGCGGACACGCTCGAGGTGGGAGACACGCACCAGTTCACGACGGTCCTTCGGTCGGAAAGCGGGACCGTTCTCAACGACCGCGCCGTTACGTGGAACGTGGACGATGACGCCGTGGCCAGCGTTTCGGCGAACGGTCTGGTGACCGCCGTCAGCCCGGGCGTCACCACCGTGACGGCGAGCAGTGAGGGCATCGCCGGCAGCGCCTCCATCAACGTGGCCGGTTGCCCGGCGATCCGGAATCCCGTACCCACGGGCACGCTCAAGCGCGTGGCGGACTCCTTCGTCTTCACGACCGTCGATGGCTATACGATCGATTATGACCAGTTCCTCATCAGGGTAGTCACGCCGGATTCGACGGCCAAGCTCGAGTTCTGGGGGAACGTCAACGACGGTTTCATGGGCGGCTACCACGAGAATCTGAGTGGCAAGCACATCAAGGATCGATTGAATCGCCGGCGGTCGATCCTGCTGCCGAGCGGGGCATTGCTCACGATGACGGCGTCCGGTGGCATATATGGCGATCTGGTCACCGTCAGCATCTACGAAAATGACCAGAGTCACACCTTCGATGCACGCACGTTCACGCTGACACACAGCTGCGCGGGTCACATCCCCACCGCCATCGCGCTTGATGAGGCGGAAGCGGACGGCGAGACGGCCACATTCAGGATGATGCCGAACGGTGTCGCGATATTCACCAACGAGTACACGCAGAATACATCCGCCACCGGTGAGCCGCTCGAGAAGGTTTACCAATTCCAGCAGCTCGGCGAGACCGGCGGCTACGCCAATCCGAACAACGTGCGAGACTATTACGATGATCCGCGGTTGGGGCACACCTGATGGGGGTGGTTACATCATACGTGACGAGTCGGCTGGATGGATCGAGGCCCCGGGTGCCCAGGTTCCAGTCGCTTCCCGGGCTCCGAGCGAGGCCCGTGGCTCATCCACTCTCGACCAGTTCGGCGAGCAGGAATGCCCGGGCGAACGTCCAGTCCCGCTTCACGGTGGCGGGGGAGATCTCCAGCGCGTCCGCCGCCTCCTCCACGTCCAGTCCCGCGAAGAATCGGAGCTCCACCACCCGGGCCTGTCTCGGCGAAAGCGCCTCGAGCTGCAGGAGCGCCGCCTCCAGGGCGATCAGGTCGAGGATGTTCTCCCCTCCTCTTGCCGCCAGCGCCACGGGCAGGGTGACCTGAACGCCATGGTCGCGTTTCGTGCGCCGCTTTCGCCGCGCGTGGTCGACAAGGATGCGCCGGATGATGCGGGCGGCCACGGAATAGAATTGCGAACGCCCCTCCCAGTTCGCGTCGCGCTGACCGATCAGGCGGACGAAAGCCTCGTCGACCAGTTCCGTCGGACGTAGCGTCAGGTCCGACCGTTCGCGCCGAATCGCGTTTTCGGCGATGCGGTGCAGCTCCCGCTGGACGCATACGGCAAGCCGGTCGGCGGCGTCGTCATCGCCGTCGCGCATCGCCTGGAGCAGACGGGTGACGTTTTCCTGATCGTGTGCCGCCATTACGGAGGGGAGCGTGGAGCGGGTGCTCGGCCGGGTCGGGCGGCAAGATAGGGATGGCGGGTGTCCGGAGGCAAAGGCGGGAGCCGAAGTCGCCCGTAAGAGCCCGTGGGTGTCGCTTGACCGTCACCGCGCGTTCGCGTATCCTGCGCCGAGCATCCTGTCCCATCATCCACGCCATCCCGTTCAACTCGCCGAACGCCCGCTCCCTCGACCGGGCTCCTTCCGCGTCCGGACTCCAGGGAATCACACCTCCCGCGAGAGTTCGCCACACCAGCCCAGTCGAGATGACCCTCATGAACCCTGATCGGTCGCCGACCTCCGACGGTGTCGCCCGAGTACAGATCCGCTTCGAGGAAGCGCTGTCGCTGGACGGCCCCGCGCGCGAGGAATACCTGCTCTCGCTGGCCGTGAGCGAGGCGGGACTCGCCGATCGGATTCGCTCGCTGCTCACCGCCCATGAGAGCGCGGACGACCGGCTCGACCGGCCGATTCTGACGGATCCGTCCCGGCTCGCCGAGGTGCTTCCGCGAATGACCGCGGGCGAGCGGGTGGGTGCCTACGAGATCCTGCGGCGAATAGGGGCGGGAGGGATGGGTGTCGTCTTCGAGGCGGTGCGCGCGGATGATCAGTACGAGCAGCGAGTGGCGATCAAGGTGTTGGCTGGCCACTTCGTGACTGATCGGGCGGTGGATCGGTTCCGACGCGAACGGCAGATCCTCGCGGACCTCCGTCACCCCAACATCGCCGGCCTCCTCGACGGCGGCATGACTTCTGGCGGGCAGCCCTACTTCGTGATGGAGTTCATCCAGGCGGAGCCGATCACCGCATGGTGTGACACGCGATCGCTGTCGGTCCGGGCACGGATCGCCTTGTTCCAGCAGGTCTGCGCGGCGGTCGAGCACGCGCACCAGAGCCTCGTGATCCACCGCGACCTCAAGCCGGCCAACATCGCCGTGGGCGAGGATGGCGGTGTGAAACTGCTGGACTTCGGGATCGCCAAACTGCTGGGCGAGGTGGGCGAAGCGGGACGCGACGCGGCCACTCCGAGCGCGGACGACACTCGCGCGGACGAACGGGCGCTGACGGTCGATTACGCCTCTCCCGAGCAGCTTCGCGGACTTCCGGTGGGAACGCGATCCGACGTGTACGCGCTCGGCGTGGTCCTATACGAGTTGCTGACCGGTATCCGGCCGTTCGAACTTCGTGACCGGTCTCCCGCCGAAGCAGAGCGGATCGTGACACGGATGGCGCCGGCCCGGCCCAGCTCCGTCATCATGGAGGAACGGGCCGCGCTGGTCGACGAGCGGTCAGGGACTCGGCTGCGCCAGCGACTGGAGGGCGACCTCGACGCCATCGTGCTGCAGGCGTTACGCAAGGAGCCGGAGCGCCGCTACGGCTCCGCTCGAGAGCTGTCGGAGGACCTGGATCGCTACCTGGAGGGACACCCGGTATCCGCGCGGCCCGATGGCGCCATCTACCGGCTGAGGAAGTTCGTTCAGCGTCGAAGGGTCGAGACCGGCGCCATGGTGCTCGCCCTGTTCTCCCTGATCGGCGGATTGGCCGGCGCCACCATGCAGGCTCGGGCCGCCGAGCTGGAACGGGAGCGGGCGACCGAGGTCACCGCGTTCCTGAGGTCGATGCTGGGCGCCGCCGACCCCGCTTCGTTCGGGCGCGACGTGCAGGTCCGGGAAGTCCTCGATTCCGCGGCCGTGCGGGCGGACGCGCTGGCGGAGAGTCCGGCGCTGGAGGTCGAGATCCGCCAGATCATCGGCGATACCTACCTCGCGCTCGGTGAGTTCGAATTGGCGGAAGGACAGTACAGGCGCGCGATCGATGCGCTCACCCCGACGACGGGCGGAGCCGGCCGCGAGTTCGCGGACGCGCTGAGGCAGTTGAGCATGGCGATGGAGTTCCAGGGTCGCTATGTCGAAGCGGACTCGGTTCTGGGTGTCGCGACGGAGCTGTACGAACGGTGGGGCTACGCCAACGACGCGGTCCGCGTGTCTCATCTCGACTCCCGCGGACGCGTGCTCGCCCGCCTCGGGGAGATGGCCGACGCAATCCCCTTTTTTCAAGAGGCGATCGCCATCGAGGAGCGTCGGCGCCCGGTCAACGATTCGTCGTTGGCGAACCTGTACGCGAATCTGGGTGTCGTCACGAGCGAAGTGGGGCGCAACGCCGAAGCCGAGACGTTGCTCGTCGCCGCGCTCGCCTCCGCCAGACGCGCGTTTGGCGATACCGACCCATTGGTCGCGGCGATCCTCTCACCACTGGCCTCCGTCCAGGCGCGCGCCGGGGCGTCCGCCCGGGCTGACAGTACCTACCTCGCGACGATCGAGATGCGCCGGGATCTGCTTGGAGACCAGCATCCCGACTACGCCTGGACGATGTTCAGCTACGCCGACTTCCTCCACGAAGAGGGTCGCCACGCCGAGGCCGCGAGATGGGCGCGCGATGTTCTCATGCTGCGCGGAGGCTCCCTGACGGACGCGCATCCGGCTGTCTCCGGATCGCTCGCCATCCTCGGCAGAGCACTCGTCGGCCTGGACTCGTTGTCGGTCGCCGAGCCGCTCTTGCGGGAGGCCCTGGAAATACGCCGGGAAGTGTATCCACCGGGTCACTTCACGATCGCCTCCAGCGAGAGCATCCTCGGCGAGTACCTGGCGCGAGCGGGACGCTATGAGGAAGCGGAAGCGCTGTTGCTCGCCGCGGAACGCGATCTGGTCGATTCCCGCGGTGAGGAAGCACCAATCATCCGCGACGCTCGTGACCGTCTCGTCTGGTTGTATGAAGCGTGGGGGCGGCCCGACGAAGCCGGGATGTGGAAGGCGCGACTGGACTCCGCCTCGACCGGCGCCAATGGTCCGTAGTCGCCCAGACGAAGGATGTACCGGACGCTTCACGCGGAACTGGCTGTCCGCCGGATGAAGCGGAGCACCGTCCGCGGGCAGGGGCCGAAATCGAAGGGAGGGCCGTCGGGCCAACGAAAAAGCCCCTCCGAGTGGGAGGGGCTTTTCCACGAGCCGTCGGAGCCCGTGACCGTGATCCGCTCCGGGATCAGCTCCGCGGGACGAGTCCGACCACGTCCACTCCCGCCGCTCGCACCACGTCCACGGCCCAGGCCACATCGCCGTAGGTCGCGTCTTCGGCGCCCTGCACGAAAATCACCTTTCGAGGCCGAGGCTCGAATACCTCGGTGATTCTCGCCTGCAGTTGCGAACGCGTCAGGGGTTCCTGGTTCAGGAGGAACGCCCCGGAGGGCCGCACTTCCAGGACGATCTGATCCATCGCCTGCGCGGTGCTGCTCTGCTCACTGGGTGGGACCTGAACGCTCAGTCCCTTCTGCAATCCCTGCTGGACCACCATGAAGATGATCAGGAGCACCAGCAGGATGTCGATCATGGGGGTGATGTTGATTTCGGCGCTCGGTCCGCCTTTCTTCCCCCCTACGCCCATCGCCATGCGTCAGCGCTCCTCGGCGGCGTCGCCGCCGCCTGAAGGTGACTCGGTAATGAAACCGATTCGGCTCACGCCGGCCACTCGTGCCGCGTCCACCGCCGTGAGGACGACCGAGTACGAAACACCCTGGTCGGCCTTGAGATAGAGAACATGGTCGTCGGGCCTGGTCGCGAACATAGAGACCAATCGGTTGGCGAGTTCGGTGGTCGGCACCGGCTGGGGCCGATCATCGAGGTAGTAGCTGCCGTTCACATCGATGCCGAGCGTGACCCTGTCGTCCTTCTCCGGCAGCGACGTTACCGCCTGCGGCAGCTTGGCGACGTAGCCGGCGAGAGCCGGCGTGATCACCATGAAAATGATCAGCAGCACGAGCATCACGTCGACCATCGGCGTGACGTTGATGTCGCCGGTCACGTCGCTGTCGAGGCCGGCGATCCGCGGAAGTGAGGAGCTGATCCCTCCACCGGATTGCATGGACATGGTCAGTCACCCGCGACGGGGGCGGATCCGCGGCGCGACTCGCGCACCATCATCCAGTCGATCAGCTCACGACCGGCGTAGGCCAGCTCCGAGAAAAGCGTGTCGAGACGGGTATTGAAATAGTTGTAGAGCCACACCGCCGGGATCGCGACGAGCAGGCCGATGGCCGTGGTGATGAGTGCTTCGGCGATACCGGCCGAGACCGCCTCGAGGCCGCCGCCGGCCGTCGCCATGCCCGTGAACGCGTTCACGATACCCATCGTGGTGCCGAGCAGGCCCACGAACGGCGCCGTTGCTCCGACGGTCGCCAGCATTCCCAGACCCGCCTTCAGCTCGTTCGCGAGGAGGATCTGTTCGCGCTCGATCGACCGCTCGGCGGAGGAGATCGCCGGTCCGGCGAGCCGTGCGTCGGCGAGCAGCGGTGCCACCTCCCGAAGCGACTCGCCGAGGACGCGCGCCACGTGCGACGTCCCGTGTGACTCCGTCACGGTCACGGCCTCGATGAGATCGCCGCTCTCCAGCGCGGCGGAGAATTCCGGCGCGAACCTCCTGGTGGCGAGCGCCATCCGGCGAAACCGCAGCCACTTCGCGACAGAGATGGTCAGCGAGGAGACGCTCATGATGATGAGCACGAAAACGATCCCCCGGGCGAACCACCCCATGTGTCCCCAGAGCTCCATCAGTGACATCGACATCGAAATACCCTCTTCAAGGATGGTGAGAAAGCACGTATCGAAGGACCGAATCGGGTCGGCCCAGCGGAATGATCAGGATCCGACCCGCCATTGAATCGGCATCTCGATCAACACGCGGACGGGTTCCCCGCGATAGATGCCTGGTCTGAAACGGAACTCCTCGATCGCTCGGACCGTCGCGCCCGAGAACTGCTCGTTCGACGCCGAAATGACCCTGACCGTACTCGCGTCGACGGAGCCATCCGGCTGGATGACGAACTGCACCTGCACCGTGCCCTGGATGCCCGCATTGAGAAGCATCCGGGGATAGAGGCGCGTGAGCGCTCGCTGGACATCCCGGGCATTGGCGATCGCGGGTGGAGAATCCAGTGACGCGACCTCGAACGCGAAGGTGCTGTCGCGCGCGACGTTCTGCGGGACGCCATCCTCGACTCCGGTGGCGACACCGCCGGCGACACCGAGACCGGAGAAGTCGGCGGGGTCGACCTCGAGGGCCGACAGATCCACGTCCGGGATGATGTCCGGGATCTCGACGGGCGGTATCAGTTCCTGGAACCCCTGCGGCGGCGGAGGCGTGGCCGGCGGCGGCGCTTCCGGCGGCGGCGCCTCCGGCGGCGGCGGTGGTTCCGGCTGGGTCTCCTGGACTTCGAGGAAAGTGACTTCCTCCTCGACCGCCCGAGCCTCCGCGGGCGGGCCGATCGAGGCGTAAACGGCGCCGGCCAACAGCAGCAGATGCGCTGCCACGGAAGCCGACATCGCTCCCGGAGTCATTGTCTTTCGCTTCCCCGGGCCGGATGCGATGAGATTATTGAACATGCCTGTTTGCCCCTCTGGCTGTGATTGGAGCCCCAAGTACGAACGATTCACGATGCCCGGGAGTCGTCGACAACACGGGACACCGCCCCATGCGACCGGAATGGCCGAGGGCGACGACTCGTCGAGATAGGCGACGGACTCGTGGACGTGCGCGACCGAAAGCCCCGCGCGATCTCATGCGTCAGGCGCGCGAGCGGTAACTCTCGAATGCGATTCGAAACGATCCGGCTGAAACGCTGGCTACGTCAGCCGAGGGCGGGAGGGGGGAGACTGGTGGAGTATGAAGAGTAGGCTCCGGACCGCAACGGCAGTTGTCGGACCATATCCCCTGCGTCCGGATGGACCCGGACGGCGAAGCTGCCGACGTCCCGATTGTCGAGCGGATTCCAGTCGACAAGGCCGCCGCCCAGAACGGACGACTCGTCCGCGCGATTCTCACCCGGATAGCGGAGCTGGAGAAGCCGTAACCGCGTTCTCGGCGCCACCGACTCATCGGCGTTGTTGAGCCCGCCGATGGTGTCGGGCCGATCGTGGTCCTCAGGCGTTTCGCCGAGCGTGATGCCTGGCTCCTCAGGGACGTGCACGCGCTCCTGAGTCGCCCCGGCAAATGCCAGGGTGACCAGAATTGAAAGCGCGGCGGTCCTGAGCCAGGCAGTCAAGCGGTTACCTTTCGGTGCGACTCACGCGGTTGAACCCGGTCGGGCTGACCGGACGACGAACGCGAAGGGGGAAGAGCATCAGCGGTAAGATATCCACGATTCCGGAGACGATCAAGGAGCCGCGATACGATTCTCCCGCATCATCCCGCCGACTCGCCGGAGATGGGACCTCGTGCGGTGCTCCGCGGTGGCGCGAGAGACCGCCCGCCCGCGCGGCTGGCCGCAACGGGTGCGCGGGGCGATATTCCGCCGGTCTCGGCGCGTGGAGGGGAAGGGAAACCGTCCGCGCGGCACGAAGGAGGATGCGCCGTGAACGAGGCGGCCGGAAAGTGGCGGGTGTGTTGAGAACCGGACGTGAAACGCGGGGTGTGGCGGGAACGCGGCTCGTGGCCGCCGCCGTCGTGGCGGCGGTCGTGGTCGCGGCGCCGATGGCGGTGGTGACGTCGGCGGCCGCCCAGACCCACCGGCCAGAGGCTTCCTACGAGGCGGCGTTCGAAAACGACGCCTTCATGTATTTCATCCCTCGGATGCGGGTCTCGGACCGGGAATACACGAACGGCGTATGGCTCGCGACCGAACGGAACGATGCGCCACTCTGGGGCGCGTTGATGGGCGAGACCGCCGACTGCGCCGGAGCGGAGACGAAAGACCAACAATGTCTCCAGTCGCGCTTTGAACTCGGGCAGAAGATCTACACGCCCTTCATCAGCGACGATCCGCCACCGACGCAGCGACCCTACGCCGGATGGCTGTACATGGCGATGACCGCCCGGGTGGCCGGTGATATGGCGGCTCGGTCACTCCGGGTGGAACTCGGCGCGACGGGCCCCCCTTCGCTCGCCGAGGAAACCCAGACGGTGATTCACGCGATCACGCGGATGCCACCGCCGCGCGGTTGGGAACACCAGCTGCCATTCGAACCGGGGATCGTTCTGCGTTACGAGGAGAGCCGGGTGCTCGAACGTCGGAACGCGATGGGCCACCGTCTCGCGGACATGGTGCTCGCGGCGAACGCGTCGGTGGGGAACGTGTTAACCGGTATACAGGGTTCGGCGGTGTTGCGGGCGGGATACCGGCTTCCGCATCCCTGGCTGCGATCCCCGCCCGCGAACCAGGTCTCCATATGGGCCTCCGCGGGGTATCGTCGCCAGTACGTTGCCCGCGATCTCTTCCTGGATGGCGGCACCTTCCACGATGAAACCTCCAGCGTCGAGCGGATTCCGACGACCGGGGTCTGGACGTTGGGCGTCGCCGCGATCGTTCGCGACATGCGGCTCGGGTTCACCTACACCGCCGAGGACCGACTCTACGAGACGCAGCCCTTCCCACACCGGTACAGCGCGATCTCCATCACCGTACGCCCCTGAGGCGAGCGATCGACGAGCGGATCGGCGGGCGACGCGGGCGGGACCAACACAGGGGAGATCGACACAGGAGAGATCGACGTGGGGGCGCGCGCGAGTTGACGGGGTTCCGCGGTCGCGGCCCGCCTCATCCGCTCGTTCCCGTTCCCCCACCGCGGCCCGCCTCATCCGCTCGTTCCCGTTCCCCCACCGCGGCCCGCCTCATCCG
>CAZWJE010000085.1:0-13238 GCA_964634395.1 uncultured Gemmatimonas sp. | reverse complement strand
GGCGCTCCTGCTCGCGCCGCTCGAAGTCGCGCAGGGCCACGATCAGGTCGGCCACGCCCCGGTTGGGGTTAACGCCCGCGTAGGGCATGGCGCCGTGGCTCATGACCCCCACCACGCGCACGTTCACGCGCATGGCGCCCTTCTGGAAGAGGCAGAGCTCGTTCTCCTCGGGCTCGGCCACGATGCAGCCGCTCACCTCGTCGGCCCAGCCCTGCTTGATGAAGTGCTTGATGCCGAGCATCATGCCTTCCTCGTCGGCCACGATGCCCAACCGGATGCGGCCGGGCAGGTCGGGCGCCACCTGGCGCACCGCCGCCAGCGCGGCCAGGCTGGCGGCCACGCCGGCCTTCATGTCGGCGCTGCCGCGGCCGTGCAGCACGCCGTCCTCTATGCGCCCCTCGAACGGCGGCACGCGCCACTTGGCGGGGTCACCCTCCGTGACCACGTCGGTGTGCCCCTCGAACATGAGCGTGCGGTGCCTGGCGGGGTCGAACGCCGAGCCCTGCCAGTCGCACACCACGTTGGGCCTGCCGGGCGCGGCCTCTTCGATGACGGGGCTGAGGCCCACCTCGCGCAGGTGCGTCGCCACGAACTCGGCCGCCGCCGCCTCGGTGGTGCCCAGCTCCGCGTCGTAAACGCTGCGCACGCGCACGAGGCCCTGTGCGAGGCGCGCCACCAGCTCGGGGTCCACCGCCTCGGCGGCGCGGCGGGCCAGGTCGGACGGGAAGGTGTTCACGGGCGCGCCGCCACCTCGCCTCGGGCGCTCACAGCGGCGGGGTGAAGCGGCCGTCCTGCGCGGTCCAGCCGCCGTCCACGAACAGGAGCGAGCCGCTAACGAACGACGCGGCGTCCGACACGAGGAACACCACGGCGCCCACCAGCTCCGACGGCTGCGACCAGCGGCCAAGGGCGCTCTTCTCGGCGTACGCCCGATACCACTCCGGGCGGTCCTTGATCTGCTGCGTTAGCGGCGTCTCGACCACGCCGGGCGCCACGGCGTTGGCGCGCACGCCCTGCGGGCCCAGCTCGGAGGCCAACGCCCGGATCATCTGCAGCGTGCCGGCCTTGGTGGCCGCGTACACGCCCTGGCCCGGCTCCACCACCTGGCTGCGGATGCTCGAGAAGAACACGAGGCTCCCCTTGCCCTGGGCCGCCAGGCGCCGGCCGGCGGAACGCATGACGTTGAAGCTCCCCTTGAGGTTCACGCCTATCACGCGGTCGAACTCGTCCGACGTGATGTTGAGGAGCGGCTTGCGGACGTTGATCGACGGCGTGCACACCACGGCGTCGAGGCCCTTCATGCCGGTCACGAGCGCCTCCACGGCCGCCTCGTCGGTGATGTTCACGGCGGCGGCGTGCGCCTCGTAGCCCAGCCCCCCCAGCTCCTCGGCGGCGGCGCCGGCCGCTGCCTCGTTGGCGTCGGCACAGGTGACGATGGCCCCGAAATCCGCCAGGCCCTGGGCGGTGGCGCGGCCGATGCCCGAGCCGGCCCCTATGACGAGGACGTTGCGTCCGGTGAGGTCGAATAGATCGCGGTAGTTCATGCGGCAACCCTTCCTTATGTACGTCTGGCAGGGTAACACCCGCCCGGAGCGCCGGTCGAGCGCCCGAAGCTCGACCGGCGCGGCCCACCGCGGCGGCGTGCTGTAGCCTGGACGGACGGGCGCGCCCCCGCTTGGCGCGCCGCACCCCAACCTCGCGCAGCGCGCGAGAAAGGACACCGCCGTGGCCAGCATCCCCACCCTTCCCGGCATCGAGTCCAGGCGCGTCACCACCTCCCGGCTGGGCGTGCACGCCCTCTTCTCCGGGCCGGCGAGCGGCGAACCCGTGCTGTTCGTGCACGGCAACGCCTCCTCCAGCACCTTCTGGGAGGAGACCATGCTGGCCCTGCCGCCCCGCTACCGCGCCATCGCCCCCGACCTGCGCGGCTACGGCGACACGGACGACGTGCTGATCGACGCCACCCGCGGCGTGAGCGACTGGGTGGACGACCTGCTCGCCCTCGTGCGCGAGCTGGGGCTCGGCCGCTACCACGTGGTCGGTCACTCGCTGGGCGGCTCCGTGTTGTGGGGACTCATCGCCGCCGACGCGGCCAACATCAGAAGCGCCACCGTGGTGGCGCCCGGCTCGCCCTACGGCTTCGGCGGCACCAAGGGCGTGCCCGGCACCCCGTGCTACCCCGACTTCGCCGGCTCCGGCGGCGGCTCCGTGAACCCGGAGTTCGCCAAGCTCATGGACCAGGGCGACCGGGGCGCCGACTCGCAGGCCTCGCCTCGCGTCATCATGAACGCCTTCTACTGGAAGCCGCCCTTCC
Organism: uncultured Gemmatimonas sp.; assembly: GCA_964634395.1. Classification (GTDB taxonomy): domain Bacteria; phylum Gemmatimonadota; class Gemmatimonadetes; order Longimicrobiales; family Longimicrobiaceae; genus WHSP01. The sequence continues at coordinate 10,924 of CAZWJE010000085.1, read as the reverse complement.
GCGCCGCTCGCGAGGAGGAGCTCCTCTCCGGCCTCCTGAGCGAGAAGGTGGGGCCCCAGAAGTACCCGGGCGATCACGTGCCGTCTGCCAACTGGCCCATGGTGGCGCCCGGCAGGTGGGGCCCGGCCAACGCCATCGCCGGCAAGTACGCGGTGGGCACGGTCGAGCGCCTCGTGGAGCTGAGCACCAAGCCGCCCGTCCTCTGGGTGCGCGGCGATTCGGACCAGATCGTGGCCGACGAGTCGCTCTTCGACTTCGGCACCCTCGGGAAGCTGGGCGCCGTGCCGGGCTGGCCCGGCGAGGACGCCTTCCCCCCGCAGCCCATGGTGGCGCAGACCCGCCACGCGCTGGAGCAGTACGCCGCCAACGGCGGCGCCTACCGCGAACTGGTGCTGGAAGGCGCGGGGCACACGCCCTACCTGGAGAAGCCGGCCGAGTTCATGGCCGCACTGACCGCGCACCTCGAGGCGGCCGGCTGAGGCCGGCGGCCGGGCCGGAGGCTCGGGCGCGGAATCCAACCTCAGGTAACCGTTCTCCGCCGCCGCGTGGCGTAAGGTGAGAGCTTAATCAAGGCACGTCGTCGATAGGCCGCGAACCGGGAGGGGGAGAGATGGCCGGCATCGTCGTTGGGGTCGCACCCCGCTGGCGCGGGTAGCGGAGGCGCGCCGGGGTCATGCGTCTCGTCACGCTCGGAGGGTTACGGCTGGCCGGCGCTCAGTTCGGGCGCCACAAGCCGCTGCTGGCGCTCGCCTACTTGGCGCTTGAGGGCCCCCAGGACCGCCGGTTCCTGGCCGAGCTCATGTGGCCGCGCGCGGCCGACCCACGCCAGAGCCTGTCCGTGGCCTTGTCGCAACTGAACGCCGCCGCGCCGGGCCTGGTGGCGTCTGCCGGCTCCCGGGTCGTGGCCAAGGTGGAGTGTGACGCGGTCCTCCTCAGGGAGGCCGGCGCCGACCGCGAATGGCGCACGGTGGCCGGGCTGGCCGGGGGCCCGTTCCTCGCCGGCGTGGAACTGGACAAGGGCAACGTCGAGCTGGAGGAGTGGGTCTACGCCACGCGCGAGCTGCTCGGCGCCCAGGTGACCACCGCGCTGATCGAGCTGGCCGAGGCCGAGATCGTGCGGGGCGACATGCGCGCCGCCGCCCGCCTGGCGGAGCGCGCCGCCGCAACCCCCGAGGCCCTCGCCGAGCCCGGACGCACGCGGCGCCTGCACGCGCTCCTCGCGGCCACCGCCAGCCCGCGCTTGGGTGCCCTCCGGCGCGAGGCTCTGGAGAACGGCCTCGAACTCCCGGAACCCGCCGCTCCGGCCCCGCGGCGCGCTACCCACAACCTGCCCACCGATCTCACGCGCTTCGTTGGCAGGGAGGCCGAGCTCACCACCCTCGCCGAGCTACTGCTCGGCGGTGCCCGGCTCGTGACCATCACCGGCCTGGGCGGGATGGGCAAGACCCGCCTGGCCCTCGAACTGGCCAGACGCCTGGCCGAGAGCGGACGCTACGACCGCATCCTCTTCGTTCCCCTCGGCTCGCTGCAGACCCGCGGCGGGGTCGAGCCGCACGTGCTGGCCGCCGCCGGCGTGCTCGCCCCCGAGGGCGCCGCGTCCGGCGGCCGCCGCCCGGATGAGCTGGCGGCCGCGCTGGGTGGGGGCACCACGCTGCTCGTGCTCGACGACCTCAGGGAGGCGGGAGACGAGGCCGAGCGCCTGACCGACCTGCTGGCCGCCGCGCCGCGCCTCGCGCTCCTCGTCACGTCGCGGGTGCCGCTAGGGCTGCCGGGCGAGACGCAGCTGCGCCTCGGTGGGCTGCGGCTGCCGGGCTCCGCGAGTGGGGGCGGGGAGCCCGGCGCGGCCGACGCCCTCGAGCTCTACGTCCAGACTGCCAGGCGCTACGACCCGGGCTTCGCGCCAGAGGGCGCCGAGCTGGCGGGTGTGGTCGCCGTCTGCGACCTGGTGGCCGGCGCGCCGCTGGCGATCGAGCTCGCCGCGGCCCTGACGCGCGTGCTGCCGCCGACGGAGCTGCTCGCCGAGCTGCGCGCCGACCTCGAGGTGCTGGCTGCCGCGGTGGACCCCGAGCCGCGCAACGCCACGGTGGGCGCGCTCTTCGGGAGTTCCTGGAGCCGCCTGTCGGAGGCGGAGCGCGCGGCCCTCGCCGGTTGCGCCATCTTCGAAGGCGGTTTCAGCCGCCGCGCCTCCTCGGAGGTACTGGAGATCGACCTCGCCACGCTCGGCTTACTGCTCGACAAGTCCCTCCTGCGGCGTCAGGGAGCGCGCTTCGAGCTCCACCCGCTGGTGCGCCAGTACGCGGCGGAGAGGCTGGCGGACCGCCCCGAGGCCGCCGCCTGGCGCGAGGCCCACGCCGCTCACTTCTGCGCCTGGTTCGACTCCAAGCGGCCGTATCACCAGCGCTCCGGCCAGCGGGCGGCCTTCGAGGAGCTCGCCCTCGACTTCCCGAACCTGCGCGCTGCCTGGCACTGGGCGGCTTCGGCCGGGCGGGTGGACCTCCTGGAGCTGGCCATCTACATGGTCGCCCGCTTCCTCACCGTCAGGGGCCGGACCCGCGAACTGGCCGAGCTGCTCGATGAGGCCGAGGAGGTGGCCGCCCCGGGCACCTTCCTGCACGGCCAGGTCCTGCGCAGCCGCGCGTGGAGCCTCACGCCGGAGGCTCCGTTCCAGGCGCGCCTCCTCCTCGAGCTGGCGCTGGAGGCCTACCGGTCGAGCGGCATGAATGGCGCCGTGGGCGCCGTGTACCACGACCTCGGGGTGGTGGACGCCTACCTCGGCGAGGTGGAGGCGGCGCGCCGTTACTGGCTCGACGCCGTGCCGCTCCTCGAGCGCAGCGACGACGAGCAGCTCCTCGGTGCCACCTACAGCAACCTCTCGCTTACCACCGCCGGCGCCGCCGAGCACGAGCGTTGGGCCGCGCGGGCGCGGACCACCTGCCGCCAGCGGGGCGCCACGGCCGAGCTCGTGCTCTGCCTGGCCAACCAGTCCACCCAGCTGGCCTACACCTACGGCGATTACGCCGGGGCCCTCGTACTGCTCGACGAGGCCGCGCGGCTCGAGGACCTCGAGGTGGGCCGCGAGGTGAACGTGGCGCGGTTCCACTACATCGCCGTCTTCCACCTCGTGAACATGGACAGGACCGACCTCGCCGCGGAGCGCCTGGCCGAGGCGCGCCGCATCCTCGAGCTGCACAGCGCCGTGAGGGACGACGGGGCCGGGCAGTACCCGCCGTTCGCGTGGGCGGCCGCGCTCCTCCATCACGCTCGCGGCGAGCTGGCGGAGGCGCGCGCCGCCGCGGCCACGCGGCCGAACGACACTCTCTGCCGCGAGCTCGCCTGCCGCATCGCCCTCGAGGCGGGCGAGCCGGCCGCCGCGGCCGAGCACCTGGCGGCCCTCAAGGTGCTGCGGGGCTTCGGCATCGCCACGCGGGCCCGGCTTCACGAACAGGTGGTCGCGCACCTCTTCAGGGCGGAACTCGCTCGCCTCGCGGCCGCCGCGCACACGGGCCCGGGTGCCGACGCCGACCGCGCCGGCCTGCTCGAAGGCGCCACCGCCGAGCTGGTCGCCGCCCTCGAGTTGGCCGTGGAGCACACGTTCGTGCCGCTAGCGCTGGAGGCGTTCGTGATCGCGGCAGCGCTGGAGCCAGAGCGCTTCGGCGGCGAGCAGTTGCTCCTCGCGGCCCATCACCCCGCCGGGCGCTACTTCGTCAGGCGGCGCGCCGGGAGGGTGGTCGGGGGCCTCCCGCCGCCGGCCGCGGACCGCGGCCAGCAGCGTGCATGGCCCCCGGCCACGCCTGACGAGGTCCTCCGCCTCGCCGGTGACCTCGCCGTCCGTCTCAGGTCTCCTGGTGCCGCCGCGCCGACCCACTAACCGCCTTGCTGTGCGCCGCACTCGACGCGGGGGCGCCGTGGTACCACGGGCCGGCGCGGCGCCCCTCGGCCCTGCAACAAGGCGTCGAACCGCGTCCGGCCTCGCCGTCTGAGGGTCTTGCCGGTCCTGCCCATGGTCGCTCCTCCAAGTCGCGTCCGGGCCGCCGGGGCAATCCGGAAGGTGAGAAGATGAACCCGTCGGCGTGTAGGCAGGCTAGAGGCAGACCCGTTAACGCTTCCTAAACGAGAAGCAACCGCGCCTAAACGACTAGCTCTCGTCCCGCGCCGGCTATGGGCGGCGGTTGCCGGACTGCAGCCTGCCAGGCGGCGGCGCGTGGTAACCGCCACGACCACCAGGAAGGGAGTCAAGACGTCTTGTTCCTGAACACCCTCGGCGGGGCGGCGCTGGCAGGCTCCACCTTCCGCCGCTCCAAGCCGCTCGTGGTCCTGGCCTACCTCGCCCTCGAGGGCGCGCAGGATCGGCGGTACCTCGCCGAGTTGATCTGGCCCGACGCCGGGGACCCGCGCCAAAGCCTCACAGTGGCCTTGTCGCAGTTGCACGCCGAAATGCCCGGGCTGGTGCGCAAGGACGGCGGCAGGCTGCGTGCAGAGGTCGACTGCGACGCCGTGCAGCTCGCCGAAGCCGCCGCCAACCACGAGTGGGACCGCGTGGTCGAGTTGTACCGCGGGCCCTTCCTGGCCGGCACGGAGGTCGACGCCGGGAACCCCGAGCTGGAGGAGTGGCTCTTTGCGACCCGCGAACGCTTGGCTTTGACCGCCCAGACGGCGCTGTTGGAGCTCGGCGAACGGAGCCTCGCCGCCGGCCACGACGCCGACGCGGCCAAGCTGGTCGAGCAGGGCGCCGCGCTGGCGCCCGACGCCGGCGGCGAGCTAACGCGGCTCGAGCGCCTGCAGGAGCTGCTGGCCGCCACGGGCAGCCCACGTCTCGCTTCTCTTAGACGCGAGGCCAGCGCCTCGGGTCTGACCCTGCGCGAGCCCCGCCCGATGAGCCGGGGCCGCACGCATCACAACCTTCCGGGCGACCTCACCCCGTTCGTGGGTCGCGGCGGCGAGCTTTCCGCTCTGGAGGGGCTGCTGCGAGACGGGGCGCGCCTGGTGACCATCACGGGGCTTGGCGGCATCGGCAAGACCCGGCTGGCGCTCGAGCTCGCCAGGCGCCTCGCGAGGACGGGCGGTTACGCGCAGGTGCACTACGTGCCGCTCGGCGGCGCCCCGACCGACGAGCAGTTCGCCACGGCAGTGGGGGCGGCGCTTGAGACTCCCGCCCGCGCCCGCCGTCTCGCCGGTGCCCCGGACAGCTCGGCTCGGCAACTCCTCGTGCTGGACGACTATGACCCCAGTACGTCGTTCGTCGGTCAGGTCGAGGCGCTGCTTAGGCGCTGGCCGCAACTGGCGGTGGTGGTCACGGCCCGGGAGCCGCTCGCCTCGCAGGCGGAGACCCAGTTCAAGCTGCATGGCCTGGCCCTCACGGTCGGTTCCGGCACGTCGGCGCGAGAGGGCGACGCGCTGACCCTCTACGAGCAGGCGGTGCGCAGGTACGACCCGCGTGCCGGGTTGGGAACTGCGGCCACCGTCGTGCGCGCCATCTGTGAGCTGGTCGCCGGTTCACCCCTAGCCATAGAACTCGCCGCTGCCCTATCGCGCGTGCTCACGCCCGACGAGCTGCGGGGCGAGCTCGAGGTCTCCCTCGACGTGCTGGCCACCGAGGCCGCCGGGCGGCCGGAGCGCCACCACGGCATCAGGGCGCTGTTCGGGAGCTCCTGGGCTCGGCTCGACGCGGCCGAGCGACGGGCGCTGGCAGGCTGCGCGATCTTCGAGGGTGGGTTCACCCGCGCGGCCGCCGCCGAGGTCCTCGACCTCGGCCCTGGGCGGCTCGGCGCGCTGCTCGACCGTTCGCTCTTGAGGCGCCAGGGAAGCCGCTTCGACCTGCACCCGCTCGTGCGGCAGTACGCGGCCGAGAAGCTGACCGACTACCCCGAGCGCGAGGCGTGGCGCGCCCGCCACGCCGCCTACTACTGCGCCTGGGTCGACTCGAAGCGGCCGTTCGACCAGCGCGCCGGCCAGCGCAGGGCCATCGAGGAGCTAGAGCCCGACTACCCCAACATCCGCGCCGCGTGGTCCTGGGCCGTGACGGCTGGCCGCCGCGACCTCGTGGGCCGCGCGCTCTTCATGACCGCGCGCTACTTGACGCTGCGCGGCCGCACTAGCGAGCTGGCCAGACTCCTGGCGGAGGCCGACGACCTCGCCGCCCCCGGTACGCTGCTGCGCTCACGCATTCTCAGGTGGCGAGCGGGAGTGGACGGTTGGGCCGACCCGGTGGGAGCGGAGCGGCTCCTTGGGGAGGCCATCTCTATCCAGCGGGCCCTCAGCCGCGACCACGACCTCGGCCCCCTCCACTACCACCTGGGCCTGGTGCGGGCGTTCCAGGGCGACCCTGAGGGCGCCCGCGCCAACTGGCTTGCGGCCATCCCGTTGCTGGAGGAGAGGGACGACGAGCAGCTGCTCGGCACCGCCTACAGTCACGTGTCGCTGGTCGTCGCGCCCGCCGCCGAGCACGAGGCCTGGGCGCGCCGCGCCCGCGCTGTGTGCGTGGAGAGGGGCTCGGTGGCCCAGCTGGCGCTCTGCCTTGCCAACGAGGCCGGGCAGGCCGACTACTCCTACGGCGACAGCGAGACCGCCGCTGGGCTCCTCGAGGAAGCGATCGACCTGGAAGGGAGGGAGGTCGGTCGTGACGAGTACCTGACGCTCCTGCTTTACCGGCAGGTGCAGGACCACGTGAACCTTGGCCGCCTGGAGCAGGCGGCGGCGCGTCTGGCGGAGGCCCGCCGGCTCAACGCTGAGCTAGCTACCCGCGGCCACCCCAACCGTTTGCAGTACCCCTCCATCGAGGTGGCGGCGGCCATCCTTGAGGACGGCCGCGGCGACGCTGCCGCCGCGCGCGCCACCGCCGAGCGGGCGCCCACCGACCTTCTGTGCCGTGAGCTCCTCTGCCGCCTAGCGCTCGATGCCGGCGACCTCGACGCGGCCCGGGAGCACCTACGCGTGTTGGCGACACTGCGCGGCTACGGCTTCTCACTGCGCGTGCGGCTCCACGAGCGCGTGATGGCCAACATATTGAGGGGTGAGGTGGCGCGCGCGGAGCGGCAAGCGGCCGAGGCGGCCGGCGATCGAGCCGCGGCCGCGCTCCACCTCACCGAGGCGCTGAGTGCGTTCGACTCCGCCCTGGAGGGCGCGCTCGCCTACACCTTCATGCCGCTCGCCCTCGAGGCCTTCGTAGCCGCGCGGATGCTGGACGAGCGGCTGTGCGACCCGGCCGCCCTGCTCCTGGCCGCTCGTCACCCGGCCAGCCGCTACAGCGTCAGGCGCCGCGCCCAGGCCTTGCTACTGGCGGAAGTCGGCGCAGAAGCCGAGGTCGACGCCGAGGTCCACGCGCGGGTGGCCTCCTGGCTGACGCTCTCGCCGCGCGGTCTCGTGCCGGTTGTCACCGAGCTCGCAACCGAGCTACGCTCCCGGCTCGTCGCCGGCCGATGGACGGACGCTTCGGCCCTGAGCCCCGACCCCTAGAGGTCGTCGTGCCCGGCGGGCGGCCAGTTGCCACCCAGCCTGAGCCACGCCTCCACCATGTCGCTCGCCACCTGGGCGCTGAACGTGACAGCCTGATCGTCGCGCGGGTGCGGCAGCGTGAGGCGGTAGGCGTGCAGCGCCTGGCGGGTCAGGAGCGTGGAGGGGCGGCCGTAGACCTCGTCGGCCAGGATGGGCGCCCCCACGTGCGCGAGGTGCACCCGGATCTGGTGGGTGCGCCCCGAGGTGGGGCGCGCCTTGACGAGCGTGTGGCCCGGGGCGCTGCCCAGGACGGTGAAGCGGGTGGTGGCCGCCTTGGGGTTCTCGCCCCCAACCGTCATGCTCTGACGCTTGACCGGGTGCCGGCCGATGGGCGCGTCGACCACCAGGCCGTCCTCGACCTCGCCCACCACGATGGCCACGTACTCCTTCTCGGCGAAGCGCTTCTTGAAGGAGCGCGCCAGGTGCCGGTGCGCCTCGTCGTTCTTGGCCACCACCATCACGCCCGACGTGTCCTTGTCGAGGCGGTGCACGATGCCGGGGCGGTAGGCCTCGTCGCGCGGGTCCTGGCTCCGCTCCTTCGAGAGCGGCATGCGGCCCAGCAGGGCGTTGACCACCGTGCCCGTCCGCAGCGTGGCCGTGGGGTGCGCCACCAGGCCGGCCGGCTTGTCGATGGCCACGAGGTCGTCGTCCTGGTAGATGATGTCGAGCCGGATGTCCTCGGCCTCCACGAGCATGGGCCGCGGCGGCGGGATGATGACAGACACCGTCTCGGTGCCCGCCAGCTTGGCGCTGGCCTTGCCCACCGGCCGCCCGTCCAACGTCACGTAGCCCTCGCTCACCAGCTCCTTGGCGTGGGTGCGCGACATGCCGAGAGCCTGCGCTATCGCCACGTCGAGGCGCTCGCCGGCCGGGGCGTCGAAGGTCCTGAACTCCACCTCGCGAGCATATCCCCGCGCCACGGACGCGCGTACGCGGCGCTATACTGCCTCCTCATGACCCAAGGCAGCGCCGCCGAGCCGGACCCGCGCGCCACCGACGAGAGCGCCCGCGGCCGCATCGCTATCGACGCCATGGGCGGCGAGCACATGCCGCGCGCGGCCGTCGACGGCGCCGTCGCCGCCCACCTGGAGGGCCACCAGGTCGTGCTGGTGGGCGACGAGGCCCAACTGCGCGCCGAGCTGGCCCGCGCCGGCGTGGAGCTCCCGGTGGTGCACGCCTCAGACGTGATCGGCATGAACGAGCACGCCACCGACGTGCGCCGCCGGCGCGACTCCAGCGTGATGGTGGCCATGCGCCTCGTTAAGGACGGGCGCGCCGCCGCCTGCGTGTCCATGGGGCACTCCGGCGCCACCATGGCGGCCGCCATATTCGAGCTCGGCCGCGTGAAGGGCGTGGACCGCGCCGCCATCCTCGCCAGCCTCCCCACGGCCGCCGGCGCCACGGCCCTGCTGGACGCCGGCGCCAACGCCGACTGCAAGCCCGCCTACCTGCAGCAGTTCGCCGTCATGGGCAGCGCCTACGTGCGCAGCATGTGGGGCGTGGCCGAGCCCAAGGTGGGACTCATGTCCAACGGCGAGGAGCCCAGCAAGGGCAACGAGCTCACGCGCGCTGCCCACGAGTTGCTGGCGGCCACGCCGGGCGTGGGTTTCGTGGGCAACGTCGAGGGACGCGACCTGTTCACGGGCGTGGTCGACGTGGTCGTCACGGACGGCTTCACCGGCAACGTGATCCTCAAGCAGGCCGAGGGGGAGGCCAAGGCCATCTTCTCGTGGGTGAAGGAGGCGCTCGCCTCCGGCGTCCGCGCCAAGCTGGGTGGGCTGCTCGCGCGGCCCGCCCTGAGGGGCCTCGCCAAGCGCCTCGACCCCGCCGAGTACGGCGCTCAGCCCCTCCTTGGCGTGCGCGGCTACGCCTTCATAGGGCACGGCTCGTCTGACGCGCGCGCCGTGACCAGCGCCGTGCGCACCGCCGCCAAGGCGGTCGGCTCCGGCGCCGTCGAGCGCCTGGCGGCGGCCATGGAGGAGCTCGCGGCGGCCGCGGAAGCAGCTGGCGGGGGCGCCGGGGCCGCGCCGGGCGCTGCCGGCGCGCCGGGTCCCGCGGGCTCGGACGACAGGGACGTCACGGAGCCGCGGTAGCCAGCGCCCACGTCCAGGCGAGCACCCCGAGCGGCCTGCCCGTCTGCCCCGTGGGCAGCGTCAGTTCCGGCACGCTCACGGCCGCGTAGTTGAGCGGCGTGTCGAACTCGTCGGGGCCGCTGAGCAGGTCGACCAGGGTGACGGCGCCGGGCGACAGCAGGTAGGCGTAGCGGTTGACGGGGTCGATGGTCCCGGCGGCCGCGTCCACGTAGATTCGCGCGAGCTGCCCGCTCGCCGCCGAGCGGTGCACGCCCACCCGGCCGCTGCCCAGCACGAACACCTCCGTGGTCGCCCCGAACGGATCCGTCACGAGGCGCGACGAGCTCGTGGCGCTCACATCCAGCGTGCCCGGGGTGGTGGGCGCGGCCGGGTCGGCGAGGTCCAGGCTGGATAGGCGGTTCGCCGATAGGCCCACGAGGAGCGTGCCGTTGGCGGCCAGGTCGAAGATGCTTCCGGAGTCGCCGAGCCGGGCCTGCCGGTACCAGCCGGCCGGCGCCGCGAAGTCCGTCGCGAACACCTGCGCGTCGCCGGGCGCACCGATCAGGAAGTAGGCCCGCTCCTCGGTACCGAGCTGGTCGGTGACGGGGGAGGCGGCCAGCACGTCGCCCGTGACCCGCAGCGGCTGGGCGCTCGCGCCCTCCGTGTCGACCAGCCACTGCACCGCGAAGCCCCCGAAGCCGCACTCGGCCGGGTCGTCGAGCACCACGGCCCAGCGGCCGGCGCGGCTGACCTGCACGGCGCGCGGGCACGCCGCGTGCCCGGGCAGGTCGTCGCTCGTGAGCACGCCGCCCGCTCCGCTCAGCGGCACACGGCGGTCCAGGTCCTCCAGGAAGGCCGTGGGCGCCGCCGGGTCGATGCCCTCTATCTCGAAGCGCTGCAGCCACGAATCGACAGCGCCCCCCGCGGGGGCGGTGCGCGTGAGCACCCAGGCGTTCGGCCGCGTGCCCTCGCGGTCCTCGATGTCTATGCCCACGGCCCAGCCCAGCAGCGGCCTCTCGCTGCCGGCCACGAACCGCAGGCGCGTGGTCGCGCCGCCCGCGGCGGCCGTTGGCCCCGCGTCCTCGACGAGGGCCAGCGTCGGCCCGCCGGCGGCCTCGAAGCCGACCACGAGCAGCGTGGGCGGGCGCGGCTCCGTCGTGCCCGTGCACGAGGCCAGCGCGGCGAGGAGGGCCAGCGCGGCGAGGCGCGCGGCGAGGCGCGCGGCGGCGCGCGCGGGCGCGGCGGCGCACGCCGCCGCGGCGGGAACCGGACGGCGGCGCCTCACGGCTCCCTCCGGGGGATGACCCAGCCCGTCTCGAACACGTGACCGAGCCCCTGCGTGGCGCCGGGCGTGGTCAGGG
>CAZWJE010000084.1:0-13548 GCA_964634395.1 uncultured Gemmatimonas sp. | reverse complement strand
CATGGCACAGCGGTGATCGGAACGTCGACCGCTGGCGCCGATTGGGTCTGGCGGACGTTGAGCAGCGCTGGCGACACCGTCGAGATCATCGTCGGCGACCACGCGATTCGACTGCTGGGCCTGGAATCGATTCCCGACAGCGCGGTGATCGGGTCGGCGGGTGATTGGGCCGCGCGGTTGCGCATCATTCCCTGGCCGCCGAACGGACAGCGTTCGCGGCGCGGCCTCCTCGCGCGAGGAACACCGATGCCGCCGGCGGGAATGTAGCGAAAGGCTTCTCGCGAGGCACGGAGCCAGCGCACGTGACGAGGGGAGGACCCGGATCCGGGCCCTCCCCCCTGTCTCAGACCACTTTCGGCGTTCCTCGATCACCGACGTCCCGACCGACGTCCTCGCGGGAAACGACCCCGATTCAGGCCGGCGCGATCGACTCGCGCTCGTCATCCTCTCGCAGCCGCGCGAGACGGCGTAGATGAATCTGCTCGCGGATCACGGCGAGGAAGGGGATCGGACGGGAATCGAGGTGGATCGCGATCAGGCCTCCTTCGCTCCAGACCACGGTTCCGGCGACGTTCAACTGCGCGCCGTGACACATCGAGATCCTGCCGGTCAGCTGAGAGCCGATCTCGGGTGACTCACCGGATGGTCGTACCCGGATCCCCCGTTCCGAGCACTCCAGTACCTGACAGATGTACGTGCCGAAGACGAAGCGTGGTTGCTCGGTCTCCGGATACCTGATTCGATAATGCTGTCGCCGATCGTCCATCACTACCCGAAACCACCCACGGTGAAGATGCCGATCACTACGTCCGGTCGAAGAAGAGGATCGGCAGCAGCGGGAGGAAGCGTAAAGCCCGCCGCCCCGTTTTCACCCGATCGCTACCGGCGTCGACGAGGCCGCCCACCCCCACCGCCGACACCCGCCGGACGGGCGCCGCGCTCGGACCGCGAGGATCCGTCCGCCGCCGGTCGCTGGCCCGGACCGCGTCGCGAGTTTTCAGCCCGCGCCGCCGCGCGGCCGGCTTCTTCCGCCTCCCGCTGGGCCTTTCGCTCGGCCTTCTCTCTCGCGCGCTGACGCTCCTCAGCCTTCCGTTTGCGAATCTCCGCGATTCTCTCGCCAATCGGTATCTCGAAACGCTCAGCCGGCTTCGCCAGGTAGTCGAATCCGGGTACCGTCACGCGACGAATCCGCTGGCCGATCGCCTTCTCGATCCCCCTGACCAGCCTTTCCTCGTCGGGGGAGACCAGGGTATATGCGTCCCCCGTCGCCTCCGCGCGGGCGGTACGCCCGACCCGGTGGATATAATCCTCCGGCTGGTTCGGGACGTCGAAGTTCACGACGTGTTCGAGCGCCTCCACGTCGATCCCCCGGGCGACGATGTCGGTCGCCACCAGGACGCGGTACCGGCCACTCCGAAATCCCGCGAGCGCCTCCGTACGCGCGGCCTGGCTCCGGTTCCCATGGATCCGGGCGTTCGGGATGCCGTGGCGGTCCAGGAACTCGGCGAGTCGATTCGACCGGTGCTTCGTTCGGCAGAAGACGATCACGCCGCCGACGTCTCCACGCCGAAGCAGTTCGACGAAGAGATCCGCCTTCCGCTCCTCCGGAACGGGATAGAGCGCCTGGGTGACTCCGGTGGCCGGCTTCGCCTGACGTTCGATGTCGACGGTGACCGGCGAGACGAGCATCTGGCTGGACAGATCCACGATCGGCGCGGGCATCGTGGCGCTGAAGAAGAGAGTCTGGCGCTTCGCGGGCACCTGGCGCAGGATCCGGCGAACGTCCGGAAGGAAGCCCATGTCGAGCATCCGATCGGCCTCGTCGAGTACCAGAAACTCGACGTCGTCGAGCTTCGCGTAGCTGTTGCGCAGATGGTCGAGGAGCCGCCCGGGGGTGGCGACAATGAGGTCGACCCCGCGGCGGAACGCCTCTTCCTGCGGCTTCATGCCCACCCCGCCGAAGACGGCGGCACCGGTCAGGTCGGTGTTCGCGGCAAGCGCCTGGAAATGCTCGTGGATCTGCGCGGCCAGTTCGCGAGTTGGCGAAATCACCAGCGCCCGCGTGCGACCGCGGGGACGCTCGAGGAGCCGGTGGAGGATGGGAAGGAGGAAAGCGGCGGTCTTGCCGCTTCCGGTCATCGCGCAGGCAAGGACGTCACGCCCCTGGAGGGCCGGCGGTATCGAGGCGGCCTGCACCTTCGTGGGCCGCGTGAATCCCATCCCATCCACCGCGCCGAGCAACTTCGAATGCAGACCGAATTCTTCAAAAGTCATATTGATCCCGGAAACAAGAAAACGGCACCGACAGTAGGTGCCGTTCACATCCGGAGGGATCGTACCCCACGGATAGTGGTCAGGTTCGGACAATTCCGTGGCGGGCGTACCCGCCAGCGTTCGTCAGCGCTCGGGCGAACGGGATGAGATCGCGCGTTCCGGGCCGCCCAGTTCCCCGTCGATTCCACCGCCGATCCCCCAGGGAAGCAGCGCGAGGTAGCGGTCCAGGGGTTCGCAGGTGCGCCAGTCGATCTCGTGGTTCGCGCACCATGACGCATGCGCGAATAGGCCAAGCGCCGGATGCCCGATGATCCACACCAGACTCCACCATTCGAACCGCGCGGCCAGGATCCAGGTAATGAGAAAGTAGCAGGCGATGAGCGGAAGCACCTTCCATCGTGGCTCCACATACTTGCCGAAAAGCAGGTAGAGGAACGCCTGAAGCGCGGCCGCCAACGCGAAAAGAAACGTAAAGCTCGGGTCCATCGTTCCTCCGGGAAATACGGCAGAGCGATGCGGAGACTTTTTGAATCCGTTCGGAAGCAGAGCCCCGAAATGTAAAGGGAACCGGGCGACCGCACCATACTTCCATCTGGATTACGAACGGCGGGGAGTGACCTGATCACCCGCGACGGCCCCGGATTCCGTGGTGGGCAACCCATCCATCCCGCCCGGGTCCCCCCGTCAATCATCACCCTCCGGCCGGCCCGGCGCGGAGGACGAATCCGCCGGTCCGTCCGCCAGCGGCGGGGAGGCGGGCCGCGATCGGCTCTCGCCCACCCGAACGACCACGTACGCGAGCAACGCGATCACGAAGAAGACGAGCAGCGTCCAGGCGATACCCTGCAGCGATCCGACGATCGTCCGATATACTTCGAGCACCCAGCGGTCCGATGTCAGCTCGAGCGGCCCGGTCGGCCGTTCCGGGGTCGAGTATTCCGGCGTGATATCGCGCTCCAGCTCCCAGACCCGGACCCCGCTCGAGATCCCGACCACCAGGATCGCGAACCAGAGATACTTCGACCACGCGTAGGTGATATCCTCCGCGACGATGTGTCCGAGGATCCGTTGAACCGGAACGGCGAAGAACCGCGCCACGGCCGCCGAAACGAGCAACGCGATCAGGAAGGTGACGACCAGCAGCGTGATGAACATCAGAGAAATCTCCGGAGACGAACGACGACCCAGGAACCGGAAACCGCGACCGGCTTTTTCACCGCGATCGATGAAAAAGATCCCGAATGGGCGCGAGGCACCGATTCTCGGCCTTTCCCCGCGGTGCGGAAGAGACCATTTTTGCGTGCCCGGGTTCCTCGCACGGTCCCCCGTGGTATCCCCGCGCCCGGCAGGCCCATCGTAGCGGACAGCGATCGATGCTGAAGAAGATCGTCGACTACTGGCGTGAGATCGGTCGCTCGGGCCCGAACCTCGCCTCCCGCGACCTTTCCGGACTCGATCTGGGCGGCGCCAACTTCGCCCGCGCGGACCTGCGCCGCGCCGTGCTGAAGGGGACCAACCTGGCCGGGTGCAACCTGGATGGCGCCAATCTGCGCGACGCGGACCTCTCCGGCGCCTATCTCAGCAATGCCCGACTCCGGCGGGCCGACCTGCGTGGCGCGCGCCTGACCTTCACGGTTCTGGATGACGCGGACATGCGCGAGGCCGATCTGCGGGACGCCGATCTCGGGGGCGCGACGCTCAGCGGCGCGACGCTTACGGGCGCCCGTCTCTACGCCGCCGATCTCCGCGAGGCGACCTTCGACGAATCGCAGACGCGATCGGTGAAAGTGCTGCCCACGGGTTGAACCATCACCTCGCATGATCTTGCGGCAATGGAACATGCGCGGGAATGGAACATGCAACGTGATTCGCCGCTGATCGGGCGACCCCGCGCGGAGGCGGCAATGCAACCACTCTCGGACCGGTATGGCGGCGAGGCTCACCGCAAGGAACGCCTCAGCTACGTCGTCCTGCAGCACGTCCAGAACCTGGCCGGCGACGCGGGAGGCTCGCTCGCCGCCAGCCAGATCGCCGCCGACCTCGCGATTCCCGCCGCCGAGCTTCGTGAGATCCTCGAGATGCTCACGCGGCGCGACCTCGTCGAATGGGACGGGACGGGTGGTGTGGCGATCCCCACGCATGAAGGCACCGATTACCTGAGGCGCGCGGCCGGGCGTCGGCGTTCGGTACGCTTCCAGGCGATCACGCGACCACGTCCGTTCCCCGCGCTGCGTCTGCCACTCCCGCCAACAAGAAGAGAATCCGGCGACTGGTGATCAACGAGGATCGGCCATGCGATCCCGTTGTCGAGGCGCCGCCGTGTACCGGGTCAGACGGCCGCGACACTCGAGCCGTCGCGCGGGAGCATATGGTCGAACACCGAGTCGATGGCCGCGAGAACGGGTTCGACCGGGTAGTCGACGAGGGTCTTTCCGGGGGCTTCGAGGGAGGTCCCGGGCGTTCCGTAGAGTCCCCAGAGGCGTGAAGTCCCGGCGAGGTAGAGAACCACCGCGGGGGTGCGCGTGGCGGAGGCGACGTGAGCGACGCTCGTATCGGGAGTGAGCAGAAAGTCGGCCGTCGAGACCAGTGCGACCATATCCGCGAGCCTGGGCGTCGCGAACGCCCGGGCCCCGGCGAGCGCCGCGACTCGCTCCGCGCGATCGCGTTCGGCCGGCGCGCCGATGACCAGACACTCCATTGCCCCGGCATGCTCCCGGATCCGGGCCACCGCCGCCGCGAACGCCGCTTCGGGCCAGTTCCGGGCGGGCTTCCCCGCCGAAACGTTGATCAGCACCCTGCACGGCGCTACCACGCCCTTCCGCTCGGGGCCCGCGCCCATCCAGGCGTTCAGCGCGCGAAACCGGTCGTCTTCAGGCACGTGCAGGCCCGGGCGCCAATCGGCCTCCCCGGGGTCGAGCCCGAACACACCGCCGAACGCCGCGAGGTGCTCGATGATGTGCGTCGCGCCGGCGTTGGCCGGCACCCGAACGGTGAGCGCGCCGTCGATCCCGCGGCCGGCGATGCCGATTCGATGGCGTGCCCCGGTCGCCAGCATGAGCAGCATCGTCGTCATCGATGGCGCGGTGACCATACAGTCGATGACCGCGTCGTAGCGTGTGGCGCGCAGTCCGCGGATCAATCCGGGCCAGGAAGAGCGACGGGCGCGCTCGAAGAGATGGAAATGGGTGACGCCCGGCAGGGTGCGCAGGATCCCCTCATTGCGCGGGGTGCCGAGCACGTCGAGGGTGAGGCTGGGGTTCCGCGCGGCGATCTCGCGGAGGATTCCCGACGTCACGATCGCGTCGCCGATGCGATCCGGACGGAGGAAGAGGACCCGCACGGGATCCCGCGCCCAGTCGGGCTCGGGGGAAGGTCGGTGGGTGATCCTCACCACCCCCACGAAGAACTTCAGCCAGACGGCCTTCCACGCCAACTCCAGCTTCTTGAGCATTCGCTTCACCACCGCGTTCACGCGAGCGTCAGGGCTGATCCGGGGCGGTCGCCGAGTGAGGAGGGTCGCCTCCGACTCGCCCATCCGCCAGTCGGGCCCGGACGCCGGAAGCGCGCTCATGGAGGACCTGCACCGCGATGCGCGTCTCGCGCACGAGGTTCATCGATCCATGGACGAGCGCCCCGACCGCGACGACTCCCGCCAGGACCGCGATAGCCTCCACAATCCCCACGATCGAATCGAACCCGGCCGTCACGAAACCCGCGCCGATCAGCGAAACGAGCGCCGCCAGGGCGAACCCGCCGAGCGCCAAATAGAAACTCGCGAGGGCATTCAAGAGTATGATCGTTCGGTTCTCGGCCGCACCGAGCTCGCGGAGCCGTCGTTCGGCCTCGGGTGAACCGTCCGTGCCGGAGGCGTCAAGCTGTTTCGCGAGTTCCCGCGCCCGATCGACGGCGCGGGCGAGCCGGTTTCCCGTGCTCATCGCCAGGACCGAACAGGCGTTCGTGAGAATGGCGGGAGCGACGATGAAGGAGAGCATCGCGAATGGGTTCGAGCCCGCCTGAATGGCGAGGTCCATCGATCACCTGGGTAAGGATTCACGGGAGCCGGCGAGACGCCGGCGGCTCGGAGCCGGCCGACCCCGGCGCGAATTCTGTATTGTCTCGTTCTCGGTCATCGAATCCTGGAGACGCACGTTTTCGTTAAGATAGTCGTGTGTGTGGTCCGTGTTGTACCCGTAGTCCGACGAAGATCCTGGAGGAACCATGGGACATTCGCTACTGATCACCGCGTACCTGGCGGTCGCGACCTTCGTGACGGTCTGGACGTTCTACTGGGGCGTGCTCAACCGCCCCTTTCATAGGTACATCGCGATGGGTGAGTACGCGATCCTGACCTTGACCTGCATAGTGGTCGGTCTCGCCTGGGTGCTGTTCATTCCGAGCCTGATCGTCCTGGCCGCCCGGCAGGTAGCCCTTCGCGTAGAGAACGCCCGGCGGAATTCGCTCTTCTCGCGGGAAGTCCGCGCGAAAGCGTGATTCCATAAAAGCTCGGAACTCGTTCATACTCCATATGATGAGGCCCGCCGCATCCCGGCGGGCTTCCTTTTTCCCCGAGTCGTCGGCCCGATGCAATGAAACGGCGCCGTATCCACCGATCCGGCATCGATTCGGGACCGACGGGCGCCGCGAAACACCACGGATCCAGAACGCCAACCGATCCTACTCCCCGCTTTCCTCTTTCCCTCGCCGTTTCCCGGTCCTCTTCGGCTTCCTGGAGGCGGCCGCGCGGGAGACCCGTACCGCCTGCTCGACCCATGGGCGCAGAGCGTCGGGGTTCTCGAGTACTCCATCGGGGAGCTCGAAGTAGTTCATCGAAACCATGTCCTTCATCGGCCGGAACGGCTTTCCGCCGAGCGACTCGTAATCGCCGCGCGTGGTGTCGTCGACCTTGAAGTACACGCTCTCGTCATCGGCGAGGCCGAAGATGAGCCCGTCGGCGTAGAATCCGGCGCCTCCGAACATTCGTCGCGCGGTGACGGGACGGACGCGATTCAACTGCTCGACGATGAAGTCCAGTAACTCCCGTTTGATCGCCATCCCGGGCTCCCTGTCCGCGGTCATGTCGGCCGACGCGCGATGTGGGAGGCACGTCCGGCGATTGACGATCTCATCCCGATCCGGGAAACGACGTGACGGCCCCGAGAACGAGCGCGGAACAGGACAGGAGCACGCGGAGCCGGCCGGCCGGTGATCGCCAACGGGTAGCGTAACCGCGTTGAACGGATTCGAACAGTCCCGTCGAAAGCCGGGAACGACCGCCGGATCGGGATAACGGCCGGGTAACGTCGGGGTAGCGACCAGGGACCGGTTGGGCGAGATTACCGGCACTTCCAGAGACGAGACGTAGAACGAAAACGTATGCGACCGAGAACATCCTCCGCCGGGTCGAACCCCAGCGCGCCACCACTCGCGCGCCTCTTCCAGTACACCGCGCCGCGTCGCCGACAGCTTTGGCTGGCCTCCGTCTGTTCGGTTCTCAACAAGATCTTCGACCTCGCCCCGCCCGCCCTCATCGGCGCGGCCGTCGACGTGATCGTGCAGAGGGAGAACTCTTTCCTCGCCCGGTTCGGGATCGTCGACGTGTGGGACCAGCTGGTCCTGCTCTCCGCGATCACCTTCTTCGTGTGGCTCCTCGAGTCGCTCTTCCAGTACCTCTACGCGATCCTCTGGAGGAACCTGGCGCAGGCGATCCAGAACGATCTGCGCATCGACGCCTACGCCCACCTCCAGGGGCTCGAACTCGCCTACTACGAGGAACGCAGCACGGGCGGCCTGATGTCGGTCCTGAGCGACGACATCAACCAGCTCGAACGGTTCCTGGACAATGGAGCGAACGAGATCCTCCAGGTTTCCACGACGGTGCTCGCGATCGGTATCACCTTTCTCGTGGTGGCGCCGTCCGTCGCCTGGATGGCGATTCTGCCGATGCCGATCATCGTCTGGTGCTCGATCCGCTTCCAGGCGCTGCTCACCCCCTACTACGCCGACGTACGCGAGCGGGTCGGGGTGCTGAACGCGCGGCTGGCGAACAACATCGGCGGGATCACCACGATCAAGGCGTTCACGGCGGAGGAGTACGAAGAGGGACGCGTCCGCCAGGAGAGCGAGGCGTACCGCGAAAGCAACCGCCGGGCGATCCGAGTGAGTTCGGCGTTCGTGCCGCTCATCCGTATCGTCATCCTTTTCGGGTTCACCGCCACCCTGCTCTACGGCGGCATGGCGACGGTCGAGGGGGAGCTGACGGTGGGCGCGTACAGTGTACTCGTATTCCTCACGCAGCGGCTGCTCTGGCCGCTCACCCGGCTCGGCGAGACGCTCGATCAGTACCAGCGGGCGATGGCGTCGACGACCCGGGTGATGGGATTGCTCGATACCCCGTTCGAGATCCATCCCGGAACGCGCGAGCTGCCCGCCGCGACGGTTCGCGGCGAGGTGGAGATCGAGAACGTCACTTTCGCCTACAGTACCGGCGGTCCCGTGCTACGCGATGTCTCGATCTCGATCCCGGCCGGCCAGACGATCGGGATCGTGGGTTCGACGGGCTCGGGGAAGAGCACTCTGGTGAAACTGCTGCTGCGGCTCTACGAGGTCCGCGAAGGAAGGATCCTCGTCGATGGTACGCCGATCCAGGAGCTGCGGCTGCACGACCTCCGCGCGGCGATCGGCCTGGTGAGCCAGGATGTCTTCCTCTTCCACGGCACGGTTCGCGAGAACATCGTCTACGGGAGCTGGGACGCGACGGACGCGGAGGTCGAGAACGCGGCGCGGCAGGCGGAGGCGCACGAGTTCATCGAGCGGCTGCCGTTCGGCTACGCCACGGTGGTCGGCGAACGCGGGCAGAAGCTCTCGGGCGGACAGCGCCAGCGGATCGCGATCGCCCGGGCGCTGCTGAAGAACCCGCCGATCCTGATCCTCGACGAGGCGACGAGCGCGGTCGATAACGAGACGGAGGCCGCGATCCAGCGGTCGCTCGAACGGATCTCGCGTGATCGCACGACGATCGCCATCGCGCACCGGCTCTCGACGATCCGCAACGCGGACCGGATCTGCGTGCTCGAAGAAGGTCGGGTGGTCGAGGTCGGGACGCACGAGGAGCTGGTGGCGCGAGATGGGGTATACGCCGCGCTCTGGCGCGTCCAGACGGGCGTGGAGGAGGTCGAGGAGGTGTGAGGAGGGCGATATACTAACTCAGGCGTTCAGCTCGAACCGCTGCCCGAAAAGTGGCTCGATAACGAGGTGTCGATCTTCAGGATGTCCATGGGCAACTCCCGTAGATAACTGAGAGAGGGATGGCCCATCCCGTTGTGGCCCGGCCCTGCGTCCCTCATCACTGCCATCCAGGCGGCCTTTCTCTTTGCGTTTTCACGATCGATGATGCTATCGCATGACCCAACCGCGATCGAGGAGGCGCGCGTGGAAAAGGTCACCGTTTCACCCAAGTACCAGATCGTCATCCCGCGCTCGGTTCGCGAGCGCCTCGGCATCCGACCCGGACAACAGCTGCAGATGGTCGCCTACGAGGATCGCATCGAGGTCATTCCCGTACGTCCGGCGAGGGAGTTGCGCGGATTCCTGCGGGGCCCCAACACCTTCGAGCGCGAAAGTGACCGACTCTGAGGCGAGCCTGACTGGGCACGGCCCTGGGCGATCCCCTGGGCGACCGATTCGGCTCCAGGACGGTGATCTGGTTCTCGATCCTCGGCGTGCCGCCCTTCACGCTGGCGCTTCCCCATGTCGACCTGTTCTGGACCGGAGTGCTGTCCTTCGTTGTCGGCGTGGTCATCGCTTCGGCTTTCCCGGCCATCATGTCCTGCTTCGTCGCGATGATCTACGACCTCCGCGACTCGGAAGTCATCATTCTTGACTGAATGCGCCGCGCGCGCGATTCTGGGTTATGGTGGCGCCTGCCCCCGGAAAGAGTCGCGATTGACTTTTTTTGACCCGATCTGAACGTAGCGCCAGGACGCGTTGAGAGTCGCGATCCCGGTGAGACTACGACACCGAGTCGTCGGCACTCGCGTTCAGGCAAAGCGCCTGACGCCAGCGTGAAGAAGTCACGGGCCGTTCATATATCCGAAGCCGGTAGCTCGGCGCACAGCCTTGCGCCCTTTACTCCCGTCCGTTCGTCCGGGGCCCACAAGCCCGAGTCTTTTGAGAGCCGTAATCACCTTGTGGTCGTTGTTTACCTGAAGTCTACTTTCGATCGAAAGGCGGAGCCGTGAACGAGGCCAGCAACAGGAAGGCAGCCGAGGAAATCTTCGACGCATTCAACCGCGGCGCCGTTGACGAGATACTGGCGCGATTGACCGACGATGCGATCTTCGTCGGCCACCTCGACCCGGTGGTTCCCTGGTCGGGAAGGTACCAGGGCAAGAGTCAGATTCTGCGGTACTTCCAGGCGCTCGGCGGCTCCGTCGAAGTCAGCGACCACCCGATCGAACAGGTCATGGCGCAGGGCGACGTCGTCATGGCGAAAGGGAGCGTGAGTTTCACCGTCCGCGAGACCGGCAAGCGCGGCTCCAGCACCTGGATCTACGTGTTCACGTTCGCCGATGACAAAGTACGGAGCTTCGAGCAGTACAACGACCAGGGTCTGGCGGACGCCTTCCGCGAGCGGTGAGCGCTTGCGAGGTCGCGACTACTGAGGATCGCGACGAACGCGAAGAGTGGTCAGCCGACCCGTCCGGCGCTCAGTTCCCTCGGGTCCAGATGGCGACGGCGCACTCGGCGTCGAACTCCGACGGGACGTACCACGGGTTGAACAGCTCGATTCCCTCGATTCGATCCTCCAGCATCCAGGCCTCGATCGTGTCGTGGATGACCCACTCGTCGGCTCGGAACGGAAGGCCATCGACGAAATACTCCGGCGTACAAAGATCCCCGAACGGACCCCGCATCTTCACGGCTCGAGCCGCGCCGTTGCGTTCCAGCTGTATCCGGATCCCGAACCCGAATTGATTGCTCGCGACTACCCATACGGGTGAATGCCGTTGCGTGGTCAGATCCTCCCGGGTGATGAATCTGCCGAATCCGGTCCGACCGAATCTATCCATGCGTTCATAGAACCCCCACACACGCCGCGGGCGTTCGGCCTCCCACCACGGTCGGGCGACTACCGTGATCGGATCGAGGAGAACCGCCTGGGTGGAAAGGCGAAACTCCAGATTCAGCGGCTCGTTCGCTTGAACGTCGGGTAACGTGGTGGTCGACGACTGATAACCGATTCGTTCGGCCCGGAGTCTGTATTGCCCGCCCCGAACCAATTCGAATCGAAAGAGGCCCTCCGAATCAGTCAACGCGCGGGAGACTACGCGATCCATCTCGTCCAGCACCGTAACGGCCGCGCCAATGATCGGCTCGTTCGAATCGTCATCGAGCAGCCGGCCGGTCATGCTTTGGGAGTGGGCGTCCTGAACGGCAAGGAACGAGAATCCCACGACGCCCATCAGCAACGGCAGAGTGCGCATATTGGCCTCGGGAGATCTCGAGGTGCCGCGTGGAAGTCGGGATAGCCGGCCTACATCCCGCCAACGGTTCGCTATCCGGCGCGCAGGATCTTCTCGAGCTTCCGCCCTTTCGCCAATTCGTCCACGAGCTTGTCCAGGTACCTGACCCGCCGCGTCAGCGGGTTCTCGATCTCCTCCACCCGATAGCCGCAGATGACTCCTGTGATGAGACGGGAGTTCGGGTTCAACGTGGCGTCACGAAAGAAATCCTCGAACGTATCCTTGACTTCGATCCGTTCCTGAAGTTCCGTCTCGCCGTAGCCAGTCAGCCACTCGATGACTCGATGCAACTCATCCCGGGTCCTGCCTTTCCTCTCGACCTTGTCGACATAGTGCGGGTAGACGGAAGCGAAGGTCATCCTCGCGATCCGCTCATCATGTTGACTCGTGTTTTTCATCTCTCGTCCTCACGATGGAATCACCTCGCGTGCCCGGCGCGCCGGCCGGGAGTCCAGGGCAAAGCCAACATACATATAGGGCGTGATCTCGCGCGCCAAAAGGCTTCCGTCAGAGCTCCGAGTGTGGGGGCCGACACCTGCCTGGTCAGGGCGTGACAACCCCCTCCATCCGGATCACTTCGAACGCCGTTGAAGGAACCCGCTTCAGCGTCCCGAGCGCGTTGTCGTTCCAGCGCGGATCGGGGGCGCCGCTGATGTACCAACCGCCGCCGTTGTCCGCCAGGAACATCCCGTATCGCTTGAGCGCGGTGAGGATGACTCGTGCCTCGGTTGGGAACGTCGAGACATCGAAGTCGGCCGAGAGGCGCACGCGCATGCCCATCGGTGGCAGACCCGGGTCCGTTCGAGAGCTGGCCCAGTGCCGTGCCGGCGGCAGGTACGCGCGACGGGTGGAAGGACAGGTGAATCGCAGCGCGTGACGGATCTCCCCCTGCTCGACGACTTCGTCATAGCGAACGAGCCCCGGGAAGATCGGCAGACCCGCCGCGTCCGCCGAAGTCCACCCCGCCGGACGCAGCTCGTTCGATCCCAGGTCGAAGATCGCGCCGGAACCCGCTTCCCAGCGGGCACCGCCCTCGCGGGGATGCGCGGCGAAAAGTTCGTACAGCACCCATTCGTCGCGGTCGACGATGAGTACGTGCCGATCGCCGGTGCCCGCCGCACCGCCTTCGATCGGGGCGTCAGACGGAATCGGGTACGGTCCGGGGTCGCTCTCGTCCGCGTAGTCGAACACCACGGGAACGCGCGGTTGAGTGCCACCCACGACAATGTAGGGGATGCCGTTTGGCGCGCCGTTCCAGGTCGTACCGAAGTCGGGATGCAGGTTGCGAAGCCCGCAGCTCGCGATCAGCGCGGAGGAGTTGGCGTCGACCGGTGCGCCGGAGATGTCCGTGTTCCAGGGGTTGTCGTCCGGGAATGGACGCCGCCCCTCGAGTGATGCACCCGGACCGAGCCCGATACCCCATTCGCCGTCCGGGCCGGCGGGTGACGCGTCACACGCGGAATACGCGAGAACGACGAGGCCGAGAAGAATCGACGCTCGTCCGAGCGAACTCTGGATCATGAGGATACCTCCGAACTCTCGGCTCCGGGCGTCGGGCTCATCGGGGTCTCGCGTACCGGTGCTGACCAGCGGCCGGCGCCGGGCCGGGTTCGTTCATCGCGCGACTCCGAACGGCCCTCGGCCGGCCGGCGCGCGCCGCACCGGCGAGAACCGCTGAGTCGAGTTTCGTTTGTTGACGCGCGGTGGTGAAGCACACACGATCGTCAGGTTGGCGCCTATCCCCGCGACGGAA
>CAZWJE010000083.1:0-13850 GCA_964634395.1 uncultured Gemmatimonas sp. | reverse complement strand
CGCTCTCGCCCAAGGCCTTATCGGCGGTAGAAGACCCGCTAGATAGGCTCATACTTCATCTGCACCTTCTAGCCTGGATCACGCGCAGTCAACGAGACTCGAAAGCCAACCTTGATGCCCTCCACGAGGCAATCGCGGCAAACGATGCCGCATGGCCAGCTGTTCGAGATGCGCTAATCGAATCGGGCGAACTCGAAACGCTGACGTTGCGGCCAGGCGGGATCGACTGGATAGACGTGCCGCAGTATTGGACGTACCCGGGAATGCGAGAGCTGCCAGGTGACACCCTGGCGAATCCGCTGCTTAGACAGGTGCTCTTAGACAGATTTGGCCTAAGCGAAACTGTCTAAGCCGATCTACGTAACACCGTCCAGCACTAGCTTTCTATCAACTCCTGATGCAACCTAAACCCAGGGCGGGCTGAAGTGCCCGAGCGCGGCCCAATCCGCCAAGACGAACCGCGCCCAGGCCTAGTCCGACCAGCCGCCCCCAGGAAGGAACGGCAATGGCCGACCACATCGTAGAAGACCGCCGCACCCCCACCCCGCTTATGGCGGGCCGCATGCTCCGCGCCGACGCGGTAGCAGAGCTCCTCGATATCGAGCTCAAGCGCGTTTACATCCTCGCCAGGGAGGGCATACTGCCTTGCGTTCGCGTCGGGCGGCAGGTGCGCTTCAACCGAGCCGACCTCGAAGCGTGGGCCTCCAAAGGCGGCACCGGGTACCCGGGCGAGGCGCAATGAGAAGCCCCGCCGGCCGGGCGGGGCAATCCCTTGAGAGGTGGACTGAGCGCAGTATAGCAGGGAGAACGGCCCCCGAACCGCACCATTCCGGCACACAAGCTCACAGACAACCCGCCCGTACCGAGTCGAATACAAGACCTGCAAACAGCGTATGTGCCGGCATTGCCCCTCACTGCCCCTGGCCGTGCCTGGATCAGCACATCACGCTTGCCGACGCCACCGGCCGCGCTCAAGCCACCATGTGCCTGCTGTGCGGGCAGGCGCTGACTCGCGCCGACTGGCAAGCCGAGCTCGACGCGGCCCACGCCAGGAGCGGCCTATGAACCGCGCCCCCGGCCTGCTCACCGACCGTTACGCTCAACTCCTGATTGCCTTCGCCCGCAAGGCCCGAGCGAGTCGCGCTCGCATGCTCGACTCTTGCCCCGGCTGCGGGGCCACGTTCGACCCTGAGCACGGTCACGGCGTTCAGGTCTTCGGCCTATACCTCGAAGTTGACACCGGCGCCAGCACCGCCTACGTCCTCTGCGAAGTGTGCGCCGACATGCTGCTTGAGGACGCGGCCCGCGTTACTGCCGCGGTAGAGGCATGCGTGGCCGGCGAACTTGCAGACCCCGGAGCGCTGCAAGCATGACGCGGCCGCCGATCAACGCCGAGGACGCCTTCACCTACTGCCGGCTGATCGTCCGGGACGAACCCACCGAGTTTCGCCTCATCCACCCGGTGACCGGCGAGACCCGCCACTTCTGGGGGTACCCCGAGAACGAGGACCAGCTCGGCATGCTTGCCGACTACAACGCCGAAGGGTACGGCGTTTACGCCGGCGTGAACCAGCTAAACGCGAGCGTGGAGCAACGCTGCAAGCGCCGCCAGGCGGCCCGCGACCAGGACGTTACGGCCGTGCGGGCCGTCTTCATCGACTTCGACACCGGCACCGCCGAGGAGAACCACGCCAAGCTGGCCGCCTCACCCCTCGCCCCGTCCATGACCGTTTGCAGCGGCTTGGCAGCCAAGCTGCACGCCTACTGGATCATGGCTGACCTCCCAGTGGAGGACTTCCGCCGCGCTCAGAAGGCGCTAGCCGATCACTTCGGGTCTGACCAGAAGATCGTCAACGAGGCTCGCGTGATGCGCCTACCCGGCTTCGTGAACACCAAGCCGGAGTACGCCCCCGACGCGCCGCTGGCTCGCGTGCTGACGGCACCGGGTCACGTTCACACTCGGGCTGAGCTCTTCGCTGCCTTCAACATCCCGAGCGAACCGCCGGCCCCGCCGCAGCGGGCAGCGGCCACGGTGCGGTCACCAGCGGATGATCGCGCCAGGCGCTACGCCCTGGCGGCGCTAGATCGCGAGGCGCAAGCGCTCAGGACCGCCACGATGGGCAACCGTAACGACCAACTCAACCGTAGCGCCTTCAACCTCGGGCAGTTGGTCGGTGGCGAGGCGCTGGGCCGCGCCGTGGTCGAGGGCGTGCTTCGTGACGCGGCCGCCGCAGCGGGTCTGGCGGGGCCCGAGGTCGAGGGCACCCTCCGCTCGGGCATCGAGGCTGGCATGCTCGAACCCCGAGGAGCCCCGGAGAGACCCGAACGCGAGCACAGCCGCGCGAAGCGGGCCGACCCGCTGGCCGACGCCACCCAGGCTATGAACGAGAGTCAAGGTGGCGGCAGCCGCCCGGAGATCAACGTCACTCAACGCCTACGCGATATCACCGCAGAATCGCTTGCAGCGCTCGATGGGAGAGAGCTCTACCTCCGCGCCGGTGTCCTTGTGAGGGTAGATGACCACCTTGCTGTGCCACTGTCGCACGCTTCTTTGAAGGGCATCCTTGAGCGGGCCGCTGACTACGTGAAGGAGACGACGAAGGACGGCGTGACCATCACAACGCCCGCCAGGCCGCCCGGAGACGTGCCGAGCGACATTCTGGCGCTACCCCCAGAGAGTCTGCCCTTCCCAAACTTGAAGGCGATCAGCCGGACGCCCGTATTGCTACCTGGTGGGCGCATGCTCATGCGCGACGGGTTCGACCCTGATAGCGGCATCCTGGTCCGCTGCAACCTTCCCGGCCTACGCAACGACTTGCCTCTACAAACGGCCGTGCAAACCCTCCGTAGCGTGTTCGCCGACTTCCCCTTCGTTGACCACTCCGGCCTAGCCCACACCTTCGCCATGCTCCTTCAACCCACCGTAAGACACGTGATCTCGGGCAGCACCCCCCTATTCGGCGTGGAAGCACCAACACGCGGCACTGGGAAGGGCCTGCTCACGGAAACGACCGTGCATATCACCACGGGCGCACCCGCCCCCACCATGTCGGGGCTGAATAACGAGGAACTGGAGAAGCGCATCACGTCGCTCCTCCTCGAAGGCGCAACGCACATCCTGCTCGACAACGTTCTCAGCATCAAGAGCGGAGTACTCGCCGCCGCCCTGACGGCCGAAACTTGGCGCGGCCGCCGCCTCGGCATGAGCGAGATGCTCAGCCTGCCTAACCATGCCCTCTGGATCGCCACCGGTAACAACACGGAGTACAGCGACGAGATCGCCCGCCGCAACATGCCCATACGCCTTGACGCGGGAGTGGAACGCCCAGAAGAGCGCTCCAACTTCACGCATCCCAACCTCAAGGAGTACGTGCGGCAGAACCGCGTCCAGCTCCTCTCGGCGGTTCTCTCCTTGGTCCAGGCTTGGGTCCACGAAGGCATGCCCCGCGGCTCTGCCTCCATCGGTTCCTTCGAGTCCTGGGCCGCCGTAATGAGCGGCATCCTCGACGTGGCAGGCATCCCCGGCTTGCTTGGCGGTAGGGAGAACCTACACGCTCACAGTGACCGCGAGACCGAAGAATGGGGCGCATTCCTACACTCCTGGCGCGACACCTTCGGGCAGCGGCCTGTCACGGCAGGCGAGGTCTTCGAGGACATACTCAAGCCCCACAGCCTCCTGTTGGACATTTGGGCTGGCCGCAGTGCTATTGCTGCCCAGCAACGCGTCGGGCACGCCTTGAAGAGCAGGCGCGATCGTGTCTTCGCGGGGCTAAGACTCTCTGCCGCGGGCCAGGACGGCGCCACGCGCAACGCCGCCTATCGGGTCACAACTGTTGAAACCCAGGAGGGAGAGAATAAACACCCGAAACACCCGAAACACCCAGAAACCCCGCAGTCATCGGACGAACTGGCCGGGTGTTTTGACACTCCCGACTCCCAGAACACCCGAAACGCCGGCGCCACGCAACGCCCCACGCCGGGCGTTTCGGGTGTTTCACCAGGTGCCCCCCGGGTGTCTTCAGGCCAAGCGCCGCAAAACACCCGGCCCGATAATGTCGTCAAAACCGGAACGAACGGCTCGCCCCCGAGTGTTCCGGGTGTTTCGGGTGTTTTACCCCCGACCCCCCACCAAGCGGAAGCGCCACACTCCGCAAACGACCTGGACCGCCACGCCGCCAACCTCGCCGAACGGTACTCGAAGCTCCCCATCGAGACCCTACGCATCAAGTACCGGGTGGCCCACGAACGGGCCACCACCGCACCCACCTGGTGGGCCGAGACGGCGAAGACCGAGCCAGTAGCGGTCACCATCGCCCTGGAGCTCCTCGCCACCGACCAGGAAGCCGGAACGCACCACGGCGCCACGAGCCCCTACCTCCAGGCGGCCCGCAACGCCGTAGCCGCCCTCAAGGACCACGCCCCCGCCCCGACCACCCTCATACCCCCAGCGGGAGCGCCCACATGACGCGCTCCCCAAGCCCCAAGCGCACAAAACGGCACACAGCCCCAAGAGAGCCCGGTGCCACCGGGCCTCACAGCCGATTGACGGATTACCCATTGGCCGACACCGCGCCACGCTGGTACTCACAAGCTGACCTGGCGCGGGCTACCGGCCTACCAGAGCGCACCATCCGCGACCTCCTCGACCGCGGGCGCATCTACTTCTGGCAGGGCCAACCGAACGAGAAGCGCCTCCTCAACGACCGAACCATCAGCAGCCTGGAAGCCCTAGGCATTCCCGTAAGACGCGACCTGCTCGGCAACCCCGGCAGACCTGGCGAGATTCGCGCCCAGGACGACGAAACCGGAGAATGAAGGCATGACTACCCACCCCACCCGCAACGCCGGCATGATCTGGCCACTCATCGAGCCGCGCCTGGTCGAGCTCGCGCAAGCCAACGTGAGCGCCACCACCCGAAACGCCATAGCTGGCGCCGTGCAACACGCCCAGGACGCCGTGGAGGGCGCCGCCAACCAGATGAGCGCCCTCAAGAACGACCGCGACCTCTCCCGGGAAGGGAAACGCAGCCGCGCCGACAAGCTCGCGAGTGACGCCCGAACCGCCCTGGAGCAGGCCAAGCAGGTGATCGAGCAAGCGGTCAAGACCGAAGCCGACTACCACCGCACCCGCACCGCCTGGCCCCGCAGCGCCGGCACCGACGCCGACCGGGAAGCCAGACTCGCCAACGCCCGCACCGACCTGCAAGCCTTGCTCGCCAACGTGCCGCCGGCTCACCGCGCCCAACGGCTAGCGTTCGCCGTCCGCAACGGCACCGACGCCATGCGCGAACTCATCCTCGGCGAGAAGTACGCCGAGCGCGTGCTCTGGCCCAGCCTCGAAGAAGGCCAACTAGACGCCGTGACGTGGGCTAGCGAACGCACCGCCCTGCTGCAAGAACTACACCCGAGCGACGACGCGAGGCGCAGCCTCGCCGCCCTCGACGCGCTGGAAGGCAGGAGCGGGGCGCAGATCGACGCCCTCGTGAAACACGGCGCCTCAATGGACGACAAGTACCTAACCGAAGTCATGCAAGACGCGAGCAGCCAATGACGCGGCGCCGACTAATCCAGCGCCAACCGACGCAGCGACCGTTACCCAGGCGCCTAATGAGCCTCGCGCATTGGCGCTTCGGTGTCCTGCTAGCCGTCCTCCATCAGGTCACCTGGGGCGTAGCGTGAGCGGCAAAGGTAAGGGGGGAGGGGGCGAGGCCCCCAACCCCCGCCACAACGCCACTAAGACGACTACGCGAGGCACCAGGCCGGGGAGCATCCGCCAAGTGCGCTTGCGGCTCTGGTGGGCGATCGTAGAAGCCTCCGGACTCCTCGACCAGGACGACACGGACACGAAACTCAAGGCGATTAGCGCCCTGAGCACCGCTTGCGGCGCCTACGGCAACCTCACCAAGGCGCACACCCTCGAAGCCGAGGTGGAAGCCATGCAGAAAGACCTCCATGACCTTAGAACGACGCTTAGCCGACCTGCGGGCGCAACTGACCGCAGCGCAGCGCCTCCGGTCAACTGACGACCACGCCACCGACCGCGTGGCGTTCGCTTACGCCCTCGGCCTGGACCTCGACCCCTGGCAAGCCGAGCTGCTCCAGAGCGACAGCAAGCGCGACATACTCAACTGCTCCAGGCAAGCCGGTAAGAGCACCGTCGCGGCTCTCCTCGCCCTGCACGAAGCCCTCTACCAACCAAGCAGCGTGACGGTGCTCATCAGCCCCAGCCAACGTCAATCCAGCGAGCTTTTCCGCAAGGTCGTGGACCTCCGTAACCTGCTGCCGACACCCCCGCCCCTCCTGGAGGACAACCGCCTGAGCATGAACGTGGCCGGCGGTGGCCGCGTGCTCAGCCTGCCGGGCAGCGAGGCCACCATCAGAGGCGTTAGCGCCGTGACGCTGCTCATCGAGGACGAAGCCGCCCGCGTTGACGATGCCCTCTACCAGGCCATCAGGCCGATGCTCGCCGTGAAGAACGGCCGCCTCATCCTGGCCAGCACCCCGTGGGGCAAGCGCGGGCACTACTGGGAAGTCTGGGATAAAGGGCAAGGCTGGGAGAAGACCCGCGTACCAGCCGACCAGGTTCCGCGCATCAGCACCGCGTTCCTCGCCCAGGAGCAGCTCGAGCTCCCCGCGCACGTCTACCGGCAGGAGTACATGTGCGACTTCGCCGAATCCACGGAAGCCGTCTTCGCCTACGAGCACGTCATGGCCGCACTGAGAGACGACGTGCTCCCACTCTTCGGAGGCCAACATGCAACCTGAGTACATCCTCGGCGTAGACCTCGGGCAAACCAATGACTACACCGCCCTCGCCGTCCTCGAAGTCCATACGACCGGCGCCGGTAGGAGCGCGGAACGCTCCTACCAAGTCAGGCACCTCGACCGCCTGCCGCTCGGCACCCCGTACCCGCAGCAAGTCGAGGTGGTCACGCGCACTTTGGAACTTGTCGAGGCGCAGCAGCACGCTGACCGCAGCGAGGCGACGAAGCGCGACCCGTGGATAGCCAGGGAATACCCGCCTCGCGACCCGCGCCTAGTGGTCGATCAGACTGGCGTCGGGCGGCCCGTAGTGGACATGCTCAGGAGCGCCGGCCACCGGGGGCTCACCGCCGTTACCATCCACGGAGGAGACACCAGCACCCGCGACGGGCTCGACCACCGCGTGCCGAAACGCGAGCTCGTAGCCATAGTCCAGGTGCTCCTCCAGACTGGCCGCCTCACCGTCGCGTCGGCCCTGCTGCACGCTCAGACGCTCACCAAGGAACTCCTGGCGTTCCGCGTCACCTTCTCGAAGACGGGTCACGACACCTACGGCAACGACTGGCGGGAGAACGACCACGACGACCTGGTGTTAGCCGTGGCCTTGGCCGCGTGGGCGGGCGAGCGCGGCCCCCAGGTCGCCTCGATGGAGGCGATACGCGCCCTTGGGCTCTGGTAGGCGCCATGCAGTAACCTAGTCGTACTGTCCGGCCCCCTAACCGACAGTGGCGCCCGGCTCTCGACCAGCCGGGCGCCGTCTTGTCGGCACACTGCGGATGAGCAGGACGCCCAGAACAACCGATGAAACCGAACGTCTCTCCAGTGCGTGTGCCGATTGTGTGCGATTAGCAAGCAAGAGTAGGGCGCCGAGGAGTGAACCCCGGCGCCCTCGCTCTTGCGCTCTAGCTAAATGCCTCGGTCGCGCTTCTCTCGGTAAGTGATCACTTCGGCAACCGGTGCGCTTGAACTAACGCAGAGCCAGCTCATGGCGATTAGGTTGTCGAGCCCGTTCACGTCGCGCTCGTCCATCATCGCCAGTTCGAACGTGACCTTGACCTGTACATCGTTGATGTCGCAACCGCCCGTGACCCGGCGTATCTCTCGGAACAAGATTGCCGCCGTGAGCGGGTCTTCCAGGTCGCACGTCACGGTCTGCCGGTAGGACACGCGGTCGACCTCGTACTTCTCCGTTTCGCCTTCGGCGGCTTCTCGGTAGATCGTGGATCCGTTGCTCGTCGTCTCGCGGCTGGGAACTAAGTGCTTGGCTTCGCTCATGTTCGCTCTGCGGATCATCTCTTCCCCCTGATGGCGCTTCGTGCGCCGCTCTCGCCGTCCAGCCCAAG
Organism: uncultured Gemmatimonas sp.; assembly: GCA_964634395.1. Lineage (GTDB taxonomy): Bacteria > Gemmatimonadota > Gemmatimonadetes > Longimicrobiales > Longimicrobiaceae > WHSP01. The sequence goes on along the minus strand of CAZWJE010000083.1, from coordinate 5,745 downwards.
CCACTCAGCTAGGGCCGCTTCGAGCGTCTCTGGTGTCACCTCGACCACGTGCCGGCCAGCGAGCGGGCCGGTGTGCTCTTCGGCTTCTTCGTAGGTCGTGGCCCAACCGGAGCTTGGCTCGCACATGTTCTCCCATTCCTCGCGAGCCACCGCCTCCAGGCCGTGGGCTTGCACCTCGCCTTCGTAGATGAGCCGGTCGAAGCTGCCGAGCACTTCGAGCATGGCCGAGAGCGGCGCATCCTCATGCCACACAGTGAACAGACTCGACCTCACTTCGCACCCCCCATAACGCGCTGCTCCAGCAAGTCGAGCGCCTGCCGCATGACGTGATCGACGCTCCAGCCGCCGCCGTTGGCCGCCAGGCGCTCCGCCCTGGCGACGGTGGCCCAGGCAAGGTGAGGCTTGCCTACGAGTCGCTCCGGGCCAGCGCACGCGGGGCAGACCCATGCGCTCACTCGCCCGAGCTTGTCGTGCGCGAAGGGCCGCAGTGAGCGCCTATCACGGCACCGACCGCAAGCAATGCAGGTGGAGGCGTTGCTATCCTTGTCCATGAGGACTCCGTTCCTCGGCCCCCGCGTGTGCTGTCCAGGCTTTCACGCGGGGGCCTTCGTATTGATTACCAGCTAGCGCCGTGGGATGTTTCGCTAGCAGGTTGCTTGCATTATCAGCACACTCGCTATAACATGTCAACATGCAGACCATGACCGAGCACATCCGCGAAGAAGTACGCGTTGCCATGATCCGCCAACGCGTCAGCCAAACCGAGCTCGCCGAGAAGACGGGCCTCAGCCGCCAGCACATAAACCACCTACTTACCGGCCACCGAGGCAAGCTCCCCACAGCCTGGGAGAAGCTGCTCGACAGCCTGGACCTGGAGCTCACCATCCGCCCCAAGCAGAGCGACAAGGAGGCATGACATGGCCGGCCAACTGATTCAGAGAAGCCCTCGAAGCTGGACCATTCGCATCTACAACGGCCGCGTGAGCGGCAAACGCCAGTACCTCAACTACACAGTTCACGGCGCCAAGCGAGACGCCCAAGCCATGCTCAACAAGCTGCTGGTCGAGCGCGACACCGGCGCCCTCCTCAAACCAAGTCGCCTCACCCTCAACGAGTACGTGGAGCAGTGGAAGGAAAAGGCGCTCAAGGGCCGCGTCTCACCCCGGACCTTCATCACGTACAGCAACGACCTACGGCGTTACGTGTTGCCGCGCTTCGGTGAGAAGCGCATCACGACCCTCACGGCCTGGGAGATCCAAGGGCTCTACGCCGACATGGCCGAACGTGGCCTAAGCGCAAACACCATTAGGCACGCCCACGTCGTACTCAAGAACGCCCTCAAGCAAGCCGTGAAGTGGCGCATGCTCCCGAATAACCCCGCCGACAGCGTTGACCTTCCGCAGATTGACCGCACCCAGAAGCACCGCGCCCTCACCCGCGAACAGGTAGAGCGCTTCCTCGCAGCCGTTGCAGACAGCCCCTGGAGAGCGGTCTACCACCTGATGCTCAACACCGGCATGCGGCCCGGAGAGGTGTTCGCGCTCACCTGGGAGAACGTCAACCTAGCCAAGTGTGAGCTCCTCGTATGCCAGGCCGTCACCTACGGCGCCGGCAAGGTGCCGATCATCAGCACCCCGAAGACTAAGCGCACTCGGCGAATCACCTTCACAACCGAGCTCGCCCAGGTGCTCAGCGAGCATCGAGACGCCACGGCTTCGATAGATAATCCACTCGGCCTAGTCTTCCCCACCATCGACGGTGGCTTGATTCACCCGAACAACTGGAGCAAGCGCGACTTCAAGGGCGCCTTGAACGCAGCGGGTCTGCCTCACGAAGTGCGGCTATACGACCTTAGGCACACCATGGCAACCCTGGCCATGATGACGGCCATGCACCCGAAGATCGTGAGTGAGCGCCTCGGGCACGCCACGACGAAGCAAACGCTCGACACGTACTCTCACGTCACACCACACATGCAGGAGCAAGCCGGCGAGCAGCTGGCGAACCTGATCTATGGCGCCGGTGGCGCGAAGGAGGAGGCGCACGTAAACTAGCTCATCCGCGTGTGCGCACACTGGGCGCACACAAAGCGAGCGAGCGGCCACCCCGGGAAGGAAGTCCGCTCGCTCAAGAATCCCGTCTAGGACGGGGAGAAACTGACTGGCTCGGCGGGTAGGATTTGAACCTACGACCAATCGGTTAACAGCCGATCGCTCTGCCGCTGAGCTACCGCCGAACGCGCGTCCTGGCGCCTGGGCGCCGGGAGCGAAGGGAAGCTTACCAAGAGGGCGCGTCCGTTGGCAACACACTTGGCGTCGTTAAGGCGGTGGGTCGGGTCGCCTCGCATGGGCGCGGCGGCGGCTCGGTTACCATCCGGCCATGACCCTTGACGAGTACCAGTCCGGCGCCCGCTCCACGGCCCTCTACTCGCGCAGCGTGAGCGTCCTCTACCCCGCCCTCAAGCTGGCGGGTGAGGCGGGCGAGGTGGCGGAGAAGCTGGGGAAGTTCATGCGCGACGAGGACTACCGCCCTGGCGACGAGCTGAGCGAGGAGCAGCGAGAGAAACTGGTCAAGGAGCTCGGCGACGTGCTGTGGTACGTGGCGAACCTGGCGGCGGACCTGGGCGTCAACCTGGGGCACGTGGCCGCCGTCAACCTGGCGAAGCTGCAGAGCCGCAAGGAGCGAGGCGTGATCTCGGGGAGCGGGGACGACCGCTGAGGGTCGCCTCGCCGCGCTGCCGGGGCGTCAGGCGGTCAGGAGCTCCAGCAGCACGCGCGCCTGGTTGTGCTCCTCGTCCTTGGCGCTGTACACGAGCGTCAGGTCGCCGCCCTTGGCCATCTCGCCGATCTTCTTGAGTTCCTCGTTGCCCTTGAGTTCCTGGCGGTAGCGCTTGCGGAACTCGGGCCACTTCTCGGGGTCGTGGCCGAACCACTTGCGGAGCTCGGTGCTGGGGGCCACGTCCTTGGCCCACCAGTCGATGTCGGCCTCCTCTTTGGTCACCCCGCGCGGCCAGATGCGGTCGACCAGGACGCGCTTGCCGTCGCTGGCGGCCGCGGCTTCGTAGGCTCGCTTGATCTTGATCATGTCTCGATGTTAGCGCCAGTGCGGCGACGCGGCAGTGCCGCCCCTCACGGGCTATCCGACACCCTCAGCCGTGGCGGGCGACCCACTCCACGAAGGTCGTCATGGCGCGCTCCAGGCGCCGCGCCGTGGCCTCGTCGGCCGGCACGCCGTTCGCGTCGATCAGGTCGGGCGTGTCGAAGGTGACGTAGAGCTCGGGTTGCGGCATGGCCACGGCCGCCAGGAACGCCAGCACGGTCCGCAGGTGACCCTGCATGACGGCGGTGCCGATGCGGCCGGTGGTGGCGCCCGCGATGAGCACGGGCTTGCCGGCGAACACGTTCTCCGCCGGTGGTCTGGACGCCCAATCGAGGGCGTTCTTCAGGACACCGGGGATGGAGCGGTTGTACTCGGGCGAGACGATCATGACAGCGTCGGCCACGTCCACGGAGCGCTTCATGGCCGCCACGGCAGCCGGGCGGTGGGCGAGCAGGTCGTCGTCGTAGAGGGGCAGGGCGCCGATGTCCAGGCGTTCGAACAGCCAGTCGGGCGGCGCGGCCTTCTCGAGGGCCAGCGCCAGCCGGGCGTTGAGGGAGACCGCGCGGAGGCTCCCCACCATCACGGCCACCCTGACGCTCACGTGCCTACCTCCGGCCTGGACGCCGCGCACGGGGCCCAGGCACGGACGGACGGCTCAACCGCACTTGCTGTAACCGCACGCCTCGCACTTGGCGCAGCCCTCCTCAAACCTCAAGGGGGCGCCGCAGTCCGGGCAACCCTTGCCACGGTTGAGGACGTTCTCCACGCCCACGGTCTCGAGCGCGACGGCGAGGAGGTCGGCCTTGGAGGCCACCATGCGGCCCTGGTAGGTGCCGAACATGCCGCCGTTGATGCCGCGCAGCGTCTTCACGAGCGCCTCGGCCGGCACCCCGTACTGGAGGGCGATGGAGACCACGCGACCGAGCGCCTCGCTGTCGGCGTTGGCCTCGTCGCCGGCCTTGCCGGAGACGATGAACACCTCGGCGGGCAGGCCGTCTTGCATGTTGACGGTGACGAAGAAGCCGCGCTTCTCGCCGCTCGGGAGCATGAGCTTGACGGCGTCCGTGAAGCCGGCGAGGCGCGTCGGGCGCGTGAAGAGCGGTTCGCCTGGCAGGTGCTCCGTGGCCGGCTGCCGCGCCGGCTTGGCTTGCGTGGCCTGACCGGTCATGCGCGGCTCGGGCGCGGACGCGGTCGGCGCGGTGATGGGCGGCGCGCTGGGTGCGGTGGCGGGCGCGGACGCTTGGACCACGGCGCCCGCGGTCGTTGCCGCCGCGGTCATGGCGCCCGCCACCATCCCCGCGTCGCTCACCGACACGGCCACGGCCGCCACGACGGCGGCACCCTGCTCGAAGGCGGGCTCCGAGGCGGCAACCGGATCGGTGGCAGCCTCCTTGGCGGGCGCGGAGGAGGTGGAGAGCACCTGGAACTCGCGCGAGCCGTCCCGATACACGGTGATCCCCTTGCAGCCGGTGGTGAACGCCAGCCGGTAGGCGTCGTAGACGTCGGCCGTGGTGGCGTGGTTGGGGAGGTTGATGGTCTTGCTTATCGAGTTGGCCACGCGGTCGCCGCCGTCGAAGGCGCGTTGCACGGCGCCCTGCATCCGGACGTGGCTGGCGGGGCTGATGTCGTGCGCGCACACCATCACGCGCCGCACCTCCTCCGGCACGAAGTGGAGGCCCTGCACGGAGCCGTGGTTGGCCTGCACGGCCGCCACCACCGCGTCCCAGTCCCACTTGCCGTCCTTGCGGAAGTCGGGCGGCGGCACGTGCTCCTCGAGCAGCTCCTGGAAGAGCGGGTGGATGAGCGCGTGGTAGTCGGTGCCGATCTTGCGGTAGATGAACGGCGCGAACACCGGCTCGACCCCCGACGACACGCCCATCAGCATGCTCGTCGTGCCCGTGGGGGCGACGGTGAGGATGGCGACGTTGCGGCGCGGCACGCTGAGGTCGCTGATGTCGTAGAGCGGGAACGCGCCGCGCTCCTCGGCCAGCGCCACCGAGGCGGCCGCCGCGGCGTTGCGGAGCGCGCCGATGATGACGCTGACGGCGTCGCGGCCCTCCTCGGTGTCGTAGCCGTACCCCATGAGGATGAGGGCGTCCGCGAGGCCCATGACGCCGAGACCCAAGCGCCTCAGCTTCATGCTCATGTCGCGGTTGTCCTCGAGCGCGAAGCGGTTCACGTCGAGGACGTTGTCGAGGAAGCGCACGCTGGTAGTCACGTCGGCCTGGAACGACTCGAAGTCGTAACCGGCGAGGCCGGCGTCGCGCCGGGTGACGTAGGCGGCGAGGTTGAGGGCGCCAAGGTCGCACGGCTCGCCGGCGTAGAGGGGGATCTCGCCGCAGGGGTTGGTGCTACGGATGTCGCCCAGCGCGTTCCGCATGGGGTTGTGCTCGTTGATGCGGTCAACGTAGATGAGACCAGGCTCGCCCGTGGCCCAGGCGTGCTGCGCGATGTCCCACAGCTTGCCGCGGCCGTGCTCGTCGCCGGCGCCCTCCATGAAGTCGTCGGTGACCAACACCGACATGTTGAAGGTGCTGATGTCGCCCTCGGCGCGCTCGCGGTCCAGGTCCTTGGCGGTGATGAAGTCGTCCACGTCGGGGTGGGTGATGGCGAGGGTGGCCATGCCGGCGCCGCGGCGCGTGTTGT
>CAZWJE010000082.1:0-14077 GCA_964634395.1 uncultured Gemmatimonas sp. | reverse complement strand
CCGCGAGAACCTCGCCAGGGCGCGCGCCGAGTTCCAGGCCGGCAACCTCTACCTGAACCGCAAGATCACGGGCGCCCTGGTCGGCGTCCAGCCGTTCGGCGGCTTCAAGATGTCCGGCTCCAACACCAAGGCCGGCGGACCCGACTACCTGCGCAACTTCATGGAGATGAAGACGGTGACGGAGCGCTTCTGAGGGCTCGTTCGCCTGGCCCGCCCGGCGCCTGCCGGCTCAGACGGCGGCGGCAAGCCTGATCATCATGACGAGGTGGCACGCCCAGCCCGCCAGCACGAACAGGTGCCAGAGCTCGTGGAAGCCGAAGACCCCCGGCCACAGCCGCGGACGCTTGGAGGCGTAGACGACCGCGCCCACGCTGTAGAAGATCCCTCCCGCGATGAGCCAGCCCAGGTTGACGGCGCCGAGCGCGCGAGCCACCGGGCCGATGGCGATCACGACCAACCAGCCCATTGCCAGGTAGAGGGCGGTGCTCAGCCAGCGCGGGGCACCCAGCCAGAAGACCTTGAAGAGCAGCCCGCCCAGGGCGAACGCCCACACCAACCCGAACAGCCACCAGCCCAGGACGGGAGACTCCGGCCTCAGCGCCACCAACGTGACGGGCGTGTACGACCCCGCGATCAGCAGGTAGATGGCGCCGTGATCGAGCCGCCTGAGCCACCGTTCCTGGCCCGGGTCGGCCCACACCGCGTGCAGGAGCGTGCTGGCGCCGAAGAGCACCACCGAAGAGACGCCGAAGACGAGGAAGGCCACCAGCGCCACGCGCGCGCCGCGGGCCAGCACGGCGAGGACCACGGTCGCGCAGACGGCGGCCACCGCGCCGATCAGGTGCGTGACGGCGTTGACGGGTTCCCTGAACCTCCGGCCGGCAGCCGCGGCGTTCACGCCGTCACGTCCTCGAGGCCCAGCATCTGGGTCCGGTCGTCGTAGCTGAAGAGCTCGGCGTACCTGCCCCAGGTGATGGCGGTGCGCAGGGTCTCCTCCGCCGCGGCCGGCGCCAGGTGGTCCTCGAGCTCCGAGCTGAAGCGCGCGTAGGGCGCGCGGTGGTCCTCGCGCTCGCCCAGCACCTCGAGCACGTGCCCCACCAGACCCACCCGTTCCAGCAGCTGAGCCGCGAAGAGCGCCTTGCGCTCGTCACCGTCGGCGTCCACGAACGCCTCGCCGAGCCCGGTGACGACCAGGTCGCCCTCTTCGAGGTGCGCGAAGCCCAGCAGTTGCAGCGCGTCGGCCACCGGGAACAGGTCGTCGACCTCGAGCTGCAAGGCGCCCGCCAGGACGGGCAGGTCCGCCCTGCCGCCGTACGGTGGGGCCACGAGCGCCTCGAGCAGGCCCGTCGCCAGGCCGATGGCCACCTTCGGGAGGTGCTCGTAGGGCGCAACCTTGGCGACTCGGTCAGCGGGCCTGACGGGCGGTCCCACGCGCGGCGCGCCCACCAGCTCTGTGTAGAGGCGTTCCACCAGCTGGGCGAAGCGCGGCTCTGACCGGTCACGCGGACGCGGCAGGTCGATCGGGAGGTCTATGACCACCCGCCCCGGCTTGGAGGAGAACACGACCACGCGGTCACACATGAGCACGGCCTCCTCGATGGAGTGAGTGACCAGCACGATGGCGCCTATCGGGAGCTGGCCGTCCGTCCACAGCTCGAGCAGGTCCGTGCGGAGCGTCTCCGCCGTCAGTACGTCCAGCGCCGAGAACGGCTCGTCCATGAGGAGGACCTCGGGGTGCACCACGATGGCGCGGGCCAGCCCCACGCGCTGGCGCATGCCGCCCGAGAGCTCGCGCGGGTAAGCCTGCTCGAAGCCGTCCAACCCGATCAGGTCGATGGCACCGACCGAGCGGGACCTCACCTCCGCCTGCGGCAACCCCAGCGCCTCCAGGCCGAGCTGCACGTTCTCGAGCACCGTCAGCCACGGCATGAGGGCGAAGCTCTGGAACACCATGGCCACCCCTGGCGGCGGCCCGGTGATGGGCCCCCCCTTGAACGTCACGGTGCCCGCCGTGGCGGGGGTCAGCCCCGCGATGATCCGCAGCAGCGTGCTCTTGCCTGAGCCGGAACGCCCCAGCACGCCGAGGATCTCGCCCCGCGACAGGGTCAGGTCGACACCCTCGAGCACCGCCAACGGCTTGGCTCCTGGGCGCGCGAAGCTCTTCTCCACCCCCGCCAACCTCACGAGCTCGGCGGCCACGGGGGCCTCCACGGTCGAGCCGGTCGTCACCTGCCTCACCTCACTCAAGACGGTACCCCTGACTGGCACGCCGCTGCAGCGGCTGCCAGAAGACGCGGTTGAGGGCGACGACGAACAGGCTCATCACGGCTATGCCGAGGACGATGCGCGCCTGGTCGCCCGCCTCCGTGGCCTTCACGATGTACGCCCCGAGGCCCGCGGCCTCGATGGTGTCGTTACCCCAATGGACGAGCTCGGCCACGATGCTGGCGTTCCACGCACCGCCCGACGCCGTGATGGCCCCGGTGAGGAAGGTCGGGAACACGGCGGGAAGCGCGAGCTTGCGCCACCACAACCAACCCCTGAGCTGGAGGTTGGCCGTCACGTCGCGCAGCTCACCGGGGATGCTGGCCGCCCCCGCGGTCACGTTGAAGAGGATGTACCACTGCGTGCCGAGGATCATCAGGGGGCTGAGCCAGACGTTCGGGTTCAGGCCGTAGCGCACGATGGCCCACACCGCGAGCGGGAAGAGCAGGTTGGCGGGGAACGCGGCGAGGAACTGCGCCAGCGGCTGCACCCAGGCCGTCAACCGCGGGCTCAGCCCCACCAAGACACCGACCGGGACCCAGAGGACGCTGGCCAGCACGACCAGCACCAGGACACGCACCATCGTGAACACACCGAGGAGCAGCACGTGCCCCACCTCGCCGAGCGCCACCTCGCCCCCGAGGTAGCGCGCCACGAACACGAAGGACGCCACCGCCGCCAGGCCTGCCAGGCCGTTCCAGACGGCGTCCCCACGCCGCACCCGCGCCGGGTCCGGCTCCACCGCCCGGGCGGGGCGGGCCGGACCGGCCGGTCCGCGGCCGATATACGCCACCAGCCGCCCGACCGCCCCGACCCAGCGCGAGCGCCTCAGGGCCTCCAACACGAGCGAGCTGGGGTCGCGGACGTGGCTCACGGTCGTGTCGTAGCGGAAGCGTGCCGACCAGGCGACGAGGGGCCTGAAGAGCAGCACGTCGTAGAGGAGGATGACGACGGCCATGGTGAGCACGGCCCAGCCGACGGCGCCGAGGTCGCTGGCGGCGAGCGCGGCCGCGATGTACGTGCCGACCCCGGGCAGGTCGACCGTCGATCGCCCCACCGAGATGGACTCGGCGGCCACCACGAAGAACCAGCCGCCCGACATCGACATCATGGCGTTCCACACCAGGGCGGGCAGCGCGAACGGTAGTTCCACCCGCCAGAAACGCATCCAGGCGTTCAGATGGAAGGAGCGCGCCAGCTCGTCGAGCTCCCGCGGGAGCGTGACGAGCGAGTTGTAGAGGCTGAACGTCATGTTCCAGACCTGGCTCGTGAAGATGGCGAACACCGCCACCAGTTCGGCCCCAAGCACCCGGCCGGGAGTGAGGCTCATGAAGAGGACCACCACCGCCGACACGAAACCGAGTATCGGCACCGACTGCAGGATGTCGAGGAGGGGGAGCAGGAACGCGCGCGCCCGCCGACTCTTGGCCGCCAGCGTGGCGTACCCGAACGTGAACAGCGTGGACAGGACGAGCGCCACGATCATGCGCAGGCTCGTGCGGGCCGCGTACCAGGGCAGGTTCACCGGGTCGAGCGAGGCGGCGGTGATGGCGGACTCCTCCAGCGAGCCCAGCACCCCACGCGTCCCCACCGCCACGAGGACGAACGCCGCCATGACCACCCCGAAAGCCATGAGGTCCCAACCCGTCGGCGCTCGCCGAGGGCCCTGGACCGATACTGGGGTCACGGTCTGCGGCGTCTCGCCGCGGGGTCGTGGACGTTCCATCTACCCCAGTATCGCCCGGGGCGCCCCGACGCCTACTTCGCCCGCGGTTGCGGCCGCAGGTAGCGGTAGCCCGTCCAGAGCAGGATGATGCCGAAGATGATCTGGAGCGGCCGTTCCGGCGTGAGGAGCGCCAGCTTGCCGCCGCTGAAGGCGCCGATGGCAACCCCGATGATGAGGGCGACGGCGACCTTCGGGTCTATGCGCCGGTTGCGGGCGTGCACCGCCGTGCCGGCCACGCCCGCGGGGATCATGACGGCGAGGCTAGTGCCCTGAGCGAGGTGCTGGTCGAGGCCGAACACGAAGATCAGGAGCGGGACGATGAAGGCGCCGCCGCCGATCCCGAGCAGGCCCGTGAGCGTGCCAGACAGCAGACCGAGGACCACGGCGCCCACCGGGCGCCAGGCGCCGGCCAGCCCGCCCCCCGCCACGTCGAAACCGAAGATCAGCGCAATCGCCGCGGCCACGAGGAGCCCCCCGAAGATGCGCTTGAGGACCCCCGCCGGCACGCGCGCCGAGTAGGCGGCGGCGATGGTCGAGGTGACGACGGCGGCCACGGCCACCGGCACGGCGATGCCCCAGTCGAGCGCGCCGCCCTGCGCGTAGGCGTATGCGCCGATCAGGCCGGTGAACACCACGGCAACGAGGCTCGTGGCGTGAGCCTTGTGCTGGCTCAGCTTGGCCCAGCCGGTGAGCAAGGGGATCATCACGACCGCCCCGCCCAACCCGACCATGCTGCCGAAGAACCCGCCCGCCAAGCCGATGATGAGAGACCGCCACGACAACGACATCACGCGCCACCCTACACCCGTGGGCGCCATGCCGTGGCGAAGGACCGGCCGCCGCCGCGGCCCCTACTCCCGTTGCGTTGACGCCCCGTTGACGGCCCGTCCTTATGGTGGTCGGCAACGCCATCAAGGAGGCAACGCCCATGCTCAGGCTACGCGCTACCCCGACCAGAACGCTCCTCGTGACCCTCGTCCTCGCCCTCGCCGCCACCGCCCTCGCCCAGAAGTGGTCACCATACGAGCTCAAGGGACCGGCCTACTTCCGGTTCGTGTCCAGCGAGCGGGGCGGCCTGGAGCTGACCAACTCCATCGACGTGAGGCCGAGCGCACACGTTGACGAGTACGGCGAGCCGCTCTTCGAGGTCACCACCACAAGGACGAGCTACCAGTCCCTCGACTCCGCGCTGGCGGGCGACTTGATGGGCCTCGCGTCGGGCTTCACCTCCATGTACCTGATGATGCTCATCCCGGCCATGGCGGACATGGACATGGTGCCCGGCGAGAAGATGAGCCTCTTCGGCGCCGGGCGCGTGACCGTCCTGGGCACCGAGACGCACGCAGGCCGCACGGGCCACCACCTCCTGATGGAGACCAAGGACTCCTCCGACGCGTACGAGCCCATGGCCGAGTGGGTGATCGATTTCGAGTTGCCCCTGCCGCTCGTCACGCGTCTGTACGACGACGGCGAGCTCGTGAGCGAGGAGCGGCTCGTGGAGTACCGGACGAACTGACCCAACCAGGGAAGTCGCGGGCCGGCGTCGCGTTGCGGGACGCCGGCCCGCGTCGTACTTGTGCGGAGCCAGCCCGCCGGTCGCCGCGGTGCGCCGTACGCTTAGGGGCGTGGACGCGCGCGCGGCCGACCATACCCTCCCCCGCCACCCTGCCCGCGGGACCCCCGGCAAGTACCAAGTGGGCGCGATCGTCGGGCTGGGCGTGTTCATGTCGTCCCTCGACTCCTCGATAGTCAACATCAGCCTCCCGTCCATCGCCCGGCACTTCGGCCTGCCGCTCACGGGCGCCGTCGAGTGGGTTGTCATCGCCTACCTGCTGACGGTGGCGGCGCTCCTTATGACCCTGGGGCGACTCGCAGACATGATCGGGTTCCGGCTCCTTTGGCTCACCGGGCTGGTGGTGTTCACCACCGCATCGGCGTTCTGCGGCGCCGCGTCGTCCCTGGGGGAGTTGGTGGGCTTCAGGGCGCTGCAGGGTCTCGGCGGCGCCATGCTGCTGTCCATCTCGCCGGCCTTGCTGGCGTCGGCCTTCCCACCCGGGGAACGCGGTAGGGCCATGGGACTCAACGCGGTGGCCTCCGCGCTCGGCGTCTCCGCCGGCCCCGCGCTCGGCGGCCTGCTCACGCACGGCATCTCTTGGCGAGCCGTGTTCTACGCGAACCTTCCCGTCGGGATCCTCGCCATCGCGGCCGCAGCCCTGCTCTTGCCCCGCAGCGAGTCAGCGGGCACGGCGCGCTTCGACCCGGCCGGCGCCCTGCTGCTGGCGGTCGGCGTCGGAGCCCTCACGCTCGCGCTGTCGTTCGGGCAGGAGTGGGGGTGGGGTTCGCGGCGCTTCGTGACGGCAGCACTCACGGGCGCCCTCGCCCTGAGCGCGCTGCCCGTGGTCGAGCGAGCGGTCAGACACCCCGTCGTCGATCTGGCGCTCTTCCGCAGTTGGCGCTTCACCAGCGCCAACCTCAGCCTGGTGCTCAGCTACCTGTCCCTCTTCAGCGTCGGCTTCCTGTTGCCCTTCTACTTCGAGGAGTCCCTCGGGTTGAGCACGCTCCGGTCCGGCCTGATGTTGACACCGCTGCCGCTGACGCTCGTCATCGTCGGCCCGCTGAGCGGCTGGTTGGCCGACCGGGTCGACACGCGGTGGTTGACCACGGCCGGGCTGAGCATCGCCGCCATGGCGTTGGTGGTGCTCGCCGGCTTCAGGGCAGGGACGCCCCTATGGGCCGTCGCAACCGCGCTCGTGTTCACGGGCACCGGACAGGGCATGTTCCAGTCGCCCAACAACAGCGCGCTGCTGGGCGCGGCGCCGCGGGACCAACAGGGTGCTGCCTCGGGCGTGCTGGCCACGGGGCGGGTGATCGGTCAGAGCCTCAGCGTGGCTCTGACCGGGGCCATCTTCATCGGGCTGGGCGGGGCCGGCGCTGGGTCGCTACTGCGGCCGGCGCACGGCTCACCGGCAAGCTCCCTGGATGTCGCCACATTGCAGGTCACCTTCGCGCACGCCTACCGGACGGCGTTCCTGGCGGCCGCCGTGCTGGCGGCGTGCGGGGCGGTCGTGGCGGCGTTGCAGAAAGCGCGGGGTTGAGGCGTTACGCCGTTGGCGGCAGCCGGTGGCTGGCAAGGGACCGCCCGCCGAGCGTGGGCCCGGCGGGCGGGATCGTTGGAGCCAATGGTCGGATTTGAACCGACGACCTGCCGATTACGAATCGAGAACCAGACCACCCGGCGGGGCGGGGTCGTGCCGGGATGTGTTGTGAGGGACGGCGCGCGTGAGTCACTCTAGCAGACTCAACCCCGGTCAGGTCACTGATTGTCGGAGGTTATTGGGGGTACGACTTGGGGGTAGCCACGACCCTGGCGTCGCCGAGCGTTGACCCCCACAGTAACTGGGGGTATCTTCTCGCATGACCCAGGATGACGAGACCCACGAGACCCCAACCTCTACGACCAGTACCCCGCGGCGTCCCGGCGATCCACCCGCAGCTCGAGTGACGCCGACGCGCCGACCCCACCCGCCCTTCCCACGCCGCGTGGTCTGGCCGAGAATCGGCGAGGTGTACGACGACCGGATCGCGCCGATGGACGAGATGCCGTAAGCCCCGATCACCCCTCGCCGCCCTCGTGAGAATCCCGTGAGAAGCCAGTCGCTATGCTGCCTCGGGGGAAGGACAGACGCTCGAGAGGGGGCACCATGCCAATCACCGCACTGCAGGCCGCTAACGCGCTCATCACGCTAGCGAACCAACGACACCAGCCGCTTGACCAACTCAAGCTGCAGAAGCTCCTCTACCTAGCGCAAGGCACGGCCCTCGCCGTCCTCGACAAGCCCCTCTTCCTCGAGAACATCGAAGCGTGGAAGTACGGACCAGTCGTCGCCCCCGTATACCGAGCTGCCAAGATGCACGGCCGCAACGCCGTCACCGTACCCCTCACCTCATCCTGGGGAACCGCGCCTCAACCCATCGACGCCGACCGCCTCCACCTCGACGTGATCACGCGCACCCTGAACACCTACGGGGACTACACAGGAGCGCAACTCATCGCGCTCACCCACGATCCCCACCTGCCAGAAGGCCGGCCGTGGGCCGAGACGTTCGCCAGCTCGCACCCGAACGCGAACCTGATCATCCCAACCGACTTGATGTGCAAGTCCTTCCAGGCGCTTTCGGGCTGACCGACGCCCTCATCGGCAGACTCACCGCGGCGCGCCCGTAGAGTTTGAGCACCTGACTGTGTCACAATCCTGTCAGGTTCGTGACAGTACGATGGCAAGAGGAGGAGGTGTCGACATGTCGAGCATCACCCACGCGAGGCGCGTGGAGAGCTTCGCCAAAGGCATCGTGCGCAGCGTCGACTTCACGGGCGCCGGTCGCGCGAAGAACCACGAACGCGCAAGCGACTCCCAAAGCGAAGATGCGACGACGCGAGACATGACTCGTGCGCTCTTCGACATGCAGGCTACCGCACTCAAGTTCCTCAAGAGTGTTCGCTAAGACCGCACGGAGCCTCAACATGAGCGGGAAGCAGAAAGCCAAGCAGGAAGCACCTCCGGTCACTGAGGCGGAGCCATCCGCCGGGGTGTTCTTCAGCTACGCTAACTTCGTCAGCGTGACCGCTGGACTATACGACCTCCAACTTGAGTTCGGAGTCGAGGCGGACGGAACTCGAACCCCAACGGCGAGGATCGCGATGAGTCCACAACATGCCGTCTCACTACAACTGATCCTGCAACGACTTCTGCGAGACTACGAGACCAACGTCGGCCCCATCGCACTTCCAGACGACGTTCGCGATCGACTGGCCAACGGCCCTCGGGCCGCAGATAGTCACGAGACGAAGGATCCCTCATGAAGAATCGCTACGAAGCGAGTTCCTCCGAGGACGGTGCTGTGGCCGTGACCCTCGAAGTGCGCCGTTTTGATGGGTCACCGGTCATAGTTGAGATTCAGTCGGGTGACGGGGAGCACGTTGCTACGCTAGCAATGGCCGATGTGGACGATATCTTCGGTGTTGGCCGCTCCACCGCCGAGGCAGTAGATGACCTGGTCGTCACCTTGCATGAGACTCGCCAACACCTAGAGCAGAACCCCGTCCCATTGTCGGCTCGACTCCAACGTCAATTGGGCGTCCTGAACGCCCTCGTGCCAGACGACGCCGTGACGCTTGAGGCAGACACGATCGTTGACCGCGTAGGCTACCCGTCACGGAAGGGAACCAACGTCGGTCGTTCAACGGCGTTCCGCTGGGCGGCCACGTCTAACCTGTAGCCCAGATGGACTTGCCTTGGCGGGACGTTAAGCGATGCCTGACGGGTAAACTCGGTTGTCAGGAGCGCACGGGAAAGCACCTGTTCTTCGATCTCATCGAAGGCGGTCAAGTAATCGCCACGACTAAGATGTCTCACAACCAGAACCCGCTAGGTGATCCACTGCAAGGAGCGATGGCCAAGCAGTTGGGCGTACCCAAACCGACTTTCGTGGACGCCGTGAAGTGCTCGGTTTCGCGTCAAGCGTTCATTGAGGCGCGGAGCGAGCATTCAGGGTGATGGCGTTGCGGTTCGTCTCCGCTACTCTGTTCGTGCCTCCACCGGGAATGGGGGAAGCCCCTGCTCCTGACCGTCGCGGGCTTCTCACTAGCTGCGCTCCTGGCGCGCCGATCGGGTGAACATCGTTGGTCAGGTTTGCAGGAAGGTCAACTTCAAGGCAAGCCATTGGGCCCATTCGCCGAAGGGGGAAGCATGAGGATAACCGCGCTAGTAGTTGCTGCACTCGTAATCGTCCTAAGCGGATGTATGCCAATCGCTCGGCCCTGGAGTGTGGCACCGCCCTTGACCCCGGCGCAAGACGTCGACCTCCACGAACGGCTGCGGTCCACAGACTGGTCATTCGTAGTGAGAACCGACACGATAACTGACGGGGAACGACGCGTACTGTCCACTCCGGCATTCCGGCAACCTAGCGATGTCTACGGGGACGCGACCCTCTACATTCGCTGCACAATCGATGGACCGTCAGAAGGTTACCTCGAGGTCTACGTCGTCTCTGGAACCTACCTGTCTAGCAAGTCCGTGAGCGCTGACTATCGCCTCGATGAGCGCCCGGCCGCGCAGAACCGCACCTGGGGGGTAAGCACAGACGGCGACTCGGCATTCTTGAACCTCACCGACGCACTAGCTCTCATCGAGGGGATGAAGACCGCTTCCACGCTCAACGTGCGCCTGCGTGATTTCCGCGGCACCGGCTACGACTACGCCTTCAGCGTTAAGGGCTTTAGCTCGGTCTACGGCCTCCTCCGTTGTCAACCGGTTGGCTAGGAGAGAACCCACGTGCCCAGAATTATGCGACCCCGAACGTCCACCTAGGGCAGGTTCCCGATGAAGCCGATGACTTCGTTCCTCGGGTTCGTGCACCTCCGCCGCCCTCGGCGCCTTCCGGTACCACATCTACCTCACGCAGAACCCCAACGCCGGGGTCCAGTACGTCATCAGCGCCTACCAGCAAGCCCGCGAAGACGGCGACCGCCAAGCAGTGCAGGCATGCGTCCGCCAAGTCGCCACGTACATCGAGATCGCCCGCATCGACAACCCCAGGGTCACCCTCCCGAAAGACTGCACCCACCGCTACTCAATCGGCGGGTACGACACCACCCCCGTCACGACACTCGCCTGCTGCACAGTCACGCTCGATGCGGCCGGGAAGTACCAGATCGAGGCCCGCACCACCCTCGGGAACACTGGGAGCATGGGGCCGCTCTGAAACACCGTCAGCGACCCGAGGGCTTCCAGAAGGGCTGGCCACAGTAAGCAGTGACCGAGCTCGGCGGGTGGTGAGGGGAGGAAGGCGTGAGTGACCAACGAGCACCACAAGTCAAGGAAAGGGGGAACATGTTCGACCACCAGTACGTTCCGGTATTGCGCACCAAGGAAGGCGAGTTCCGGGCGCTTGAGGCTCTAGCCGCAAGCGTCAGCGCTTCCGTCATCCCACTCTTTGAGGTCTCGAAGGCGCCAATAAACCAGAAGGCAGGACTGCCTAAGCCAGAGCACAAGCACATCGACGACGTCTCCCGAGACGTCATCAAGGCGACCGAGGCGTTTAGTGAGATCTGGATTGACGACAAGATCGCACGGCCCGAGAGAATCCCCGAGACCTCGGACAGTCCGCACGCGCGCCTGTTCGAAGCCCTAAGCGATCACCCCGCCATAGTCGTCCCAGTGATCTCCACGCACCGCTCAGCGCACTACCTGGCGGCAGCCCAAGACCATGCTAGGAAGACGGGACGCCTGGCAGTCCGCATCACAAGTGAGTTCATCGTTGGGCCGAACGCCGCTGACCGACTGAAGGCAGTATGCGACTCCACCGGCATCAGCGCCTCCGGAATCGACCTCGTCCTCGACGTAGAACCATTCAACTCGAGCCAGAAAACCGTCACCTTCATGGGCACCGTACAGGCGATCAGGCAGATTCCCGCTCTAGCGGAATGGCGTACTTTCACGCTCGCGACGACCGCCCTGCCCGAGCAAGCTGCGCAGGATGAACCCAACGACAGCACCTTCTTTCGACCCCGATCCTGCTGGCTCATGTGGCAAGACCTGCTTTCAAGCCCCGAGGTCTCTCGAAAGCCACGATTCGGCGACTACGGCATCGACAGCCCGGCCACCGACCTAGACCGAACGTTCTACGGCGCCCCAGTCCCGATGATCCGATACACAATCCCCGAGCACTGGGTGTTCTTCCGTGGCAGCGGCAAACCGAAGAACTCACCTACACGCGCCACTGATTGGCCGCAACTCTCACGTCGCCTGCTCTCAAGTGGCCACTTCCGAGGGCCCGATTACAGCGCGGGCGATCGATTCATCCAAGAGTGCGCGGACGGCGCACCGAATCATGGTGGCGGCAGCGCCTGGCGCTTCGTTGGAGTGAGCCACCACGTCACGCAAGTGGTCGAGCAGTTAACCAACCTTCCCTTGTCTTAACGCGCCCAAGGACGATGCCGTGCAGCTGCTTCGCGTCAACACTACTCACCAGCCGGTCCCAGACGTACCACTTCGACTTCGACCGGACACCTCGGTCCTTCCCCAGCGCTGCGAGGATCTCAAGCGCCTCATCTCGCCAGAGCAGCTGCACGAGCGACATCGGATCCCATCCAGGATTCTCCCGCGCCTCACGCTCTACGTGAAACTCAAACCCCACTATCGCCGGCGCGACAAGCATCACGCCCCACCAATCCGGCACGAGATCCAGAACTCCCGCAAGATGCGCCTCGCACGTCACGACCTCCACCTGGTCGAGCGTCCGCGAGTACACGTCCACTTGTCCCGGCAGCCGAGAGAGGTTATCCCTCGGGCTCTTGATCTCATATCCGATGAATCGACCGTTGATTACCCCGAGATCCAGACGAGCTTGCGTCTCGCAAAGCCCCATCTCTTCCACGATAATCGCGTCACCCGCCGTGTCATCCCTATGGAGGTTGCGTATCAACCACCGAAGGGACTCGCGGATGTCGGCATCTCGCGCCCAACTCGTCCCCAGCTCGTTGGACATGCCTCGGTTATAGCACCTTGCCCTGGTAGCGCCCATGAACGATCCCTCCTACGGGGTCTCAATGTCACACACCGCTGACCGTTTGGGCACCCAGCCTCACAAGTGGCGCGGCCGGTAGCGCGCCGCCCTCAGGCGACCGCTCCAACCGTGAGCGACGACAAGTAGCATCGCGGCACATACGGTGACGGCACCGTTCGCACTCGCAAGGACGGCCTGCTCGAGAAACGCATCCGCCTCGGCGTCGACCCCACCACCGGCAAGTACGTCCGCAAGAGCGTGTACGGCCGCAACCTCAAGGAACTCCAAGCTGCCGCCCGGAAAGCCGAGATTGAGTACCGTGCCGACCAGCACGCTCAAGCGCACCCTCCGCAACTACTGGAACGACTAGGAGCGCTACATCGCCCCGACCCTCGGCCGGAAACGCCTCACCCCCGAGGACCTCAGCGTCACCACCGTCACGCGCTGGCATGCCGACATCGCGAAGAAGCACGGCGCTTACACCGCGAACCGCGCCAAGGACCTGCTCCGCAACGCCCTGAACGACTCGAGTCTGCGCGGCCAGAACCCAGCCGGCCTCGTGCGCGCCGCACGGCACGCTAAACGACCCGTAGAGATCCTCACCGCCACCGAGCTCGCGCTCTTCATCCCCGCCACCAAACGTAGCCGCCTCCGCAACTTGTTCCTCCTCGCCCTCAGCACCGGCCTGCGGCACGGCGAAGCCACGGCCCTGCGCTGGGCGGACGTGACCCTCTACCCTGCCCCGCGGCCAGGCGCTGAGCACGGCGAGCTCCGCGTGCGCCGCGCCGCCATCACCACCGACGACGGCCTCACCATCGCACCCACCCCCAAGACCGACTCAGGCAACCGAACCATCGGCCTGACACCAGAAGCCGCCACCGCCCTGCAGGACCAGCGCGCAGCTCGAAGCCGAGGGCCTGGCGGGCTCTCAACTGGTGTTCCCCAATGCCGCTGGGGCGCTGCAGCCCGTCGAGAACACTGGCCGAGCGCTCCGCGGGGTGATCGACGCCTGCAACCCGCGCCTCTTGGAGTGGATCCACGAACGCCGCCGGCAACCGAGAGCCAGCGGCCGCAGCATGCCGCATGCCCGCAATCAAGCCTGGCGGGAGGCGCAGGCTCTCCCCGGCTTCCAGGAGCTGCTTGACTGCAAGTACGTGAGCTTCCATGACCTGCGGCACACGTTTGCGAGCATGATGATCGCGGCCGGGATGGACGCGCCGACGCTCTCGCGGGTCCTGGGGCACTCCGACCCGGCCTTCAACTTGCGCACGTACGTCCACTTCTTCGAGCAGCAGCAGCGGAAGCCGATGACGCGGGTCACCAGCCTCATCCCTAGCCTCAAGGCGGCATGGGATTGAGACCCCCGGAGAGGCGATTGGGGGTATTCATTGGGGGTACTCCCCAGTTCGCGCTGGAATCATGAGGAAGCCCCGTCCGTGGGTTGCGTGCTGGACGGGGCTCCTCGTTGGAGCCAATGGTCGGATTTGAACCGACGACCTGCCGATTACGAATCGGCTG
>CAZWJE010000081.1:0-14308 GCA_964634395.1 uncultured Gemmatimonas sp. | reverse complement strand
CTGCCGATCGACCAGCTCCGACCCGATCTCCTGGACCTCTACGATCATCTCTTCACCGGCGGGCTTCGACGGATTCGCGACGAGGGTCTCCATCACCCGAACGGAACCCACGATCATGCCGCCACCGCCACCGCGGTGGGGCATACGACGCTCGGGACGGGCGTCTATCCGACCCGCCACGGGATCGTGGGGAACGAATGGCGGGAGCGGGTCGATGATCAGTGGCGAACCGTGTACGCGGTCGCGGACAGCACGGTGTCGATCGTCGGACATCCGTCGTATCCGGGTCGGTCGCCCGCGAACCTGTATCGGGGAGGTCTGGGCGACTGGCTGCTGGCGCATTCCCCCGAGTCGCGAGTGGCGGCGGTAGCGGGAAAGGACCGCACGGCGATCCCGATGTCGGGGACCGCGAGGGGGGACGTCTACTGGCTTCTCGTCGACCAGGGCGAGTTCGTCACCTCGACGTGGTACCGTGACTCGTATCCCGATTGGGTGACGCGTTTCAATCGGGAGAGGATGCCCGAGTTATATGGGGACACAGTCTGGGAGAGCACCGTGCCGCCCGAAGCCGCCCATCTCACCCTGCCGGACAGTTCGACGTGGGAGGGGCCGGGCGGCGGGCGATTCGCGGCGTTCCCCCATCGCGCGACCCTGGAGGCCACCGGAGTCGACGAGGACCGGCTCCGCCATAACCGTTGGCGAGGGGTGACCCCGTTCGGGGGCGACGCGATCCTCGCGTTCGCGGAGGAGATGGTGCGGCAACTGGAGCTGGGACAGCGCGGAGTCACCGACTATCTCACGGTCGGTCTCTCCCAGACCGACTGGGTCGGTCATCGGTACGGCCCGCTCAGCCGCGAACAGCTGGATACGCTGCTGCGGCTCGATCGCGGCCTCGGGCGGTTCCTCGCCTTCCTGGATGACACCGTCGGGGAAGGTCGCTGGGTACTCGGCCTCTCCGCCGACCATGGCGTGATGGACGCTCCGGAGGACCTCGCCAGGCGGGGTTTCGACGCGGGAAGAGTCGGCGGTGAACTGACGGCGGAACTCAGCCGGATCGCGGAGAACGCCGCCGCCGCGAATGGCGCCAGCACCGACCGGGACGAGCGAGCCGACCGTGTCGCGGACGCGCTCCTGCAGCACCCGGACGTCGGCGTCGCCGTCCCGCTGCATCGCCTCGAGGCCGGCGCCACGGGTGACACGATCGTCGACCTGTTCCGCAACTCGTACTCGCGCGACCGGACGACTTCCCGGTTCCGCGAGTACGACATCCAGTTCGCGTTCCGTGAAGGCCTGATCGCGACGCCCATCGGAAGCACTCATGGATCGCCCTACTTCCATGACCGCTGGGTCCCCATCACCTTCGTCGGTCCGGGCGTCCGGCCCGGCGTCTCCCCGGCCAGGGCCGCCACGGTCGACTTCGCGCCGACCCTCGCCGCGCTCGCGGGTATCCCCGTTCCCGACGACGTGGACGGCGAGCCCCTGATTCGGCCCAGGTAGAGGGAGCGCCACGCCACGCCGCGATCTCTCGCCGCGGCGCGGCGCGGCGCCCCTCATGCTTCCACGAGAAGTTCGTTCTCGAGACGCTCGTAGCTCTGCTCCATGCCGCCGACCATCCCCGTTCCGAGCACCATGTCGCGAACCTCCGCGCTCGGGTAGGTGATCACGAGGCTCAGAAGGGTACCGGCCGCCACCGGCGTGAACGTCAGTTCGTTGACGGTCCCGGGCCCTTCCATCCCGATCATTCTCTCGCTGGTCACCTCCCGATACGGGGGTGCCGATTCCAGCAGCTCACCCTCGAAGCCGAAGCGGTCCTCCGGTCCCGTGGCGTCTTCCTTCTCCCACACATAGCGGTACGAGTCTCCCACCTTCCCGGCGACCTCGCACACGGGCATCCTCCACCCTGGAGGGCCCAGCATCCATCTCTTCATCAGTTCAGGCTCCTGGTGCGCGCGCCAGACCTGCTCCGGCGCGCCACGAATCACCCGGGTGACGCGGACCTGCGTGTCGCTCAGAATCTTCGCCTCGGCCGGCGACGACGCGGCGAACGAGCTCAGGTCCGCGAGGACCGCGTCCAGCTGCCCCATCGCCGACTCGATCCCCTCGAGCATCCCCATTTCCAGAACCGTTTTCATCGCCTCGGTGCTCGCGAAATGTGTCACCGAGATGAACAGGGAGCCCGACTCGGTGGGTTCGAAAGTGAACACCATGCGCATTGACGGCAGTTCTTCGTTCACGCT
Source organism: uncultured Gemmatimonas sp. (assembly GCA_964634395.1). Lineage (GTDB taxonomy): Bacteria > Gemmatimonadota > Gemmatimonadetes > Longimicrobiales > Longimicrobiaceae > WHSP01. Next base: position 12,071 of record CAZWJE010000081.1, on the reverse strand, counting down.
TCCGTCTTCATTGGCGAATCCATCCTCGACCTCGATCAGTCGCCCGGGATCCACCCGCAGGAAGCGCCACCACCCGTGCGCCTCGGTTCCGTCCGGCCCGGTCATGTGATACCGCGATTCCCCGCCGGGTGCCATGTCGTGTCGGGTGAACGTCGCCGGCCAGCCTTCGGGACCCCAGAATCGCTCCAGTTGTCGCGGGTCCGCGTACGCCTCCCACAACCGATCCACCGGGACCGGGTACTCGCCGACCACGGTCAACGTCAGCGTCGCTACGTCAGATTCCGTCGATTGGATGGGCATTCGTCCGCTCCGTGTTGCCGGGCTTCGCGAGCACGGCGTCCAGTTGGCTGAAACGGGCCTTCCACAGGCCCTCGAGTTGGGCAAGCAGGTCCCGCGCCCTGGCGATCCGTTCCGGATTCCCGTGAACGTCGGTCGCTCGGGTCCTTCCCAAGTGGGTCGTGCGACGCGGACCGGAATCGACAGGCTCGATCGCCGATGGCTTGACATTGACGCGGCGTAAACCTCTACCTTCGATCGGCCGTCGATGGTACCGCGGGCACTCGACTCGGGGGTGAGAAGCATGGAATGGTCGGTTCAGGAGATCGCGCGGCTGAGCGGGACCACTTCCCGGACGCTGAGGCATTACGACGAGATCGGCCTCCTGCGGCCGAGCCGCGTCGGCGCGAACCGCTACCGCTACTACGACGAGGAGGCGCTGCTTCGGCTCCAGCGTATCCTTCTCCTGCGTGAGATGGGGATGGGGCTCGCCGCGATCGCGGGGATTCTGCGTGGCCAGAAGGACCATGTACGGGCGCTGCGGGCGCATCTCGTGGCACTCCGTCGGGACCGCGTGCGACTGGACGATCGGATCCAAAGTGTGGAACGGACGATCGAGAGACTCGAGAAAGGGGAGGCACTGATGCCGGAGGAGATGCTGAACGGTTTCGATCCCGCGAAGTACCGGGACGAAGTCATCGAACGATGGGGGCGGGACGCCTGGTCGGCGGGAGACCGGTGGTGGCGCGGCATGTCGACCGAGGAACGCGCGGCGTGGACCGCGCGGTCGAGCGAACTCATCGACGCGTGGCGTGACGCGGCCGCCCGAGATATCGATCCGCGTGGGGAGGAAGCGCGGGCACTGGCCGCGCGCCAGGCGGAATGGCTCGGATCGATCCCCGGCACCCCGCGAAGCGGCGCCCGGCCGGCGAAGGAGTATTACCTCGGGCTGGCGGAGATGTACGTCGCCGACGAGCGGTTCGCCCGTAACTACGGTGGCGTGAAGGCGGCCGGCTTCGTTCGCGACGCGATGACGGCCTGGGCCGAGGGGCAACTGATCTGATCCGGAGGGGGAATCGATGGCGTGTCGTCGATCGCCGCTCGAAGTACGCCGTGCGTCATCGGCGAATGCGCCTTTTCCCGTCGGGTCGTCGGACGTTATGATGGTCGCTGGTCCCGAACAGGGGAGGAGGGAGATGAAATGAGCGGACGGCTCCAGACCTATCCGGTGGAAGGCATCACGGTCACTTTCGACCCGGAGATATGTATACACTCGGGCATCTGTGTCCGAGGTCTGCCGGCGGTGTTCGATGTCAGTCGCCGACGGTGGGTACACGCGGATGCCGCGTCACCGGACGAGGTGGCCGCGCAGATCGACCGTTGTCCATCCGGCGCGCTGCGCTACGTGCGCATGGGAGACGCCGCGCCGGGTGGCGATCCGCCCGGCTGATGCGTGGACCGCGCGCTCCGGGCTCCACGCCGTTCCTTCTCTTGCCGGCCGCTCCCTGGCTCGCCGTTAGCGTCAGCGTTCCGGATTTGATGGAATGAGGTCAAACGATGACGGACCCGCCGGGCACGCCCGAGCAAGTCCGTCATCCTGATTCAGCGGAGAGCCGGGAAGCTCCCCGAGTGGGATACCACGATCGAAGGCGTGATACGCCGGAGCGAGCGGGGTCTCGTCAGGGGATCAGCACCCGGCTGGTCCATTTACTGTAGTAGTTGACGAAACGGCCGCCATTCGCGGAGAAGATGCCGCCGATCCGGTCCGCCGTATCGCCGTCGGGGCTCTCGGCGAGCAGCAGGAAATGGCCGGCCTCGAGTTCCGCCATATGGCGCTCGGTGTGCTCCGCCTCGTAGCCGAACAGGTTCTGCGCCATGCGGATCTCACGGACACCGCGGGGTGAGCCACCCGCGTTCCTGATCAGTTCCACGCCGCGCGCGCTGCACAGAATCTCCGGCTCGATGCCGGCCGCCCGAAGCTCATCCGCCGCGCGCATCGCCTGCGCCGGTTCATCGATCACGCCAACAACGGCCTGTGTGGGAAAGCTCGTCGCTGGACTTCTCGGGGATTCCCACGACTTCTCGTCACCGGGGTTGTCTCCCGCCACCGGTTCCCCGTTGTCCCGCATTCCATTCTCCGTCCGTTCGGGTGAGGCGAGGAGTTCGCCACGATACATCGCGTCTCGGAACTCTACGATCGTTTCGCGCGGATATCAAACCGATCCGGAATTCGTGGGAAACGAAGGTCGGAACCGCGGGTGGCGCGGCCGGGAGTCCGCGAGTGACCGCGGGCCATCACGCGTCGACCCGAAGAATCGGTCTGCTCGCCGAGAACCCATGATACCGGGCGCGTGCGTGCCCGGCCCGCGGCGGGTTCGCCATCCGCGCCCGCCCCGCGTCGAACGTCCCGGGGATCCGGGATGATCGACGCCCACCAGCTCCACACGGACGAAGTCGCCGCCCGGCTGGGCAGTGATCCGCGACTCGGGCTAAGCGAGGACGACGCGCGGGCGCGGCTGGCGCGCGACGGTCCCAACGCCCTGGCCGCCGCGGAGCGTACACCCGGCTGGCGCCGATTCCTGCGCCAGTTCCAGGACGCGCTCGTCGTGTTGCTCATCGTGGCGACCGCGGTCTCCGCGACGCTCTGGGCGCTCGATCGAGACACGGCGCTTCCCTACGAGGCGCTGGCGATCTTCGCCATCGTGCTCCTCAACGCGATGATGGGATTCGTCCAGGAATCCCGCGCGCGGGCGGCGGTGGATGCGCTGCGTATGCTCGCGGCGGACGAGGCGACCGTCGTCCGGAACGGCGAGCGGCGGCAGATCCCGTCGGCGGACCTCGTGGTCGGCGATCTCATCATCGTCGAGGAGGGTGACACGATACCGGCCGACGCCCGCATCCTCGAATCCGCCGCGCTGCAGACCGCCGAGGCCGCGCTGACCGGCGAGAGCCTCCCCGTCTCGAAGGAGGTGGACGTGATCGGCGCCGATGTCGGGATCGGCGATCGGTTGAACATGCTCTTCAGCGGGACCGTCGTGACCTATGGACATGGTGCCGCGATCATCACCGCGACCGGCGTGGACACCGAGATGGGCCGCATCGCCGGCCTCCTCCGTGAGATGCCGGAGGAGAAGACGCCACTCCAGCGCGAACTCGATCGAACCGGCAAGCGTCTGGGTCTGATCGTCGTCAGCATCGCCGTCGTGATGATCGCGACGATTCTGCTGACCGGAGAAGTGCGCGGCGCCGCCGGGATCTTCGATGTCCTGATCCTCGGGGTCGCCCTGGCGGTCGCCGCCGTTCCCGAAGGCCTCCCCGCCGTGGTGACGGCGGTCCTCTCGCTCGGCGTCCAGCGGATGGCGAAGCGTAACGCCATCATCCGCCACATGTCCGCGGTCGAGACCCTGGGCTCGGCCAGCGTGATCGCTTCCGACAAGACCGGGACGCTCACGCGGAACGAGATGACGGTACGCCTCGTCGCCACCGCCAGTGGTCGCGTGCGGATCGATGGGATCGGCTACGCGCCGACCGGTGACGTGCGCGCCGATGGCGGTGGCGAGGTCATCGGGCCGCTCCGATCCGAGTTGATCGGCGCGCTCAGCGCCGCTGATCGCGCGAACAACGCGACCCTCCACGAGGACGGTGGACGGTGGACGATCCAGGGCGATCCGACGGAAGGCGCGCTGATCGTCGCCGCGCGCAAGACGGGTCTCGACGCCGACCACCTCGACTCTCGGCTCCCGCGCATCGGCGAGATCCCTTTCTCGTCCGAGCGAAAGCTCATGAGCACCGTACACGCCGACGCCGAACACCCGGACCGGGTGATCGAGTTCACCAAGGGCGCCCCGGACGTGGTGCTCGGTCTCTGCACACACGAGATGGTCGGCGACGAACCCCGAGCGCTCGGAACGGAGCGGCGGGCGAAGATCCTCGGGGACAACGAGGAGATGGCCGGCCAGGCGCTGCGTACACTGGGTTTCGCCTCGAGGGTCGTTCCCCGGCGGGAGTTCGACGACGACCACGTCGATGATGGGCTGGAGCGGGAGCTCGTTTTCCTCGGTCTGATCGGCATGATCGACCTGCCCCGCGACGAGGCGAAGGACGCGGTGCGCCTCGCGCGAGAGGCCGGCATCCGCCCGATCATGATCACCGGTGACCACCCGACCACGGCGGTCGTCATCGCCGGTGAACTGGGGATCGATGGCGGGGGCGCCGTCACCGGCGTCGAGCTGGCGGAGATGGACGAAGCGGCGCTCGATCGCGCGGTGGCCGAGGTTTCCGTCTATGCCCGGGTGAATCCGGAGCACAAGCTTCGCATCGTCGACTCCCTCCAGAGAGGCGGCGCGATCGTGGCCATGACGGGGGATGGGGTGAACGACGCGCCGGCGTTGAAGAGCGCCGATATCGGCATCGCGATGGGGATCACCGGTACCGATGTCTCCCGCGAGGCGGCGGACATGGTCCTCGCCGACGACAACTTCGCCTCGATCGTCGCGGCGGTCGAGGAGGGGCGCGCGATCTTCGACAACATCCGCAAGTTCCTGCGCTACCTGCTCTCTTCGAACATCGGCGAGGTGATGACGATGTTCTTCGGCGTCCTGCTGGCGGACGTCATCGGTCTCGCGGGGGCCGGCGAGGGCCTCGTCCTGCCGCTCCTCGCGACCCAGATCCTCTGGATCAACCTGGTGACCGACGGCGCTCCGGCGCTCGCGCTCGGCGTGGACTTCCCGAGCGAAGGCCTGATGCGTCGCCCGCCTCGCCCCTCCGACGAGAACGTCATCACCGGACGGATGTGGCGCGGGATCTTCTTCGTCGGCGTCATCATGGCGGTCGGGACGTTGCTGGTCCTCGACGCCAGCCTCCCGGGCGGCCTGATCGACGGAGACGGGGATCTCGTGTACGGGCAGACGATGGCGTTCACCACGCTCATGTTCTTCCAGGTCTTCAACGTCTTCAACGCCCGCTCCGATGAGCGTAGCGCGTTCGAGGGGCTCCTCCGTAACCGCCTGCTCCTCGGCGCGCTCGCGTTCTCCATCGTGCTACAGGTCGCCGTGCTCCACGTCCCGTTCCTCCAGCGCGCGTTCGGCACCGTCGTGTTGACGGTGGGGGACTGGATGGTGTGTGTGGCGGTGGCCAGCTCGGTGCTCTGGATCCGCGAGGCGAGCAAGTTCATCGGCCGATCGCGCCTGGCGTCGGCGGTGCCGTGACGCGGCCGGGGATCGGTGGATGTCTCGCCGCGCACCGGGCCTGGCGCCGGCGGTACGTCCCCGGTGGCACACCGGGGAGAGATCGATGGGCGCTCAGGAGTGATGCAGTCGCCAGGCTGTATAGATGGCCCCGACGAACGCGACGTCCGAGAGCAACATGAGGCCGATCGCGTAGGATCCGGTGGCCTGGTAGACGAGTCCCATGACGATCGGCGGCATGAAGCCGCCCAATCCGCCCGCGGCGCCAACCAGTCCCGTCACGCTGCCGACCTGCCCCGGCGGTGAGCGTCGCCCGACCAGCGCGAAGACGGCGCCGTTGCCGATGCCCAGACTGGCGGCGAGCATCAGGTAGCCGACCGTGGCCGTCGCCAGATCGGGCTGGAACGCCGTCACGATCGCGCCCACACCGATCCCGATGAGCGACCAGAGCAGCACGGCGGCGCCTCCGTATCGATCCGAGAGCGCTCCTCCGATCGGTCGGACGACGGTCGCCAGGAGGATGAAGCCCGCCGCCCGCGCGGCGGCGTCGCCGACGCCGCGTTCGTAGTCGATCGTGAGGAGCGTCGGCAGATACGCGCCGAAGGCGACGAAGCCGCCGAAGGTGATCGCGTAGAGGATCGAAAGGTCCCGGGCGATCGGCAGCCGGGCCGCGTTCATGAACCGTTCGGTGAGAGACTGCGTCGAGGGCACACGCCCGGGCGCGTCCCTGCCCAGCAGCGCGAAGATGACCGCGGTGGCGGCCAGCGCCAGCGCCACGGCCAGGTAGACCCAGCGCGGACCGAAACTCGCCGCGATCGAGGGGGAGAGAAAACCGGAGACCGCCGTGCCGCCGTTACCCGCCCCGTAGATGCCGAGCGCCAGGCCGCGGCGTTCGGGTGCGACCCACGCATTCACGAACGGGACGCCCACCGCGAAGGATGCGCCACCGAGGCCAAGAAGGAAACCGCCGGCGAGCAATGTCGGATAGGAGTCCGCGACGGAGAGAAGGAGGACCGGAACGATGGTCAGCGCCGTGATCGTCGTGAACATCACCCGGCCGCCGTATCGGTCCGTCAGGGCACCGATCGGAATACGGGCGAAGGCGCCGATCAGTGTGGGTATCGCGACGAGGAGCGATACCTGGATGGGCGTCAGGTCGAGCAGTTCCTGGTAGGCGGGCGCCAGCGGCCCGAGGAGATTCCAGGCCCAGAAGTTCACCGCCAGCGCCAGCGTCGCCAGCGCCAGGGCGCGGCCCGCCCCCTTCCGTGGCGCGTCCGCCTCGGGCGTCGATTTGGATGTCATCCGGGCGAGAAGTCCGTCGATGGTTGGGCTGCCGAATCGATCGCGTGGAATGCACGCCGATCAGGGACGTGTGACACACCGGGCCGCACGATCGCTCAACGGACCTCTAGTCGAGACGGCGCAGATACCAGAGGAGCCCACCCGCCAGCGCGAAGCAGGCGGTGCTGGCGAGCGCCGCCGGGACGAGGATCGTCGACTCGCCTCCGAGATATGCGTTCATCGTCGCCACCAGCAGCCAGAGTTGCAGGATGGCCAGCATCAGCACGACCGCCAGGATGCCGTTGACGATCGTCATCCGCTGCCTGCGCGCGATCCGGGTCGTGCGGGTCATCCCGTCCTCTCCTGTACGCCGGTGGCGTAGACGACCCCGTCACGCACCGAGAGCTCGATTCGCGGCAGCGGCCGCTCCGGCGGCCCCGAGAGGACACGCCCGGTCTCCAGGTCGAAGTTCCCGTTATGACACGGACAGTGGAGCCGTCCCTGGTCCGGCTGGGCGATCACCGGGCAGAGGAGGTGCGTACACTGCTGGTCGTAGGCGACGAAACGGTCTTCGGCGAGCCGGACCAGGATAGCGTGACGATCGGCCGTCGGATACGCGAAGACGTGGGAACCGCCGACCGGGATATCCGCGGTCCGCGCCACCGTCATGACGGGGAACGCGCCTCGTCGCGAGCGGAAATAGTTCTGGGCCACGATCCAGAACTGTCCCACCACGAACGCGAGGCTCGTCAGCCCCAGGAAACGGGTGAAGTCCCGGCGCGAGACGTACTCGTCCTCCGACCAGTCGATCGGAAAATCCCGTCGCCACCGCGGCTGTTCCACCCGCGGTCGCCCATCGGGCGGAATGGTACCGATTTCCGGATCGTGTCTCACGCCGCGCCTCCCGGGAAGAGCCCCGCCAGCAGGGCATCGTCTCCCGCGTCCGAGCGGCCCGCGGTCGGCTCTCGTATCGCGGCGGTCACGTCCACATGCGTCACCGTAGACTCCCGGGGGACCATCATGTTGACCTTGGTGGTGATCGTCTGCATCCCGAATCGGAAGCTGTTGACGGGCCGCGAGAGCGGACGGAGCCGTTCGATCTCCGAACGCGTCCCGAAGAAGAGCGCCTGGCTCGGGCACACCGACGCGCACATCGGCTTCTTCCCGACCGAAGTGCGATCGTAACAGAGGTCGCACTTCATCATCAGGTTCATGCCGGTGTTCATCTTCGGTATCCCGAAGGGGCAGGCGAGGACGCAGTTGTTACAGGCGATACAGCGCGGTTTGCGCGCGCTGTGGACCACACCGTCGTCCGTACGTTTGATCGCGTCGGCGGGGCAGACCTCCGCGCAGGTTGGCTGGTCGCAATGCAGGCACACCAGCGGCACCGTCTGTGGCGATTCGGCCCGGTCGATGTAGTCCAGCTGGATCAGCGACTGGCCCCGGTGCGTATCGCATTCACCGCACGCCTGCACGCAGGCGTTGCAGCCGATGCAGCGGTTGGGGTCGATGAAGAACTCCATCGGTTCGGGTACGGCCATCCGGTCTCCTTGGCGGCGGTCGAAGAAGTCCCCGCTATTGCTGTGGTTCCAGTACCCCGGCCCAATCGGGCGGCGAATCACTCTTTCTCACGCGCACCGCGCACACCTTGTACTCGGGAATCTTCGAGATCGGGTCCTGCGCCGAGATCGTGAGCTGGTTGGCGCTCTTTCGCCCCGCCCAGTGGTAGGGGATGAAGATGGTGTCGGGGCGGATCGTGGTGACGACGTGCGCCCGCAACGTCGTCGCGCCGCGCCGGGATTCGGCGGTGGCCCAGTCTCCGTCTCGAATGCCCAGGCTCTTCGCCAGCCGGGGGTGCATCTCGATTCGGGGCTCGGGGGCATAATCCACCAGCGGCCCGATCCGTCTCGTCTGGGTACCCGAGAGGAACTGAGTGATCACTCGCCCGGTCGTCAGGATCACGGGGTACTCCGCGTCCGTTTCCTCCGCCGGCGGCCGGTACTCCGAGAGGTTGAAGCGGGCCTTCCCGTCGGGGAAGTAGAAGGGACCCGCCCCCTTCGCGACCGGGTTCCACGAGTCCGCCTCGAAGAGTCGCGGCGTCCCCGGATGGTCCTCCGAGTAGCACGGCCAGAATACTCCCATCTGGCGCTCGATCTTCTCGTAGGTGATCCCGCTATAGTCCGCGAGACCGCCCCGGGAGGCGACGCGCAGTTCGTCGAAGATCTCGCCGGCGGAGGTGAACTCGAACCCCCGCCCGCGGTCCAGGGCGTGGGCGATATCCTGGATGATCCGCCAGTCCTGACGCGCCTCCCCGGGCGGGTCCACCGCCCGGTTGATCCTGATCACCCGCCCTTCCACCTGGGTGACGGTTCCGTCGTCCTCCTCCTGAAGCGAGCCGGGCAGCACCAGGTCCGCCTGGCGCGCGGTCTCGTTCAGGAAGAAGTCGATCGCGACGTAGAACTCCAGCTTCTCCAGCGCCCGCCGCACGAACCGGTTGTCGGGGAGCGAAACGTTGGGGTTGAAGCAGATGCTCAGCAGTCCCTTGATCTCCCCACGATCGATCTTGCGGATGAGTTCGTAGGCGTCCACCCCCGGTCGCGGGAGATCCTCCGCCTCCATCCCCCAGACGCTGGCGACGTAGGCGCGATGCTCCGGGTCGGCGAGGTCGCGCATGCCCGGCAGCTGGTCCGCCTTCTGGCCGTGCTCGCGCCCGCCCTGGCCGTTGGCCTGCCCGGTGATGGTACCATAGCCGCAGTGTTCGCGACCGATCCGCCCCGAGGCCAGCACGAGGTTGATCGCGCCGAGGACGTTCTGCACTCCGTTGGAGTGGTGTTCGATCCCCCGCGCGTGGAGCATGAAACTCGTCCGCGCCGTGCCCCAGAGATGCGCCGCCTGAAGAATCCGTTCCTCGGCGATCCCGGTGACCTCGGCCGTGCGCGCCAGTGTCCATTGCTCGACGTGCTCGGCGAGCGCCGGGAAGCCCGAGGTATGCTCGCGGATGAACTCGTGATCGAGCCAGTCGTGCTCGATCATCAACCGCAGTACGCCGTTGAACAGCGCCGCGTCAGTCCCCGGCCGGATCGGGAGATAGACGTCGCAGGTGCGCGCGATCGGCGTGATCCGCGGATCCACGACGATGATTTTCCCGCCGTTCTGCCGTGCCTGCCACACATAGTTCGTGGTGATCGGCGCGCACTCGGCGACGTTCGAGCCACTGATCCATACCACCTCCGCGCCGGGAATGTCCGACCAGGGATTCGCCGCGCGATCCACGCCGAACGCCTTCCGGTTCCCGGCCGCCGCGCTTACCATGCAGAGACGGCCGTTGTAGTCGATATGGGAGGTTCGCAGGCACATATGGGCGAACTTGCCCATCAGGTAGGTCTTCTCGGTCGTGAGGCTTGCGCCGGAGAGGATCGCGAACGCGTCGCGCCCGTGCTCGCCCTGGATACGCTCGATCTCCGCGGCGACGCGAGAAATCGCTTCGTCGTAGCCCATCTCCCGAAAGCCGCCGGGGGCGCTCTCATCTCGCGCGAGCGCGCGCAGCAGACGGTCCGGGTGGGCCTGCTGCAGATACCGCTTCACGCCCTTGGGGCAGAGCATCCCCTGGTTGAACGGGAACTCGTACCACGGCTCGATCCCCAGGATCGTGTTGTCCTTGACGACGAGCTGCATCCCGCACTGCTGTCCGCAGAAACAGCAGTGCGTCTTCACCAGGCGGTCGGGCTCGATCCCGGAGTCCAGTCGCGCCCCCGCGGGATAGGCGAGATGGGGTCCAAACCGATCGATCGTCTCGAGCGTGTTTTCCGGCTCCTTCGCCATCGCCTCTCAGCTGTTCACGGGTGGAAGTTCCGGGCGTCTTCGGGCCCCAGCGGCCCCTCGCCCTCGCCCGGGTTCACGTAGACGGGCATCGGCGGCGCACCTTCGACGATCTCGCCGCGTGATCCGTTCCAGAGGCGCCCCTGCGCCAGCGCGAACATCGCGCGCCGACAGGGTGGGCAGATCCTCTGGTAATGCTCCGCCGCACCGTCCATCTCGTAGCGGAACCCCAACTCACCTTCGGTCCGGATAAGGTCCCGTACCTTCATCTCGGAGGTGAACGCATGACCGCATCGTCGGCAATGAGCGGGCGCCTCCTGGACGCCCACGTCCTTGTAGAACGCCACCCCGAGCTGCGCCGGGCGCTGGAAGATGTGGAAGAACTTGCCGAACGGCAGGTACAACAGGGTGAGGATGACGGTGATCGCGTGCACGATCGCCAGGAACTGATAGGCGTAGCCTTCCATCCACGTGTAGCTCGCGGTCAGCAGGAGACCCGTGACGCTGATCGCGAGGAGCAGGATCAGCGGCAGGAAATCCTCCTCGAACCGCTGCACCGACACCGCGCCCTCGTCGCGCATCCGGCGGCGCATGGCGAGCATGACACCCGGAATCACCAGCAGCGCCGACCAGACGAGCCCGTGAAAGACGAGGAACGCCAGCCACGACTGGGCGGGGAAGGCGATCGTGGGGAAGCCGAAGACCATCACCCGGTACCACTCCGGGTCCTCCGCGAGCGGGCGGAAGTAGAGCCACCCGAAGACCAGCGGGAAGGTGATGAGGGCGGCGATGATGCATCCCCACATGATGAGCATGTGGGTGGCCCACCGGAGGGTCCCGCGTCGCCGGATGAACGCGTTCGCCGCGATGTCGCCGAGAACCCGGCGCGGCCAGTTCGCGAGGTTGCGACCGAGGTGTCCGCGCTGGAAGAACACCTGCCAGCCGCGCCGCCAGTACACCGCCGTGGGCGGCCGCTGCAACCACATCGCGTAGCGGTAGGTGATGCCGAACGTGGCGAAGAGGGTCGCGAAGGTATAACCGACGAGCGCCGCGTCGAAGTGCGCGAGGTCCCGCGACCCGATCACGACGGCGATCGCGAGTGCCAGCGTGACGACGAGACCCCAGATCGTCGCGCGTATCACCTCCCTCCTCCCCATCGGATCTCCCTTCTCTCACCCGAGATCCCGTGCGGCCGGTACTGAATCCCGGGAGAACGATTCGTGCCGCGACGCCTCCGGCAAGTGTGAGCCCCGCGCCGTCGAAGCGTTCACGGACGCTTACGATCCGTATGATTCTGGCCGACGAGGGCGGACCTCGCCAGTCCGGACGACCGATTCAAGCCGGTCACCGGTCGCCGGTCGTCGGTCGTCGGTTCGCTGCTTCCCCGGTCGCCCCTGGATCCCGTGGCCCGGGAGATGATCGGAAAGCGTCCCCGTTTGGTCCGAGCCTTCCCAGGCCACTACATTCGGGCGCGACGCGACCTGTCCACTCACGATCGGAATACGACCA
>CAZWJE010000080.1:0-14452 GCA_964634395.1 uncultured Gemmatimonas sp. | reverse complement strand
TCTGCATTTGGGCGCTTGGAACAGATGGAGCTAGTAGCGCAACCGGCCAAGGGAGACGCTTACCAAGCGGTGATGCCGGGCGAGCGCCCCGGGACCGAACGGTCCGGGGATGCCAGTGGCGAGACGGCGAGCGAACACGGGACCACGCAACCGGAGCGGGCGCGGCAACCTCCCTGCCGCCGCTATCCTGTTCGTCGTGTCCTGCCTCCTCAGCGCCTGCGGCACCGTGGCAGAACGAGCGGACCTCGGCCGGGGCGCCCCCACGCCCACCGAGGCCAGCCTCGAGACCTCCGCCATGTTCGGCGCCTTCACCTTCGGCGGCGTGTGGCAGGGGATCGATCCCATCCTACGGCTCGAGTCGAACATCGGCCGCCGCCTCGACGTGGTGCACTGGTTCACCAACTGGGACAACCCCTATTACCCCGACCTCGTGGCACTGGCCTCGCGGGGCGGGCGCCTGCCGATGATCAGCTGGCAGAGTCACGACCGGTCGACGGCCGACATCGCGGCCGGCGTCTACGACGACTACATCCGCGCCTGGGCGCGCGGCGCGGCCACCGCGCCCGGGCCCCTCTACGTGAGGCCCTTCCCGGAGATGAACGGTGACTGGACCCCGTGGAACGGCGACCCGGCGACGCTCAGGGCCGCCTGGCGCCGAGTGGTGACCCTGTTCCGCGAGGAGGGAGCCACCAACGTCAGGTGGGTCTTCAGCCCCAACGTGACGGACTCCCCCAGGACCCCCGAGAACGCCATGGAGCTCTACTACCCCGGCCCGGAGTACGTCGACGTGCTCGCTCTCGACGGCTACAACTGGGGCGACGCCCTGCCCTCCGTCGGCTGGCGCTCCTTCGAGAAGGTGTTCCGCGGCGGTTACGACCGCATCACGGCCATAGGCGACCAGCCCGTCTGGATCGCCGAGTTCGCCAGCGCCGACGAGGGCGGCGACAAGAGCGCCTGGGTGCGCGACATGTTCGCCACCACGGGTTTCGACCGCATCGAGGCCCTCATCTGGTTCAACGAGAAGAAGGAGGCCGACTGGCGGATCGACTCGGACGCTGCCACGTTGCAGGCGTTCCGCGAGTCCCTCACCGCCGAGATCGTGCTCGCCGATGCCCGCTGAGGCGGCCCCGCCCGCGGTCGGCCTTAACCAACGGCCCGGAGTGTTGAGCGCGCCGCCCGGCAGGTGTTACGTTCGTGAGGAACCTCACAGCGGACCGCCCGCGTCCGCGGCACGGACGTCATGACGCACCTGGTAACCGCCCCAACCCAGCGCGACCGGCTCCCCCGACTCGGGCGGCGCCGCGGTCCGCGCGCGTTGTTGGCGGCGGCCGCACTCCTGCTCCTCGCCGCCTGCTCCGCGCCCACCACCCCCACCGCCCTACCGGCCCACCAGCCCCCGCTAATGGGAGCGTTCATACCGGCGGGCGTCTGGAACGACCTGGACGCCTTCAAGGCCCTCGAGCAGCGGGTGGGCGGGGAGTTCGCGCTGGCGCACTGGTACGCCTCGTGGGACACGCCTTACGACCCGGTCCCGGTCGACGACGTGCTCGACCACGGCCGCATCCCTTTGGTGACGTGGCAGGCGCACACGCAGAGCCTGCCCGACATCGTGGCGGGCCGCTACGACGACTACATCGCGTCGTGGGCCCGGGGCGTCAGCCAGGCGGACGGCGTCGTCTACGTGCGGATCTTCCCCGAGATGAACGGCGACTGGACGCCCTGGAGCGGCGACCCCGCCGCCCTGCGCGCCGCCTGGCGCCACGTGGTGGACCTGTTCCGCGAGGAGGGAGCCACCAACGTCAGGTGGGTCTTCACCCCCAACGTGACCGACGAGCCTCGCACGGCGGAGAACGCCATGGAGCTCTACTACCCTGGCGCCGATTACGTCGACGTGCTCGGCCTGGACGGCTACAACTGGGGCGACGTCAGGCCCAACATCGGGTGGCGCAGCTTCGAGCAGGTGTTCGAGGAAGGCTACGCCCGAGTCACCCGCCTCGGCCCGCAGGGCGTATGGCTCGCCGAGGTCGCCTCGGCCGAATCGGGTGGCGACAAGGCCGACTGGATCGAGGACATGCTCCGTTCCACGGCCTTCCCGCGGGTGGACGCCCTCGTCTGGTTCAACGAGGACAAGGAGACGGACTGGCGCATCGAGAGCTCCGCCGGTTCCATCGAGGCGTTCCGGACCTACTTCGGTTCCGCGGCCGGGCAGACCCTGGCCACGGCCGGGCAGACCCTGGCTGCGGCCGGTGACGGGCGTAACATCGCTGCTAGATGACCCCGACCCGCAGGCCCGAGGGCCGCGTACCCAGATCGCACAAGCCTTGGTTCCCCCGCCACCTCGCCGACCTCCTCCTCGCCGCCGTGCTGGTCGCGGTGGCGGCCTCACAGCAACGCGCCCTAGCCGACGCCCCCCTCCCTGTCCGCACCGCGAGCCCGGTGGCCTACCGCCTCGACGTGCTGGCCACTGGGCTGCGCCTTCCCGTCAACGCCGTCCCCCTGTACGACACGGGGGCCATGCTGATCGTGTCGCTCGACGGCGCCGTCGGTCGCTTGGACCCCGGCGCGACCGACCCCGAGCCGTTCCTGTCGCTGGCGGGGCGCGTCACCGGCCTTCTCGGCGAGCAGGGGCTCTTCAGCGTCGCACTCGAACCGCTCGAACGCGCGGCGCGCCGCGGGCGACCCGCCCACCTATTCGCCGCGTTCACGGAGGCCGGCTCGGGCGACCTGGTCGTGGCCGCCTACCCGCTCCTACCCGACCTCAGCGGCGCCGTCAGCGAGGAGGAGCAGGTGCTGCTGCGTCAAGGCGTCCCTGAGCCGTTCCACCACGGCGGTCAGCTCGCCTTCGGTCCCGACGGCCTGCTCTACCTGAGCGTCGGCGACGGCCAAGAGGACTCGCGCTACCTCTACGACGACCCGCACGCTGCGCAAGACCTGCGGTCGCTCCGCGGCAAGGTGCTGCGCATCGACCCCTTGCCGGCAGGCTCGGCCGCACCGTACGCGGTGCCGGACGACAACCCGTTCACGGCCGCCGTGAACCCGTCCGCCGCGGCGGCGGGGGCACGCGGGGAGATCTGGGCGTACGGTTTCCGCAACCCCTGGAAGTTCAGCTTCGCGTCCTCGGACGGTGCCATGCTCCTGGCCGACGTGGGCGAGGACCGTTGGGAGGAGATCGACGTGGTCGAGGCGGGAGGCAACTACGGCTGGCCCGCACTCGAGGGTCCGGCGTGCCTGAAGCACCCGGAGGACGGCACGCTCGTTGCAACGGACTGCACCGCGCTGGACGCCGTGGCGCCCGTCACCTACTACGGCCACCCGGCCATCGACCCGGCGGGTGGGATGTCGGTGGTGGGAGGCTTCGAGGTGGACGACCCGGACCTGCCAAGCCTGCGAGACGCCTACCTCTTCGCCGATTTCATCACCGGTCGGCTCTGGGCCCTCGACCGCTCCACAGGTTCGGTGCGCTTGCTGCTGGACCACGCGGGCGCCGTGTCTGGCATCGTCCGGGGGCCGCGGGGCGAGGTGGTGGTCCTGCTGCTCGACGGCACGGCAGCGCGGCTCCTGGAGGCGGCGGCCCGCTAGCGCCTCGCGGGGTCCGCCGGCGGGCCCCCGCCGCGCCGAGGGACCTCAGCCGACCCCTCCCCCGACGCCCTGTTGCGGCGCCGGGTCGGACTCGCCGTAAAGCCGCTCCCTGATGTCGTCGTACAGCCCGCGGTCGTCGATGCCGAAGCTGCGCACCAGTTCCGCGGTCACGAAGTAGGCCTGTCCCACCGTGATGGCGCCATCGGCCACGAGGTTCGTGACGCCGAGGAGCGCGCGCTCCTTGTCGGTGACGGAGTCAGGGTCGGCGCGGAACGCGGCGATGGTCCGCTCCAAGGCCGCTGCGAGCGGCTTGAGCTCGCCGAGGGCGACCACGAGCTCCGCGTGGCGCGGACTGATCTTGCCGCGGACCACGCCCTCGAGGGGGTTGATGTAGCGGGCGTAAGCGAAGCTCTCGTCGTTCCCTCCCGGCTGCGCACGAGCCCACGCGAGCTTGGCGGCGCCGGCACACACCGAGAAGTCCGGGTCGAACACAGAGAAGGCGCCACCGAAGAAGCGCTCGTTCGCGAACGGCGACAGGGAATCCGTCGAGATGGCCTTCAGGAGGGTCAAGGCATCGCTGGTGACCTGCGACAGGCCGAGGTCACCCGTCGGCCCGACGGCGAGCGGGTCGAGGTACGACTCGTTGAGCAGCACGCGCAAGACGAGGTCGGCCGGTACGTCGTACGCCGTCGCGGCCTCCTCGATGTTCGCCACCAGCGGCGCGAGCCGCGCCAGGACGAGGAGACCCCAGCTCGACAGCGGCTCGTACTCGTCGGCCGACCCGCTCAACAGCCGCGGCTGGCCGGCGGGACGGGCGACGTCGGTGACGCTGCAGAACGCCGAGACCCCGGGCCGACCCGAACCGGCCGTGGCGACCTTCAACCCGAGCGTGGCCAGCGGCGAGCCGAGCAGCTCGGCGGGGGCGGGGATGGTCGCGATCGGCTCCGGCTCGGCGACAGCCGGGGCGTCCGCCGCCACCGAGCCGGCTGCGTCGCCGGCGGCCACAGCCCCGACAGTGTCCTCTGCCTCCTCTGCGGGGGCCGCCTCGACCACCGAGGCGTCGGGCGCGCCCTCGACGAGGTCGGGCGCCCGCTCCGGCGGAGCCGCGTCGGCGTGCCCGCCCGTGGCCGCGCCCGAGGCGGTGCCCGGGTCGAGCATCACGCCAAGGAGGCTGCTGCCGCCGAGCGGCAGCGGCAACTGCTCATGCTGCGACTGCAGCACCGGCACGGACTCGTTGATGAGGCGCCACGCGTCGCGGTAGCCGGGCCGGGACTCGGCGGCAATCCACGCGGTGAGGCCGAACACCCCCACCGCGAAGGAGAGTAGACCGCTGGTGGCGCCCAAGAACCGTGCCTGCGTCCGCTTGGCGGTGCCGGAGCGAGGACGCTCCCACGTGATGGTCGTGCGGGGGTCGATCTCCTCGCGGCGAGCGAAGCGCAGGGTGGCTCGCACGGCCCCGGTCACGTAGGTGACCGCGTTGAACACGCGCAGGAGGCCGAGGGCGATGGCGGCGGGCAGCAGGCGGCGCCAGACCCAGCGTTGCAACGCCCAGCCCCTCACACCCAACCCGCGGCCTTGACGCCAGAAGCCTAGCGCCGCCAGGACGCCCGAGGCGGTCATGTCGATCCCCAGCCAGACGAGGAGCCCGTGGAGTGGCGTCCCGTGCCCCGGCAGCGCGAAGTTGACCCCAAGGGTCAACGGGAGCATGAGCAGGAGGAGCAGCAAGCCGAAGACGTTCTCGAACTGCGCGGACATGAGCGTGAAGCGCACGTTGGCCCTGAGGCCACGCCAGGCGCCCCGCAAGAAGAGACGCTTGAGGGCGTTCTCGACCCCGCCGCCGTTCCAACGTTCGATCTGCCGCAGGTAGCCGGGGAGTGTGAGCGGGTCGTCGGTGTACATGATCGACTCGCTCACGAACCGGGCGTTCCCACCGCGGCTGAAGGTCACCGGCTGCTCACCCGTCAGCGCGCCGAGTTCGAACTCGGTGCCGTCGACCACCACCCGGAAGCCACGCTCCGTCAGCTCGGCGGCGCCGACCTGCTCCTCGACCTCCGCCTCGTTCTGCACGGCCAGGGTGAAGTCGTGGTCCTCGGTCAGCGTGTCGGACGGCATGGGGAAGCACTCGCGCCTCGCCGTGAAGCCGCACCCAACGACCGTGTAGAGCCGCGACCGCCCGAACATCGCGCCGGAGCCGATGCGCGTGGTCTGACCGCGGCGCAGCACCGTGGCCACCGCGTACTCGGCCGCGCGGGCGTGATGGATCAGGCCGGCGGTCGGCATGCCAGGGCCTGGCGACGCCGACATGACGGATCCCGACTGGATGGCGTAGTCCTCCACCACCCAGCGCGTGGCGACGCCGCGGCCCTTGCGCCGTAACCGGTAGAAGTTCTGCTTGAGTCCGGCCAGGAAGTTGGCGTCCAAGACGGTGTCACCGTCCACGACCAGCACTCTGTCGGAGTTCAGCAGCCCGCCCGCCAACACCGTGTTGATGCTGTCGGACTTGGAGATGGGCTGCGCGTGATCGACCACCACGGCGGCCGCGCCGCCCTTCTGGAGCCAGCGCTCGAACGTGGCCGTGGCCGCCGGCACGTGGCCCTGGTGGACCAGCCGGTAGCCGTGCTGGGAGAGGGTACGCCTCACCAGCTCGCCCGTGGCGTCGGAGCCGCCGTTGACGCTGACCACCAGTTCGTCGAACGGCGTGGTCTGTTCCAGCAGCGAGACCAGCGCGGCGGCCGCTCCGACCTCCTCGTTGAACATCGGCGACACCA
This sequence comes from uncultured Gemmatimonas sp., assembly GCA_964634395.1. Lineage (GTDB taxonomy): Bacteria > Gemmatimonadota > Gemmatimonadetes > Longimicrobiales > Longimicrobiaceae > WHSP01. Next base: position 8,105 of record CAZWJE010000080.1, on the reverse strand, counting down.
CGCCGACGCGGTCGGGACCCGTGACGGGTAGGGACGAGTCTTTGGCTAGGCTGAAGAGCGCGTTCGCGATTACGGTGGGGGTGGCGAGTAGTCCTGGGATGAATGGCACGGGTCAGAGGTTCCTCGAATCCTGCTATATCACGGTCCGACTGACGAGAAACTGTCAGCCACCAGACGAAGGTTACAGGCACCGGGCACGAGAGGCGTGCCCCCGGCCAACAGCGACCAGCACGGGGCCCGTGGCCCTGTTAAGATGTGTTCATCCACGCCGTGCCGAAGATGTGCGAACTCTCACACTTCGTCTGCTAAGATGCCGCGACTGGGAGGTGCAGATGGCTCTGCACATCAGCGGCAAGCTCATCGCCCTCGGGCTGGTGATCTCCGCTCTCATCACGGCCTTCAGCGCGCCGCGCCAAGAGGCAACGGAGGCGCTGACCGCCACCCCGGTGGAGCTCAGGGTCGAGCCTCACGCTGAGATCCTGGCCAACGCGGCGCAACCCGTCAGCACGCCCGCCGTGCAGGGACCCACGGCCAACCCGATCTTCGTACTGCGCGCCACGGGGTACAACTCTCACGCCAGCCAGACCGACGCCACGCCGTTCATAACCTCCACCGGCGCCCGCACCCGCTTCGGCATCATGGCCGTCAGCCGCGACCTCCTGGGCTCAGACCTGCCGTACGGCTCGCTCGTCCGCCTGCGCGACCTGGGCAACTACCACACCGGGCGCGGGGTCGGGGCCTTCCAGGCCCTTCTGGACGACCAGATCTTCATCGTCGAGGACACGATGCATTCCCGCAAGACCCAACAGGTGGACGTCTGGTTCGAGTCGTACTCGCAGGCCGTCAACTGGGGCGTCCGCAAGGTCGAGGTGGAGCTCATCCGCTACGGTCGTCAGGGAACGGAGCTCCTCCCGGCGCTGGCCACTGAGTTCGAGGCCGCGCCCATCCTGCTCGCAGCGCGCTAAGCTCGCCGGGTGCGAGCCCTAGTCCCGTACCTCGCGTGGCGTCACGTGCGCCGACGCGGGTTGCAGTCCGCCCTCACCGTGGCCGGCGTCGCCGTCGGGGTGGCGGTGCTCATCGTGGCGCTATCGCTCACCAACGGCTTCATCGACGAGCTCATCAGTAGCACCCTGCGCGCCACCCCGATGCTGACCCTGCAGAGCTTCGTGCCGGGCGAGACGCTGCCGGACGATCCGGCGCTCCTCGCCTCCCTGGCCGCCGAGCCGAGCGTCACGGCGGCGGCGCCGTTCCTGTCGGGACAGGCGCTGATCGCGCGACGCGCGAGTCAGTCGCTGGGCGTGAGCGCCAGGCAGGGCTTCACGCAGATCGTGGGCATCGACACGTCCCTCGAGACCGCCGTGCTCGACCTGCCGGTCCTCGCGGAGCAGGCGAACGCGCTCGCGACCGCCGGCGGGGTGGTGCTCGGTTCCAGCCTGGCGCAGTCGCTTGGCGTGACCGTCGGCGACGACGTCATGCTGCGCGACATCACGGGCGCAACGGGGCAGTTCACGGTGGCGGGCACCTTCCGCGTCGGCAACGAGCTCATCGACTCGGTGACGTCTTACATGTCACTCGAGAACCTCCAGGCCTACCTGGGCGCCGAGGGGCGCGTGACCGGCTACCATCTGCGTCTGAAGGACGCCACCGCCGCTCACTCCGTGGGCCTGGAGCTGGCCGGCAAGTACTCCCTCAGGCCCCTCAGTTGGGAGAGCCTCTTCGCGAGCCTCATCTCACAACTGCGGCTGCAGAAGGCCGTCATCGGGGTGGTCGTCTTCCTCATCGTGATCGTGGCGGCGTTCGGGATCACTAACGTGCTCGTGCTGACGGTCAACGAGAAGACCGAGGACATCGCCATACTGCGCGCCCTGGGCGCTTCGGAGCGCCAGGTGCTGGGCACGTTCACGCTGCAGGGCTTCCTCCTCGGAGGCGCCGGCACGCTGCTCGGCGCCCTCCTCGGGCTCGGGGTGGCGGCGTACTTCCGCTTCCAGCCCTACCCGCTGCCCGGCGACCTCTACTTCATCACGCAGTTACCCGTGCAGCTCCAGGCGTGGGACGTGCTGTGGGTGTGCGGCGTGTCGCTCGCCACCAGCGTGGTGGCGGGGCTGCTGCCGGCGCGCCGCGCCGCGAGGCTCGACCCCGTGGCGGTGCTACGCTGATGGCGCCGCCGGCTCCTGGTCCTGGGCGCCGGCCGCTCGAACCGGAGCGGGCGTGGGACTACCTGCTGGCCATCCTCTCCCGGCGGATGTACACGACCGCCGAGCTCGTGGATAGACTCCGGCGCCGCGGGATCGACGAGGAGCAGGCCCGAGCGCTGATCGCGCGCCTGGTGGAGCTCCAGCTCGTGGACGACTCCACCTACGCGGCCATGTACGTGAGTTCCCGCGCGGCGTCGCGCGGCCGCCAGGGTCTGCGGCGCGAGCTGACGCGCAAGGGAGTGGCACAAGACCTCATCGAGGAGCACCTCGGCGAGCTCACGCCCGAGGCGCAACGCGCGGCCGCCACGGTGCTGCTCCGGAAGAACGAGTGGCGCTACCGGCCCGCCGCCGACACGGAAGAACGCCAGGAGCTCCTCCGCGCCCGCGCGAAGGCGTTCGCGTTCCTGGTCCGGCGCGGTTTCGGCGCCGACGCGGCCCAGGGAGCCCTGGAGGACGTGGGGTGGTTCGCCGGTGATGACTGACGCTAGGTGGGCCAGGCGCATCGTGGGCTTCCACCGCGACGAGGAGGACCACTGGGTCGCGCTGCTCGAGTGCGGTCACTCCCAGCACGTGCGGCACGACCCACCGCTGGTGTCTCGTGAGTGGGTGCTCAGCGAGGCGGGCCGGACATCGCGCCTGGGCGCGGTCCTCACCTGCACACGCTGCGCGGACGACGCTTGACCGGCGCCGGGTGCCTCGGTAGACTCACAAGTTGCGTCGGGGCGTAGCGCAGCCTGGTAGCGCACATCGTTCGGGACGATGGGGTCGGAGGTTCAAATCCTCTCGCCCCGACCAGCTTGCGGGGCCCCTCACGGGGCCCCGCTCACTTGTCAACGGCGCGCACCCTCACCGCTCTGGATTCAGGACGGCCAGCGTGCAGCGCGAGACGCACACGAGCCTGCCGGCGTCATCTCGGATCTCGACGGCCCACAGCTGGGTGCTGCGCCCCTTGTGGACCGGCGTGGCGGTCGCCATCACCGTGCCGCCACGCACGGCCCTGAGGTGGTTGGCGTTGATCTCGAGCCCGACCACGCGCTGGCCCGGCTCCGCGAGCGCCGCGTTGGCGCCAACCGAAGCCACCGTCTCGGCCAGCGCGACCGACGCGCCGCCGTGGAGGATGCCCTGAGGTTGCAGGTGGCCGGGCGTCACCGCCATGGTGGCCACCACCAGGTCCGGACCGACGGTGACGAGTTCTATCCCGAGAGTGGTCGAGAGCGTTGGCGGCCGGCCGCCGGCCGGGAAGTCGGGTTCGCTGGTCACGCCGCACCATAAACCGCCACAGTTGGTGGGGGTCGGGGCCTGCGGGCGGGTTGTAGAGTGAACGGCGCCCAGATGAACCGTCCCCGTCACGACAGAGAGAAGAGCGCAGCGCCGGCAGTGAGCCTGCTCGGGCTCGCCGTCGGCGCCGGACCGACCGCGCTGGCGTGGTTCTCGACCTTCGGCCCGACCCCCGTTGACCGGCTGCCGCTCCTCGCGCTCGTGCTGTACGGGGTGCTCTTCGTGGGGGCCGCCACCGACCTCCGCGCCGTGGCCACGGCGCGCCAGGCGGGTGCGCGCACAGGGTGGTTGCTGGCGCTGGCCGCGCTCACCACTGCCACGCTGGCGGTCCTCGGTCTGGCGCGCTGGGAGTACCTAGTGGCGCCCGCCGGCCTGGCCGCCGCTCTTGCCCTGCTCGAGAGCGTCGGCGGGGGGCGCGCGGACCACGGCGCCGAGGTCGCCGGGAGGCGCCGCAGCTTGCTGGCGGCCGCCGCCACCTACACGGCCGCGACCCTCCTCGCCAACTTCACGCTCGACTCGTTCCTGCCGCTCGGCGGTTTCTTCCTGGTGAACGTCGGCACGCTCTTCTTCGGCATCACGTTCACGCAGCGCGACCGGGTGCACCGCCACGGGCGCCGCGCCGTGTACCTCATGATCCTGGTGGCCGCCGTCGCCAACGTGGTCCTCGCCGCGGCGCTCGGGACGCCCATCAGGTACGTGGCCGTGTCGTTCCTGACCATCGTGGTCTCCGAGACCGCCGACACGGAGATCTACCAGCGGCTCCTCCGGCGCCGTTGGCTCACGCGCGTGGCGGCCTCGAACGCCGTGAGCGCGCCCCTCGACACGCTGCTCTTCACCCTGCTCGCCTTCTGGGGCGAGCCGTTCGCCACCCCCGGTTGGCTCGTCCAGGTGATCGTCACCGACCTGCTGGTCAAGTACGCGAGCGGCCTGGCCGCGGCGCTCGGGATGCTGGCTCTGCTCCGCGGGCTGTTCCCCGGTCGGCCACTCGAGGAGATCTGAGACCCGGAGGAGCCGTGCTAGGCTCGCCTCCACGCCCTTTGCCGCGCGCGGCAACCACGCGGGCCGGAGCGGGAAGGACGCAGATGTCACCCTCTACCATCGACGACCTCAAGACCCTCGTGGGGAACACGTTCGGCCCGTCCCCGTACGTCACCGTCGACCAGGCGCGCATAGACGCCTTCGCCGACGCCACCCTGGACCACCAGTGGATCCACGTCGACCCGGTCCGCGCGGCCGCGGGGCCGTTCGGCAAGACCATCGCCCACGGCTACCTCACGCTGTCGCTACTAGTCCACATGATCGAGCAGATCGAGTTCTTCCCCACCCGGCTCAGCCTCATCGTCAACTACGGCATCGACAAGCTGCGCTTCCCCGCGCCGGTGCCGGTCGGCTCGAGGCTGCGCGCCACCGCGGTGCTCGCCAAGCTCGAGCCCAAGGGCGAGGGCCGCTGGCTGGCCACCTTGTCGTGCCGGGTGGAGGCCGAGGGCGCCAACACACCCGCACTGGCCGCCGACGTGCTCTACCTGCTGGTCGACTAGCGTAGGTCGCCGGCGGTCAGCAGTCCGCTACGCGCCCGCCCCCTGCACCTGCGCCGCGACCGCTAGCGCCAACTCCTCCTCGTACGGCCGCACGACCACCATCAGCCCGATCGACAGGCCGGCGTCCGTGGTGGCGCACGGCACGCTGACGGCGGGACCCCCGAGGAAGTTGAACGGCGCCGTGTTCCTGAGGATGCGGTTGTTCTCGCGGTGGTACGCCTCGTCGTCGGTGAGGATGCTGCTCGTGATGGGCGCCACGTGGGGGATGGTGGGCGCCACCAGCGCGTCCACCCCGGCGAGCTCGTTCCAGAAGCGGCGCTGGAACGCGGCGCGAGCGTAGAGGAGCCGGATGTAATCGGCCGAGGGTCGCCCCTTGAAGCGGATGACCCGCTGCAGCACCCGCGGGTCGAAGTCATCGGGCCTGGCCTCGAACTCCTCTTGGTATAGGGCCCACACCTCGTGGGAGGCGAACGAGCCGTAACGGTCGTAGGCGCCCGGCGCCTCGAGCAGGAGCGGCAAGGTCGCGCGCCTCACCTCGTGACCCAGCGCCTCCAGGCGCGCCAGGCCCGCCTCGAAGCCGCGCGCCGTGGGCTCGTCGAGGTCGTCCTGCAGGAGCGTGGTCGGCGCGAGGAAGGTGAGCGCCCCGCCCACGGGCGTCAGCTCGCGGGGAGGCTCCGCGGCCATGGCCAGGTAGAGCGCCCAGGCGTCCTCGGCGGTGCGGGCCATGGGGCCGAGCGTGTCGAGCGTGGTGGAGAGCGCCATGCAGCCGTCCGTGGGCAGGCGCCCATCGGTGACCTTCAGACCCACGAGACCGTTGACCGCGGAGGGGATGCGCACGCTGCCGCCCGTGTCGGACCCAACGGCCGCCGCCGCCAGGCCGGCGGCCACGGCGACCCCCGAGCCGGAAGACGACCCACCGGGGACGCGGCGCGGGTCCAGGGCGCAGCCCGGCGTGCCGTAGTGCGGGTTGATGCCTATCCCCGAGTACGCCAGTTCCGTCATGTTCGTCTTGCCGAGGAAGACCGCCCCGGCCGCGTCGAGGCGCGCCGCCACGGGAGCGTCCTCGGTCTCCGGTGGGCGCTCGGCCATGACCCTCGAGCCCGCCGCGGTGACCTCGCCGGCCGTGCCGAGGAGATCCTTGATGGCGATGGGCACGCCGAGCAGCGGCCCGCCCTCCAGGCCGTCCTCGAAGCGGCGCTTGGCGGCGCGCGCCTGGCGCAGGGCGCGTTGCGCCGTGACCACCCGGTACACCGCCCTGCCCTGCGGGTGCGCGTCGATGGCCGCCAGGTACGCCTCAGTGACGGTGACGGGGTCCAGCGAACCGTCCCGGTAGCCCCTCGCCAGTTCGGTCAGCGTGAGCGACGTCAACTCTCGTGGCATGGGGCATGCTACCGCGAGCGTCCGGGCGGCGCCCCAGGCGAACGGCGACCGGCTGCGCCCCGTGGCCCGCGGTAGGATGCGGTCATGCAGCGCACCCGCGCCGAACTCGAAGCCATGGGCCAGGAGGACCTCGTCAACCGCGTGCTGGAACTCCAGGACATGCTGCGCGAGGGGCTCGCCGTACGTGCCTCGCTCCACGCGGTCCTCAACACCGTGCTGAACGCCAAGAGCGACGAGGTCGCGCGCTTCGCGGAGGCGAGCGAGGCCACGCTGGACCCACACGAGGCGGAACTCAAGCGCGCCTGGGCGGCCGCGCGCCACGCCGTCTCGAACCCGCTCGGCGCCGCGCGCAAGCGTCAGAGCGCCTGAGGCACCGCTCGACCCGCTAGCTATCCCCTACTGAAGGGGTTCGACCAACCCCAACGCCGCCCTGATGTGGCTGGCGAGGAGCGCAGCCTCGCGCTCACCGTTCACGCCTATGCCCACGAGCGTGGTGGACGAGGACTTCGCGGCAAGGGTGACCGAGATGCGCGCCACGAACGACGTGCGCGCCAGGTACCACTGCTGGCGGGTGCCGGTCAGCTCCGCGGTGATGAACCCGCCCACTTGGTTGCTGTTCGTTATGACCCAACCACCCGTGTCGGAAGAGTACGGCTCGGTGTTGATGGCCGACACGACCCGGCCGAAAGCCTCGTCGAACGGGAGCTCGGCCACCTGCTCGACCGGCTGCACCATGGTGGGAGCCGGCGCGGGCGCGCAGGCGCCAAGCAGCGCCAAGGCGCCGACGAGGGCAAGCAGAAGCGGGATCCTCCTCATGGTTCCTCCTCTGGCACCGACGCTAGGCCGACGCCGGCATGGCTCTCTGGCGATGATACCAGCGGATGGGGGTCGGTCCGGGGCCGGTCGGCTGGGTGCCTCACCGAAGAAGCCCGGCCGCGAGTCTCCTCGCAGGCCGGGCTCCTCGTCTGGCTCGGCGGGTAGGATTTGAACCTACGACCAATCGGTTATCTCCCCAGGTCCTTGGCCTTAGGGGGCCGATATGGTCGAGCAGCACGCGAGAGTAGCCACTTCACATCTACCTCTAGGTGCCGTAAGAGCCCACGCATTACCGCGTGGGTCTGCTAGGTTGGCACAAGGAATGGCACACGGAAAGCACGTTCAGTGGAGCAGGCACCTGCTCATGTACGCGCTCGAACGCGAGAGGAAACTCGAATCGGGCGAGGCGAGCGTGGTTCGCCCGATTCGCAAGATCCCGTGGCATCCCGCGAGTGACGTACTCACCTCTGCCACGCCGGAGCTCAAAGCGAACGGACAACGGGCCGCAGCTCGAGCTCTACGCCAACTAGAAGAGCGTCGGCGACCTTTAGTGACCGTGGCTCGAGGGAACCGCAATATCGCCAGTTATCAGCTCACCCGTGCTGGCCGCACGCGGGCCATAGACCTAATCGAGAATGGCGGACGAACCGCGAAGAGCCTCCAACGCGAAGCGGCTAGTACCGCTCGGGAACAGGCCGCCCTTGAGGCTAACCACAAAGGGCACGCCACCGCCGCTGGGTACGCACGCTTGAGAACCTTCTTACAAGAAGGGCTGCTAACTGAGAGCGGTCGCTACCTAAAGCCAGTGCTCGATATGGCTCCCAGGCAACCTATTCCTGACCCTTACGGGCGCCCCGCCCTCACCTACTGGGATGTACCGCTCTCGCCCAAGGCCTTA
>CAZWJE010000079.1:9084-14522 GCA_964634395.1 uncultured Gemmatimonas sp. | reverse complement strand
CCGATCGACGCTTCCGGGCGACCTCATTCATTGCGGCCGAAGGGCGCATAACGTAGCATGCAGCCGACCGTCCGGCACGCTTCGATCGCTCGTGAACCCCCGTCGGAACATGGATCGCAAGGCATTCACCGTGGCGGAAGCGAACTCCCTGCTGCCGGTCCTGGAATCGGTGTTCGTGGAGATCGATCAACGGATGAATCAGGTACAGCGCGCCGCCGAACGGTTGCAGATCCTCGACGTTCTCTGGGGCGCGCGCATTCTCGCCCGCGACAACCCCGACTACCCCGAGGCCCAGGCGTTTCGTTCCCGGATCGCGGTTCTCATGGGCGAAATCGACGAGATCGTCGAGCGCGAGATCCTCGCGCGTGGAATCCGTTTTCCCCAGGGTGGTCTCGAGCATGGACTGATCGACTTCCCGACCACCTGGCGGGGCCGCTGGGTCTATCTCTGCTGGCGGCGCGGCGAACCCGTCGTGGGTGCCTGGCATGAGGTGGACGAGGGCTTCTCCGGTCGTCACGACCTTACCCTCGAGCACGTTCGCGGGATGGGCCATGAGACGGGGCCGCTCAGCGATCCCGATCCGCCGTGGGCGACGTGAACCGCGTCCCCCGACCGCCGGCGCGTCCCGATCCGAAGATCCACCCGGGAGACATCGCTCCTGATTTCGAGCTGACGGCGGATGACGGCGAACGCGTTCGCCTCTCCGAACTGCGCGGGCAACGCGTCGTCCTCTTCTTCTATCCGCGCGCGGGCACTCCGGGCTGCACGACAGAGGCGTGCGAGTTTCGCGACCACGGGCCCAGCTTTGACGAGCTGGGGGCGATCGTCCTCGGCATCAGCCCGGACACGGTCCGCGCGGTGGCTCGTTTCCGTGGTCGGTTCGGTCTCAACTATCGGCTCCTCGCCGACACGGACCACCTGGTGGCGGAGGCCTACGGGGTCTGGAAGCCGAAACAGATGTTCGGCCATCACTTCATGGGCGTCGAGCGGACGACCTTCCTGATCGACGAAGAGGGCCGGGTCACGCGGATTTTCGAGAAGGTCAGGCCGAGGGGGCACGCGGAACAAGTGGCCCGGGCGCTGGCCGGCGAGACGTGACACGCATGCTCCGGGTGATCTCCGCCCGACATCCGGCCAGTGGAAGACGGTTCTCAGCGGCCGGACGTGTCGCTGTCGCCGCGACTGTCGCGGGCGCCAGGGGGCGGGCACCAGTCCCAGGAGACCGGGCGGGAGAGACGGGTGCGTTCGTCCAGTGAATCGGGAGGCGTCGGCGCCGGTTCACGCTCCGACGGGCGCGGCGCGCCGGGCCCCTGCTGGCCACCCCGGCTGCGCTGCTGGTCAGGCCGCGCCGAGATCTCGCATACCTCCGCCCGCTGTCGATCGTCGAGGAGCGCGCTCACCGCCGCCACCGCGTTGCCGTGGTTTTCGCGGATCGCCTCGAGGAACGGACGGCCGTGCTCGGAGACCACGATCGTTCCGCCGTTCCTGTTTCGATCACCATCCACGGCCCGCAACTCGGCGATCAGCTCCCGGTTCTCGTCTCGCGTCGCGAGCGCGATGGAATCGAGCGCGGTGATCTGCTCCGAAGTGAGGTTCAGCTCCCCCCGGAATCCGAGCAGCGAGTAGATCGGCGGTCCCTCGAGCAGGAGAGGTGTCGCCACCGCGACGGCGTCGTTCGGAAACCCGCCACCGGTCGCCGCGCAGGCGGCGAAAGTGATCGGCATCAATATCGCGGCGACGAGACGCGGACGGTTCTTTCCTGTCATCTCTCACTTCTCGTTGTGGAAAGGCGTTTTTCGCTGGCCGCTCACCCGTGGATTCCCGGCGGCCGCGGGGGTCATCCGCCCCAACGGGGATCGTCACCACCATCCCGGGGGCGGCGTGTTCGGCGGGTCGGGCGCATCGAGCGTGCCGGGAGACACTCGGCGGCGGCCGGGAAACGGCGATGTCGACACCTGATGCCGTCGTACTTCCGCCGGGCTCAAAAGTTCGCGCTCGTCGATCGAAAAGGCGCGATGCGCGCCACGGTTCCCGGCGGCTCGGCGGCACGACACCCCGACGCGTTTCCGGTGTACTCGTTCCCATGGCCGCAAGCTTTTATCGCGGAGTCTCCGGTGCCGGATATTCCGTCTCCCACCGACGGCACCACGAGATGAAACAGCCGCAACAGAAGAAGCGGGTCCCCGGATCCGTCGTATGGCGCGAAGCGCGGGAGTTGCTCTGGCGTCATCGCCGCTACCTGGCGATCGGTTTCGCGCTGATGATCGTCAGCCGCCTGGCGGGGCTGGTACTACCGGCGAGCCCGAAGGTGCTTCTCGACCTGATCATCGGCGAGGGGCGGACGGAGCTGCTCACGCCGCTCGCCATCGCCGTGGGCGCGGCCGCGATCATCCAGGCGGCGACCTCGTTCAGCCTGTCACAGATCATCAGCGTCACGGCCCAGCGCGCGATCACCGAGATGCGCCGCCGGGTCCAGGCACACGTCGCTCGCCTTCCCATCTCCTATTTCGATTCGACCCAGAGCGGGGTGCTCATCTCCCGCATCATGACGGACGCGGAAGGGATCCGGAACCTCGTCGGAACCGGTATCGTCCAGCTCGCGGGAGGGCTGATCACCGCGGTCATCGCGGTCGGCGTGCTCTTCTGGCTGAACTGGGTGCTGACGGTGGGGATCCTGGTGCTGCTCGTCCTCTTCGCGGGCATGATGGGCTTCGGGTTCACCCGGCTGCGGCCGATCTTCCGCGAACGCGGCGAGCTCAACGCGCGGGTGACGGGACGCCTCGCCGAGTCACTCGGGGGGATCCGCATCATCAAGGCGTACGGCACCGAGAAGCGGGAGGATCGCGTGTTCACCCGTGGCGCGCACAAACTCCTGCGGAACGTGGCCAGCACGATCACCGGGACCTCGGCGGTCAGCGCGCTCGCGACCGTCGTCATGGGCGCGGTCGGCGTGCTGATGCTCACGGTCGGTGGCCAGGCGATCTCGTCGGGAGAGATGACGGTCGGCGACCTCATCACCTACTTCACCTTCACGATGGTGATCGCCGCGCCGGTCGTGCAGATCGCCTCGATCTCGACCCAGATCAGCGAGGCGTTCGCCGGACTCGACCGGATCCGGGAGCTGCTGGCGATGCCCACCGAGATGGAGGAAGACAGACTCCGCGAGCCGATCACCGACGTGGCGGGCGAGGTGGTGTTCGAGAACGTCTCCTTCGAATACAACCCGGGGGTTCCGGTGCTTCGCGATATCAGCTTCCGAGCGCCCGCCGGTTCGACCACCGCGCTCGTCGGTTCCAGTGGCTCCGGCAAGAGCACCCTCATCGGCCTGGCGATGGCGTTCCATCGGCCTCTCTCGGGTCGGGTGCTCATCGACGGGCGGGACCTCTCGAAGCTCCGCCTCGGCGAATACCGATCGGTCCTCGGCGTCGTGCTCCAGGACAACTTCCTCTTCGACGGGACGGTCGCCGAGAACATCCGCTTCGCCCGGCCCGACGCCACGATGGACGAGGTTTTCGAAGCGGCACGTGTCGCCCACTGTGACGAATTCGCGCAGGCCCTCCCGGAAGGATACGACACGATCGTCGGGGAACGCGGGGTAAAACTCTCGGGCGGGCAGCGCCAGCGCGTCGCGATCGCTCGCGCCATCCTCGCCGATCCGCGGATCCTCATCCTCGACGAGGCGACGTCGAGCCTCGACAGTGAGAGCGAGGCGATGATCCAGGACGGTCTGCGGCGGCTTCGCCACGGACGCACGACCTTCGTCATCGCTCACCGCCTCTCCACGATCCGTAGCGCGGACCAGATCCTGGTGCTCGAGGAGGGCCGGATCGTCGAGCGGGGTACCCATCCCGAACTGATGGGTCTGCGGGGGCGCTATCGCGAACTCCACGATCGTCAGTATGCCTGGGAGTCCGACCGTTTCGTCAACCCGGGCGAGGATTTCACTCCGGACGAGGAGACGTCGGTCGCGCCGCGGGTCCGGACGCCGCGCGCGACGGCACTCTGAGCGTGATTACGGTCGTTGCGCCAAATGGTTCGGCAGAAGGTGTGGAGCTGGAAAATATACGCGGGGAGGTTTTATGAGGAGGTATTCGCTGGTGGCCGCCATCATCTGCCTGGCCGCCTGCGCGAATGGGCCGACCGCCGCCGATGTCGGCCGAGTGACTGTTGAAACAGACAAGGCGGTTTATATGGCTGACGAGTCAATTCAGGCCATTGTCCGAAATGAAGGGCGGGAAAGCATATTCATGCATCATTGTGAATCCCGCCTGGGAATGCTTCTCGAACAAAAGGTCAGTGGCGAATGGGTGGAGTTTGTGCAGCTGTTCGGTCCCATCTGCCCCGCCGTCATTAGCGGCGGGATCGTGAAGATCGATACGGGTGCGTCGCGATCCGAACGTTTCAGCGTGTCGCACGCCGGAGAGTATCGCTTGCGCCTTGAGGCGGGTACCGATGACTCCAATGTCGGTATGTATTCTCTCGTGTCGAATGTGTTCGTCGTTACGGATTGAGCGCGACGTTGCCCTTGCCTCCGAAGATCGATCCATCGAGAATCACGGAATCGGAGTGGATCGGGGGCGTGCCTGATACCGCGCGTTTCGCTCTTGTTCACCCGAGCGCCGAACGCGCAACGACTCGACCCGCCAGCTTCCCTCGACCTTCCGCGCGACACAGCAGAACTCGCCCTCCCCCCGGGTTCCATCCTCCGCGAGTTCCTCAAACCCGGACGAGATGATCATCAGGTCGTCGTCGATCCGCGTGACGATGCTTTCCGACTCCGACGCGAAGGTGACCACTCCCCGGTTTCCGTTTCGACCGGATTCCTTCACGGCCCGTTTCACGCACGCATCGAACGCGCCGTCGATCGGCGGGCCCGGGACCAGCCTTCGCGGTGGCTTTACCGCATTCGGCACCGTGGCGTCCAGGTACCATTCGGATAACGCCGGAATGAATCGATCCGCGTGCCCGATCACGATCGGAATCCCCGCCACCGCGATGAGAAACAGGAGCAGCCAGATGGTGCCTCGACCGGTACTCGACGTCGATCCGGACAGCCGGACACCACATCCGTTGCACCGAGCCCCCCGGGACGGACGGCGTTTGAAACATCTCGGACAGCGATATCGGCCTTGCATCGCATCCTTCCCCAGAGGCATGAAACCGAGGCTTGGGACGATAGTTGTAACTGCATGCAGCGTACCGGGTTATGATAGTTGGACGCGCCTTTCGATCGTTATGCGCCGCCGGCGCTGGGGGAGAGGTCAACCGTCCGACCGGGAGGAGCGGGGGAGCGACTTCGTATCCCTGGGAAAGTCGAGGGCACGACTTGCCGGGGAACGGATTCACTCTGGGGGGCGATGCCGTTCCACGGATGGCTATGGTATGATGCAGGGGCGTGAGGAGGCGGGTGACACGGGTGACACGGGTGACACGGGTGA
>CAZWJE010000079.1:4960-8984 GCA_964634395.1 uncultured Gemmatimonas sp. | reverse complement strand
TGATGCAGGGGCGTGAGGAGGCGGGTGACACGGGTGACACGGGTGACACGGGTGATGTCGGAACGGAAGCAGCTCCGGCGGAATCAACTTCGGCGGAGAGCATTCCTGGGGGAGAACGTCGCTGGTCAGTACCGCGGCCGATCGATGCCCAGGCTCCGACGGGGCGGGCCGGCGTCGCGTCCGAAGAGGGCCGCTCTCGTGGAAGGACGGGCCCGGCTACCTGGAGTCCGCCGCGCGTCTCCAGTCCATCGCGAATTTTTCCAGGGGGAAGAGCAACCAGAAGTCGCGCCGCCGCTTCTCGGGATCGATCGGCCGGGGCTTCCTAGAGCCGCGGGGGCGGGGTGGACGGTAATCCTTCACCAGTACCGGTCTACGAATCCGTGTCGACATCGCCGGGTTGGGGAACGGGTGCATCTCCGGATCGCGGGTAGTCGCGACCTCCCGAATTTCGACTGGCCCCGTGAATGGCTTGAGGCCGGGACAACCATCCCTCGGAGTCAGTGTTTGGCGGCCGGTCAACAAGCGCTCTTTCTCCATAAGTTATGACCCATTAGGACCGCTTCTCTCGCTACTCGCGGGAAACCCCCATAGGTTGGACGCAGACTTCTGAATCCCTCCCTTCGGCGCCTCGAACCTTCAATGTCTCCGACTCGCGAACTTCGTCTGAGCGACGGCTCCACCGTCCGGCTCGACGACCAGGATTTCCGCCGGTTCTGGAAGACCAGGCTCTTCGTTCACAACCAGCACGTCTGCCTCCGCGATGACGAAGGCCGCATTCGCCGTCTTCACCGGGAAGTGCTGGAAGTTCGTGACGCGCGCATCGTGCGCTTCCTGGACGGCGATACGCGCAACTGTGCACGAAGCAACCTCCAGATTCTGGACCGGAGCGTACTCGCGACGGCTCGCCCGGCGCAGGGCGCGTGCGCGTACAAGGGTGTTTCGCCCTATCGCGGCAAATGGCAGGCGACGATCCGCATCGCGGGCAAGCTGAAGTGGCTGGGCAGTTACGCCACGCCCGAGGAGGCCGCGCGGGCCTACGATGACGCGGTCCTCGAGTACCGCGGGCGGATGGGTGTTCTGAACTTCCCGAATCGTCCGCGTCGTCGTCGCAAGGAACGAGAGACGCGTCCCGGGGGCGGCGCCAGTGAGGACGGACGCAGGGCCGTGGCGCGCGCCACCGAGTAGGCACTCGGGTAGGCTCTCGGGTCGCGGTATTCGCGAGTCAGGCGTTCTCCGGAGGTATCGCCGGAAAGTCGTGAAGACGGGAGTGACGGCGTATCAGGACGACGGACGCGGAAGGTCCCGCTGAACCTTCCGCGTCCGTCGTTTCCGCATCAACTTCGCCCGGTGTCGGGCGATCCCTCTTCTGGTCAGTACCGATAGTGGTCAGGCTTGTAAGGCCCCTCCACCGGCACGCCGATGTATTCCGCCTGTTTCGCCGACAGCTCCGTCAGCCGCACGCCCAGCTTGTCCAGGTGGAGCCGGGCCACCTTCTCGTCGAGCCGTTTGGGGAGTACGTACACCCGCTTCTCATACTGACCGGCGTTGCCGTGCAATTCGATCTGCGCCATCACCTGGTTGGTGAAGCTCGCGGACATCACGAAGCTGGGATGCCCCGTCGCGCAGCCGAGGTTCATCAGCCGGCCTTCCGCCAGGATCAGCACGCCGTGCCCGTCGGGGAACACCCATTCGTCGTACTGGGGTTTGATGTTGTTCCGCCGGATCCCCGGAATCCTCTTCAGGCCGGCCATGTCGATCTCGTTGTCGAAATGGCCGATGTTGCCGACGATCGCCTTGTCCTTCATGCGCGCCATGTGGCCGGCGGTCACGATATCGAAGTTGCCTGTCGCGGTGATGAAGATGTCGGCCGTCTCGACCACGTCCTCGAGGGTGACCACGGCGAAGCCCTCCATCGCCGCCTGGAGCGCGCAGATCGGATCGATCTCGGCGATGACGACACGGGCACCCTGGCCCTTCAACGCCTGCGCGCATCCCTTCCCGACCTCACCGTATCCGCAGACGATCGCCAGCTTGCCCGCGATCATCACGTCGGTCGCGCGGTTGAGCCCGTCGATGACGGAGTGCCGGCATCCATAGATGTTGTCGAACTTCGACTTGGTGACCGAGTCGTTGACGTTGATCGCGGGGAAGAGAAGCGTCCCGTTCTTCTCCATCTCGTAGAGGCGGTGTACGCCGGTCGTGGTTTCCTCGGACACCCCGCGGATCGCGGCCGCCGTGCGTGACCAGCGCGTCGGATCCTCCGCCATCGTCCGGCGGATCGTGTCGAGGATCACTCCCCATTCCTCGGGATCCTCGGATTCGTCGAAATCGGGGATGCGCCCCGCCGCCTCGTACTCCGCCGCCTTGTGGACGAGGAGCGTGGCGTCGCCCCCGTCGTCGAGGAGCAGGTTCGGGGCGCTCCCGTCCGGCCAAAGCAGCGCCTGCTCGGTGCACCACCAGTATTCCTCGAGGGTCTCCCCCTTCCAGGCGAAGACCGGCGTCCCCCTCGGGTCATCCACGGTGCCGCCGCGGCCCACGACCACCGCGGCGGCGGCGTGGTCCTGCGTCGAAAAGATATTGCACGATACCCAGCGTACGTCCGCGCCCAGATCCGTCAACGTCTCGATGAGTACGGCGGTCTGTACGGTCATGTGCAGGGAGCCCATGATCTTCGCGCCCGCGAGCGGCCGTTCGCTCCCGTACTCGGCGCGCAGCGCCATCAGGCCCGGCATTTCATGCTCCGCCAGAGTGATCTCTCTGCGGCCGAAATCCGCGAGCGCCAGGTCGGCCACCCTGAACGGCACCCGGCCCGCCTCGATCGCCTCGTCGAACGGTCTCTCCTGCGTCTCGATCACCGTGTTCACCCGTGCCCTCTCCTTCCGCGCGGTTATTGATTACCGGTTGTTGATTACCGGTATTGACTCCCTGCCGTGCGCCGTCCCGACGCCGCGAAGAGCGGAGGCACCTTCGCGTCCGCGTCGGACGACAGGTCCACGTAACGTATCCCCTCGAAACCGGCGGCGCCGAGCGTCTCCCGGATGCGCCGCTCATCGAAACCCAGCGTCCGGTGTCCGAACCGCTGCCGGTATTCTTCCCGGTCGTGCGGCGTCAGGTCCACGACCAGCAACCGCCCGCCCGGCCGCAGCACACGCCGGGCCTCACGCGCGACGACGCCGATGTCCGCCACCACCGAGAGCACGAGAAAGAGTACCGCCGCGTCCAGCCCGGCATCCTCGACCGGCAGCCGCTCAAGCTCCCCACCCCGCACGATCACGTTGCCGTGCCGAGAAAGCCGCGACCGCGCGATCCGCAACATCGGCTCCGAGCCGTCGATCGCCACCACCCGGCCCACGAACGGCGCCAGCAACTCGCTCACCCTGCCCGTCCCACACCCCAGGTCGCCGACGGTCCAATCAGCGTCGAGCAGACCCAGCAGCGGCAGGACCTCCCGTTTCTCGCCGACCAGCTCATTCCGCAGGCGGTCCCATTCTCCACCGGCTCCCGCGAAAAACTCCCGCCCCCGCAACCGCCGACGCTCGATGACCTCCTCGATGCGCCGCCGATCAGCTTCCAACTCGGGAAGCGCCGCCAACTCCTCTCGTACCGCCTCCCACACCCTTCCAACCGCACCCGCCTTCACCCCAGGCGCCATGCTGTACCAGCGAATCACTCCCTCCGCCCGGGCCTCCACCCAGCCCTCCGTCCCCAGCACCTTCAACTGGCGGCTCATCGTCGACTGCGGCATCCCGAACACCGCGCACAGCTCGGTCACCGACAGCTCGTTGCTCTCGAGCGCGAAAACGATCCGCGCGCGGAGTGGGTCGGCGAGCGCGGCGAGGCGGGCGAGGGTCTTCTTCAACGTGAAGACGCGAGTTTCTTTTTCAACGCGAAGGCGCAAAGGAAACGGAAAGACGCGAAGGATTCCGGCGCGACTCGCCTTCCTCGGCCGCCTCGGCGTTGATCCTGCGCTAAATCCGGATATAAGAATTGATGGAAGTCCGACCGAGGTCAAGTCGTGGCCCGC
>CAZWJE010000079.1:0-4860 GCA_964634395.1 uncultured Gemmatimonas sp. | reverse complement strand
AGCCGCCCAGCCGCCCAGCCGCTTACCCCTTCACCTGTCTCTTCCGGTACGGGAGATAGAAGAGGTCCACCAGCCGCGGAAACGCCGCGCCGAGTCGGAGGAGCGGCGCGAAGTGTCCCGGAACGACCACCTCGGTCCGCCGGCGGAGGACGCATTTCGCGATCGCGTCGGCGACACGCTCGGGTGAGATGACGGGGACGCCGAAGGGGACCGGATACATCGGCGTGTTGAGGAGGCCGTCGGTCATTGGCGAGGCGACGGGTCCGGGGAGGACGAGGCCGACGTGGAAGCGCTCGGGCGCGAGTTCCTGGCGGAGCGCGTGGGAATAGGCCTGGACGGCGAATTTGGTGGCCGAGTAGGCGCTGAAGTAGGGGGGGACGAGTTTGCCGGCGAACGAGGAGAGGCTGACGATCGACTTCCGGGTGCCCGCGCGAAGGAGCGGGAGCCCGGCGGCGACGGTGCGAGTGAGGCCGAAATAGTTGACGCGCATGAGGCGCTCGGCGAGATCGGCCGCGCTCTCGCCGGAGGACGCGAGGTCGAGCTGTCCCGCGCTGTTGAGGAGCACGTCGAGGCGGCCGTCGCGGTCCTGGACCCACGCCATCAGGGAGGCGACGGCGTCGGGGTCGGCGACGTCGGCGGCGAACCAGTCGACGTCTCCGTCGAGATCGGCGGCGGCGGCGGCGAGCTTATGTTCGGTGCGCGCGGTCAGCCGTACGCTCGCGCCGAGCGAAAGAAACCGGCGGGCCGCGGCCAACCCTATGCCGCTCGACCCGCCGGTGATGAGGACGACCTCGCCGCGCATGCGTTACATCATCGGGACGGTGGGAATGAGCTTGCCGTCGATCCGCTCGATGATATCCTCGAGGCTGGTGCCGGTGATGGTCAGGCCGTGGTTACGCAGGCCGATCACCGCGCGGGCGGGGTCGGGCTGGTGTCGGGCGAGTTCGGCGACCGTGTCAGCGAGCTCGAAGGTGCCGCACGGGTAATTCACGAGCGTGCTGTCGATCCCATCCATCCAGGCGTGGACGTGGACGACGGCGCCGATCCCGGGGTGTTCACGGTAGAGCATCCAGTGCTCGATCGAGTCGACGGACGCGGCGCGGGGTTCGATTCCCGCCGGCACGCTGAGCACCATCGCGTCCTCTTCGGGGATGTATCCCTTGATGAGCAGGATATCCCGGCCGACTTCGCGCAGGTTCCCCTTGTTGACGCCGCGGGCGCTCATCCAGAAGCTGTTGGCGTCGTGTCGGGCGCTGAGGTTGCCGTAGCTCAGTCCGCCGATGCCGAAGAGCCGGCGAACGTGCAGCATGTCGCGCTCTTCGAGGATCTCGGCGATCGGGAAAGGAGCGGGCAGAAGGTCCATGCGGTCGAGCCACTGACCCGCTTCGAAGATCGCCTGAGTCGTTTCGTTGCCCTCGTGGAGCTCTTCAGGCAGATCGTCCTCGAAGATGTTGTTGATCACCAGCCGGGTCGAGGCGAGCGGCGCCAGCCGGCGGTAGACCTCGGCGAAGAACCGCGTCGATTCGCCCTTGGGCAGCGGCAGGCTCGAGACTCCCTGCTCGAGCGTGACGAAGTGGGCCTTGGCGCCGAACTCGGTATTGGTAAGATAAATCAGCAGGTTCGAGAGCGACCTGACCAGCACCGGATATGCCGCGCGCAGCAGGTCTTCCGGCTCGTGCTCGACCTGTACGATGCTGACGACGAACGTGCCCTGCGAGTTCCGTCGGAACGGCCTCGGTCGCGCGGAGTCGATGACATTGATCACCAGCTCCGGAGACGTCCCATCCACCGGATGCGCGTGATCGTGGCTCAACAACTCGTGCTCGATCCCCTCGACGAACCACTTCTGCAGCGTGGCCGTGGCACTGCCGTTAACGGCGAAAGTCGATCGCCGCGCCGTTCGCGACTGTGGTGCGAGAGCGGTATGCAACGAGTCCCCCTGGTTTCCTCGGATCTTCGATCGCGACGGGGCCTCCCGCCGACAGCGGACGAAATTGGGGTCATCCAGACTGCCGTGCAAGGTCGGCGGTGCCGGAAACGCCGCTTTCGGGGGTCGCCTGGAATAGCCGCCCCCGGGGAAAACGCTTCGCCACCCACGCCGGAAATTCCGCCAATGACGGTGATCGTACCGGCCCGTCGCGCGATACGCAACCACGAAACGGCACGCACCCCGGCGATACCGATTCACCCTCGGGGTCGTCCATGGAGGCTTGCCGAGCATGGCGGGGCCGCCGGCGAGGAGATCGGTCGGGGTCGGGGGAAGTCCGAGATCGGGGGCCTTCCGGTATGATTCGCCGATCGACCGGCACCGGGATCAGGGCCAGTTCCGGTCCCGGCCAAAGATGACCGGGGTGTCGACGAACTCTCCGCCGGTGAACACTCCGTTGAGCCGGTCGTCTCCGACGAACCGACCTTCGAACGCCACGTCGGCCCGGTCCGAGAAGTTGAAGTAGAGCGAAAACTGGTCGGTCGCGAGTGCTCCGGTCACGCGGAAGGCGTGGGAGTCCGTGGCGTCCGTCCAGCTGCCGGCCCCCTCGACGGCTCTCGCCATCTCCGTCAGGGTCATCCGGACATCCAGTTCCGTGATTCCGTCGCTTCGCCAGCTGCCGCGGATCTCGCCCTGATCGGGCCCGGTATCGTCGTCGCACCCGGTGAACACGATCATCGCCCCGAGGACCGCCGCCCGCATGCCGTTCATACTGTACATTCCCATCGCCTCCAGCAGGTTCGTGGGCGAGGCGAAGCGCAGAAATCGGTCCATGGGTCTGGGTGTGCGCGGGCGTTCGGCTCGTTCGTCGGCTAGCCCGGGTGGACGGTGATCGCCACCCCTCCAGCCAGTGTTCGATGCATCGGACAGCGGGTCGCGATCTCCGTGAGGCGAGCGCGCTGTTCGCCCGTGAGTCGTCCCGCCAGACTGAGGCTCACCTCCATCTCCTCCCTCGAGCCGGACCCCGTCCCCCGGCGCTGGTGTTCGACGCGCGCCGTAACCTCGTCGAGCGGCCATCCGTTGCGGTCCGCGTACATCCGGACCGTGATGGTGATACAGGAGCCGAGCGCGGCGCAGAGCAGGTCGAACGGGGTCGGACCCTCGTCACCGCCGCCGAGCTCAACGGGCTCGTCGGCGACGAGCGAGTGGCGATCCCGGAGGTTCACCTCGGTTCGGTAGTGTGCCCGGCGTGTGCGGGCCACGGCTCCGCGCGGGGCGTCCGCTTCCGCTTCGGCGGTCACGGTCCCCGTCGGGTCATCGATCATCGGTTCGTCCCCGTGTTCGTGGCGTGATCCGTCCTTCCCCGGGCGACGGCCGGGATCTCATCCCGCCTCGAATCACTGGCTGGGCTCGAAGGCGGGCTCGTGTCGCGAACGCGAAGAAAGGCCGCGTCACACGGTTCACGCGAAGTTAATTGTTGGTTAAACCCGTCTTTCACCGGTGGTCCCGGGGAACCCCCGTCACTACTTTTCAACACATGAAAACCACAACCACACGACGATACACGGCCAGTCCGCGGCGACACGCGGAGCTTCGCTACTCGGGGCGTGGTTCCAGGCACGCGACGGTGGACGGTTCCGATGTCAGGCTCGCGGATCTGACCGACGAGCAACTCTTTCGGCGGTACCAGGAGGGGGACGAGGACGCGTTCCGCATCATCGTGGAACGTTACGAGTCCTCGATCAAGGGGTTCCTGCACAAGCGACTCAAGGATGAGGAGCGCGTACAGGACCTTACCCAGGACACGTTCCTCCGGGTACACAGGGCGCGCGATCGCTACGACGCGAGCCGGAAGTTCTCGACGTGGATTTACACGATCGCCAGCAACCTGCTGAAGAACGAGTATCGCAACCGTTCGCGGCGTCGGGAGACCACGTTCACCGACCTGCGCAGGGACGGCGGCTCACAGCAGTCGGCGGCACAGCGCCCCGTCGAGTTCGAGGCGGATCAGCCGGATCCCGAGAAGCTGGCGTACCAGGGTGAGCTGCGCGAAGCGATCCTGGCCGCGATTCAGCGGATGGACGAGCATCATCGGATCCCGTTCGTGATGCGTGAAGTCGAAGACCGCACATACGAAGAGATCTCGGACGCCATCGGGGTGCCGGTGGGGACCGTCAAGAGCCGACTGTTCCGCGCCCGCAACGCCTTCCAGCAGCTCTTCCCGGTTCCCGTCTGATCGCGGGTCCGGAGCGAGAGCGGTTGGACGGATACGGTGGGGCGTTCGAGGCGTGAAAGCACGTCTCGGTGGGTACGGGAAATACTGAAAGAGCGCCGGGAGAGAGTTCCCGGCGCTCTTTCAATGGTGTCCGCCGGACCGTCGCTCGCGTATCGGCGTTGTCGCCGCCCATCACTGACGCCCCCCCCCCGGGCGGCCGATCGCCGATCCGCCAGTATCAGGTTACGTCAATCCGGTGAGTCAGCATTCCGGGGAGCCTCGTCGCCTCCAGCGGGTGGCTCACCATCACCCTCCTCGCTCGAACCACCCAGCTGAAGCGTGCGGAGCGCGGCTTCCCGCTTCTGCGCGAGGGGCGCGTCTTCCATGGCGGCGAAGATTTCGGGGGTCCAGCCCTCTTCTTCGGCGAATCCGAGCATGGCGGCGAGTTCCCTGAGGTACTCTACTTCCAGGCCGCGCCGGCGGAGTTCGGCGCCGATCGCCTCGTCGCCATCGAGCACCAGGTCAGAGGGCGAGGAAGTGCGAAATCGTCGCGACGATCGCGATCCAGACGAGTCCGACACCGAGGCCGACCAGACCCACCTTCAGATTCGACTTCTCCTGAGCGTGATGCGACATCGTTATCCGTCCTGTCAGAGCGTTTTCGGAGCGACCTCCGCCGGCGGCACGCCAACGGAGGGTCGGCAAATCTAGCGCCCGG
>CAZWJE010000078.1:6875-14886 GCA_964634395.1 uncultured Gemmatimonas sp. | reverse complement strand
GCGCGCGCACCGGTACTTCACGGTGGGGCTCACCTTCCGGCCGTAGGCGGCGGCGTCAGCACGTTCACCCCGCCCGCCACCACCCGCGCGACGAGTGGTGTCTTCCCCGCGACGTCCCCGTCCACCTGGGTGATGATCGGAGGTTCGGCCTCGATGCGGATCTCCCGCGCCTGCAGGTAGATCATCCGCTGGTCGCCCATGAACCGTTTGCTGGCCACTTTCCAGAGCACGGCGGCGACGTCGGTCAGCGTACGAGGCGCGAAGATACAGACGTCGAACTTTCCGTCACTGGTCGAGGTGGCCGGCGCGATCTCGAAGTCGAGCGGCAGGACGGAATGGAAGATCCGTCCGACGTTGGCGACGAGCACGGTGGCCGCGCTGACCTCGATCTCCTCGCCGTCGACGGTAAGACGGAAATGCGCGGTCGGCGGCGTCGCGGCCTGACGCAGACCCGCGAGAACGTATGCGCCGAATCCGAGTCGGTCCTTCAGCTCGCGAGTGGCGGTCCGCATCAGCTCCGCATCCCAGCCGGCACCCGCGATGAGCGCGAAATGTCGCCCGTCCTCGAGCTGACCGACGTCCATCGGACTCGCGTTTCCATTGACGATGACTTCGACTGACTTCTCGATCGAGGGAGGGAGGCCGAGGCTGGCGGCCACCAGGTTGGCCGTTCCGACGGGGATGATGCCCAAGGGGACGCCGCTGCCGGCGAGTCCGGTGACCGCCTCGGCGATCGTTCCGTCTCCGCCGCACACGGCCACCGCCCGGTAGCCCGCCTCGACGGCCTGGCGGGCGAGTCGTTCGGCGTCGCCCGATGCTTCCGTCTCGACGAGATCGATACTGGCCCCATGAACAGCGAACGCGCCGCCAATCTGGCGGCGCATTCTCCTCGCGTTTCCCTGCCCGGCGGCGGGGTTGAGGATCACCAGCCTCCGGTCCCCGTTGCCGATCGGCGGAACCGTTACCGGCTTGCCCACGCCGAGCCGTTCTCGCCCGCGATCTCGCTGAGCTTCGCCACGCGTTCGGCGGTCGGCGGGTGCGTGCTGAAGAGTTTCGTCATCCCGCCACCCGAGAGCGGGTTGACGATCGCGAGGTGCGCGGCGCTGGGGCTGACGTTCATCGGCCGCCGTTGCGCGATACGTTCGATTTTCTGCAACGCGCTGGCGAGCGCCATCGGCTTGCCGCTGATCCGCGCGGCGTCCGCGTCAGCCTCGAACTCGTTCCGCCGCGAGATCATCATCTGCACCATCATCGCCGCGATCGGGGCCAGGATCGCCAGGCCGATCAGCGCCAGCGGGTTGCTGTTCTCGCCGTCGCGGCCGCCGAACCCGAAGATCGCGCCCCACTTGAGCATGTTCGCGATCATCATGACCGCGCCGGCAACGCTCGCCGCGATCGTGCCGACCAGCATGTGGTAGTGCCGGATATGGCCGAGTTCGTGGGCGACCACCGCTTCCAGCTCATCGACGGTCATCTCGCCGTGAGCGACCAGCTCCCACATGCCCCGGGTCACGCAGACCACCGCGTTCTTCGGGTTACGGCCCGTCGCGAAGGCGTTCGGCTGCGGGCTCTCCGAAACCGCCACGACCGGCATCGGCATTCCCGCGTTCTGGCGCAGGCGATCCACCATGGCGTAGAGTGGATCGAACCGCCCTCCCTCCTCGCCCGGTCGCACGATATGGGCGCGATACTGCTTCAGCACGATACTGGCGCTGAACCAGTACATCCCGAAGTTCATCACCAGCGCGATCCCGAAAAAGAGCGCCGCTCCACCGTTGCCACCCACATACCCGCCGATCCCGACGAGCATCAGGGTAAGCACGGTCATGAGGCCCACCACCTTCACTTTTTCCATTGCTCCGTCGTCCTCATCCGGTTGACTCCGACACCAACCCTCGGTCGTGGTACACCCTGTCAACGGGCGGGTTTCGGTGGCCTGATGACCCCTTTTTCCGAGAGGGATCCGGCGCCGGCGGAGATCTCCTAGACGCGTCCGAACGCCTTGAACGTCAGCTGTTTACCCAGTTCCACACCCGGCTGATCGAGGGGGTCGACGTTGTAGAGCGCGCCGGCGTAGACCGTCGCCACCTGCAGGAAGAAGAGGAGTTCCCCGATCGTTCGCGCGTCCACCGCGGGAAGCTCGATCGTCATGTTCATCCGGCCCCGCCGCGCGAGCGCTTCCTCCGTCGCCTCCTTCTCCACCCTGAGCAGTTCCCCGAGCGTGTGACCGCCCAGGTAACCCAATTCGCTCACCTCCGGATAGAGTGACGGAATCGTGATGTCCTCCCGCCGCTCCGACTCGCTGATGAAGGTGATCGTCTTGTCGAATGGCCCCTCGATGTAGAGCTGCACCTGCGAGTGCTGGTCGGTCGCGCCCAGCGATTTCACCGGCGTCGGCCCCACGAAAATCTCCTCTCCGCTCAGCGAACGCCGCTTCCCGAGACTTTCGGCCCAGAGCTGGCGGAACCAGTCGGCGACGTCGCGAAGCGGATCGGAATAGGGCATCATCACGTGGATCGGCGCGTCCCGTTCCACGTCGGCGAGGTACTGGAGCACGGCGTAGACCGCGGCCGGGTTCTCCAGCAGTTCGGCGCTCCGGCAGCGCTCGTCCATCGCGCGGGCACCGGCGAGAAGCGCGCGGATATCGATCCCCGTCATCGCGGCGGGCAGGAGGCCCACGGCCGAGAGTACGCTGAACCGACCACCCACGTTCGCCGGAATGGGGAGCGCGGCGATCCCCTCCTCCTTCGCGAGTCGCCTCAGCACCCCCTTCTCCGGGTCGGTCGTGAAGAGCAGATGACGTCGATACCCATCGCCGATCGCCTCCTCCAGCTTTTCCCGGACGATGAGGAACTGGCTCATCGTCTCCGCCGTACCGCCCGACTTGGACACCACGTTGAAAAGCGTCTTCCGCACGTCGATCCGGCGGAGCAGCGCGGCGAACGTCGCGGGGTCCGGGTTGTCGACCACGTAGAGCTTCGGATAGAACTCCCGCTCCTCGTCGTCGAGTTCGTTCCAGTAAGGGTCGAGCAGCGCCGACCGCAGCGCGACGGTGCCGAGCGCCGAGCCCCCGATCCCCAGCACGACGAGCTTCGAGAACGCCTGGCCGCCGCCCTCCGCGAACTTCTCGATGCCCTCCACGACCTCGGTCACGTAGGGCAACGCGTAGAAGCCCAGCTCACCCGCCGCCCGCCGCGCATCCACGTCCGCCTGGATCTCGCGGAACCGGTCGGCGAACGAGTGCAACCGCGCGGGGTCGATCCCCCGGCCTTCCCCCAACCGGGTGGACAGCATGTTCTCGTAGCGAAGTTCGATGGTCATGTCGACGACGGGGATGATGGGAGTTTGGCGTACAGGGAACGACGGTGTCTCAGACTTCCACGGTCAGGCCATCATACGCCGGGAGCACCCCGGCGGGCAGGCGCCGCTCCAGCTCACGGTGAGACGCGAGGTGGCTGATATGCGTCAGGTACGTTCGCTCGGCGCCTATCTCCCCCGCGACCGCGACCGCTTCTTCGACGTTGAAGTGAGTCGGGTGCTCGATCTCGAACCAGAGCGCGTTCAGCACCAGCGTCCGGACGCCGTCCAGGGCCTCACGGGTCCGTGCCGGAAGTTCCTTCGCGTCGGTGATGTATCCGAGGTCGCCAACCCGGAAGCCATAGGATTCGATCGGACCGTGAGGAACCGGCAGCGGCAGCAGGCGGAAACCGGCGATCTCGATCTCCTCATACGGATCGAGGGGGTGCAACTCGCCTTCCGGCCTCTCGATTCCCCCGCCCGGACCCGCCGGATTGTTGAAGACGTAGTCGAACCGCGCGCGGATCTCGTCCACGCACGTTCGCGATCCGTACGCGGGGACGGGCACTCCCGATACCATCGAGAACACGCGCAGATCGTCGACGCCATGGGTATGGTCCGCGTGGTGATGGGTGTACCAGACCGCATCCACGTCCGCGACTCCCGCCTGGACGAGCTGCAGCCGCAGTTCCGGCGGTGTGTCGACGAGCAGGCGCCGGCCGTCCGCTTCGAGAAGCGCGCCGTGCCGGGTACGGCGGTCCCGGGGATCATCCGATCGGCACGTCGCGCACGAACAACCGATCACCGGGACCCCGAACGAAGTTCCCGTGCCGAGGAAACGAAGAAGCATTCTCCCTCAGACCCCGACCACTCGCATCGTGTTCGTCGTACCCGATGTGTGCAGTGGCAATCCAGCGGTCAGAACCACCCGCTCGCCCTCTCTGGCGAGACCCATGGTGAGCGCCGTGCCGCGGGCGCACGCGAGCATCTGGTCGTATGTCGATCCACGATCACAGAGGATGGGGATCACGCCCCAGACGAGCGCGAGCTGCCGGTAGGTCCGGGCGTTGTCGGTCAGCGCGAGGATCGGGACGGGCGGGCGGAAGGACGAAACGACGCGGGCGGTGAACCCGCTTCGCGTGAAGGTGAAGATGAGGGGTGCCTTGAGGCGGCGGACCGCCTCGACGCTCGCGGCCGCCACCGCCCACTCCGACTGCATCTCCCTGCCGGTACGCGGCTCGATCGGCGTGTCATAGTGTGGACCGCTCTCGAGGAGCGACGAGGTCTCGATCTCCGTCGCGATCCGCACCATCGCCCGCACGGCCTCGATAGGGAAATGGCCCACCGCCGTCTCCGCCGAGAGCATCACCGCGTCGGTGCCGTCGATGATCGCGTTGGCCACGTCCGAGGCCTCGGCGCGTGTCGGCCGCGGGTTGTCGATCATCGATTCGAGCATCTGTGTGGCCGTGATCACCGGTCGGCTCGAGAGGTTGGCCAGCTGGATCATCCGCTTCTGCGCGAGCGGCACACGCTCGAACGGAAGCTCCACCCCCAGGTCGCCGCGCGCCACCATCACCGCCGCCGCCGCTTTCATGATCGGCTGCAGGTTATCCAGCGCCATCCCCTTCTCGATCTTGACCACCACGGGTGGTCCGTCCTCGGGGATCCTGGCCTGCAGGTCACGAACGTCCGACTCCTCGCGGACGAAGGAGAGCGCGATGTAGTCCACGTCGTGGAGAAGCGCGTACTCCAGGTCCGCGATGTCCTTCTCCGTCAGCGAGGGCACGCTGACCCGGACGCCCGGGAGGTTGATCCCCTTGTTCGACGAGAGTGTCCCGCCGTGCACGACGCGCATCGCGACGCGGGGCGGGCGAGCCTCGAGCACCTGCAGCTCCATAAGCCCGTCGGCGAGAAGGACCGTGTCGCCCGCCTTCAGGTCCGCGGCGAGGCCGGCGTAGGTGGTCGGGAGTTCCGGTGGCTCGTGGCGCCCCTCGGGCGCGAAGACGACCACCTCGCCGGCCACCAGGTCGACGGGCTCGGGGAGCACGCCCACGCGGATCTTCGGCCCCTGCAGGTCGGCGATCACCGCCACGGGACGCGCCAGCTCCGCCGCCGCCGCCCGAACCGCGGCGATCGTCTCGCCGTGCTCGTCTCGTTTGCCATGGGAGAAATTGATGCGGGCCGCGTCCATCCCGGCCTCCATCAGGGCGCGGATCCGGTCCGGCGATGAGCTGGCGGGACCGAGAGTACAGACGATTTTCGTGCGACGTGGCATCAAGGAGATTCGCGGGGCGTCGGTTCGACCGTGGGCGAATCGGCCGGCCAGGAGAGCGGGTCGTACCCCGCTCCTCATGGCCCATCGCCCGATGCACAATGTGGTCCGACCGCCGCCCCGTCGGCAAGCGATTCACGGACGGGGCCGCTCGACCCCCAAGGCTTGCTCGCCGGTCGGGACGAGGGCATCTTCCCTGCTTTCGCCCCATTCCACGGCTGGCCGAGGTCATACCTCTCCCGGGCGGCGGGATCCCTCGGGTGATCGCATTGTATGCCGCCATGGACTACGAGTACATCCAGGACGCGGAACGACTGCCGATCGTGGTCGAACGCCTTCGCCGCGCGAGCGAACTCGGTATCGATACCGAAGCAGCCGGTTACCACCGGTACCACGATCGGATCAGCCTCGTCCAGATCACGGCGGGAGATGACAACTTCATCATCGACCCGACCGCTCTGACGGATCTTTCCTCCCTCGCGCCGGTCTTCCTCGATCCCGGCATCGAGAAGATCTTCCACGACGCCGATTTCGACCTGAGGATCCTTCATCGTGACCTCGGTCTCACCGTCCATTCGCTTTTCGACACGCAGGTGGCCGCCGCCTTCGTGGGCGAAAGGCAGCTCGGGCTGGGGGCGGTGGTCGAGAAATTCCTGAAGATCGTCCTGCCGAAGGCCTATCAGCGCGCCGACTGGGCGGATCGTCCGCTCACCGAGGGAATGCTCGAGTACGCGGCCACCGACACCGTCCACCTCTCACGGTTGCGCGGCCTTCTCGTCGCGGAACTGCGGCGGCTCGGCCGCGAAAGCTGGGCGCGCGAGGAGTTCACCCGCAGAGAGGCGACGCGCTGGCAGCGCACGGAGCCGGACGCCGAAGCGTTCCTCCGGATGAAGGGCGCGCGGGATCTCACTCCACGCGGCCTCGCGGTTCTCCGGGAGGTGTGGGCATGGCGTGAATCGGTGGGCGAGGAGCGTGACCAGGCGACCTTTCGGATTCTCTCCAACCAGGCGATGCTCGAGATCAGCCTGACGGCCCCGACCGACCGGTCGGCGCTGCGGAAGATCCGGGGCGTTTCGTCAGGTTTGGTCGAGCGACGCGGGGACGCGATCCTCGCCGCCGTACACCGCGGCCTCGATGTGCCCGACGCGGAGTTGCCGCGGTTCCGACCCTCGAAACGATGGGAGCGGGATCCCGCCGTCGAGGACCGGGCCGAACGCCTCCGCGGAATCCGCAATCAACGAGCGGAGGAACTCGATCTCGACGCGGGCTTCCTCATTTCCCGCGCGATGCTGGACGAGGTCGCGCGCCAGAATCCGGGCTCCCTGGACGAGCTCGCCGCGATCCCTGATGTGCGACGATGGCAGGTCGAGGCCATGGGTGACGCGCTGCTGCGGGGGCTCCGCGCCCACTGACCGGACCCGTAACCCCAACGATCCAGAATGATCACACCGAGATTTTTCGAAGACGAAACCGGCGGCGGGTGGGAGGCGTTCGCCGTAGAAGAGATCGTCGCACATGGTCGCCCGGGCGCCGCCCTCGCCTTCCGACCGGCCGGGTCGGGTAACCCGGGAGTACGCTCGACGATCACCTTCAACAGCTTCGCCGCCGCGGACTTCGCGCTCCACACGCTCAGTCTCAAGGAACTCCGCCGACGCCTCCGCCTCGCCCGGGTGGCCGCCGGCGTGTGAGACGGCGGGCGCCGTCAATCCAGCGCGCGGAGGATACCGGCCGTGCGCAATGAAAGCGCTTCCGACCGACCGAGCCATTCCACCCGCGCGGCGACCTTCCTCCGGAGGACGAAACTCATTTCTTCCTCCGGGATCTCGGTGAAGCTCGCCGCCAGATCCGACGGTATCACCAGGAAAAAGTCCGCGCCCCTGCTCGCGTCGCCCCATCGACATTCGGCGACACCGACTCGCCCTTCAGAATCAGCGACTTCATTCAGCCGGTGACCGGTCGTCGGTGACTGGCGTAGCGACATCTGGCTGATCGTCTGGCAGTACAGATCCGTCCGCACGACCTGCCCCAACGCGCTTTCACCTTCGGCGAGAAGGATCTCGTATTCGCTGACCGAACGGCCGTCTCGAGTGTTGGTGGGGGCCGTCGTCGGCGTGCCGCCTTCGGCCGAGGCCGGTACGGCGATGGCCTCCAGCCGTGTGGGCGATGGCGGCGTTCGCGTCGTCGGCCAGACGATCCCCCGGAATCCGACGATCGCCAGCAGGCTCGAGGCCACGCCGTACGCGATATACGCGGCCGGCCGGCGCCAGAGCGGAGCGAGCGCGCGTCGATCGTTCCTCCTCCGCTGCGCGCCCCGCCGGTCGGCGTGACGACGTTCTCCGCCAGCGTCCTCCGAGGTCTCGTTGCTCTCGCGATTCCTGCTCATACGATCCCGGGCCAGGGCGGCGCGAGACCGGGATTTCGTGCCGGCGCCGCGCGCGCCTT
>CAZWJE010000078.1:0-6775 GCA_964634395.1 uncultured Gemmatimonas sp. | reverse complement strand
TCCCGGGCCAGGGCGGCGCGAGACCGGGATTTCGTGCCGGCGCCGCGCGCGCCTTCTTCTCCCTTCGGGATCGTGGAGGGGCAGGGATCGTGCCGCCGCGTCGCCGCCGGTCTCTTCTAAACCATAATGGGCACACGTCTTGCCCGATCGGGACGCCACGGTCGGTAAACGTACGGCTCCGCCCGAAATGGTTGCGGACGGCGATCGCGGACCTTCCGGAAAGGGGTCCGCCGGGCGGTGGACAGGCCCCCTCACGGATCCGCTGGGATCAGGAGCGGGCGGGGTGGACGAGAACAGGAACGCGAGAGACCGGCGATCGATCGGCCGGGAGGAGGACCAGATGTACAGAGTTCGCGTCGTCACGCCTCGATACGAACAGTCCCGGCCCTACGCGGGTCAGGTCGGTGAGGTGATCGGACACTGGGGCCCGGAGAGCAACGAGCACGGCCGGGATGGCTATCTCGTGCAGTTCCCGGACGGCCGGGTGGTCGGCGTCGCCGACGACGAGGTGGAGGCCGTCATGGCGGACTGACCGGTACCGTCAGTCGCTGGCCCGGCACGATCGGCCCGCCTCCAAGGCTGTTCGCTTCCTCGATCGCCTGAATCGTCGAACCATAGCGGCGGGCGATGTCCCACAAGGTATCTCCCGCCACGACGGCATGTTCGACCGACTGGACGACCGTGGCGGATTCCGCGACCGGGATCGTCAGCCGTTGCCCGAGTTGAATGACTGTTCCACGGAGGGAGTTCGCCGCCTGGATCCGCGCGACCGTAACACCATACTGGACGGCGAGTTCGGAAAGCGTGTCGCCGCGGCGAACGACGTGTGTCCGCGCTTCCCCGGACGAACGCCCCTCCGTCCGCGCGACGCTGGACAACGCGATGGCCGAGGGCGCAGACCCCGAGGTGGTGGATGATCCCCCGCCTCCTCCGGAAACCGCGAGCCGCGCGCCCGTCAATCGCTGGAGACCATGGGCCGGAATGCTGATGACCGCGCCGGCCTGCAGCCGATCGAAATCCACGGAACGGTTGAGCCGCCTGATCTCCGCCGAAGGTATACCCGACCGATCCGCGATCCGATAAAGGCTGTCCCCCCGACGGACGGTGTAGGCCGCCAGCCGTTCCCGGCTCGCGGCGGCGGCGACATAGGCGCGCTGCGCCCTCTCGCCGGATCCCTCGGGGACCCACACCCAGTATCCGCCGGTCGGCGTCATCCCACGGCGAAGATGGGGGTTCATGGCGCTGAGCGACTGCCCGTCCACCCCCGTCATCTCAGCGAGTTCGCCGAGGGAGACCGAGAGATCGACATGGATGCTGTCGAAGGCGAACGCGCCGCTCCTTCGCGGGGGCGGGAACCCGAACCGTACACGGTCGCGCGCGATGATGGTGGTGGCATAGAGCCGGGGCACGTAATGCTGCGTTTCCGCCGCCAGGTCGCCCCGGGTCGCGAGGTCCCAGAAGTTGCTCGCGCGAGATCGCTCCATGCTCCGGGAGATCCGCCCGGTCCCCGCGTTGTACGCGGCGGCGGCGAGCGCCCAATCACCATGTAGCCGATAGAGTGTTCTCAGGTACCGCGCGGCGGCCCGCGTCGAACGTACCGGGTCCATGCGTTCGTCGACCGTGTTGTCCACGCGCAGGTCCATGTCACGACTCGTGGCCGGCATGAACTGCCAGATTCCCACGGCGCCGGCGCTGCTTCGAGCGGTCGGGATGTAGCCGCTCTCGATCATGCCGAGATGCACCAGGTCGGTGGGGACCCCTTGTTCACGCATCACCGATTCCACGAACTCCTGGTAGAAGTCCGCCCGGTCCATCCAGTGCGACATCGTCTCGCGACGCTGGTTGAGGAGGAAGTTCATCTCCGCCTCGACCCAGGTATTCGCTTCGACGGGCAGATCGTACGCCACCGGCCCGAGGATACCCGCGGGAACCGGGAGGACGCGCCGCCCGAGCGCGCCCCCAGCGACCTCGATCCGCTCCGGCGCCGCGACACGCGGCACCGCCGGCTCACGCCGGATCGGCATACACGCGGACATCGCCAGCAGGAGGACGACCCAACCGATCCCGGCTCGGGTTCCGGAGACTCGAATCGTTCTTTGCGGCATCACGCGTACGATCAGGGGTTGCCATGGGCGGGACGGACCCCGCTATCTTCCCACATATTCGACTGGACCGGGACTCACGAAACACCCCTCAGGCCTTGGATCGTTCCACTCTGCTGGTCGGCCTCGCCCACCCCGACGATGAAGTCGCCGCCGCCGGGACGATCCTGGCACAGCGTGCCCGCGGCGACCGCGTGGTGATCGTCTGGCTCACGAAAGGCGAGCAAACCGAAGCGTTCGGCCCGCTCCCGACACAGGAAGTCGCGCGCCGCCGGGAGGCGCAGGGCCACGCGGCCGGGGAGCTTCTCGGCGCGGAAACAATCTTCTATGACTTGCCGGATACCGGCCTCAGGCACGATCGTGAGACCGTTCTCAGGATCGCGCGACTGTTCTGCGAACTCCGGCCCGAGGGTCTGATCACCTGGGGCGACGCCTGGGTACGCGGCATGCGGCATCCGGACCACCAGGTCTGCGGCCAGCTCTTCCGCGACGCGATCCTTCTCGCGCGCATCGCCAAGGTCGTCGCGCCGCTGGAGCCGCATCGGGCGCCGATGCCGGTCTTCACCCTGCGCGATGTCCATTCCATACTTCCCGCCGTCGGCGTCGACGTCTCTCCATATCGCGAGCACCTCGATCGCCTGGCGAACCACTATCACCGGGGGATCGGCTTCGGCGATCCGGCATGGCTCGACGCGAGGCTTCGCGCCGCCGGCGAACGCTGGGGATTCCGGTACGCGGAGGAGTTCGACGCCTGGGAATCCCCCTCCGGCGCGGTCACGAGCCTCCTGCCCGCCGCGCCGCTTCCCGGGGTGCCTCATCCTGAACGATCCTCGAGTCCCTGATCCACCAACCTTTCCGCCCCGTTACTCCCATGCCACGCATCCTCACCGACATCTCGCCGTCCAGCTGGGAACATCCGGCCGATCGGGCCGCCCTGAGCGCGCTCCGCCGGCTCCCGGCGTTCGATGAAGTGCTGAAGAAGCTCTTTGGCTTCTTCGGCGAGAAACCCGTCCGGCTCGCGTTCCAGGCGAACGCGGTCCGCTGCTCGCCCACGCAGTTCCCGCACGTCCATCGCCTCTATGGCGAAGCCGCCGAGGTACTCGACGCCCCGGCGGTCTACCCCGTCTTCGTCTCGCAGACACCGACCGTCAACGCCGGTGCCTACGGAATGGAAAAGCCCTTCATCATCGTCAACTCCGGGATGCTCACGCTTCTCGACGACGATGAACTGCGCTTCGTCCTGGCCCATGAGCTCGGCCACGTGATGAGCGGTCACGTTCTCTACACGACGATGATGGTGATCCTCGTGCAGCTCGCCGAGCGCGGTTTCCCCATCGTCGGTCTCGCCGCCCGGGCGATTCTCATGGGCCTCCTCGAATGGTATCGGAAGGCCGAGCTCTCATCCGACCGCGCCGGTGCCCTGGCGGTGCAGAATCCCGAGATCGGCATGCGGGTGATGATGAAGCTGGCCGGAGGCGGCGCGATGTCGGAAACGAACCTTCCGGAGTTCATCCGCCAGGCGGACGAGTACCGAGCCGGCGGTGATCTCGCGGATCAGGTGTTCAAGGTGCTCAACCTGGTGGCCATGGACCATCCGTTCCCGGTTCTGCGGGTCGCCGAGATGCGCGACTGGTTCCAGAGCGGCGAATACGACCGGATCATGCGCGGCGAGTATCGTCGGCGTGGAGAGCCCGAACCGGCATACGCGCAGGACCTTTCCGACGCCGCGCGATCCTACGCGGAGAGCGCTCGCGCCACCTTCGACGTGGCGGCCGATGCGGCGCGCCGCATGATGGACTCCTTCCGCGGCTGAGCCGGGCCGGCGGGCGGCCGTGAACCCGGCCCTCGCCTTGCAACTCGTCGCTCGAATCCCCGCCGACCGGCGGAGCGGAACGGGCGCCGCCGGAGGTCGCGCGCCCCGAAGGACGGGAGGCCACGAACTCCCGAAGGCGCGCCGCGATGTCCGAGAATCTCGTCCGCAGGGTCACCTGGAGAACGGCCGACGTGGCCCGGGTACTCTCCCTCGGGCTCGTGTTCCTCTTCCTCTGGCGTTTCTTCTGGATGGTGTACACGGCGATCTTCGTCGCCCTGCTCGCCGTCCTGGTCGCGATCGTCCTGCACGCCCCCGCGAGCTACTTCTCCCGCTGGATCCCGTTCCGGCTGAGCTTCGGGCTCACCATCATCACCTTCGTGACCTCGATGGTCGCGTTACTGGTCGCGATCGTTCCCCAGATCGCGGGGCAGGTGTCGATGCTGGCGATCGAACTGCCCCGGGCGATCGAAAACGCCGGGAACTGGTTCGCGGCACGCAGCGAGGTAGCGCGCGACCCCCAGGTAATCGCGGTCGTCAACAACCAGTTCCTCGACTTCGCGGGGCGCTTCGTTCCCTTCGCGTTCAACGCCATCACGGCCATACTGGGTTCCTTCGCGGTCTTCATCATGGCCGTGTTCCTCGCCTGGCGCCCCGATCTCTATCGGGAAATGGTGCTTCACATGGTGGCGCCGTCGATCCGCCCGAAGGTCGCTCGTGTCTACGATGAGACGGGGGGGAGTCTGCGGACCTGGGTACTGGGGAAGGCCGTCACCATGCTGATGATCGGCGTGGGCACCTGGGTCGGCCTGCGGCTCTTCGGGATTCCCGGCGCCCTGGCGCTCGCGACGTTCGCCGGCCTCCTGGAGTTCGTCCCGACGCTGGGCCCGATCATCGCCGCCGTGCCCGCGATCATGGCGGCGTTCCTCATCTCTCCCTCGACGGCCGCGTGGGTGGCGGTCTTCTACTTCGCGCTGCAACAGGTGCAGAACGGCATCACCGTTCCGCTCATCGAACGGCGGGCGGTCCGGATCCCCCCCGCCGCGCTGCTCGTCTGGCAGGTCATGCTCGCCGTCGGCTTCGGCGTACTGGGACTCTTCGTCGCCACCCCCCTTCTGGCGATCGTCCTCACCGCGACCCGGATCCTCTACATGGAGCCCAGCGAAGACGTTTTCGCGACGAACCGACGCGACCTGGGCGGAGAACGCGTCGCGCCGGAATCTCCTTGACCTCCACGTCGAACGATTCGATTGACTTTTTCCTCCGGCCACCTAGTATTTCGTCGCTCAGGATCGGCCGATACTCCGATCCGAAAACACACCCAGGGCCTCGAGAAAGATCTCGCGGCCCGTTTTGTCCGATCCAGAAACGCTCGGAGGAAGCTTTTGGTTGAGATTCAGATCGGTGAGAACGATCGGCTGGATTGGGCGCTGAAGCAGTTTCGGCGGCGAATGATCCGCTCCGGCCTCTTCAAGGACATGCGGCGGAAACGCTTCTACGAGAAGCCGAGCGAGGCCAGGAAGGCGAAGGCCAAAGCCGCCGAACGCCGGAAGCACAAGGATCGCAAGCGGGAGAACCGGGCCAGATCGATCTGAGCCGGCCGAGCTGACGGGGCCTTACCTGTCGGGCGAGCATATCGTCATGCTCGCCCGTTTTCTTCCGCCGTCAGGCCAGGGCGATTTCCAGGCTGATAGGTACGCTGGCGAGCGCCTTCGACACTGGACACCCGACTTTCGCGCCGTTGGCGAATTTCTCGAGCGTCGCCTGATCGATCCCGGGGACGGTCGCGGTCGACGTCAGCTTGATGCCGGTGATGCTGAATCCGCCGTCCACCTTCTCCACCGTGCACGCCGCCGTGGTGGAGACGCTCGTGGGGGGATGGCCGGCCTGGGCCAGCTCGTGCGAGAGCGCCATGCTGAAGCACGAAGCATGCGCCGCCGCCAGCAGTTCCTCGGGGTTGGTGCCGGGGTCGGTACCGAACCGGGAGCCCGCGGTGAACGTACCGGAGATCGCGCCCCCCTCTCCCTCGAAGCTGCCCTTCCCCTTCTGCAGATCACCTTCCCAGGTCGCGTTCGCTTTACGCGTTGGCATCTGTATCCTCCCCGATGTGGAATTTGAATGGAGTCGCCCGGTCGTTCAGGGAGAGCCCGGACCGACCGGGCCGCCAGCTCGACGCTGCCGCCGGCGGAACCTCGAACGTATGAGGGTCGACCTCGTTCCCGCCAGTCGACGCGACCCCAGCCCCGATTCCCGGACGCCGCTATCCTTCTCGCGCGATGAGGATCTCCATCGCCTCGCCCACCAGCCTCGCGACACCATAGGTATCCCGGCCATTTGGCGGCATGAGGTCCAGGTTCTGGAAGAAGCTGGCGAGGAGAACGGGGCTCTCCGCGAGGCGCTCCGCCGCCGCCCCGCCTCTTCCGTGGACCGTGTGGAGGACTTCGATGATCCGGCCCGCCACATCCTCGTCGGCGCCCAGAGCGCCGGAACGGGAGAGGTGCAGGATCACGCCCCTCGCGAACGGTAGCATCGGCGAGCTTTCGCCGAGTTCTTCGCGCAATGCCGCCCAGGCATCCAGGTCACTCCTGGCCATCGTTCAGTCGCCCGAACGAGCGGAAGGAGGACGGGACACGGGACGGGTCCCCCGAGGCGTGGAGAACGCGCGCCGCGCGCCGGACCCGCGAAACGGGATCCGGCTCAACGCGACCGATCCCGCGGTAGTCGTTCATTCACCGGGATCGACCAGTGGATCACGTCTTCCCAGAGTTCGAGGCCGCGGAACTCGACGTTCTCGAACCGTGCGTTCACGCCATATAACTCCGGATCCAGGTAGATCGGCGCGTAAACCGGGTCGTCGACCACT
>CAZWJE010000077.1:10400-14916 GCA_964634395.1 uncultured Gemmatimonas sp. | reverse complement strand
CCGACTCGTCGGATCCTTGCTGATTCATCGACGCTCCTCGCTGCCGTTGGGTGACGCGAATCGAACGAAAGAAGGCGGAACGGGTGCAACGGAAGTGCCAGCCACGCGTCCGCGCACGAGTCATGGCCGGCTCCCCCGGCCAGAATCGACATTCCGAGCCTCCAGCGCAAGGGAAGGCGGCGGTGATTTCCCTGAACCGGAAGCGCGGCGACGGGTATGTCTGCTCGGAATCGCCAACAACGTTTCACGTGGAACGTAGCACCCGGCCGGAGCCGGAAGCGCGCGCCATAAAGAGGATCGACCGGTGACGCAACGATATGACGTGATCGTCGTGGGTGGGGGACACGCGGGCGTGGAGGCCGCCGCCGCGGCGGCCCGCGTGGGTGCCGAAACGCTTCTCATCACCCCGATGCTCGAAGGAATCGGACAGTTGAGCTGCAATCCCGCGATCGGGGGAATCGCCAAGGGGACCGTGGTGCGCGAGGTCGACGCGCTCGGCGGAATCATGGGCGCCGCCGCGGACGGGTCGCGGATTCAGTTTCGCATGCTCAACCGTTCCAAGGGCCCCGCCGTCTGGGCCCCTCGGGCCCAATGCGATCGCGGTCTCTACCCGCGGAAGGCCCGCGCACTGCTCGAATCCACGCCGCGCGTGTCGTTCTTCCAGGGCATGGTTGCCTCGCTCCGCATGGCCGGCGACCGCGTGACCGGGGTCGCTCTGGAATCCGGCGTCGAGTTCGCGGCGCGCGCGATCGTGCTGACGACCGGGACGTTCCTTCGGGGGCGTATTCATATCGGCGGGTCACCCACAGAGGCCGCGGGACGCGCGGGGGAGGCCCCCTCGCTCCGCCTCGCCGAGCAGATGGAGAGCCTCGGTCTCGAAGTGGCCCGATTCAAGACCGGTACCCCACCCCGGATCGATGGACGCACCGTCGACTTCTCCGCCCTCGAACGGCAGGATGGCGACGACGACGCCTATCGGTTCTCGTTCTGGACGCGTTCGTCGACACCCCCGCAGCGACCCTGCTGGATCACCTGGGCGGGAGAGCCGCTCCAGGAGATCGTGCGTCAGAATCTCCTTCGGTCAGCCCTCTATGGCGGAGAGATCGCCGGTCGCGGACCCCGGTACTGCCCCTCCATCGAAGACAAGATCGTGAAGTTTCCGGGGGCGACTCGCCACCAGGTGTTCCTGGAACCGGAAGGCCTGGAGACCGAGGAGATGTACGTCAACGGCCTCTCCACGTCGCTTCCCGTGGATGTGCAGGACGCGATGATCCGCACCCTTCCGGGTCTGGGCGAAGCGCGCATGACGAAGATGGGGTACGCGATCGAGTACGACTACTTTCCACCCCACCAGTTGCGGCCCACGCTCGAGTTGAAGGCCGCCAACGGGCTCTTCCTCGCCGGCCAGGTCAACGGGACCACGGGCTACGAAGAGGCCGCGGGGCAGGGCATCATCGCGGGGGCCAACGCCGCTTTTCAGGTCAAGGGCGAGGAACCGCTGGTCCTTGGCCGGGACGAGGCATTCATCGGCGTCCTGATCGACGACCTGGTCACCAAGGGCACGGACGAGCCCTACCGCCTCTTCACGTCTCGCGCCGAGTTCCGCCTGCTCCTCCGCCAGGACAACGCGCTCGCGCGACTGGGCGAACTCGCCGCGACGCGGAGGCTGCTGACTCCGGCCCAGGCGGATCGCCTGCGGGCGCGGGTCGGGGTGGACGAGTCCGTACGTGCCTGGTTGCGACGGACGAACGCCGATCCGGCGGCCACGAATCCGGTACTCGAACGCCTGGGGAGCGCGCCGCTGACGGAGCCGTCCCGCCTGGCCTCACTGCTTCGGCGTCCGAACGTCGGCATCCGGGATCTGCGGTCGTTCGTGTCGCTACCCGCGTTCGCCTCTGACCCGATCGACGAGGAGGAGGCGCTCGTCGCGGCGGAGATCGAGCTTCGCTACGAGGGATACATCGAGCGGGAGCGTGGCCGCGCGGAGAGCCTGCGGCATCAGGCCGGCTTCACGCTTCCCGATGGGCTGCCGTTCGAGGAGTTTCACTCTCTCTCCACCGAGGCCAGACAGAAGCTCGACCGGATCCAGCCGGCGACCATTGGCCAGGCCGGCCGGATCCCCGGGATCACGCCAAGCGACCTGCAGAACCTGATCATGGAAGTGCGCAAACGGGGTCGCTAGCCGCGGCCCGGGTGGCTGGGGCTGGCGCGCGATCCGTGTTCCACGTGAAACAAACCTGGCGCTGGAGTCCTAGACCGGTGGAGAGGGGGCGGCTATATTGGCCGATACACCTTTGCACGGACCCCCGGGGAGTACTGCGCGTGGCGCGGATCATCGCGATTGCGAATCAGAAGGGCGGCGTCGGCAAGACGACGACGGCGATCAACCTGGGCGCCAGCCTCGCGGTGGCCGAGAAGCGAACGCTCGTCATCGATATCGACCCTCAGGCGAACGCGACGAGCGGGCTGGGGGTGTCGAAGGGGGGCGTCGCGAGATCGATCTACGAGGTCCTCGTCGACGGGGTGCGCGCGGAGGACGCAATCATCGCCGGTGTGCATTTCCCCTTCCTCGATGTCCTGCCGGCGACCCGTGATCTGGTCGGCGTCGAGGTCGAACTCGTCGAGCGGGCATCGCGTGAGGGGATTCTGCGGGACGCGCTCACCCCGATCCGGAACCGGTACGACTACATCCTCATCGACGCGCCGCCCTCGCTGGGCATGCTGACCCTCAACACCCTGGCGGCGGCGGACTCGGTCCTGATCCCCATTCAGTGCGAGTTCTATGCGCTGGAGGGTCTTTCCCAGCTCCTCAACACGGTCCGTATCGTACAGCGTAACCTCAATCCGAGCCTACAGATAGAGGGCGTTCTACTGACCATGTACGATGGCCGACTGAACCTCTCCCGGCAGGTCGCCGACGAGGTTCGGGAATACTTCGGCGCGAAGGTCTTCAACACGGCCATCCCGCGGAACGTACGAATCGCGGAAGCGCCCAGCTTCGGCGAGCCGATCGTGATGTACGACATCGTTTCCATCGGCGCGAAGAGCTACCTGGGATTGGCCCGGGAGATCATCGCGCGGGAGATCTCCGGGACCGACTCGGGCGGGTTGGCGGTCGCGGCGGGGAGTGAGGACGGATGAGCACGAGAGAGCCGACCGTCGGCGCGGGCCTCGAGGCCAGGCGGAAGACGCGCCTCGGCAAGGGGCTTGGCGCGCTCCTCGGTGAGTATCTTCCGGACGAAGCGATGCCCGCCAGTGCCTATCGGACGGTGACGATCTCGACGATCGCGGCGAACCCGCTTCAGCCCCGACGCGAGTTTTCCGGTGAACGGCTCGCCGAGCTGGAAGCGTCGATTCGTGAGAACGGGTTGCTCCAGCCACTGGTGGTGAGGCCGGCGAGCGCCGGCGCCCCCTCGGGGGTGGAGTGGGAGCTCGTCGCCGGTGAGCGTCGTCTGCGCGCGGTTCGGCGTCTGGGGTGGAGCGAGGTTCCGGTCGTCGTGCGCGAGATGGATGACCGCACGCTCCTGGTGCTGGCGATCGTCGAGAACGTACAGCGCGCGGATCTCTCTCCACTGGAAGAGGCCGAAGGGTACCGGCAGTTGATCGACGACTTCGGATACACCCAGAAGGATGTCGCCGAGAGCGTCGGCCGCGAGCGTTCCACGATCGCCAACCTGTTGCGCCTCCTGCATTTACCCGCGTCGGTGCAGCGGCTGGTCAGCGATGGGACGCTCAGCATGGGCCATGCCCGGGCGATCCTCGGAGCTGGCGACGAGCGCCGCATGGCGGACCTCGCGCGCCGAGTGGCGGATCAGAACCTGTCGGTGCGCGCCGTGGAGGAACTCGTGCGGCGGAATCGGTCGTCACGAGCGGAGAGAAGGGAGAAGAAGGCACCGCCGGCGCGCGGAAACGTGCCTCATATCCGGCATCTCGAGAGCGAGTTGCAGCGTCGTCTCGGCACCCGGGTGAAGATCCAGCTGACGTCGAACAGTGCCGGCAGGATCGAGATTCCCTTCTATGACGTCGACGACTTCGATCGGGTCTCGGAGATCCTGTTAGGCGACGAAGGGCAGAGACGCTGATCGCCGATGGAGCGTGAACGGCGGCTGATGAAGTTCATCGTCGTGCCCCATGGGCACGGCTCGACCGCCCGGTCGTTCGAGATCTCCTATCGGCGGCTGAAAGCGGTCGCGTTGCTCATTCTGACGCTGGCGATCGTGTGGGTCGCCACGATGGTGTCCTGGGGCTACGTCGGCGCCAGAGCGGCACGGGTGCCCGGGCTGGAGAGTGAGGTGGGTCGCCTTCAGGGCGAACTCGCGCAGGTCCAGGAGCTCGCGGGCGCGCTGCGCCGTCTGGAAAGTCAGTACTCGCGGGTCCGCGATATTCTCGGCGCCAATCGACCGGCCGATCCGGCGAGCATCTGGCTTCCGGCCATCGACGGTCGGGCCGTCGACGATGCCGTGGTCGACAGCAGCACCGCGCTCGTCCCCACTTCATGGCCACTCACCCAGCGGGG
>CAZWJE010000077.1:8715-10300 GCA_964634395.1 uncultured Gemmatimonas sp. | reverse complement strand
GGGAACACCGGGTCGTCAACGGCGCCGCACCTGCATTTCGAGGTGTGGAAAGACGGTGCGCCGATCGATCCTCAGACTGTCGTGGACATCCCCTGACGACCGATTCGTACAGGCCGGACGCCGATGATCACGCGCATTCACCGGGATCCAGGGCGAATTGTCCACACCGCCGTCGAATTCCGTAAGTCTTTGAACAATCTCCTTGTTACGTTCTTTCCACAGATTCTTGACATGCTTATCCACGCGAGATGTCCACAATTCGTGGAGAAATTTCCGCGTCAGGTATGAACGCGCGCGAAGTGGCCGATTACCTCGACGGGTATCTGCGAGTCAGTCAGGTGCCGGACT
The DNA here is from genome assembly GCA_964634395.1 of uncultured Gemmatimonas sp. Taxonomy (GTDB): domain Bacteria; phylum Gemmatimonadota; class Gemmatimonadetes; order Longimicrobiales; family Longimicrobiaceae; genus WHSP01. The sequence continues at coordinate 9,952 of CAZWJE010000077.1, read as the reverse complement.
ATCGGAATGCGTGGAACGGATTGCAGGTGGATCGGCGCGGACCGGTCTCGCGGGTGGCGTTCGCGGTTGACGCGGCCCAGGCCACGATTGACGCGGCCGTCTCTCGCGGCGCGGATCTGCTGATCGTCCACCACGGCCTCTTCTGGGATGGAAGTCCGATGGTGACAGGGCGTCATTATCGACGACTCGAGGCGCTGCTGAAGGGGAACCTCGGCGTCTATTCGTCACATCTGCCGCTCGACGCGCATCCGGAGGTTGGCAACAGTCGCGTCCTGGCGAAGAAGCTGGGGATTGAGATCGACGGTTCGTTCGCGGCGCACGAGGGCGTCGATATTGGTGTGACGGGGTCGCTGGAGATTCGTCGGGAAGCGCTGGCGGCGCGGCTCGACGAACTGCTTCAGACGCGGGTGATGATGGTTCCGGGTGGACCGGAGCGGGTTCGTCGAGTTGGCGTGATCACGGGTGGTGGGGCGTCATATCTGGGTGCGGCCCGCGACGCGGGGCTCGACGCCCTGGTCACCGGAGAGGGCTCGCATCACCATTATTTCGACGCGATGGAAGGCGGTGTGAACCTCTTCCTCGCCGGCCATTACGCGACGGAAACCTGGGGGCTGAAGGAACTCGCCGGGCATCTCCAGGACAGGTTCGGTCTCGAGACGGAGTTCATCGACAACCCGACCGGTTTCTGATCGCGGCCTGTTCGGCGCCAGGCGGCGAGTCATCCGCGGACCGTCCCTCCGGCGACCCGATCCCCGCGAAATCACCAGCGGTCAGGGGCTTCCCAGGTACAGGCGCGCGGCGTCTCGCATTCCCGGCAGGATCGTCGCGTGCTCCGTGTACTCGACTCGCTGAAGCGCGAGTTCCGCGTCGTAAACGTCAAGGAACCGCTGATAGAACGACCGGGCCGTTTCGCCGTTTCCCATCTCCTGTTCCGTCTGGGCGGCCGTGTAAAGGCCGAAGAGATGGTCGGGGACTTCCGCGAGAATCGATTCCGCGGTGGCCCGCGCGGCGGCGAAGTCGCGGTTGACCAGTTCGAGGAGCGCGATGTGATAGCGTGAATCGAGATCCGGGTCGGGGACCAGGCCGTACGCGTCGATCGCCATCGGGGCGAACTGGCGGGCGGATACACTGTCGCCCTGGGACACGCTGGTCATCACCCGGTTGAAGAGCCGGGTCGCGGCCTCCTCAGGCGTCATCGAGCCCAGGTCGATCGCCGACGGATCGGCGCCGCCCGCGG
>CAZWJE010000077.1:6377-8615 GCA_964634395.1 uncultured Gemmatimonas sp. | reverse complement strand
GGCGTTCCGCACATGTTACAGAAACGCCCACCCATGGGGACCTCATTTCCGCATTCCAGGCATTCCACGGGTTTCGCGAGCGATGCGCCGCATTGCGAACAGAAGTTGCCGTTCGCGGGAGCGCCGCAGGCGGGGCAGTTGCTGCCGGTCATCGTATCTCTCTCAACGTGTTCGGGGAAGCTTGGAATCTAGCCTGGCGGAGCCCCGTCTTCAAGCGCGTCGTCGTCCGGAAGATCAAGCGGGGCACGAGGTTGGAAGCCGGGGCGGTACGATGGGCGTTCAACTGCCGGGGGTGTTCCGCAGCAGCTCGTCGAGCCAGGCCGTCGCGCTGGAATCGCTCGGAGCGCGCCAGTCACCCCGTGGCGAGAGCGAGCCGCCCGAGCCGACCTTGGGACCGTTGGGCATCGCCGACCGCTTGAACTGGCTGGTCTGGAAGAATCGCCGCAGGAACACCTCCAGCGTCCGGCGGATCGTGGCGAGGTCGTATTCGTGGCGCGAGTCCACGGGTATGAGTGACGGCCAGGTACCGCGGTCAGCGTCCTTCCAGGCCTGGAACGCGAGGAACGCGACCTTGCTCGGCCGGAATCCGAAACGAGAGATGTAGTAGAGGTTGAAGTCCTGCAATTCGTAGGGTCCCACCACCGACTCGGTACTCTGCAGACGAATCTCATCATCTCCCACGTCGGATGGCACGAGCTCCGGCGAGATCTCGGTGTTCAGGATCGACAGGAGCACCGCGTTCGCGTCACCACCGAACTCTTCCTTCTCCACGACCCAGCGGATCAGGTACTGGATGAGCGTCTTCGGGACCGAGACGTTCACGTTATAGTGCGACATCTGGTCGCCGACCCCGTAGGTCGTCCAGCCGAGGGCGAGTTCGCTCAGGTCGCCGGTCCCGAGGACGAGCGCGCCATGGTGGTTGGCGAGCCTGAAGAGGTGCGAGGTCCGTTCCCCCGCCTGCACGTTCTCGAAGGTGATGTCATGTACGGGCTCGCCCCGCACGAACGGGTGATCGATATCCGTGAGCATCTGCATGGAACTGGGGCGGATGTCGATCTCGCTGGTGGTGACCCCGAGCGCTCGCATCAATCGCAGCGCGTTTCCGCGTGTACGTTCGCCCGTGGCGAACCCCGGCAGCGAATAGCCGAGTATGTTGGTGCGGGGAAACCCGAGGCGGTCCATTGTCCTGGCGGCGACGATCAGCGCCTGGGTCGAGTCCAGCCCGCCGGAAACGCCGATGACCACCTTCTCGATACCCGTCGCTCGAAGGCGTTTGACCAGCCCCTGGACCTGGATGTTGTACGCCTCGTAACAGCGGTCGTCGAGGTCCTCGGAGTTCGCCGGCACGTACGGGAAACGTTCGATGCGTCGCTCGAGGGCAACCGGCGCTTCCGGGAGGGGTAGTTCAAAGGAGATGCGCCGGACGCTCGCGATCGCTTCAGCCGCGTCGGCGATCGAATCGGAGAACGTCGTCAGCCGCTCGCGATCCTTCGTGAGCCGTTCAAGATCGATATCCCCGAAGATGAGCTGCTCCTCGTCCTCGAAGCGCGCGGATTCCGTGACCAGGTCGCCATTTTCATAGATGAGCGCGTGCCCGTCCCACGCCACATCGGTGGTGGATTCTCCGGACCCGGCGGTCGCGAAGAGGTACGCCGCCACGCAGCGTCCCGACTGGGAGGCGCAGAGAAGGCGTCGGTAGTCGGCCTTCCCGACGGTGATATTGCTCGCGGAGAGGTTACAGAGCACCGTCGCGCCGGCGAGCGAGCCGAGGATGCTCGGAGGGTTGGGCACCCAGAAGTCCTCGCAGATCTCCACGAAGATCGAGAGGTTGGGTATGTTGAGCGCGTCGAAGACCAGGCCGGAACCGAACGGTACCGTCTGACCGAGGAAGGTGACCGTGTCGAACTCCGCGGCGCGCGCGGCGGAGAACTGCCTGGGCTCGTGGTATTCGCGGTAGTTGGGCAGATAGCTTTTGGGAACGATGCCGAGGACCGTGCCCCGGTGGATGAGCAGCGCGCAATTGAAGAGCCGCGACCCGAAGCGGAGCGGGGCGCCGACGATCAGTACCGGGGTGAGTGACCGACTCTCCTCGATCAACCGCGCGAGCGCGTGGAGAGTGGCGTCGAGGAGTGCGTCCTGATGGAAGAGGTCGTCGCTGGTGTACGCCGAGATACCGAGCTCGGGGAAGAGGGCGAGGATCGCCCCGCCGTCGGAAGCGCGGCGCGCGAGGCCGATCGT
>CAZWJE010000077.1:0-6277 GCA_964634395.1 uncultured Gemmatimonas sp. | reverse complement strand
CGGGAGTCCGGGATCGAGTTCTTCCTGGCCCATCCCGGCGGTCCGTTCTGGCGAAACCGGGACGATGGGGCGTGGACGATCCCCAAGGGAGTCGCGGAGGAGGGAGAAGAACCGCTGGAGGCCGCGATCCGCGAGTTCGAGGAAGAGACGGGAATCCGGCCGGTCGGCCCGTTCGTCCCGTTGGGCTCGATCCGCCAGAAGGGAGGAAAGACGGTGCACGCCTGGTCATGGGAAGGCGACGCCGATCCGGACCGGGTGGTCAGCAACGAGACGAAACACGAGTGGCCCCGCAACTCGGGCCGGTGGGTCACTTACCCGGAGATCGACCGGTGCGGGTGGTTCGGATATGAGGAGGCCGCGCGGAGGATCAACCCCGCGCAGGTGGAGCTGTTGCGCAGGACGATGGGGGAACCGTGAGCCGCGGTTCCGTCCGCCCCTCGTCCCGACGGCGGGTGCATCGGATGCGAAGCCGCGAGGCGTTCGTGCCGATCCCCTATGGATGGACCCTCGGACTCGCCGGGGCCTCTGCTCCGAGCGTCTCCGCTCACCCTTCAGCCCGCGGCCGCATGCTCCTTGCACCTCGGGAGCTTTTCCGCTCGTCTGAATGGGACTCACACCGGCAAGGTCGGCACGCTTGGCAGGGTCGGCAAACGGAGGAAGTAACGATGGCGGGGCAACTGGATGGATTTCGGGTGGCGATCATCGCGGCGGACGGGTTCGAGGAATCCGAGCTGGACGAACCCAGGAGTCGCCTGATAGAGGAAGGGGCTGAAGTCGAGATCGTCTCGATCCATGGAGGAACGATCCGTGGAGTACGGAAGACCGGGCCGGGGAGGGAGATCGCCGTCGATCGGCCGATCTCGCATACCGATCCCGACGAATACGATGCGTTGTTCATTCCCGGGGGGCGGAGGAGCCCCGAAACACTCCGCCAGAACAGGCGGGTCCTGGACTTCGTGCGCTGGTTCGATGACGTCGGCAAACCGATCGCCGCGATCTGTCACGGGCCGTGGGTGCTGATCTCGGCCGGGCTCGTCGATGGCCGGGAGCTGACCTCCTATCCCGGCATCCGGGAGGACGTGATCGAGGCGGGAGGTGACTGGAGCGACCTCCCGGTCGTCATCGACAGGAACTGGGTCACCAGTCGGTCGCCGCGCGATCTGCCGCGTTTCAACCGGGCGATCGTGGAGCATTTCAGGGAGGCTGGACCCGAGCGGCAGCACTGGATGTCACCGGCGCTGGGACGGATCGCGGCGGGCGGGGTGGCGCTGGCGGTGATCGGTTACGGGATGAAGCGGGCGCTCGACTGATTCCTCGGCGCGAGCGCGGGGCGATGGTTGGTGGGCGGGTCGCGCGCGAACGGCTACACCGCCGCGACCGGCACCGTGAACGCGAAGAGGCTACCCTCGTCGAGCGTCGACTCGACCCAGATACTCCCGCCGTGGCCGTCGACGATCGCCTTGGCGATGCCCAGGCCGAGCCCCGCGCCGCCCCGCCGTCCGCGGCGTCCGCGCCAGTATCCCTCGAAGATCGAGCCGAGTGCCTCGGGTTCGATTCCCTCGCCCGTATCGGTCACCGTGAAGCGGACTTCCGCCGCGCCGTGGCGTTCCGCGCGGAGTTCCACCGAGGAGCCTTCGTCCGAGAACTTGACCGCGTTCGTCAGCAGGTTGCCGAGTACCTGGAGGAGTCTGCCGGGATCAGCCAGGATGAGTGGCAGATCCTCTTCGGCGCTCGCGTCCAGGTGGATTCCCCGTTCGAAGGCGAACGGGTGGTAGAGATTCGCCGCCTCGCGGATGAGCGCCGATACCGACTGGGGTGATGGATCGAGCGAAAAGCGCCCGAGTTCGATCGCCGAGACGTCGAGCAGATCGGAGATGAGTCGATTCATCTGCTCGGCGGAGCGGAGCGTCCAGCGAAGCTGGTCTCGTACATGGCGGTCCAGACGGTCGGCGCTCTCGGAATCGAGGATCGCGCTCGAATTGAGGAGCACCGTGGCGAGCGAATTCCGCAGGTCATGCGAGACGATGGCGAGGAGCCGCTCACGCGCGAGGACGGCCTGGCGGCTTTCGCGATAGAGGCGCGCCGCGTCCAGCGCCACGGCCGCGCGCCGCGCGAGCACCTCCGCCGTGTGCACGTCCGCCGTCGTGTAGCGTCGACCCGAATGACCATATGCTAGGGTGATGGTGCCCTGGATCCTCCCGTGCGTGCGCAGCGGTACGACGATGAAGGAGTTCAGCTCCACCCGCCGAAGTCCGGCGAGGTGTTCGTCGTCATGGGCGATCCGGAACAACTCCGCGTCGTCCACACGCTCGACGAATACCGATTCGCCCGTTTCGACCACGCGAACGACCGGGTGCCGCTCCGGGTCGGTTCCCAGCGGTTGGCGGTGTTTCTGGTAGAGAAGGGGTTCGCGATCGGGATCCACATGGGCCGCCGCGACCCGCGTGATGCAGTCGTTCTCGACCTCGTCGATGAGGCAGTAGTCCCCGAGTTCCGGAAGCGCGAGCCGCGCGATGTTATTGAGTGTGGCGAGGTAGTCGAGCGACTGATCGAGAAGGGCGTCACTGCCTTCCACGAGGAACGAAGAACGCGCTTCGGCCCTCTCGGCGCGCGCGCGCGATTCACGCTCGCGTTTGAGGAGTCGATCCCGCTCACGTTCGATACGTCGCTGGTCGGTGACGTCCGTGGCGATGATGAGGATCCCCGACGGGGGGGCATCCCCCGCACCGGTGGCGAGCCGGTTCGCCGAGAGCGAGATCTCGATTCGTTCGCCCGCGCGATTCCACCGGGTTTCTTCCCGCTCGACCGGACATGGGGAATCCGCCACCGCACGGACCAGCGCCTCGACGACCGCCGGGTCAGCCGCCGTCGGGTCCGGCCTACCGATGACTTCGCTTTCGATCCAGCCGAAGACCCGCTCGGCGCCGGGACTCCAGAGTCGTACCTTCCCCTCCCCGTCGATCGTGTAGATCGCCAGCGGCGAGGACTGGATGAGCGTCCGCAGCAGCGCCTCGCTCATTGCGGTCGATGGACGCGAATGGGAGGCAGACGTGTACATGGAAGTGTCGCGGCGAGACAAGCGGAGAGGCCTCCAATCGCGGAGTGGTCCCTCGTGTCGGAGCCGATGCGTTGGTGGTGATTCGCGGTGCCGCGCCGAATCTAGGCCCGGGTTCCGACCTCCGCCAGCGAAACGTTCGATAGTCACCCTTCCCAAGGACGCCTCAACACGTGAGATTGCGTCTCCCCTCGAATCAGAATCGAGCGCGCGCGAGCGGCGAGTCGCATGACCGGCCAACTGGAATCCAGACATTTCTATCGCGTCGGAGACCTCCTCCGGTCGATCGAAGGGAACACGGGCCGGGTGGTCGAGGCCTGGACACACCACGTCATCGTCGAGTGGAACGACGGTCGTCGCGTTGAGGTCGAGCAGTTCGACGAGACCGTATCCGTCGAGGAGCGCGGAAAGTAGATGACGTTATCGTCCCGCACCCGCGAGCGGCGAAGGAAGGATCTGAAGGCATGAGTCCGGATCAGGGTACGATACTCGACGAGCGACCGGAGCCATTCCTGACCCCGACGATCGAACTCGGGGTGCGTGGGCGGCGTGGCGAAGATGGCATCCTCCTCCGCGCGCCCCGCAGCGAAGCGCTCTCCTGGGACCTGGAAATGGAGGTCGCCGCCGCCCGCCGTGAATGGCTTTCTGATCGGCGGGCCTGGTGGATCGCGGCCAGCTACTACCGAACCGTGGTCAACATCGTGCTGCGCTCGCATCCGTCGGTCCTCGTTCTGGGCGCCGACGAAGACCGCATGATCTCCCGCGACGGCACCAGCGCCCTCCAGGGTCGTCTCCTCTGAGCTTTCGAAACCGTTCCCGGCTTCTGCCCGGCCCGACCCGCTCCGTAATCGCGCGGTAACGGAATGGCCCGTATCGCGCCATTTTCGCCCGTATCTGTGGATAACTGCGTCGCGATCCGTGGATAACCGCGGGGAATGTGGATAAGCCGCATGAAACCCGAAGGCAATCGAAGTTGCTGAAAATGCGCGGCATAGCGGCGGGAGTGGCGTTTCGTGTTCCACGGTGGCCGGTCGGATCGACCCGGAAATCGCCCGCGGATCGCGCGGGATTCGCTCGGGAGTCGTACGCGAGTCGCCTCGGAGTCGTGCGGTACTCCTCCGCGATTCGCGCTGGATTCGCGCGAGGTCGCGGCGGCGATCGAGGCCGGGAAAGGCCGAGGTGAAAGATCTTCCCCGGCCCTGTCAACGACCGTCGGCGGGTGGACGTTCTGGATCCCCGTGAGGCTGGCGAGGCCTGGCATGGACCGTGGCGACGGCATTGACCGATGATCCCATCGAGAGGAGCGGGTTCGGCGCGGGACCCGGTGGCCGGGATCGTTCCGGCGATCCGCTGCCGGGGGTTGGCGAAACGGTTCGGCGCGACGGTGGCGCTCCGGTCGGTGGATCTCGAAGTCCGCCGGGGCGAGTGTTTCGGTCTGCTGGGGCCGAACGGTGCGGGGAAGACGACGACGATCGAGATCCTGGAAGGACTCCAGAGGCCGGATGCGGGTGAGGTGGAGGTACTGGGTCTGAAGTGGGAGAGCGACGCGCGCGAGCTGCGGCGACGATTGGGGATCCAGTTGCAGGAGACCGAACTCCCTGATCGCCTGAAGGTGCGGGAAGTCGTCTCGCTTTTCCGGGCGATGGCCCCGGCGGGGTTCACCGTCGACGAGCTGATCGACCGGGTCCGCCTGAGGGACAAGAGCGGTGACCTGGTGCGGGGGCTGTCGGGCGGGCAGAAGCAGCGTCTCTCGCTGGCGTGCGCGCTCGCGGGCGACCCGGACATCCTCTTCCTGGACGAGCCGACCACGGGGCTCGATCCGCAATCCCGTCGCCACATCTGGGACATCTGCGACGAGTTCCGCGGCCGCGGCGGCACGATCCTGCTGACGACCCACTTCATGGACGAGGCCGAGAAACTCGCTGACAGGCTGGCGATCATCGACCATGGGACGGTGCTCGTGGAAGGCACGCCGCGACAGTTGATCGCGAGCCTGGGCGGCGATCACATCGTGGATTTCGAGACCTCCGCGCCGCTCGATCCAGCGGAGCTCGAGGCGCTGCCCGCCGTGACGCGGGTGGACGCCGTAGTCGGGCATCAGCGGCTCGCGACCCGCGAGCCGCATCGGACGATCCTGGCGCTCTACCAGCTCGCGGCCCGCGCCGGCGCTGAGCTGACCGCGCTCAACACCCACGACGCGACACTCGACGACGTGTTCCTCGCGATGACGGGGCGACAGCTGCGTGACGGCTGAGACCTCCACGTCCCGCCCACCATCGCGCGAGGCCCCCCGATGTCGGTAGCCGCGATCCGCGAACTCGCGCTCATGCGAGTGCGCACCTTCCTGCGCGAACCGGAGGCATTCTTCTGGACGTTCGGCTTCCCGATCGTGATGACCATCGGACTGGGTCTCGCGTTCCGGGGAGAGGGGGATCCCGCCCCGATCCCGATCGGTGTCCAGGTGGGTACCGTCGCGGAGAACCACTACGCGGCGCTGGAGGCCGACCCCGAGCTGGAGCCGACGCGCCTCGACTCGGCGGCCGCCGAGCGCGCGCTTCGGCTCGGAGAGGTGCCGCTCGTCCTCGGCGGTTCCGACACGCTCGCCTTCCGCTTCGACCCCGCGCGCGAGGAGAGCCGCGTGGCCCGCCTTCTCGTCGACGCGGCGGTGCAGCGGGGCGCGGGGGCGGCCCGCCCGGTCACCGTCGCCGAGGACGCCGAACGCCTCCCCGGCGGCCGCTACATCGACTGGCTCGTGCCCGGTCTCATCGGTCTCAACCTGATGAGCACGGGGATGTGGGGAATCGGCTTCGGTCTGGTTCTCATGCGCGAGAAGAAGCAGTTGAAGCGGCTGGTCGCCACCCCGATGAGCCGGAGCGATTTCCTCATCGCGCAGCTCGTCGGCCGGCTGGTGTTCGTGTTCGTCGAAGTGCCACCGGTGGTGATCTTCGCCTGGCTCGCGTTCGGCGTCGAGATCGTTGGCTCACTCGCCCTCTTCGCGGCGGTGGTCTTCCTGGGCGCGATCACGTTCGCGGGGATCGGTCTGCTGGCAGCCTCACGAGCGCGCACGATCGAGGGTGTGGGCGGGATCAACAACATCATCATGGTCCCGATGTTCGTGCTCTCGGGTGTCTTCTTCAGCGCGAGCCGTTTCCCGGAGGCGATGCAGCCGTTCATCCGCGTGCTGCCGCTCACCGCGCTGAACGACGCGCTGCGCGGGGTCTA
>CAZWJE010000076.1:0-15310 GCA_964634395.1 uncultured Gemmatimonas sp. | reverse complement strand
TCTAGGGTGCCGAAACCATCAGCGGCTCGGGATCCGACGCGAGATATTCATCGACCAGGTCCATCTGCTCGGGAGAGCCAAGGAAAAGCGGCGTCGTCTCGTGCAGATCGACGGGATCGATATTGACGATATCCCGTTCACCGTTGGTCGCCCGACCGCCGGCTCCCGTGATGAGCATCGCCATCGGCGCCGCCTCGTAGAGAAGGCGGAGCTTGCCCTGAGGATGAAGGCGATCGGCGGGATACATGTAGAGCCCGCCATAGAGGAGAGTACGATGGACGTCCGCGACCATCGACCCGACGTACCGAGCGCTGTACGGCCGGTCGTTGATGCCATCGCTACCCTTGAGGTGGTCGACGAGCCTCTGCTGAGCGGGTGACCAGTTGCTGTAATTACCTTCGTTGACGCTGTAGATCCGCTGACCCGGCGAAGGAATCCTCATCCAGGGATGCGAGAGGATGAACTCGCCGATCGAGGGATCGAGCGTGAACCCGTGGACGCCATTCCCGGTCGTATAGACGAGCATCGTCGACGATCCGTACATGACGTAGCCCGCGGCGACCTGGTGACTTCCCGGCTGCAGACAGTCCTCGATCGAGCCCCGCGCTCCCCTCGAGATTTTCCGGTGGATCGAGAAGATCGTCCCGACCGAAATGTTGGCGTCGATGTTCGAGGAGCCATCGAGCGGATCATACAGCAGCGCATACTCACCCGTCTCGAACCGTTCCGGAATCGGGCGAATCCCTTCCTGCTCTTCCGACGCCATCACGCAGAGATGACCGCAGTGGTCGAGCGCGCGGAAGATGACGTCGTCCGCGTACTCGTCGAGTTTGCGGACGCGTTCGCCGTGGACGTTGACGTTGCCGGTCTGGCCGATGATATCCACGAGGCCGGCCCGACGGACTTCGCGGGTGACCAGCTTCGCGGCGAGGGCCAGCTCGTAGAGGATCGTGCTGAGTGAGCCGGTGGCCTCGGGGAACTGGCGCTCCGACTCCATGATGTGACGCCCGATGGTGACGACGGATCTCTCCATCTCAATCATCTCGTTTGTCAGCGGGGTTGACGAGGGAAGCGGAGAATTCGCGAGCCTCCACTTCATAGGGATTGTTACGGTACCCGTGCCGAAGGGTCTGTAGACAGTATCGGACGGGGAACCACGGATCATCGCGCCACTGGCGAACGTGAACGAGTTCGTGCGCGAGAAGTCCCGGCGAGAGACGTACATCGGGGCAGACGACGATCGTCCGACCCAGGGTGACAGCGGCGGCGGGTCCCGACATCCGGCAGAGCAGCCCCCCGATGCGCGGAATGAGGCGGCCACGCCTGAACACGACGCCCCGAGGAATGGTGTCCGCGGAGATCTCCTCCGGCGGCGCGACACGCGCGCCGAGCAGCACCGTCAGCAGACGCTCCATCTCAGTGTTCCCGGCCCCAGTCGACGCCATTCCTCGAAACGTGAATCGAGATCGTGCTCTCGAGGTCGGTACGTGCCACGTCGATCCCTCGGGAAACGACGCGGTCCATCACCGGAGCCGCCGGGTGCCCGTAGCGATTACGCCGGCCGGCCGAGACGACCACCAGCTCCGGTCGAACCCGATCCAGAAACGCGGGATCGGTGGAGGTGTCGCTCCCGTGGTGACCGAGCTTGAGGACTTCGGACCGTAAGGCGTCGCCATGCCGCGAGGCGAGGAGACGCTCGACGTCGGTACCCGCGTCTCCAGTGAGGAGAAGGTTGAAGTCCCCAAACGTAAGTTGCATCACCGCGCTAATCTGGTTCGCGTCGGCATACGCGTCAACCGCTTCGGGGTCCGGCCAGAGAAAGTCGAAACGCACGCCATCGAGTTCCATGGTTCGCCCCGCGCGGGCGGCGCGCCAACCGGTGCGATGGAGATCGACGGCGCGCAGGAAGTCGAGATATGACTCCTTCCCCACGACATGACCGGGTTCGAAGACATTCGCCACCGGGATTGCCTCGAAGACGGCCTGTGCGCCACCGATATGATCGAGGTCGGGATGGGTGAGCACGAAGGCCTCGATCCGCCGTACGCCACGCGCGCGCAGGAACGGAACGACCCGCCGTTCTCCGGCGTCGAAGTCCGCCGAGGCGGGTCCGGCATCGACCAGAATCCACCGATCGCCCGGGGTGCGTATCGCGATCGCGTCACCCTGACCGACGTCGATGAAGTGCACCTCCAGATCTCCCGATCCGCCGAACGACGTGACCGCGGGCCAGGCGATAAGCGCTGCAATCGCCGCGCCAGAGGCCACCAGGCGGCGGAGGCGGGGAGAGCCCGGTCGAACAAAGCGCGCGGCCATGAGCCCGACCATCGCGGCCACGGACCAACTCCACCAGGGCGGCGGTGAGATCGGTCCGTTGCCGTACGGAACCGCGGCCGCTACGGCGGCGACCCAGTCAAGGAGCCGGAGCGCGACCGAGGTGCCCGAGGCGATGAGTGCCGCGACGCCGGGAAGAAGGGGGTCGACGACGAGGGCGAGCGCGACTCCGATCAGGGCGATGCTGGTCAGCGGAATCGCGGGGACGCCGGCAAGAATCGAGATCGGCGCGATCACCTGGAAATGATGAGCGACGATCGGCGCGGTCACGAGAAAGGCACCGATACCCATCACGAACGCGTCCAGCATTCCGCGTGTGAGGCCCCTGCGTTGAAGATCGTCCGGCGTCATGCTGAGCAGGGGTTCGCGCAGGTAGACGACGCCTAACACGCCGGCGAACGACAACTGAAATCCCGGATCGAGAACCGCGAGAGGCGAGAACGCAATGATCGCGATGGCGGCGGCGGCCACGATCGCGCTCGTGGCGGCGGGTCGCTGAAAGAGGACCGCGAGGAGGGTGAGCGAGAGCATCACCCCGGATCGAACGGCGGACGGAGGTGCCCCGATGATGAACAGATAGATCCACGTCGCCACGATCGTGGCGGTCACCGCTCGCCGTCTCGGCAACCGGAACGCTGAGCCGGTGAGGAGGAGCGCTCCAGCGATCAACGCGACGTGGGAACCCGAGATCGCGAGCAGATGCGTCAGGCCGGACCGGGTGTACCGATCGATGATGACCGGGTCAACGTATTCTCGGCGACCCAGGAGGAGGGCCTCCACCAGCGCGGTGTCGTGGGGGAAGACCTTCTCGATGCGGGTGACGGTACGATTCCTCAGGCCGAGCCAGAATGGTGGCGATCCGGTCGCGCTGGTGTCGGGGGAGATGGTGGTGGCGAGGAGGAAACCGCGAAAACGTGGATCCTCCGGCCAGCGACTGGTGAGGGCCGGGGCGGCGAAGGTCCGCCAGCTTCCGGTCGCGATGATCGGTACACCCGCGGGGAAGTCACGGCCCCCGCGAGGAACACGAAGGCGAATCTCGCCGGAACACCTCCCTTCGCCGGTCGCCGTATCCGTGATCGTTCCATGCAGCGGAAGGAGGGGCGGACGATCGATGCCGGAGTCCACGCGATGCGCCGCGCCGAGAGTGCCCCGAACCACCAGAAGCTGGTCATCCTCCAGGAGTGACCGGCAATCGACCGACGCATCGGCGGCGGCCAGCGCGCCGACCAGCGCGCCCGAGGAGACGAAGAGCGGGAAGAGAATTGACGGAAGGAGACGACCTGGAGTGGAACCGGGACGGATCGTGACGAAGGCGGTCGCCATGGTCACGATGAGGAAGATCGTGGTGAGGGGGAAGGGTTCGGGTGAGAAGCGGAGCGCGGGAAGGAGGCCTGCGAGAAAAGCGAGGAGCGCCACCACGAGGGGGCGCTGGAAGTGTTTCACGGTGGCGGTTCAGGCGGGTGATGAGTGGAGAGCGTCTTCTCCCGGGGGAGATCGACCGGGTAGGTGGGACCGGGCGCGATCGGAATGGAAACCGGCGGCAGGAACTCGCTCCGCGCACGACGGGCGTGATCCCGGAGGGTATCGCGGACTCTTCGGTCGTAACGCAGACCGAAGAGGAACATGGCGATCATGCCCAGCAGGAACGAGCCGAAGACGAGACCGACGAGGGAAATCTGGTAGAGTTCCGTGAAACCGACGTCGAGGGTGACGCGCGCGGAGGAATTTAGAAAGGAAAAGAGTGCCGCGACCAGGACGAGCACCGCGACGCCTACCCAGCGCAGGCCGGGGCCCGTGCGGAGCGCCTCTTCACGGCGACTCCTATCACTTTGCCGGTCAAAGCGGTCAAGCAACGTGTCTCAGGGGCCCGTCCGTGAGCGCGCCGGCGAACGTGGATCCAGAGGTGGAAAGGAGCTTGACGTTGACGAAGTCGCCGATGAGCGCGGGTTCACCATCGAACACCACGACCTTGTTCCCCTCCGTCCTGCCCTGTAGCCCACCGCGTCTGGCTTCTTTCTCAACGAGCACCCGCTCCACGCCGCCGACCTGGGCGGAGTAGACTTCCAGCTGAATCGCCCTGTGGAGTTCGATCAGGCGTTCGAGCCGGTGGCGGGCGATCTCGTCGGGGATGCGCTGGTCGTCCGGGAGGCGTGTCGCGGGTGTCCCGTCCCGCGGAGAGTAGCGATAGAGGAACGCGTCGTCGAAACGCACCTCCCGCATCAAGTCGAGTGTCGACTCGTATTCTTCGTCCGACTCACCCGGGAAAGCAACGATCACGTCAGTCGACAGCGCGATCCCTGGAATCGCCTCGCGAGCCCAGCGGATCTTCTCGCGGTACTCTTCGACCGTATAGCGACGCAGCATCCGCTTGAGCGTCCGATCATGGCCGGACTGAACCGGGAGATGGAGCTGATCGCAGACGTTGGGCTCCGTCGCCATCACGTCGATCAGGTCGCGGGTGAAATCGTTCGGATGCGGGGAGGTGAAACGGACCCGGTGAATCCCGTCGACCCGCGCGACTTCCCGCAGAAGGCGAGGAAACGCCCAATCCCCATGTTCCCACGAATTGACGGTCTGACCAAGCAGAACGACTTCCGGAACGCCGTCCTCGGCGAGCGAACGCACCTCGGCGAGGATCTCATCCGGATGGCGGTTCTTCTCATCGCCGCGGACGTACGGCACGATGCAGTATGTGCAGCGATAATTACATCCGCGCTGTACGGGCACCCACGCCGAAACGGCGGACGTACGGCGCGGCGTGATGCCCTCGTAGTTTTCGAACGGGTCGAAGTCGATCACGGTGAGACCGCCGCCCGTCGTGGGCCCGGTACCGGCGAAGACGGGAAGCCGCGTCGCCCCGCGTGTCGGCCCGGCGTGATCGGTGCTGAGTGCCTCGAGCGCCTGGGGCAGCGTTCGATACCCATCGGGGCCCATGACCAGGTCGACTCCGCCCGCGCGGTCGAGCAGATCCGGACCGAGTCGCTGGGCCATACAGCCCGTGATACCGATCACGACACCCGGGCGGCGGTACCGCTGAAGCTGGCCGACCCGACCGATCACCCGCTGCTCGGCATGTTCGCGGACCGCGCAGGTATTCACGAGGATGACGTCGGCGCCCTCGGGCGTCGAGGCGGCGGTGTAGCCGTTCTCCGCGAGGATCCCGTGCATCAGCTCGGTATCACTCACGTTCATCTGACAGCCGTAAGTTTCTATGTAGGCCTTCTTCATCAACGGCACTCTCAGGCGAAAAACGATACGTCCGACGCGCGCTCCGAGCCCGGCGTCACCGACCGTTCGGTACCCTCGTCCGAAGTACGGGTTCTCCCGGAAGCGGCGGGCCAGGTCGTCGGATCAGACCTGACCGACCTCCTCATACAACGGGAAACGACCACACATTTCGCGCACTTCGTTCCTGATTCGAGCGAGGGCCTGATCGTCCGCCCTGGCCGCGATCGCCTCGTCGATGAAGCCCGCGATCTCGCGCATTTCCGGCTCGCGCAGCCCCCGCGTGGTGAGCGCCGGCGTACCGATACGGATCCCCGAAGTCACGAACGGCGACTCGGTCTCACCCGGCACGGTGTTCTTGTTCACCGTGATACCGGCCGTCTCGAGTACCCTTTCCGCGTCCTTCCCCGTGATCCCCTTGCCGCGCAGATCGACGAGGAGGAGATGAATGTCGGTACCCCCGGAAACGAGCGTGAACCCGCGTTCAATGAGAGATTCACCCAGCGTCCGCGCGTTCGCGACCACCTGGGCCGAGTAGCTCCTGAACGACGGTTGCAACGCCTCATGGAAGGCGACGGCCTTGGCGGCGATGACGTGCATGAGCGGGCCGCCCTGGATCCCCGGGAAGATCTGCTTGTCGATCGCCTTCGAGTATTCTTCGCGTGTCAGGATGAGGCCGCCGCGAGGTCCGCGAAGCGTCTTGTGGGTCGTCGAGGTGACGACATCCGCCCAGGGCACGGGATTGGGGTGGTGCCCCGTGGCCACGAGCCCCGCGATGTGGGCCATGTCGACCATCAATTTCGCGCCGGCCTCCGAGGCGATTCGGGAGAATGCCTCGAAGTCGATCGTACGAGGATAGGCGCTCGCGCCGGCGATGATGATCTTCGGGCGGTGCTCGATCGCCAGATCACGGAGACGGTCGTAGTCGATGAGATGTGTATCGGGACGCACGCCGTACGGGATGACTTCGTAGAATCGGCCGCTGAAGTTGACCGGAGAGCCGTGAGTGAGGTGGCCGCCCTCGGAGAGATTCATTCCCAGGATCCGGTCACCCGGCTCGAGCAGCGCGAAGAACACGGCCATGTTGGCCTGCGCCCCTGAATGAGGCTGCACGTTGGCGTGGTCCGCGCCGAAGAGATCGAACAGGCGCTGTCGCGCGAGGCTCTCCACTTCGTCGACGATCTCGCATCCCCCATAGTAGCGTCGACCCGGATAGCCTTCGGCGTACTTGTTGGTGAGGACGCTACCCATCGCCTGCATGACGGCGGGCGAAACGAAGTTCTCCGAGGCGATCATCTCGAGTTGATTCGCCTGGCGTTCGGTCTCGAGACCGATGAGGCGGTGAATCTCAGGATCCGTGGCGATCAGCGATTGCATGAGTACGAAGGCGCGAGTACGAAGGCGCGAGGTTCGGTGATTTCCGAGGCGGGAATGGTACGTCCATGAGGCCGGTGTGTCGAGTGGGTGACCAACTGAAATCCATCGGCCCGGTCACTCCGGGCGAACCAATCGCGGACCCGGGAGATCGGCACCGATCCGTTCCGCGCCGTTCGGCGGGCCTTCCGAAGTCGCGCCACCATATCCGCGTTGGGAGGGGGCGGGCCGTAACCGCGCGGCATCGAGAGCGGCCAGAGACGACGCTCCGATCACCACATCGGACCCGCTTTGTCTCCCCGGTCCCGACGTCGAGCGCGATGACGGTGCGGTCAACGCCAGTCGTGACGTAGCGCGAGTCGTCGACCATCAACGGCGTGCTCTGGTTTCGGAACTCGCTCTCCTCTCCGAATATGGTCGGATTCAGAAATTCGCCCGGAGACCGACCGAGAAGGCGCGCCCGGGAACGACGATGAGAGAGTCCGGTTCGCCCCGCTGATCCCCCAGGAGGTTGTCCACACCGAGGAGAATGCTGAAGCCGGGACGCACCGCGAAAGAAGTGCTCGCGTTGAGGCGTGGCGCACCGTCGTACGACCGCAAGGAATCACGAAGTCGGGTGTTGGGCTCGCCAGTGAGGAGGCCGGATTCGGAGTACGAAGAGAGCGGTGTTCGGTCGTAGGCAACCCAGTTCCAGGCTCTCGAAGCGGTGAGCGAAAGCGATCCCCGAGGCGTCGTCCACGTGGCCCCCAGGCCCGCGGTCACCGCCGGGACGAAGAGCATCCGATCACCGTCACGGAGGTCGCCCGCATAGTCTCTCGGTAACCGATCCACGTGGCTATCGACCGTCGCCAGGGCAGCATTGACCGTGAGCGGGCCGGCCGTGATCAACGACGTCGCCTCCCAGCCAGAATTGGCTATCTCGCCGAGGCTCCAACGAGTGCCGAGCGCCGCCCATCGAGCGAGTTCCGGTTCGAGCGGCGAAACCGGTCGCCTCATCGTGAGGCCGGTCCGGATCGGACTGATCGCGCGCTGGTCAAAGCGAGTGACCGCGAGGGTGACTCGATCCGCGATGGCGAGCTCGACACCGACTTCGAGACCGGTTTGCGTTTCCTCTGGCGTGAGAAACGCGGGTTCCGCGCGCCCGCCCCCCGGCACGAGAGTATTACGGAAGGTCGCGTTCGCCGGGCGGATCCCCGTTCCCCAGGCGCCGCGGGCGGTGGCGGTGAGAGGGCCGCGCTCCACCTTCAGGGAGGCGCCGAGCATCGGAAGCGCCCGGATGTCGATTCCCGGACCGCCGCCGTTGTTTGCCTGGAAGCGAATGCCCGCGTCAAGGAAGAGGCGGTCGCGATAACCGGCGGTCGCGTACACCGCGGCTCCGGCCGAACCGTAGCGGTGGGAGAGGTCGAAGGCTGAAGCGGTACCGGCGGGCGGGTTTCCGTGCGCCCCCAACCCAACCCGTGCAGCGTCTGACTCGACCTCAACGAGCCGGGAGTAGTCGGCGACGAAGGAGAGATCAGCATCGAGGTCCTCCGTGGTGATCGCGCCGAAGTTGCTGGTTCCACGAACGGTGAGACGGGTCCCCGCACCACCCGTCGCGGGGGCGGCGCCTGACGGATCGAGGCGATACGCGCCGTACGCATTGCTGGGGAGGCCGGAGCGAAAGTACCCGTCCACGCCCAGGAGGAGCGAGTGAGACCACCGATTGGAAGGATCGAACGCAGCGGTCGCCCCGAGGGTGTAGCTCATCGCCGAGCGATTTCCCTCGCTCGCGAAGCCGGAGAACGCGGACGACCGCGATATCGGGTTCACCGCGGGGTTGGCGCCCGTGCCGGGGACGAACTCCGCCGAGGCCGCACCGAGACGCGCGCCTTCCCAGGCCAGGCGTGCGGTCGCGGCGATTAAGCGCGAGCCGGAGATCGCCTGGCCGTTCCCGGTGAAAGCGAGGTACCGGCTGATCGCGTCGGGCACCACTTCCCTCTTCGTCCCGCCCACGAGCGAAAACCCCGCCGACCGCGTCGGAGAACCGAGGCGACCCATCACCGCGTGATCGTGGGAAAAGTCGTCCCCAGGGGCGAATCCGCCTGAAGCCAGACCAGCACTCGAGCGGATCTGAAGTCCGGCGAGATCACCGCTCCCGGGCCCGCGTCGAGAGTGAATGTAGATAACGCCATCCATCGCGTCGGCTCCGTAGAGGACCGCTCCCGCCGGGCCACGGATCACCTCGATTCGTTCCACCGCCTCTGGAGCGAGCCGGGCGAGAGAGAGCGGGTCGGCGACCCGGACTCCATCGAGATAGATCGCGGGATGGCCGCCGGTGAATGAACTGGCACCGCGCGACCCCGTGACAGCACCGCCGAACGTCGCGGACGAAGGCCATGTCGCGAACCCGGGGACCACCGTGGCGAGCACGGCCCCCAGGTCGCGCGAACCGAGGGCCGCGATGCGCTCGGCATCGATCACCTCGGTCGCGTGAGCGATGCCCCGCCCGGTGGCGTTGCTCGGCTCGCCGGTGACAATGATCCCTTCGAGCGGGTAAACCCGCTCGGCGCTGGGTATCAACTGGGCCTGAACGCGAGGATCGGGAGCCGGCGCCAGGACCACGTGATCGATGTCCGCGATCGCCGGATGGATCTTCGCGGTCCCGTCGGGGTCGGCGGCTTCCGTGGCGCGAAGGATCTCTCGGAGAGCGTCGCCCAGCGGGACCGAAGTCAGCGCGACACAGACGGGTCGGTCAGCGGCGACGACTTCGGGACTGTAGGAGATGCGGACGTCGGCCGCGCGGGAAAGGCTGTCGAGCGCGTCGCCGAGGGTGCCGACCGCGAAGTCGAGCGTGACGAGACGGTCGAGCGGCGGCTCCCACGCGACGGAAGCGGACCGCGCCACGAGAGTGACGGGAATCCCATGCGCGCACGCCGCGGCCTGCGCCGCGACCGGCGGTGCAACCACCGTGGACGCGACCAGCGTACTCGCGACCGCCACCACGACGCGGGCACGGGTATCGCGCTTGAAACGGCGCGGTTTCAAGACCCGCCTCATCACGGAAGTCCCACCGGATGGATCACGATCGTATCCCCTCGTACTTCAGAACGCCCGCCGAAGGCGAGCGCGATCACCTCTCCGACCTGTCCAGCCGATTCCCCTTCAAACGACGCGGTAAGTCGGCGATCGGCGAGATCGGAGCCCGAGACGCTGAAGTGGTAGCCGTACCAACGTCTGAGTTCGGAATCGATCTCTGAGACAGTCGCTTCGCGGAGGGAGAGGACACCGCGGGTCCAGGCAGTGTCCTCATCGGTGGCGGTGCCTCGTTCGGCGACCGGGGCGCCAGTGCGGGAAAGCAAGCCGCGGTCGCCCTCGTAGAGGATGACGCCGGTCTCGTCCGCCTCCGCTTCACGCCTCAGCCTGACCGATCCTTCGGTGACGACCACGCGCGCCTCTCCGTTGGACGCGGTACGTACACTGAAGGCTGTCCCGAGGTCCTGTACGACGCCCTCCCCGAGATAGACGCGGAACGGTCGGGTTTCGTCGTGAACGACATCGAACATTGCCTCACCTTCAACGGTCAGTTCCCGCGTGACGCCACCGTAGTCCGCGTGGACGGCGAGCGTCGTGCCGGGCCCAAGGATGACTCGAGTGCCGTCGGCGAGGAAAAGCGAATCGATCCGGGCAGCCTCGGTGGCGACGATCTGGGGAGGGGCGATCCCGGCGACGGGAGCCAGACCCGGCTCCCTCGTCGCGAGCGAATAGACGACATACGGCCCCGCGAGGATCGCGGCGACGGCCGCGGCGCGGAGGACCAGGGTACGCCAGGCGGGTGGGGCGCGTCGACCGGTAAGGACTTCGCGCTCGTCGCGAGCCCTTCGGGCGACCCCGATCGAGTGGATTTCGGGAAAGTCGAGTCGGGCCCGTGTCCGGGCGAGGGCGGCCTCGACGTCTACTTCGGCCGAGGGCGCGACAAGCGCTGGATCCAACGCCCGGTCGAGCTTGGCGAACAGCCGTTCGCGCGCCGGGTCAGCGTCGAGCCAGCGCCTGATCTCGATGGCCTCCGCGAGGTCGGACTCGCCGGCGAGGTAGCGGGCGAGGGCGTCCCAATCGGGCGCGTCGGCGCCCGGACCTGGCTGCTGGGTTCGATCGACCATGTTACCAGAGACACGCGGCGGCGCGGATTCCCCTACGGCCATGGATATTGCAGCGGCCCGCGAGCGCTTTCAAGTTTGACTGACGCACGACGCCGTGCCGGCTCCATCCGCCGCGACGGTGGCTTCCCCATTCCCGTCTCCGTCTCCGACACCTTGACGGACTCCACCGCCAACGCAGACAAGACCTCCGACCGCGAGCTGCAGAATCGGCTCCGACGAGGTGACCAGGGCGCTTTCGACACCATCTTTCGCGCGCATTACGCGGGCCTCGTCGGGGTCGCGGAGCGCATGGTGCGTGAGCGGGAAGCGGCCGAGGAAGTCGTCCAGGATGTTTTCCTGGAGATATGGCGCCGACGTGACACACTCGTCATCGAGGAGACACTCCGTGCTTATTTGTACCGAGCGACGCGCAACCGCGCGCTGAACCGGATCCGGCGCCAGCAGCTGGAACGAAAGAGCCAGCACCTGTTGGAAGCGACGAGTTCGGTGGCCCCCACGTCGGAGGGTGCCGCGGAACGGGAGATCGACGACGCCGTGCGCGAGGCGGTCGCGAGCCTGCCGGACCGATGCCGAGAGGTGTTCGAGCTGAGCCGGGGCAGCGGGCTGAAGTACACCGAGATCGCCGCCGCGATGGGAATCTCCGTGAAGACCGTGGAGGCGCAGATGGGGAAGGCGCTGCGGTTGCTGCGGGAACGTCTCGCGGGGTGGCTGGAGGACCCCCCGTCAGGGTAACTCCACCCCTCCCGTGTCCTCCTTTTCCGTGAGCCAGGAGGCATCCCGCCTCCGCCGCGGACCGGCGCCGCTTCCCGCGGGTCGCCGCGACCGCACCACCCCGGGCCGACGCCATGCGGCCCGCGCGGAAAGAAGGAGTTTCCATCGTGATGCGCATCCGCCCGCTATTCGCGGCAGCCCTGCTCGGCGTCGCCGCCCTCGTCATTCACACCCCGGCCTCGGCCCAGTACTTCGGACGGAACAAGGTCCAGTACGAGACGTTCGACTTCCAGGTCCTGAAGACCCCCAATTTCGACATCTATTTCTATCCCGAGGAAGCGGAAGCCGCGCGCGACGCGGCGCGGATGGCGGAGCGCTGGTACGCGCGCCTCTCGATGATCCTCGACCACCGGTTCGACGAGCGGCAGCCGGTAATCCTCTACGCGAACCACCCCGACTTCCAGCAGACGACGGCGTTGAGCGGCGAGATCTCCGAGGCTACCGGCGGCGTGACGGAGGCGTTCAAGCAGCGCGTCATCATGCCATTCGCCTATTCCTACGAAGAGACGGACCGCATTCTCGGGCATGAGCTGGTGCACGCCTTCCAGTACGACATCTCCGGGCTCGGACGCGCGGGTGGAGGGATCGAGGCGGCCGCTCGTCGCTTTCAGGTTCCGCTCTGGTTCATCGAGGGAATGGCGGAATATCTCGCTGTCGGCCCGGTCGACCCGCTAACGGCGATCTGGCTGCGGAACGCCGCGCTGGCGGGGCGGATCCCGTCGATCCGGCAACTGGAGCGGGACCCGAACATCTTCCCCTACCGTTACGGTCAGGCACTCTGGGCGTACATCGGCGGGCGATGGGGCGACGCGGCCATCGGCCAGGTGCTGAAGCTCACCGGCGAAGGGGTTCCCTACGCCGAAGCGTTCCAGCGCATCCTGAACATCTCGCTGGATGAGCTTTCGGGGGACTGGGAGGCGGCCGTGCGTCGAACCTACCTGCCACAGCTGGCCGAGCGAGGAGACGCGCGGGAGGAGGCGTCGAGCCTGATCACCGCCGAGCGTGGCGGCGGACGGATGAACCTGGGTCCCGCGCTCTCGCCGGATGGGCGGCGGGTGGCGTTCCTCTCCGAACTCGGCGGCGGTGACGTGGATCTGCTTCTCGCCGACGCGGAGTCGGGCGAGGTGATCCGACGGCTGCAGAAGGGGACGGCGTTCGATTCCCACTATGGGAGTCTGCGCTATATCCAGTCGGCGGGAACGTGGTCACCTGACGGGCGGGAGTTCGCGTTCAGCGCACTGCGCGACGGGCGCGACGTGATCGTGATCGTCGACGCGGAGCGGGGGAAACGACTGCGCGAGATCGTGATCCCCGAAGTGGGCGAGATCACGAGCCCCACGTGGTCGCCGGATGGGCGGACCATCGCCTTCTCCGGGATCCGCGGTGGTATCACGGACCTGTACACGGTGGATCTCGAGTCGGGTACCCCGAGCCAGCTCACCGACGACAGGTTCACCGAGTTGCAGCCAGCCTTCTCGCCGGATGGCGAGCGAATCGCGTTCGTCACGGACCGGTTCGAGACCGACCTGGGGGCGCTTACCTACGGCGACTATGACCTGGCGGTGCTCGACCTGAGCACCCGCGAGATCACGCCGGTCCCGGGGATGGCGGGCGGGAAGAACACCAACCCGCAGTGGTCACGGGAGGGAACCGGGCTCTACTTCATCTCCACCCGGTCAGGGATCCCCAATATCTACCGTATCGAACTGGGGAACGGAGAGCTGACGCGGGTCACGAACATCTTCACCGGCGTCAGCGGGATCACCGACGTGAGCCCCGCGCTGAGCGTGGCGCGAGCGGCCGACGTGCTCGTCTTCACGGCGTTCGAGGACAACGGCCACAATATCTACCGACTGAGCGAATCATCGAGCCTGGCGGGCACACCCGTCGACCCGGCCGAGGAGAGCATGGCGGCGAAGGCCGCCGGTCTCCCACCAACCCCCCGCCCGGAGGAGGCGGCGTACAACCGGGTCTCGATGTATCTGGCCGACGCTACGACCGGATTGCCGACGCCGGGCGAGGCGAGCGGGTACGAAGTCGCGCCGTACCGGGCGAAGCTCGGGCTCGACTATCTGGGCCAGCCCCAGGTCGGTGTTGCCGTCGGAGGCGGGATGTTCGGAGGCGCGGGGCTTTCCGGCGGCATCTCGGGTGTCTTCAGCGACGTGCTCGGTGGCCACACTCTCGGCGCGGCGATCCAGGCGCAGGGCGCATGGGACGAAGTCGGCGGTCAGGTGCAATATTTCAACTCTCAGGGCCGGTGGGGATATGGCCTGGGAGTGCAGCGAGTCCCGATCGTTTATGGTTACTACGCCGAAGGGATCGTGGGGGACGAGTACGTCCAGCAGGTCGTCAGGGAGCGGGTATTCGACTCGGGACTCTCGGGATTCGCCAGCTACCCGATCTCGCGGGTCCAGCGATTCGATTTCGGCGCGGGGCTGCGACGAATCTCACTCGACAGGAAGATCCAGGAATACCGCTACGACCGGTTCACCGGGAGGGTGAACAACGTGGACGAATCAGGAGAGGACGGCCCCTCGTTCAATCTGGTCGAGGGTCAGGCCGCCTGGGTGTTCGATAGCGCCCTCTTCGGCTATACCGCGCCGGTCGCGGGAAGCCGGGCCCGTATCAGCGTCGCACCCACGGGGGGACAGCTCCAGTTCGTCTCCACGACCGCCGATTTCCGAAAGTACCTGTACGCCCGCCCATTCACCCTCGCGATCCGGGGGATGCACTCCGGTCGATACGGGCGTGACGCGGAGGGGACCTTTTCGGACCTCTACCTCGGCAACCCCGCGCTCCTCAGAGGCTACGACGCCACCACCATGGACTGCGTGGGGATGGGTCAGTCCTGTGGTGTCTACAACCAGCTGATCGGCAGCCGGGTGGCGGTGGCGAATATCGAGCTGCGGATGCCCCTGCTGAGACCCGGAGGAGGAGGTTCAGGTCTCTCACTGCCTCCCGTGGACGCGCATCTCTTCTACGACGCGGGCGTCGCGTGGAGCTCGACCACGACGCCCACCTTTCAGCGCGGTGTCCTCGACGACAACTCAAGACGGGGATTCCTCACCAGCGCTGGCGCCGGGATCCGGACCAATCTGTTCGGGTTCATGGTGCTCGAGGTGGATTACGTGAAGGCCTTCGAGGCGAACAATGACTGGCGGTGGGTCTTCTCGATCCAGCCTGGATTCTAGGCGGGACCCGCCATAAAGGATCGGGAGAGTGCGCGAAGGATATCCCGCCTTCGCGCACTCGCGTTACCTGAATCGTCCGGGGTTGCGGGAACCGGCGCATACGGGCCACGAAGTTTCGCGCTCGCCGAATGAGACCGGACGCTCGCATCCGTGTAAACGCGGGGCTGTTGAGATTGGCCAGGGCCGGTCGCCGGATGTAATTTCGAGACAATCACGCCCTTGACCCTCGCTTATTCACGATGACGGCCTGAGCGGGTTGGAAACGTGATTGAGCGGAAG